>NZ_CP128233.1:2621551-3284569 GCF_030344915.1 Neopusillimonas aromaticivorans | reverse complement strand
CGTTGTCGGCAGCGGGCCAAAAAGGAATACGTCCATGCCCATCGAGGTGAAACCGGCTGTGAGCGCGGGTTCAAGCATATAGCCCGACAGGCGCGTATCCTTGCCGATCACGACACGATGGCGGTGGTCACCGCGACGAAAGACACGGCCAGCCGCCATGCCGACGCGCAAGGCGGTTTCCGCCGTCATCGCGCCTTCGTTGGCTTTGCCACGAATACCGTCTGTGCCGAAATATTTGCGCACCATAAGGTCGATTATCCTGTCGTCGGGTCGCCCTCAAAGGGGACATGCCTGCTGAACCGCGAATATAGAGAAATATCCCGAATGTGCAGTTAACGAATTCTTGCGGTTTCTTTCAGCGCCGCCAATACCGCCAGCCCGTCGCGCAAGGGGCGCGGCTCGTGTGTGCGGATGAAGTCAGCTCCACCTGCGGCGGCGGCAAGCTCTGCAGCGAGTGTCGCGGCCCCGACATCCCCGGACCACGGCCTGTGAGCGCGCGCAGAAAGGATTTGCGCGAAACAGACAGAAGCACCGGCAAATCGAAGCGCAGCCGCAATTCATCGAACCGCGCCAGCACCGAGAGCGAGGTTTCGGGAGCAGCCCCCAGAAAAACCCCATGCCGGGATCAAGGACAAGGCGGTTGCGTTTGATACCGGCACCCGTCAGCGCCGCGATGCGCGCGTCAAAGAACGCCGCAATGTGATCCATGATGTCGCCAGCGGGTGCCTCGCGCCGATCTGCCTGCCCGTCTTGCACCGAATGCATAACGACGAGTTTGGCAGA
Organism: Neopusillimonas aromaticivorans; assembly: GCF_030344915.1. Classification (GTDB taxonomy): domain Bacteria; phylum Pseudomonadota; class Gammaproteobacteria; order Burkholderiales; family Burkholderiaceae_B; genus Neopusillimonas; species Neopusillimonas aromaticivorans. Next base: position 3,283,786 of record NZ_CP128233.1, on the reverse strand, counting down.
TGATTTCGCCAATTGCGGATAGAACGCAGCGTCTGGAAAACCGCGAATATCATTGAGATAGGCCACACCACGCGACAAGGCATAGGCTTGCGTCGCGGGTTGATAACTGTCGAGCGAGACGGGAATGCCATCTGCCTTGAGCGCGTCCAGCACCGGCGCGATACGCGCGATTTCTGTGTCGGACGAAACAGGCGCGGCGTCGGGATTGCTGGATGCCGGACCGAGGTCGATCACATCTGCCCCCTCGGCCATCAGCTTACGCGCCTGCGCAATGGCTGCGTCTGGCGCCAGATACCGGCCTCCATCGGAGAAACTGTCCGAGGTTATGTTGACGATGCCGAAAATGATGAGCGATTTATTCATGGGGGCTTCTATAATAATAATAATCGAGCATGAGTCTCATACGGATGCTCGGGTCGAAAGGGAATCCCCAGGCGAGTAACCTGTTTGCGGTGATCCATTAGCTGCAGGAGCAGAAGAGCATACATCTGGAAGCAAAGCCAGGAAAGCGGCCTATGGAGCTGTGCGGCAGCGCTCAGTAGGCAATTTTTCAAAATATTGTTAAGCCTTTTCTGAGCATGGTATTTTTCATGGTATTACCAATTAGCAGGAAAATAAGCCATTGAATATAAAAGATAAAAATGTCTTGTTTACAATAGAGTGGGAGTGATTCATATGGGTCTCACGCCGTTTCAACGCGTCTCGTGAACCGTTAGAACCAGAGGTAGAACAAGGGGTTAGGTGTCTCACGGCGTCTAACCATTTTTCATATGGGATCGACTGCACGCGGTGTTGTGCGGCACAATCTACAATATTAAGCGGCTGATGCGAATGATCGCCATGCGGGATGTGCTCATTCTGCGTGTGATTCTTGATCTTCGTAAACTAAGCAAATAAACAAAGGCTTGCTATGGATAAATCGATTCGAATACTGGTTGTTGATGACTTTCCCACCATGCGGCGTATTATTCGCAATCTGCTCAAAGATTTGGGCTTTGAGAACGTCGACGAGGCGGAGGATGGCGTTCAGGCCTTGGAGAAGTTGAAATCGGGCAGCTTCACACTGGTGCTTGCAGATTGGAACATGCCCAACATGGACGGGCTGACCATGTTGTCCAACATACGTGCTGATCCTGCTATGGCCAAGATCCCGGTGCTGATGGTCACTGCCGAGGCCAAAAAGAAAATATCGTGGCTGCAGCCCAGACCGGGGCATCCGGTTATGTGGTAAAGCCGTTTACCGCAGCGGTTCTGGAAGAGAAACTGCAGAAAATTTTTGAAAAAATGGGAGCGGCATGATGACAGGAATCTCACATGGGGCCGATGCAGATAACGTAATGCCACAAAGCAAGCTGGACGCAGCAGGGCAAGAAGATGTGCTGGTACGTATCGGGCAGTTGACCCGATTGCTGCGCAACAGCATGTACGAGCTGGGGTTAAGCCAGACCATCGAGCAGGCTGCACAGGCGATTCCGGATGCCCGTGAACGGCTGCGGTATGTGGCACGGATGACTGAACAGGCCGCTACCGAAGTGCTCGGCACTATCGAAGCTGCACAACCGTTGGTCGATGATCATGGGCGCGCCATGAAAACCATGCTGGCCGACCTGAATGAAGGCAAACCCGTTGATCCTTATAAGCTCAAGACCTTGCTTGAGCAGGGGATCGAAAGCCAGAATGCGTTGTCCGGCTATCTCATGCAAATCATGATGGCGCAAAGCTTCCAGGATTTGACCGGGCAGGTGATTACCAAAATGATGATCCTGATTGGCACTATTGAATCTGAACTGATCGACGTGCTGATTCAGAATGCTCCTCCAGATGCTCGCGACCAGGTCAATGCCAATGAGGGTCTGATTAACGGTCCTCAAATTGATCCAACGCGTGCGGATGTCGTCTCCAGTCAGGATCAAGTTGATGATCTGCTCAGCAGCCTCGGTTTTTAAGCAAGTTGTTTAGCATTATTCGCCGGCCCGGCGTGCCGGGTTGGTGCGTCTATGCATGGCTTTGGAGCGCCAGGGTTTTGCAGAACCGCCAACTTGTATTGGTTCTTGCCGAGCCGCATCCTTTGCCTGTTCAAGATATCGCTGTGCGTGCAGAAGATAGCCTGATCTTGTCTGAAGCCCGGTCTTGGCGGTTGCTTGAGTTTTGACTGCAACTGCAGCGGATTTCAGTTGAGCAGAGGGGTGAAAACCCTGCGCCCGGTGTAACCGACTCATTCTGCGGCAGCAGATTAATCGGGCAATGATACTATTCTTTGAACTGTGTTTTTGTACAGTTTTTAATTATATAATGCAATTAACAGTCAACCAATAACTCCAATGCACATGCCCCGCTCCAAGCCTTCTCAAACAAGAACCACCGGCTCTCTGTTCACCAAAGGTTTGGCAGAATGGGTTGCCCAGCCGGAACTTGCCTTTGATACGTGGCTGATCCGGTCATCCTTCGGAAAGCGCTCGTTTCTCGTCTATAGCACGCAATGGCGGGTCTTCACCAAATGGTGCAAAGATCACAATTTGGTGCTGAACGATGTCAGTCCTGTTCACATCAGGGAATTCCTGGCCGGTCTGGTCGCTAACAAATTGAATCAGCGGCAACGCTATCTTCGTCTCATCGAGCGAGCTTTTGATGCCATGCATGAAAGCATTGATAGACACTCATCTTGTCTTGAACATCTGGTCAATCCGGTACGCTCGTACCAGGTCTTGTTCGACCCCTATTGGAAGCAGGCGAAGACGAATGACGCGACATTTTTACAACCCGGCGCAATGCCGGCAATTGCATGACTACCTGCTCAATGTCGTTGCCCCTGATCCAGCCGATAACTCCGGACCTTTCGTGTGCAGCAACGGGAAATCGTGGTCCAGGAATATCCGCGACAGGGCGTTGGCTGCATCGTTCCTGTGCGCTGGTCTAAAGGTGTCAGAGGCCCTCGCTCTAAAAGCTTCAGACATCATTCCGCAAAGAAACAGAAATTCCATCTGGATAAAAATTGCCGGATCTGCCGCTCATGTAGCCCGCACGCAAACACTTCAAGACCCTGATGCGTCCTGGCTTGTGGATTGGAGCGAGCACCGACTCGCTCGCAGTCAACATAGGCACGTTTTGTTGTTTTGCAGTCAAAAGGATCCCAATGGCATGCATCCAAGTACGGTAGCGCGTGTAATTCGGGATTTTTCAAACCTCTGTCCTTCGTTGACCCGCGTTTTGGGGTGATCACTGCCCAACGTCTCCGGAACAGCTACGCAGCCGGTTTGTTCGAACAGAACCTTGACATGAACGAAATCGCGCAACGACTCGGTTATGCCGACGTGACCTGTGCGTACCGTTTGCAGCAAGCATGGCAGCTAGCCAGGCAACACTTTGACTGATCAGGGCGCGCAAGAGAGGGTTCTCCAGCCTGAAGTGGAGTGTGATCAGAATGATCTCGCAGAGTGACAACCGCATGAACCTATAATCACTGAATCCGCGCGTTTCTGCCGGATCTATCAAAGGGGACGGAATGCAACGTATCGGCATCATGGCCGCCGTGCATGGCGAAATTGCCGCCTTGCTTGAAAAAATGGGGTCTGTGACCGTCACGCGTATCGGCATGCGCGACTATCACCAGGGGTGCTGTACGGGCGGCCGTGTGTGGTCGTGCTGGCCCGCATGGGCAAAGTCGCGGCGGCGGCCACAACGGTAACCCTGATACGGGAATTCGGTGTCGACCGTGTCGTGTTTGCCGGGTTGGCGGGCGGTATTGCCGGGAATGCCCGTGTGGGTGATGTCGTGGTCGGCTCATCGTTGCTGCATCACGATCTGGATGCAAGCCCCTTGTTTCCGCGTCATGAAATACCGCTGCTGGCCCTGAGCCGGATCGACGCCGACCATGGGCTGAGCCATTTGCTGGAGAAGGCAGCGCGTGATTACCTTGCCCTTGACTGGGAGAAGGACATTTCCGTGGCGACGCGGCAGGCGTTCAATCTGTCAGCACCCAATGTGCATACCGGGTTGATTGCAAGCGGTGACCAGTTTGTCAGCAGTGCGGCGGCGGCCCAGGCGTTGCGAGACACGTTACCCGATGTGGTGTGCGTTGAAATGGAAGGGGCGGCTGTAGCGCAGATTTGTCATGAGTACGGCACCCCTTTTGCCATCATCAGAACGGTTTCCGACCGGGCAGATGATGAGGCCAGCCACGACTTCAACAGTTTTCTGGCGCATGTGGCCAGCCAGTATTCTGCCGGTATTCTGAAGCGGGTGATCTGCTTGCTTTAGGGTCTCGATTTACAATCAGTCCAGCGGTCGGCCTTGCATGCCGGCCTTGCAATAACTCACTATGGATTTCACTTTACTATGAACAGCAAGATCAGGATCGCCATTGCGGGCTATGGCAATCTGGGGCGCGGCGTTGAATCGGCCCTTGACCGTGCGCCCGACATGGAGCTCGTTGGTGTCTTCACCCGGCGTGACCCCGGCAAACTCATCATTCAAAGTACCGGCGTACCCGTCTATCCCCTGGACCGGGTTGCAGAGTTTGTCGATGCCGTCGATGTGCTTATTTTGTGTGGTGGTTCGAAAGCGGATCTTCCCGAGCAAGGGCCCCAACTGGCCGCTTTGTTCAACACGGTTGACAGTTTCGATACCCATGCCAAAGTGCCTGAGTATTTTGCAGCGGTTGATGCGGCGGCACAGTCGGGGCAGCGCGTTGCCGTCATTTCGGTAGGTTGGGACCCGGGCCTGTTTTCAATCAACCGCCTGTACGGCGAAGCCATTTTGCCTGAAGGGGCAACCTACACATTCTGGGGCAAAGGCTTGAGCCAGGGGCATTCAGATGCAGTGCGCCGGGTACCGGGTGTGGCAGGGGCCGTGCAGTACACGATTCCTCGCCAGAGGCCATCGAGAAAGTTCGCAGTGGTACGCGTCCTGTGCTTGAAACACGTGAAAAGCATGTCCGCGAGTGTCATGTCGTGCTCGAAGCCGGGGCTGACGCGAATGCAGTCAGGGAAGCCATCGTCACCATGCCTGACTACTTTGCCGATTACGACACTACCGTAAACTTCATCACTGCCCAAGAACTGGCGCGTGACCATGGGGCGATGCCGCATGGCGGGTTTGTGATCCGTAGCGGTACAACGGGTACCGACAGTGCGCAAATCATGGAGTTTGGCCTGAAGCTGGGCAGCAACCCCGAGTTCACGGCCAGCGTGCTTGTGGCCTATGCGCGGGCGGCCTATCGTCTGCGTCAGCAAGGTGCTGTGGGTGCCATGTCAGTGCTGGATATTGCGCCAGGCTTGCTATCGCCGAAAAGTGCTGCAGAACTGCGCAAAGAGTTGCTTTAAGGAATGCACAGGCATGGGCATCTAGTGCCTGTGCCTGGAAATCAGCGCTGTCCAAGCGCCTTTTCGATTTTTTTGTCTGTTTTGTACTGGCTTAGTGCATACACCGCCCAGATGGTTGCTGGTATCCAGCCGATCAGTGTGATTTGCAGAATCAGGCAGATCAAGCCTGCAAATGGTCGGCCGATAGTGAAAAAGTCAGCCAGGGCAAAATAAGGGCAATCAGTAAACGCATGGAGTGTCTCGGACAATAAAAGAGTTAAAAGCAGGGCTGGAATGATCGGGCACATAGTACACCGCGACGTCATGCGACATGGGTAGATGTCATGACGCACGGTGTAAAACAGGTTGGAATACGACGTTGACCTGATCGGGGTATACCTTCAATGCGATCAAGCGATTGCCGGCACTGACAAGAAGATGGTTCTTTTCAGGGTGTTGCGCGGTCGGTTGGCCTTGGCAGCCATCGCCAGAACACCCAGGCCGCTGCAAAGCCCAGGCCGCCAATCGTGGCAATGCCGGCGCCCAACGAAACCAGCGCGGTAAGGCCAGACAGCAAAAGTGGCCCGCCACTACCCCCGATATCCGACAGCAGCCGCCACAGCCCAAGAAAATGGCGTCGTCCGTGGGCGGGCGAGGCGTCGGCACCAATTGTCATGATCAGACCCGACCCGATGCCGTTGCCAAAGCCGAGAATCATGCTGACGATCACAAAGGCGGTCAGGCTTTCGGCAAATGGCATCAGAAGCAGCATGCTGCCCATGATCAGCATCGAGGGTAGCGCAATCGAAAGACGACCTTTGTGGTCCATCAGCTTGCCGGCAGGGTAGAACAACAGCATGTCGACCGCGCCCATCAGACCGTAGACGACCGCTGTCGTTGTGGCATCGACCCCAATATGTACAGCCCATAACGGGATCACAACCTGGCGGCATGAACGTATGGCCATCACCAGCAGGCAGCCCAGACCTAATGTCATGAACGTCGTCGAATGAGCTCGCGCGATTGACAGCATACCCGGGTTGGGTTCGCCGGACGGGTTGGCTGCCCCTGAAGAGCCCTTGGTCTGTTGCGACTTGGCTTCCAGTGTCCGGGATAAAGAAGGCCAGTGCTCCGGCCCCGATCATGGCAATCATCGCCACACCATAGGCACCCGGCAACCCCACGAAGTACATCAGGCCGGCACCGGCAAACGGGCCGATGAACAGGCCGATACGCGTCGTTCCGCCCAGCGTGGACAGTGCCCGTGCGCGCATGTGTATTGGTACGGCTTCGGTCAGGTAGGTTTGACGGGCCAGCAAGAAGACGGAGTTTGCCATGCCAATGATCAGCACGCCGATGGCGAGCACCCACGTATTGGGTGCAAGCAGGCAAGCCAGTAGTCCGAACGCGCTTAAAATGGCGGCACCGACCATGGCGCGACGCTCACCCCAGCGGGCGGTAGCCAGGGCGGCAGGAATATTGTTGATCAAAGAGCCGATAGCCAACAGGGCGACGATTAACCCGGCTAGCGCCAATGAGGCGCCCAGTTCGCGGGCCGTCAGGGCAATGACCGGGTAAATGGCGCCTTCGCCGATGCCGAACAGGATTGACGGGCCGAAGGCGGCTACAGCAATTTTGCGAAGACTGAATTCAGAGGTTTGTGCGGACACGTGCAGTGCTTTAGGTAAGTTGGACGGGTTCGGCGTTGACGGGCATGTATGGGCTGAACCGTTGGGGTACAGGCAGGCCGGATGGCGCGAGTCGCAGACGGGCGGTTGCTTGTGGTGCTTCGGCCATTGTAACGTTTGCCATCTGACCTTTTCCTTAACGGGGCGTGCGGTATTGTCTGATTTTCCAGGCTGTGCAGTGCCGTCACCTTGCGTTCTCACCATTCGTTAATCCAGGAGAAACCCAGAATGCCTGTTTTGTGTGTTGTCGCTGTACTGCTTGTTTTGCAGCTGGTGGGCGAAGTGTTTGTACGCATGACGGGGTTGCCCATACCGGGGGCCTTGATTGGCTTGCTCGCCCTGTTTGGCGGGCTGGTGTGGCTCGGCCGCCTGCCCGCCGCGCTGCGCGATACGGCGCGTCATGTCTTGCAGCACCTGATGCTGTTGTTCATTCCGGCTGTCGCCGGCATCATGCTGCATTTCGAGCGGTTGGCGCATGAGTGGTTGCCGTTTCTGCTCGCCTGCGTTGCGGGTACCGTCATCACCATCGCGGTTACGGCGTTAACCTTGTCCTGGATGATGAAGCGTCAGCAAGGGGAAAAGTCATGAAACAGGCTTTTGCCGAGGTCTGGAGCCAGCTGCAGGCCGAGCCGGTGGTCTGGATCACGTTTACACTGCTGGTGTATATTGCCGCCCTGACGCTGTACAAGCGGGCGGGCAGTCACCCGGCGCTGTTGCCGGTATTGACCTCGGTTGTCGTGATTGTGGGTGTTTTGCTGCTGACGGGTACACCCTATGCTGCCTACGAGCAAGGTACCCGTTTTTTCATGTTCCTGATTGGTCCGGCAACCGTGGCACTGGCCGTACCGTTGTATACGCAGTTGCCCCGGCTCAGGCACCTCTGGAAGCCCATCGGTGTGGCGCTGGTGGTGGGGTGCTTCACTGCGATTTTGTCGGCGTTGGGTATTGCCTGGCTGTTTGGTGCATCGACAGACACCCTATTGTCCCTGGCGCCAAAATCCGCCACCATGCCCATTGCCGTCGAGGTGGCGGCACTGACAGGCGGGGTTCCGTCACTGACGACGGTGGCCGTGGGTATTACCGGTATTGCTGGTGCGGTCTTGACCGGTCCAGTGCTTAAATTTCTGAAAATCTCTGACCCGGTCATTCACGGGTTTACCAAAGGGTTATCAGCGCACGCGATTGGCACGGCCAAAGCGATTCAGGTGGGTGAAACCAACGGGGCCTTTTCGGCACTGGGGTTATGTCTGAACGGCATTGCAACGGCACTGGCGGTGCCGCTGGTGCTGGCGTTATTCGGTTTGTTTTAATTTTCAAGGAAACTCGTCATGCCTTCATTTGATGTCGTCTCGGAAGTCGACAAGCACGAATTGTCCAATGCGGTGGATCAGGCCAACCGTGAGCTGTCCACCCGCTTTGACTTCAAGGGCAGCAATGCCTCGTTTGAGCTGGAAGGGTATGTGGTGACACAAATCGCACCCAGTCCCTTCCAGTTACGCCAGATGCTCGATATTTTGCGTGGCCGCCTGTCGGCTCGCGGTATTGACGTGCGTTGTCTGGAAGAGGGCGATTTACTGGAAAACGTGGCAGGCGCCCGCCAGAAAATCACGGTTCGCCAGGGGATTGAGCAAGCGGTGTCCAAGAAGCTGATCGCTGCCGTCAAGGCGGCCAAGCTCAAGGTTGAAACCCAGATCAACGGCGAAAAACTGCGGGTTACCGGCAAGAAGCGTGACGATTTGCAAGCGGCCATTGCCTTGTTGCGCCAGCAAGAGGTCGATCTGCCGCTGCAATTCAACAATTTTCGTGACTGATCTGTGATTTACCAGGTGCGTAGCGGGTGTGCGCTTGCGTAATAAGCAGTTTTGGCGCATTTGACATGTAGTGGCTTAGGGTCTGTTGCTATTGCCGCAACCGGTATCCGGTCTTGAAGATCCAGGCCACAATGCCCATGCAGACCATCAGTATTGCCAATGTCACCCCAAGGCTGGTGGCCAGGCTCACATCGGCACTGCCATAAAAGCTCCAGCGAAAGCCGCTGATCAGGTAGACCACCGGGTTCAACAGACTGACGGCCTGCCAGAATGGCGGCAGCATGGAAATGGCGTAAAAGCTGCCGCCCAGGAACGTCAGGGGGTCACAATCAGTAGCGGCACGATTTGCAGGCTTTCGAAGCTGTCGGCCCAGACGCCGATGATGAACCCGAACAGGCTGAAGGTCAGGGCGGTCAGCACCAGGAAAACCAGCATCCAGGCCGGGTGCTGAATTTGCAAGGGCACAAAAAATGCAGCGGTGCCCAGGATGATCAGCGCCAGCAGCAACGACTTGCTGGCGGCGGCGCCGACATAACCTGCCAGAATTTCCAGATAAGACACCGGCGCTGATAGCAACTCATAAATGGTGCCGGTGAAGCGTGGAAAGTAAATGCTGAACGACGCGTTCGAGATGCTTTGCGTCAGTACCGACAGCATGATCAGCCCGGGTACGATGAAGGCGCCGTAATTTACCCCGTCAATATCCTGCATGCGGCTGCCAATGGCCGACCCGAACACCACGAAATACAGCGATGTCGACAAGACGGGTGCAATCAGGCTTTGCGACAGGTTGCGGCGCAGCCGGTACATTTCAAACAGGTAAATGGCACGAATGGCTTGCAGGTTCATGCATCTTCCTTGATCAGGTCGACAAAAATATCTTCCAGCGAGCTTTGTCGCGTTTGCAGGTCGGTGTATACCACGCCTGCCTCGTACAGCCGGCTCAGCAGCGATGCGATGGCGGTTTGCCCGGTTTGACTGTCGTAGGTATAAACCAGCCGTCGGCCGTCAGCAGAGAGGCTGATATGCGGATCTTGCAGTGCGGCCGGCAGGGCGTGCAGAGGGCGTTGCAATTCAAGCGCCAGTTCTTTCTTGCCGAGTGACTGCATCAGGGTGAGCTTGTCTTCCACCAGAATCAGCCGGCCTTGCCGGATGATGCCAATGCGGTCGGCCATTTCTTCGGCCTCTTCAATGTAGTGCGTGGTCAGAATGATGGTCACGCCGTTGTTCTTGAGTTCGCGAATGACATCCCACATGCCTTTTCGCAATTCAACGTCCACGCCGGCGGTGGGCTCATCAAGAAACAGTATGGGCGGTTCGTGCGACAGGGCTTTGGCAATCAGGACACGACGCTTCATGCCGCCGGATAAGGTCAGCAAGCGGCTGTTACGTTTTTCCCAAAGTGACAATGACTTGAGAATCTTTTCAATCAATGCCGGATCAGGACGTTTGCCGAACAGGCCTCGGCTGTAGCTGACGGTATTCCAGACTTTTTCAAAGGCTTCAGCCGTAAGCTCTTGTGGAACCAGGCCAATGCAGGCGCGGGCCTGTCGGTAATGACGAACATGGTCAAACCCGTTGATGGTGACCTGGCCATGCGTCAGGTTGATCAGGCCACAGATGCCATTGATCAGCGTGGTTTTGCCGGCCCCGTTCGGGCCGAGCAGTGCGAAAATCTCACCACGCTGAATTTCCAGGTTGATGTCATACAGCGCCTGATGCCCCGAGGCATAGACTTTTGAAACGTTGCGAATGGAAAGAATCGGTGAGTTCAAAGGAGTCCCTGCAGGTTGAAACGCGGATACGCAAGTTGAGGCGTATGCCCTATGATTGGCGTTACCGCGTGAATTCAGACAACAGACTACCATGGACAATCACAATGTAAAGGCGGTGCTTGCGCCGGTTGAAATGGCGCGTGCCGATGCCGCCACCATTCGGGCCGGCACGCCGGGCATCCAGCTTATGGAAGCCGCCGGCCAGGCGGTTGTTCAGGCGATGACTCAACGGTTTACGCCGTGCCGTGTGCTGGTGGCTTGCGGGCCGGGCAACAATGGTGGCGATGGCTACGTCGTGGCGCGCCTTTTGCATGAACAGGGCTGGCCGGTGCTGGTGGCATCGCCCGACGGCAGTCCTCCAACGACAGCTGATGCCCTGCATCATGCGCGCCTTTGGTCCGGGCCGGTTTATCCGCTGTCGGTTGGCCTGCTTGACGAGGCTGATCTGGTGGTTGATGCGCTTTATGGGGCGGGTTTGCAGCGTGCCCTGGCCGAGCCAGTGGCCAGTTTCGTGCAGGCGCTGCATCGGCGTCAGTTGCCGGTTTGTGCCATCGATTTACCCAGTGGGGTTGACGGGGCTACCGGGCAGACGCATGGAGATGCGGTGGCGGCACAGTTAAGCGTTACATTTTTTCGTAAAAAGCCGGGACATGTGCTTTACCCGGGGCGGCGGCTGTGCGGTGACATCGTGGTGGCTGACATCGGTATTTCGGATACCGTGTTCGATCAGATCGTACCCGACACCCACGAGAACGATCCGTTGCTGTGGTTGCGTGATTTTCCCTGGCCGTCGCCCGAAGGGCATAAATACCATCGAGGGCATGTGCTGGTGGTCGGTGGGCAGACCATGACCGGTGCCGCACGTCTTGCGGCCCGGTCGGCAGCGCGCATGGGTGCGGGTCTGGTTACCGTGGCCGCGCCGGTGTTTTCGTGGGCCGTGTATGCGACAGCGCTTGAAGGCATCATGGTGACACCCTATACCGATATGGCCAGTCTGAATGACATTTTCTCGGACACACGTAAAAACGTTCTGTTGGTGGGGCCGGGAGCCGGGGTAGGGGGCAAACCCGTGAGCAGGTCAAGTGGGCTTTGGCGACCGGGCGCCGGGTCGTGCTCGATGCCGATGCCATTACATCGTTCGGGTCTCATCCGGAATCACTCCTGTCGGCTTTGAATCATGAGTGTGTTCTGACGCCACATGACGGCGAATTTGTTCGCCTTTTCGGCGAGGCGGGCGCCCGCGACAAACTGACCCGCGTGCGTGACGCTGCGCGTCAATCGGGCGCGATCGTCTTGCTCAAAGGAGCAGACACGGTTATTGCCGCACCTGACGGGCAGGCGGTGATCAATACCAATGCGCCGCCCTGGCTGGCCACCGGGGGTAGCGGCGATGTCCTGACCGGGTTGATTGCGGGGTTGCTGGCTCAGGGTATGAGCCCGTTCAAGGCAGCGTGTGCCGCCACCTGGATTCATGGTCAGGCAGCCACCGGTTTTGGTCCTGGCCTTGTGTCTGAAGACTTGCCGGGGCAGGTTCCCGGTGTGCTGCGGCAGTTGCTTTCCAGGCGTGGCCATCACGGCGGACAAGCAAGTCTGTAGTGTCTGTTCAACCCTTGAAGGCAAGCAAGGTCTTGTCTGTTTCTTTTTCGTGTTCGTGCAGGCGATGAAAAGCCCAGCACAAGGCGGGCTTTTCATCGTGCTCGAAACCTCGGGAAAGCATGTGGCTCCCCGATGGTTATCGTTGATTAGTGCGAGAACAAAATGGGTACAGTCATCGAATCGAGCAATGTCTTGGACGTGCCGCCCAGCATCCACTCACGGATACGGCTGCGGTTGTAGGCGCCCATGACGATCAGGTCAGAGCCCTGGTCGCTGGCGGCATTCAGAATGGTATTACCGATGCCGGCATCGGCACTGTCAAGACGCAGACGCTTCGGTGCAACATAACCTTTAGCTGCAAAATAAGCCTCGAGATCGTCATCATTAATGTCAAGGTTATCCAGCTTGTTGGTTTTTTCGTCAATGGTCAGAATGACGATTTCCTGAGCGTTTTTCAGGATGTGATCGGCATCGGCCAGCGCACGAGAGGCACGACGGCCATGATCCCAGGAAACCAGAATGCGCGAACCAATGGGGCTCAGTTCACCAATGTACGGAACCATAAGCACGGGTCGGCCCGCCGTTGTAATAACGGTTTCGGCAATGCTTTGACGCAGTGATGAGGTTTGTTTGACGTTTTGGCTCATGACCAGCAGGTCGCAGTAGCGGGCATGCAGGGCCAGTACTTCTTCGGCCAGACCCTGGGGTACGCCAGCTGGCTTTGACGCCGAATTCGCTGGCTTTGCTGTGGAACAGTGCCTCAACCTCGTCGCGCTCTTGAACGAGGTGGGTGGACATCATTTGGGTCAGCTCGCGCGGAATGAGGCTGCCGTCACGCAGGTAGTCGGTGGGTTCGGGGCTGGGATAAATGCCAACCACTTCAGCATTGTGCGACTTGGCCAGCCGAAGGGTGGTTTCCAGGCGTCGAAGGTGGTTGGCGTCTTTGGTTAAATCAATGGCAATACGTCCCAGCATTCTCGTCTCCTGACGGGTTATTAATTAAGTTAAAGTGTGATTCTAATAAAAGTCGGGTTCTAATAACGTAGACTGACAAAAAACTTGAGTTTACGCAAGTTCACTCCATGCCAATAGCATGTTCAATTCACGCAAATTCTATGTCCGATCTGTTTTCCGAGCTTGATCGCACGGGCATGCAGCTGGCGCTTGCGCAAGCGGCCCTTGCCGCTGGGCTCGGTGAAGTGCCTGTGGGTGCGGTTGTCCTGGACCCGCAGGGCAATCTGCTTGGGCAAGGGTATAACCGTACCATAATCGATCACGATCCAACCGCCCATGCCGAAGTGGTGGCGTTACGCGATGCCGCCCGACGCGTCGGCAACTACCGTTTACCCGATACCCGTGTTTACGTCACCCTTGAGCCTTGTGTCATGTGCATGGGGGCCATGATGCACGCCCGTGTCGCTCATGTGGTGTTTGGCGCGGCCGACCTTAAAACCGGGGCGTGCGGCAGTGTGCTTGATCTGGCCTCTGTTTCACAAATCAACCACCACACCGCAGTTTCGGGCGGGCTGATGGCCGAGGCCTGCGGGCAGGCGCTGTCTGATTTTTTCCGTCAGCGTCGTGCCCAGATTCGTTTGCAAAAACTCGCGTTTCAAGGTGGTGCTGCGGCGTCGGATGAGCAGGTGGGGGGCAGCGCAGGGTAAGCCAAGCCCTCCTTGTTCAGTGTCAAGGGGCTTTGGTTATTTTTACGTCCCGCGCTGCTGATCATTCATAATTACACTTGGCGGAAGGTTGTGACGCGATTCTGTTGAAGAGGCGTCCCTTCCGGCCCCGTTCAATCTGAACTCTTCAAGACAAGGCACCATGGCCAAAAAGAAAACTGCCGGTCCGGCGGCTGCTGTATACCGGGATCATACTGGTTCGGTCGAAGTTGATCATGCATCGGGTCAGCGTCATGATCATCCTGTCATCGACGCGGGTGCCGGCGTGACCAACCCCGGGGTATCTATCTGATCTCACCGTCGGGTGCCGTGCCAGAACCGGCCGACCTTGAGCGTGCCTGCAAGCGCCTGAAGCGTTTGGGGTTCAAGACCACGGTTGATCGCACAGCACTGGCGGTACATGAACGGTTTGCCGGTACCGATCGTCAGCGTCTGGCTGGCATCAATCGGGCGCTGAAACAAAAGCATCCGGTTGTCATGGCCACGCGCGGGGGTATGGGCTCAGCCGCCTGTTGCCCCTTATTGACTGGAACGCGGTCGCTCAAAGCGGCAAGACGTTTGTCGGCCTTAGCGACTTTACGCTGTTCAATCTGGCGTTGCTGGCTAAAACCGGGGCGCACAGTTTTTCCGGGCCGATGGCGGTAGGTGACTTCGGTGCAAAAAACTGGATGATCTGACGGCCGATTTGTTCGTGGAAACCCTGAGCGGGCAACTTGAGATCCTCAGTTTTGAATCGCCCGATGCTGACCGGGTCGATGCACGCGGGGTCTTGTGGGGCGGCAATCTGGCCATGGTGGCCTCGCTGGTGGGTACCCCTACATGCCCGACATCGATGGGGGCATTCTGTTCCTGGAAGACATTTCCGAGCATCCCTACCGTGTCGAGCGCATGCTGGCCCAGCTCTGGCAGGCTGGCATTCTTGAGCGCCAGAAGACGATTGTGCTTGGCCACTTCAATGGTTACAAGCTGGGGGCTCCTGACAATGGCTTTGACATGCCCAGTGTCATCAAGTGGTTGCGTTCGACCGTCAAGGTGCCGGTGGTCACGGGCTTGCCGTACGGTCATATCAAGGTCAAGGCGACCCTGCCGGTAGGCCGGGTAGTGGGTATTGCCACTGAAAAGGGCATGGCCCATCTGGTGCTCGACGAACACGAACATTAAACCGGCAGGTTCCGTTTTTAACTAAACCAGCACTTGCAGGTTTTAACTAAACCAGCACTTGCTGGTTTTAACTAAACCAGCACTTGCAGGTTTTCCTTGTTAAACTGCGGGGTTACCCTTATTTTTACTGTTTTGGTGAAACGCTTCAAGTGATCTCTACCGCAAATCTTACGATCCAGTTTGGTCCCAAGCCGCTGTTTGAAAATGTCAGCGTCAAGTTCGGCGAAGGCAACCGTTACGGTCTGATCGGGGCCAATGGCTCTGGCAAATCAACCTTCATGAAAATCATCGGTGGTGATCTCGAGCCCAGTTCGGGCAACGTTTCACTCGAACCCGGTGTGCGTCTGGGCAAACTGCGTCAAGACCAGTTCGCCTACGAAGACATCCGTGTCCTTGATGTCGTACTCATGGGCCACGCAGAAATGTGGGACGTCATGAGTCGTCGTGATGCCATTTATGCCAACCCCGACGCCACCGAAGAAGACTACATGGAAGCGGCCAATCTCGAGGCCAAGTTCGCTGAGTACGACGGCTACACGGCCGAGGCTCGTGCCGGCGAATTGTTGCTGGGCCTTGAGATTCCGGTCGAGCAGCATAACCTGCCCATGCGCGAAATCGCTCCGGGCTGGAAACTGCGTGTTTTGCTGGCGCAGGCACTGTTTTCGAACCCCGATGTCCTGTTGCTTGATGAGCCCACCAACAACCTCGATATCAACACCATTCGCTGGCTCGAAAATGTGTTGAATGGCTACCAAAGCACCATGATCATCATCAGCCACGATCGTCACTTCCTGAATCAGGTGTGTACGCACATGGCCGACCTTGATTACCGTGAATTGCGCGTGTACCCGGGCAACTACGATGACTACATGCTGGCCGCTGCCCAGGCGCGCGAGCGTATCAGTGCCGTCAATGCCAAGGCCAAAGAGCGTGTGGCCGAATTGCAAGACTTCGTGCGCCGTTTTGCCGCCAACAAGTCCAAGTCGCGTCAGGCCACGTCGCGTCTCAAGCAAATTGACCGCATCAAGTCGGAAACTGTTGAAGTCAAACCGTCGTCGCGGCAGAACCCGTATATCCGTTTCGAGCAGAAGAAGGCCATGCACCGTCTGGCCGTCACCATCGAAGGCATTTCCAAAGCCTACGACCACCCGGTCATCCAGCGCTATTCGGCCATGGTGGAAGCCGGCGAGAAAATCGCTATCGTGGGTGCCAACGGGGTGGGTAAAACCACACTGTTGCGCATGCTGGCCGGTGACCTGGCCCCCGATACCGGTACCATCAAATGGTCGGAAAACGCTGACATGGGGTACATGGCGCAAGACGTGTCCGATCAGTTCCAGTCTGACAAGAATCTGTTCGACTGGATGGCCGACTACCGCCAGCCAGGTGATGATGATCAGGCCATGCGTTCCGTTCTGGGGCGCCTGCTGTTTTCTGCCGATGATATCGTCAAACAGGTCAAGGTATTGTCCGGGGTGAAAAGAATCGCATGACATTTGGTCGCCTGATGCTGGGGCGACACAATGTGTTGCTGCTTGACGAACCCACCAACCACCTCGACATGGAGTCCATCGAGTCATTGCAGTATGCCCTTGAAAAATTCGAAGGTACTCTGGTGTTTGTTTCGCATGATCGCGAGTTCGTTTCCGGTCTGGCCACACGTATTCTTGAAATCCAGCACGACGGTCAGATTATCGACTATGCGGGCGGCTATGACGATTTCCTCGCATCACGGGGTATCGAAGCTTAGGAACCGGTTTGGCCTACACCTTGTCTGAACCCGTTTCGTACCAGGAAGACGTCCGGAAAAGTCGCTTTCTGGTGTGGGCGGCCCCGGTACGGACCCCCACGACGCGGCTGATTTCATTGGCCAGCATTCCGATCCGGCCGCAACCCACAATTGCTGGGCCTGGAAAATCGGGCAAGCCTACCGGTTCAATGACGATGGTGAACCCGGTGGTACGGCAGGCAAACCTATTTTGCAGGCTATCGAGGGGCAGGGGCTTGATCAGGTGGTTGTGCTGGTGGTGCGCTGGTTTGGTGGCATCAAGCTCGGTACCGGCGGCCTGATCCGTGCCTATGGGGGTACGGCGGCGCAATGCCTTCGTGCTGCACCCAAAATTGAATTGCTCAATCTTGCGACATGCTACTGTACCTGCGCCTTTTCCGACATGGCGCTGGTGCGATCGCGGCTTGAGGGATTTGGCGTGATGATTGAAGACGAACAGTTCGATGGCCAGGGCGTGACATGGCAACTGGCGTTGCCTGTCGATAATTATGCGGCTTTCGAGCTTGAATTTACCAACCTGACGCGTGGCCAGGGGCTGATCGAAAAAATCACCCGATCAGGGGTGATTTTTGACCTCATCAACCCTGGTCTTGTTCTTTTGCTGCTGGGCAGCAATATCGGCATGAACCTGGGCCATATCAATGGTTTTCACCTGGCCGACCAGTTCTTCAAGCTGGCTGGCTGACAATGCACCGGCTTGGTTGAACAACAAAACCTGTTCGCGGAAGACCATGAGTGTGGGAATCGAGCGAATACCCAACGCCCCGGCCAGCTCTTCCTGCTCTTCGGTATTGACCTTGGCAAACGTGATGTCATCGTGACCAGCGGCCACTTTTTCAAAAATCGGTGAAAAACTGCGGCAGGGGCCACACCAGGGGCCCAGAAATCAACGATGAGCGGTTTGCTGTCTAGGACAGCCGCCTGAAAAGTGTCTTTGGTAAGTTCGATCGTGCTCATGGGGCTCCCGAAATGAAAAAGCGGCTGACAGGCCGCTTGCATGTGCAACTACTGCGTATCCAGTGTACTGGTTTACGTAGAGCTTTGCACGTGCAGCGCCTGCCAGCCGCAGGGGTATTGCCGGTGTCAGTGTCCGCCAAAATAGGCGTACTTGATGACAAAAAGAACAGCGACGATGAAGGTTGCAGGATGGATCTGGCTGAAGCGCCCGGTGATGATCTTCAGTACCACGTAGCTAATGAAACCAAAGGCCAGGCCATTTGCAATCGAGTAGGTGAAGGGCATGGCGACGGCCGTTAATGCCGCCGGTGTGGCTTCTGTGGCATCGTACCAGTCGACCTCGGCGATTTCGCGAAGCATCAGGCCAGCGACATACAGCAGTGCGGGGGCCGTGGCATAGCCAGGAACCGAGCCGGCCAGCGGGGCCAGGAACAGGGCCAGCAAGAACAATACGGCAACGGTAACGGCAGTAAGACCGGTACGGCCACCCGCCTGAACTCCCGAGGTGCTTTCAATATAGGCCGTGGTGCTGCTGGTGCCCAGCATGGAACCGGCAACAATGGCGGTACTGTCAGCCAGCAGGGCCCGGCCCAGACGATTGGGCTTGCCTTCCGGCATCAGGTTGGCACGCTTGGCAACGCCGATCATGGTGCCGGTGGCATCGAAAACCTCGACCAGTACCAGCACCAGAATGATGTTGACAAAACCAAAGTTCAGGGCACCCATGATGTCAAGTTGCATGAACGTGGGGGCCAGACTGGGCGGCGCCGAGAACACCCCGCCAAATTCCTGATGGCCGGTCAAAATAGACAGAATGGTGACGGCCAGAATGCCGATCAGGATGGCACCGCGAACTTTCAGGGCGTCGAGGGCGGCAATGATGAACAGCCCGAGGATGGCGTACAGTGTTGAGGGTGCAGTCAGGTCGCCCAAGGTGACCAGCGTGGCTTCGCTGCCCACCACGATGCCCGAGGTTTTGAGGGCAATGATGGCCAGGAACAGGCCAATACCGGCCACAATAGCCGAGCGCAGCGATTTCGGGATGCCTTCGACGATCCAGGTGCGGATACCGGTAACGGTCAGCAAAAGGAAAATAATGCCTGAAATGAATACCGCGCCCAGCGCTTGCTGCCAGCTGTAGCCCATGGCGCCGACAATGGTGAACGCAAAGAATGCGTTCAGGCCCATGCCGGGGGCCATGCCGACCGGCCAGTTGGCGACAAACGCCATGATCAGTGTACCGATGGCGGCAGCCAGGCAGGTGGCCACAAAAATGGCGCCGCTATCCATGCCAGTAGTTGACAGAATGGCCGGATTCACAAAAATGATGTAGGCCATCGTCAGGAATGTGGTGACACCCGCTAAAATCTCGGTGCGGGGGTTGGTTCCATGTTCCTGAAGCTTAAACAGGTTTTCCAGCATACATTGCCCTCCCAGACAGGCTTTGAATTATTCGGTCCAATGTTTCTTGGTTAAAGGAAATATTACGCTGCAATTCTAAGCCGTATTCATTCTCAACTGTTGCTTTTGCGGGTCGTAATTACCCGTATTTTTATGACATCCACACCGGTTTTGTCTGATAACCTGCCCTCATGATTATTCTTGGTTTTGAAAGTTCCTGTGACGAAACCGGCGTTGCCGTCGTATGTACTGAAAGTGGCCTGTTATCGCATGCGCTCCACAGCCAGATAGAAATGCACCAGGATTACGGTGGGGTGGTTCCTGAACTGGCTTCCCGTGATCATATTCAACGTGTGTTGCCTCTGACCCAAGAGGCCTTGGACGGTGCCGGGCTGGCATTTTCCGATGTTGACGCTATTGCCTATACCGCCGGGCCGGGTCTGGCCGGCGCTTTGCTGGTCGGGGCCAGCGTGGCCCAGTCAATGGCCTGGGCGCGCGATTTGCCGGCGATTGCCATTCATCACCTCGAAGGTCATTTGCTGTCACCGTTGCTGGCGCAACCGGCACCTGAATTTCCGTTCGTGGCCTTGCTTGTTTCAGGGGGCATACGCAACTGATGCGGGTCGATGGGGTAGGGCAATACACCCTGCTGGGTGAAACGCTGGACGATGCCGCCGGTGAGGCCTTCGACAAATCGGCCAAACTGATGGGGCTGGGTTATCCTGGTGGGCCGGCCTTATCGCGCCTGGCCGAACAGGGCAATGCGGCCGCGTACGACCTTCCGCGCCCGATGCTTCACAGCAAAGACCTTGATTTCAGCTTCAGTGGTCTCAAGACAGCGGTGCTGACACGCATGAAAAATTTGCAGGCGGATGTGTCTATTGATTTTCCTGCGGCCAGGGCAAACCTTGCGGCCGCTACTGAAGCGGCCATTGTGGATGTACTGGCAGCAAAGTCACTGAAAGCCATGAAACAGACGGGGTTGAAGCGGCTGGTCGTGGCGGGTGGTGTCGGGGCCAACCGTCATCTGCGTGCCCAGTTGCAGTCTGAAATGGCACGTCGTGGCGGTGAGGTTTTTTCCGCCATTGTCATTGTGCACTGATAACGGCGCCATGATTGCATTTGCAGCAGCCCAGCGTGTCAAGGCCGGTTTGGTAGACCTTGACGCATCAAGGTCGCATGCGTTTACCGTACGTCCGCGCTGGCCGCTTGATGAAATCTAGGGTTTTTTGCTGTTTTTTCGTGGTTTTTTTGCCGGCACCAATACGCGGTTCGGTGCCTTTCATCAGCCGGGTGATGTTGGCGCCATGCCTGAAACACAGCATGACGCTGATCAGGATAATCGCGAATGCCACCACAGGCTCAAGGCGCCAGCCAATATTGCCGCCAAACAGGTAATACAACGGCGCAAAAACAGCCGCCATAATGGCAGCCAGAGAAGAGTATTTGCTGGCGTAGGCAACAATCAGCCATGTTGCCACCGTTGCCAGGGCCAGCAGGGGCTGAAGGGCAAGCAAGACGCCCAGGGCCGTTGCTACACCTTTGCCACCCTTGAAACCCAGGAAAACCGGGTAAACGTGCCCCAGGAATACCGCTACAGCTGCGGCGGCAACCACCCAGATGCCAAGCCCCAGAAGCGTGGCCAGCCATTGCGCCAGCCAGACAGCAACCAAACCTTTAAGGGCATCGCCCACCAGTGTCAGCAAGGCAGCGGTTTTGTTGCCTGATCGTAAAACGTTGGTTGCCCCGGGGTTTTTCGACCCGAAGGTGCGCGGGTCTTGCAAGCCCATGCTGCGGCTGACCACCACTGCAAACGGGATGGAACCCAGCAGGTAGGCGGTGGCAATGATCAGAAGCCCGAGGGCTGTGGCAAAAAAAGGGGTCATGGGCAATTGTTTTTGTTAATTCCAGGCGCGCCAATTCTACCGCGTTGAGCCAGCCACGAGTGAACACGAGCGGGTACAATTGGCCACATTCTTACAGTTCAATGGAAACGTGATGCGCATACTGGTGTCCAATGACGATGGGTACAACGCCTTGGGTATTGAGGCCTTGGTCAAGGCGCTGGCCGGCCTGGGCGAAATTACGGTGGTCGCGCCTGAAACGAACTGCAGTGGTTCGTCCAATTCGCTGACACTGAATCGTCCTCTGTCAGTGCGTCAGGCACCGAATGGCTTTTTCTTCGTCAACGGTACGCCGTCCGATTGCGTTCACATCGCTCTGACGGGTTTGCTTGATTTTCGTCCTGATCTGGTGGTTTCCGGGATCAACAACGGCGCCAACCTTGGCGACGATACCCTTTATTCGGGTACGGTTGCCGCTGCCACCGAAGGGTATCTTTTCGGAATTCCTTCTATTGCGTTTTCGCTCGTCGAGCGGGGCTGGAAGCATCTGGAGACCGCGGCGCAGGTCGCCCGCAGGGTTGTCGAGCATCACATTGCCCAGCCACTTGACAGCAAAGTGCTGCTCAACGTCAATATTCCTGCCGTCCCGGCCGATGTGCTGGGGCCAACACGGGTCACCCGTCTGGGCAAGCGCCATCCGTCTGAGCCGGTCATCAAAAGTGCCACGCCGTACGGCGAGCCGGTCTACTGGATCGGGCCTGTCGGCAATGTGTTTGACGCGGGTGCCAATACTGATTTTGCAGCGATTGAACAGCATTGTGTGTCGGTAACGCCGTTGCGCCTTGACCTAACTTACCATGAGCAGCTTGACGCTGTTTCCCGGTGGGCTGGCCCGCTATGCGAAAACCCTGACACATTCCCCGTTCGGAACGGGTACGGTCAATCGTTTCGGGCGTTCCAGTCTGGGCAATGGTATTACCGTATCCAACAGCAATGCCAGGGTGGCAGCACCGGGTACATCCGCTCGCAAAATGTCGCCTGCAGGGCCGGCGGCAGTTATGTCACAGGGGCCTTCCGCCAATCTGGGGCTGAATTCCGACCGTCTTCGTGCTCAAATGGTACAGCGCTTGCGCACGCAAGGTATTACTGATGAGCGTGTTCTGGCTGCCATGATGGCTGTACCGCGTCATCTGTTTGTCGACGAGGGTCTGGCCAGCCGCGCCTACGAAGATGCTGCGCTGCCTATCGGCTACGGTCAAACGATTTCTCAGCCCTGGGTCGTGGCGCGCATGATTGCTGCGGTTTGTGAGCAGCGTATGCCGGTGCGGGTACTCGAAGTGGGTGCCGGCTGTGGTTACCAGGCAGCCGTCTTGTCGCAACTGGTTCCCGAGGTCTACGCCATCGAGCGTATCCGCGGGTTACACGATCTGGCGCGGGGCCATTTGCGCGTGTTGAAAACCGGCTCGAGGGTTCGTTTATCATTTGCAGATGGTATGCTCGGATTACCGGCGCATGCCCCCTATGACGCCATCGTCGTTGCGGCGGCGGGAATCAAGATTCCGCAAGCGCTGCTTGATCAACTGGCAGTTGGCGGTCGCCTCATTGCGCCCGAGGGTAGCGCCGATCAGCGCCTCATCCTCATCGAGCGCACCGGTCTGTCGTCGTTCAGTCGCACAGACCTTGAATCAGTTCGTTTTGTACCGCTTCGCGCGGGTACGCAGTTGTAAGGGAGATTTCTTATGCACGCAAATACGTTTGCGTCGGGTACAGCAGGGCAGGGCGGTCAGTTCCTTCGTCGTTCAAGGGTTCTGGCCGTGTCGGCCGTTGTATCCCTGGCCGTGCTGGCCGGGTGTGCGTCACGAGGTACGCAGGCACCGGTCAGCGATATGTCGAGCACCGATGCGTCGGCTCAGGGTGGGGGTGTTTATGTGGTCAAGCCTGGTGACACCCTCTATAAAATTTCCCAGATGCACAATGTTGATGTCAATACCCTCATCAGCTTGAACAATATTTCCGATCCGTCGCAACTCAGGGTTGGCCAGACGTTGCGTCTGGGTGCTGGTGGGGCTGTGGCCGGTGCGCCAGCAGCACCGGCATCAACGTCACCCTCGACGTCCTCGGCAACGCCTTCGGCGCCTGCGCCGGCACCAAAGGCCGAGCCCACTACTGCGGCACGCGCCAGTGACGCCAGCCTGGTTTCCTGGGGTGGCCTGCTAGCGGCAAGATCATCCAGGGCTTCACGACCAATACCAAGGGTATCGATATTGAAGGCAAAGTGGGTGATCCCGTCGTGGCCGCCGCATCGGGTAAAGTCATGTATGCCGGTAATGGGGTACGTGGTCTGGGTAACCTGATTCTGCTGGGGCACTCGAACGGGTTTATCTCGGCCTATGCACACAATAACAAGTTGCTGGTTAAAACGGGCCAGCAGGTCAGCAAAGGTGCGAAAATCGCCGAGGTCGGTCAAACTGACACTACCTCGCCGCGGCTTCACTTTGAAATCCGTCGCAGCGGTATACCGGTCAACCCCTTGTCGTATCTGCCGGCCCGATGACCCCTGTTTTGGTCTTCGACCTCGAAACCATCCCGGACATCGACGGGTTGCGCCGGCTTAATGGCTGGGGTAACGAGCTGTCTGATGAAGACGTCGTGGCAGCCGCCCAGGCTGCCCGGCTCGAGTCCCATGGCACTGATTTTCTGCCTTTGCACCTTCAGAAAATTGCCGTGGTCGGGTGTGTGTTTCGTGATGCCCAGGGTTTCGCGTTAAAACCCTGGGCAAACCCGATGATCCGGAAGCGGCTTTGATTGCCGGTTTTTTCAAAACCATCGAGCACTATACCCCCCGTTTGGTCAGCTGGAATGGTTCCGGTTTTGACCTCCCTGTTTTGCACTACCGCAGCCTGATTCACGGTGTAGCGGCGCCGCGCTACTGGGATACCGGTGACGATGACCGTGACTTCAAATACAACAACTACATCAGTCGCTATCACAATCGCCACATTGACCTGATGGATCTGCTTGCCAAGTACAACGGGCGTGCCAATGCACCACTCGATGAATTGGCGAAATTATGCGGTTTTCCGGGCAAGCTCGGCATGGACGGCAGTCAGGTCTGGAAAGCCTGGATGTCGGGTCAGCAAGATGATGTACGTGCCTATTGTGAAACCGATGTCGTCAACACCTGGTTGGTATATTGTCGTTTCCGGCTGCTGAAAGGCGAACTTGATGATGTCGCCTATGCGCACGAGATACAACTGGTGCGCGATACGCTCCAAGCCTCAGGCGCTCCTCACTGGGCCGAGTATCTGGCGGCCTGGGATACCTGATCCGCGTGTTTGCATGATGTGTGGTTGTGTGCTGCAGTTGGCAAGCAACAACCCTGTTGGGCTGCTGAAATCACCTGAAAGATTTGGCGTCATGGCTGAAACAACCCGGAAATGGGTGTGAGCCGACAATGACGACTCCATAATTCATTTCAGGTGTCTCCTTATCATGCAACGCAAATCTTCTTTATTCGCATCTTCCCTGGCCGCTGTGGTAGCGGCTGTTGCCCTGCAAACCCCGGTTTTTGCATCACCGTCAGCGCCCGATTCGGCACCGGTAACCGCCGCTGAGGGCTACCGCGGCCACAAGCACGATGGCAAACATCATGGCAAGCGTCATGGCCAGCGCGACGAGGTGCGTGCCGCTCTGGTGGTTCCAGGTTATGGAGGCATCAGTCAAAAATTCCTGGATACGCTGGCCTTGACGGACGCCCAGAAGGGCCTGCTTGAGCAGGCGCAGCAGGCGCGCAAGTCGTTGTGGTCGGGCCAGAAAGACCAAATGAAGTCGCAACACGACGCCCGCAAGGCCGAATTGTCCTCCGGAAAAATTGATCCGCGTGTCGCCATCGAAGCCCGACAGGCCCACCGAACCACGATGATGCAGGCTCAGGCCGATATGACGGCCAAGTGGCTGGCAGTGTGGGATTCGTTTGATGATACCCAGCGCGGCAAGATCGCCGCACATCTGGCCGAGCGGGGCGATTCGACAGGCCGTCGCTAGAGTGTCAAAATTCGGGCCTGATAAGTTTTTTAGGCGTCATGGCCCATGTCCGATCTAGTTCTTGATATCCAGTCGCTCGACCTGGAAGCCCGGGGTGTTGCCCGCCACGATGGCAAGGTTGTCTTTGTTGAAGGAGCCTTGCCCGGCGAGCGGGTCAGGGCCCGATCCTGCGGCAAAAGTCATCCTTTGATACGGCGCGCGCCGAAGCCATTCTCAAGCCGTCGTCGCAGCGTGTCACCCCCGCTTGCCCGAATTTCGGCGTGTGTGGCGGCTGTGCCATGCAGCACCTTGATCCGGCGGCGCAGGTCGCCGTCAAACAACGCGCCCTTGAAGATGCACTTTGGCATATCGGCAAGGTACGGCCACAGCGCATGCTGTCGCCCATGCATGGGCCCGCCTGGGGTTATCGTTATCGCGCCCGCCTGTCGGTCCGTGTGGTTCAAAAAAGGGTGGCGTGCTGGTTGGCTTTCGGGAAAAGCGGGGCGCTTATGTAGTCGACATGACCAAGTGCCTGGTGTTGCCGCCGCATGTTTCTGATTTGCTGGTACCGTTACGCCACTTGGTAGGCCAATTGTCTGCCCCGAAAAGCATCCCGCAAATCGAGGTGGCTGTGGGTGATCAGACGACGGCGCTGTTGTTGCGGCACATGGAACCCTTGACGGCTGGTGACCAGCGCCTGCTCGCCCAATTTGCGCAGGAACATGGCGTCAGCTGGTGGTTGCAACCCAAGGGGCCGGAAACAGTGCATCCGATGGACCCCGATGACGAGGGGCGTCTGGCTTACTCGTTACCCCAGTTTGGCTTGCGCATGGCGTATCGGCCTACTGATTTTACCCAGGTCAATCATGCCATCAATCAGGCCTTGATTGCCCGTGCGCTTTCGTTGCTTGGTGTCCAGTCTACGGATCGTGTCGCTGACTTGTTCTGCGGGTTGGGTAACTTCACCTTGCCGTTGGCGACCCAGTCACGCGAGGTGGTGGGTATTGAAGGCAGCAAAATCTTGATTGATCGGGCGCGTGAAGCGGCGATGGCCAATGGCCTGGCCGACAAGACGGACTTTGCCGTACTGAACCTGTTCGAGGTGGACGTGCAATGGTTGCGGGATCTTGGCTATTTTGATCGTTTGCTGATTGATCCGCCACGAGACGGGGCCGAAGCGGTGTCGCGCGCGTTGGCGGCTTTGCTGCCGCATGAACGCCCGGGACGTATTGTTTACGTGTCGTGCAACCCGGCAACCCTGGCACGCGATGCCGGTATTCTGGTGACCGAAGGGGGCTATCAGATGACCGCTGCCGGGGCGATCAATATGTTCCCGCACACCGGCCATGTGGAATCAATTGCTGTGTTTGAGTCGTCAGTGCCAGGCAAGTCTGTTGCTGCCCGCAGTGCTTGAAAAGTTCTGGCCTGCAAATTCAGGCTTGCAACAAAAAACCCTCGCGATGGCGAGGGTTTTTATTCGGGCGTGCTGCCTGAAACGGCTGGCCAGGCTTCAGGTCATGGTCTGTCAGACCTCAGGCGATCATTTTTACCCCTGCAGTCTTCAAGCGTTCAACCTTCAGTCATCCATCTTCAGCGTTCAACCGTCAGAGCTATCAGGCAGCGGTTTCTGCCAAAACGCGTGCGGCTTCTTCCAGCACCCGGGCTGGTGCTGTGCCACCGACGTGATTGCGTGCGGCGACCGAGCCTTCAAGGGTCAGCACTTCGAACACGTCTTCGTTGATGTCGTTGTGGAACGCGCGCAGCTGTTCGAGTGACAGGTCAGCCAGGTCGCACTGCTGTTCTTCGCAGGTGCGTACGGCGTGTGCCACGGTTTCGTGGGCATCGCGGAATGGCACGCCTTTCTTGACCAGGTAGTCGGCCAGATCGGTTGCCGTGGCATAGCCCTGCAGGGCCGCAGCCCGCATGGCTTCGGGCTTTACCTTGATACCATTGACCATGTCAACAAAAATGGTCAGGGTGTCGCGAATGGTATCGGCCGAGTCGAACAAACCTTCTTTGTCTTCCTGGTTGTCTTTGTTGTAGGCCAGCGGTTGGCCTTTCATGAGTGTCAGCAGCCCGACCAGATTGCCATTGACCCGCCCGGTTTTGCCACGAGCCAGTTCGGGTACGTCAGGGTTTTTCTTTTGAGGCATGATGGAACTGCCGGTACAGAAGCGGTCGGCCAGTTCGATGAAACCCACGCGTGGGCTCATCCAGATGATAAGCTCTTCGGACATGCGCGAGATGTGCGTCATGACCAGTGCGGCAGCGGCACAAAACTCGATGGCAAAGTCGCGGTCAGAGACGGCGTCAAGTGAGTTTCGGCAGATGCCGTCGAATTCCAGAGTTTTAGCGACGCGTTCGCGGTCAATCGGGTAGGTTGTGCCAGCCAATGCGGCAGCGCCCAAAGGCAGCCGGTTGACACGCTTGCGGCAGTCGACCAGACGTTCGGCATCGCGGGCGAACATTTCGGCGTAGGCCAGCAGATGGTGGCCAAAGGTGACGGGTTGAGCAACCTGCAAGTGGGTGAACCCCGGCAGTATGGTGTGAGCGTGGGTTTGTGCCAGCAGCGCCAGGTTGTGGCGCAGTTGGCGCAGCAGATCAATGGCGATGTCAATTTCGGCGCGCAGCCACAGACGGATATCTGTGGCCACCTGGTCGTTACGTGAACGGCCCGTGTGCAGGCGCTTGCCGGCATCGCCCACCAGTTCGACCAGACGTTTTTCGATGTTCAGGTGAACGTCTTCAAGGTCGAGCGACCAGGTGAACTGGCCAGCTTCAATTTCGTTCAGGATCTGGGCCATGCCGTTCTGGATGGCCGCCAGGTCGTCAGCACTGATGATCCCGATGGAGGCCAGCATGTCGGCATGGGCCAGCGAGCCCTGGATGTCAAACGCGGCCATGCGCTTGTCGAAGTCGACAGAGGCGGTATAACGCTTGACCAGGTCGGAAACAGGCTCGGAAAAACGGGCGGACCAGGCTTGGGCCTTGTTGGCGAACTGGTCTTGCGGGGCGGAGTGGGTATTTTTTGACATAGTGCCCAATTATAAATGACCGTGCGATAATTTTAAGCTTGCATTTCGTCTCACCCACCCCCGGAGCCCGTTCATGAAACTCATTACAGCCATCATCAAACCCTTCAAACTCGACGAAGTGCGCGAGGCACTTGCCGAAATTGGTGTCAGTGGTCTGACGGTTACCGAAGTCAAAGGGTTCGGGCGCCAGAAGGGTCACACCGAGCTGTATCGCGGTGCAGAATACGTCGTTGATTTTTTGCCCAAAATCCGCATTGATCTGGTGGTGGACGACGGGTTGGTCGATGGCTCCATCGAGGCCATTCTCAAGGCTGCCCATACCGGAAAAATTGGCGATGGCAAAATTTTTGTGCAGCCGGTTGAACAGGCCATCCGCATTCGTACGGGCGAGAACGGGCCTGCAGCGCTCTGATTTTTTCGCAAAACCTAGGGTATGCCACGAGGTCAGGGCAACGAAGTTGGGGTATACTAAAAAGAGGTAGTTGTGAAAATCGCAGGAGTAGCCATGAAATTGCTGTCAGTTGTCTTTGCCGCCACGCTGGCTTTTGCCAGTTTGTCCCCGGTCCTGGCCCAAGGCCGCCTCGATAAAATCAAAGATTCCGGGCAGGTCACGCTCGGGTATCGCGAGTCGTCCATTCCTTTTTCTTACCTCGATGGCGAGCAGCGGCCCGTGGGGTATTCCATGGATATCTGCTATGCCATTGTTGATGCCGTAAAGGCTCACCTGGGTCTGCCCGAATTGAATGTGCGTCAGGTGCCTGTCACATCGTCAACGCGCATTCCGCTGGTTGCCAATGGCACGGTTGACATGACCTGCGGTTCGGCGACCAACAATGCGCAGCGCCAGGAACAGGTCAGTTTTGCGCCCACTACGTTTGTGACTGCAACGCGGTTTGCTGCCCTGAAAGCATCCGGCTTCAAGGATTTAGCCGATCTGAAGGGTAAAACGGTGGTGTCGACGGCAGGTACCAGCAATCTGCGCTGGCTGACACAAGCCAATGCCGAACAGAATCTCGGTCTGCGCATCATTACAGCCAAAGACCATTCCGAGGCCTTTCTTATGGTCAGCAGCGGGCGGGCGGCCGCGTTCTTCATGGACGATATCCTGCTGGCCGGGCTGGTTGCCAACTCGCGTTACGCTGACGATTGGGTAATCAGTCAAAAGGCCTATACCATTGAACCCTACGGGATCATCCTGCCGCGCAACGACCCTGAATTCAAGGCGGTGGTCGACGCCGCGGTCAAGGCGTTGATGCAAGACGGCCGCCTCGACGCGTTGTACAAGAAATGGTTTTTGCAGCCCATTCCCCCGCGTAATATCAACATGAACTGGCCCATGACGCCGGAACTGCAGCGCGTTATCCAGAACCCCACTGACTCGCCCGATCCGGCGGCCTACACCCTGCCAGCTGCGGGCTGACAGGGTTGCCCACCGTTATTGCCGGGTGTTGCGAGTATGAATTACAACTGGAACTGGTCCATTTTCATGGACCTGTCCCCTGACGGCACGGGTACTTACCTCGATACACTAATCCGTGGGGCGGGCTGGACGCTGGGTGTTTCAGTTGTGGCCTGGGGGCTGGCTTTGCTGGCCGGTTTTGCAGTCGGGGTGCTTGGCACTACCCGAATTGCCTGGGTTGAGCGGTTATGCCGGGCGTGGGTCGAGCTTTTTCGCAATATTCCGTTGCTCGTGCAAATGTTCCTGTGGTATTTCGTGGTGCCGGAACTGCTGCCCGCTTCGTTGGGTGATTTCATCAAGCAATCCGATCCGCTTTTCAGTACGTTCTGGACGGCAGCCGTTTGTCTGGGGCTGTTTACATCGGCCCGCATTGCCGAGCAGGTCAGGGCGGGCATTACCTCATTGCCGGCGGGGCAGGCCATGGCCGGTACGGCACTGGGTCTGACACGCTGGCAGGTATATCGGTGGGTACTGTTGCCGGCGGTTGTACGCATGATCATGCCGCCTCTCACGTCAGAAGCCTTGAATCTGGTCAAGAATTCGTCAGTGGCATTTACCATCGGGTTGCTGGAAATCACGGGTGCTGCGCGTTCAATGCAAGAATTCAGTTTTCAGATTTTTGAATCTTTTGCGGCCGCGACCCTGCTGTATGTCATCATCAATATCGTTATTGTGTGCTTGATGCGCCGGCTGGAAAAAATCTGCAGGTGCCTGGTTTCATGGGCACGGCCAAGTAGGGTGTGATGGCTGATTTTGACTTTTCCGTCATTCTTGATGCCTTGCCCTGGCTGTTTGCCCAAGGTCTGGTGTTCACGTTAAAGCTGACGTTGCTTTCTACGGTTCTGGCACTGGCGTTGGGTACGGCGTTGGCCCTGATGCGTTTGTCGGCAAACCGCGCGGTGTCGTGGCTGGCAGCGGGGTATGTCAATCTGTTTCGGGCATTGCCGCTCATCCTGATCATTTTCTGGTTCTATTTTCTGGTGCCCTACATCGCAGGGTGGTTGAACGGCAGCGGTATGCCGGTACCGGTTGGTGGTTTCACCTCGGCACTGATCACGTTCACGTTGTTCGAGGCCGCTTATTTCTGTGAAATCATCCGGGCGGGCATCCTGGCGGTCCCGCGGGGGCAAACTGACGCTGGTTATGCCCTGGGTCTGAATTACCATGGGGTCATGCGAACTATTGTTTTGCCGCAGGCCTTTCGCAATATGACGCCGGTGTTGCTGACTCAGGTCATTGTATTGTTTCAGGACACCTCGCTGGTGTATGTGCTGTCCCTGACCGATTTTCTGGGGGCCGCCAACATTGTGGCCCAGCGCGACGGCCGTTTGGTTGAAATGTTCATTTTCGCTGCACTGGTGTATTTTGTTATTTCCTATGCGGCATCGCGACTGGTTCGCCGGTTGCAAGGCCGTTATGGCGTCGCGGGTCAGGGGTAAGCTCAGGCATGATCGAATTCAAGAATGTAAGCAAGTGGTATGGCGCGTTTCAGGTGCTTAAAAATTGCACGACCCAGGTCAGCCGCGGCGAGGTCGTGGTGGTGTGCGGGCCGTCCGGGTCGGGCAAGTCAACCTTGATCAAAACCGCCAATGCCCTCGAGCCTTTTCAGGAAGGTGAAATCGTTGTTGACGGGGTTTCGGTAGGGGCCCCGGGTACGAACCTGCCCAGGCTGCGTTCGCGTATTGGCATGGTTTTCCAGCACTTTGAGCTGTTTCCACATTTGTCCGTCATGCGCAACCTGACGTTGGCCCAGGTGAAGGTGTTGGGTCGCTCTGAAGCAGAGGCCGTTGAACGCGGCAAGACCTTGTTGCACCGCGTGGGGCTGGCCGACCACATTGACAAGTTTCCCGGTCAGTTGTCCGGAGGTCAGCAGCAGCGGGTGGCCATTGCGCGGGCTCTGGCCATGGATCCGGTCGTCATGCTGTTTGACGAACCCACGTCGGCGCTCGACCCTGAAATGGTTAATGAGGTTCTGGATGTCATGGTAGACCTTGCCGCTGACGGCATGACCATGATGGTGGTCACCCATGAAATGGGTTTTGCGCGGAAGGTAGCTGATCGCGTTATTTTCATGGACCAGGGCCTGATCGTTGAAGATTGCAGCAAAGATGATTTCTTCGGTCACCCGGAACAACGTTCCGAGCGCGCTCAGCAGTTTCTCTCCAAGATTCTGGCGTATTGATGTCAGATTTTTCTTGGCGTGTTGTTTGACAAGTCGCCCGGGTCAGGGCGAGGGCGAGCGCCGACGGCCTGGATGGGCCATAACCCTGCAGCATTCCTGAGGTCAGGTTTACCGCTCCGTTGACGCTATGGCGCAACGTGGCGCTGGCCTGTTCTCGTTCCCTGATACCCGACAGGCGTCATCCTGCATACAATGACGCCTATGGAAAAAATCAGAATTTCGAAATTGATGGCCGACCGTGGCCTGTGTTCCCGTCGCGAGGCTGACAGCTATATCGAGCGGGGTTGGGTGCGTGTTGACGGTGTCGTGGTGTCTCAATTGGGCAGCAAGGCGTATCCGCACCAGAAAATTACCCTCGATCGGCAGGCGCAGCAGCGCCAGACTGCTCGTGTCACTATCTTGCTGAACAAGCCGGTGGGCTATGTGTCG
This sequence comes from Neopusillimonas aromaticivorans, assembly GCF_030344915.1. Lineage (GTDB taxonomy): Bacteria > Pseudomonadota > Gammaproteobacteria > Burkholderiales > Burkholderiaceae_B > Neopusillimonas > Neopusillimonas aromaticivorans. The sequence continues at coordinate 3,251,657 of NZ_CP128233.1, read as the reverse complement.
GGTCAGGCCGAAAGTGGCTACCGGCCTGCGGCTACGCTGATTTCAGAACGCACCCAATATCGCCCTGAAAAATCCCTGATCAAGTTTGACCGTAGCCATTTGCGAGGCCTGGCACCGGCCGGGCGTCTGGATATTGATTCGCAAGGTTTGTTGGTATTGACGCAAGATGGCCGGATTGCGCGTCAGCTGATCGATGAGCATTCCGATATTGAAAAAGAGTATCTGGTCAGGGTCGAGGGCAAGCTGGGCAGCAACGGCCTGAAATTGCTTAACCATGGCCTGAGTCTCGATGGTCAGGTGCTTAAACCCGCCGAGGTCTCCTGGCAGAACGAAGACCAGTTGCGGTTTATTTTGCAGGAAGGCAAGAAGCGTCAGATCCGCCGGATGTGTGAGCAGGTGGGCTTGAAAGTGGTTGGCTTGAAACGCGTGCGTATGGGCCGCATCGTGCTGGGTGACTTACCCCAGGGCCAATGGCGCTATCTGCGAGAAGGCGAGCAGTTTTAAGGGTCTGGCTCGTTCTTTTTCAGGGGTGTATGCCCCGCCATGCGTTAAGTGTTGTTTGGCCCAAGGGTTTCGTTAAAACCTTGGGCCAATTTATTTGATGCGCATGCTTTATCTGGTTTTTGAAGCCTGTTTTACACCTGTGACTGACCTTGCGCCCGAGGTGTGCTTTGCCGCTGAGTTATGTTTTGTACCCGAAGCGTGCTTTGAACCTGAATCACGTTTTTTTCTGGTGCTTGCTTTGTGTTCGACGCTGGTTGTGTACCCGAGGCCGATTGCTTCAGGGTGAAATTGGCGCGTTCATCAAGGGCCAGTTGCTTTGCCAGCCACGGCAGCGCCTTGGCCAGGTCGCCATGCAATGTCCAGGGCGGGTTGATGACGAACATGCCGCTGCCAAACAGGCCAAAACCGTCGCTGGGTGGCTTGCGTACGCTTAGTGTGGCGTTAAGCCAGTTGCAGTCTTTCATTTTTTCAAAGGTTCGTTGCAGTTCGGTGGCTTCGCGACGCTGCACCAGCGGGTACCAGATGGCGTAGCAGCCGGTCGGGAACCGTGTCATGGCGTCTTGCACGCATTGCAATGTTTTGCGGTAGTCGGCCTTGTCTTCGTACGACGGGTCAATAATGGTAATGGCCCGGCGAGTTGGCGGGGGCAGCAGGGCCTTCAGGCCCGTGAAACCGTCTTGTTCGTAGACCATGGTTTTTTCTGGGTGGCCCGGTCTTGCAATGAAAGGTTTTCTTTCAGTATGTCAATTTCGGTGGGGTGCAGTTCAAACAGGCGCAGGCGATCTTTTTCGCGCAGCGCTTGCAGGGCCAGCCAGGGGAACCTGGGTAAAAGTTGGCTATGCCATCGGGGTTAAAGGCCTGTACGCTTTGCAGGTAGCGCTCGATCAGGGTCGGGTGCTTGTCCGCGTCAAGCAGTCGATCGAGCCCGTCGGCAAATTCTGCGTTTTTGGTCGCCCACTCATCGGACAGGTCATAAATGCCGGCACCGGCATGGGTGTCGATCACCCAGTAAGGGTTTTCTTTCTGATTGAAGTAATCAAGAATATGCACCAGAATGCTGTGTTTAAGCACGTCGGCGTGGTTGGCGGCATGGAATGCGTGGCGATAGCTGAACAAGGGTTGGCCTTTGAAGTGGGCCGGCGTCACTCGGTGGTAAACTCGCTGCACCGAGGTTGCGCCGTAATTTTTGGGTATACATCGTCAGGTAACGCGAAGGCGAACCGACGACTCTGTGGGTTTGATGAATGTTTGATTTTATCCGTACGCATCAGCGCCTGATGCTGCTTGTTCTGGTTATCCTGATTTTCCCGTCGTTTGCGCTTGTTGGTATCAGTGGCTACACCAATTATGTGTCGGCCAATAAAGAACTGGTGCGTATTGGCGATTCGGCCATTACCCAAGAGGATTTTGACAACGCCCAGCGCAACCAGTTGCAGCAACTGCAAGCCCGCATGGGCAGTGCGTTTGATCCGGCTGTGCTTAACAGCCCGCAAATGCGCGAAAATTTGCTCGAATCACTTGTTGATCGCGCCGTCATTGTCGAGGCGGCCACCAAAGATCATTTTAGTGTGTCCGATAATGTTCTGCGTCGTGCAATTGCCTCGATCCCTGAATTGCAGGTTGATGGCCAGTTTTCACCCGAGCGCTACAACGAAGTTCTGGCTTCCATGGGCATGACCAGCCGTGATTTTGAACAAGGTCAGCGGGCCGAACTGGCGTTGCAGCGTGTACTTGCCCCGGTAGGTCTGACTGCGGCGTTGCCTGTTCCCGTCACTGATGCGGTACAGCAAGCCCTGACCGCCGAGCGTACCATTCGCTTGAAGACGTATGCGGCGCAAGATTATGCCGACAAGGTCACCGTTACTGATGAAGACATCAAAACCTGGTACGACCAGAATCAGGCGGCCTTGCAGGTGCCCGAGCATATCAGTGCGCAGTATCTGGTTCTTGACGAGACAGCGGCCATGAACGGCCTGCCCGAGATCAGCGAAGCCGATTTACAGGCGTATTACCAGCAAAACAAGTCGCGTTATGTTTTGCCGGGGCGTGTGTTTCTGAACCATATTCTTGTTAATGCGCCTCAGGGTGCATCGCAGGCAGATCGCAGCGCGGCACGTGCACGGGCTCAGACACTGGCTGACACGCTCAAAGACAATCCTGCCGGTTTTGCCGAGTTGGCAAAGGCCGAATCGCAGGACATCGGCAGTGCGAAAGACGGTGGTCGTCTGGGTTGGGTGTCCCGGGGCAGCTTGCCTGCACAGCTCGAGTCGGCCATTTTTGCGCTTGTCCCCAATCAAGTGTCAGGTGTTGTTGAAGGGCCAGACGGCTATCACATTTTCCTTGCGACCGAGGTCGAGGCCGAGCGTGGAGAAACGTTCGAGCAGGCGCGTGCCAAGGTGCAGGCTGAAGTGCGTCGTCAGATGGGGTCCGAACGATTCGCAGATCTGGCGTCGCGTTTGCGTGATCTGGCGTACGACAATGCCACCAGTCTTGAGCCTGCTGCCCAAGGTCTGGGTCTGGAAATCCGCAAGGCAAATGGCATTGCGCAAGATCGTCTTTTGCCTGAACAGCAAGTACAGGGCGCTGCCGCAGCGGCCAGTGCCGATGCAGCCATCCTTGATGACATCCGGGTCCGTCGCGCATTGTTTTCACCTGCCCTGATGGCAGAGAAGCAGAACTCGGGCGTCATCGAGATTTCGCCGGATACGTTGGTTGTTGTACGGGTTGATCAGGTGGTGCCTGCACGGGTACAGCCGCTTGATCAGGTGTCCGGTTTCATTCGTACCGCCCTGACCAACGAGCGGGCAACCAAGGCGGCCCAAGAGGCTGCCCAGGCGGATATGAAAACCTGGCAGGCAAATGCAGGTGTGGTGCCCGCAGGTTTTGGCGATGCCATGACCGTCAGTCGCATCAACCCTCAGGGTGTAGAGACTCAGGCGCTGGAAGCGGCGTTCCGTGCCTCGGCGGATGCCTTGCCGGCTTACGAAGGTGTGGGCGGTCAGGGGGCTATGTGGTCGTTCGGGTCGAGACAGCCAAGGCGGGTGTTGCCAACCACGAGATGCTCGTGAATGTACCGCGCGAAATGAATGCCGCGTGGGGGCAAGCCGAAGAACGTGCTGTCCTGCAGGCTCTGCGAGCAAGCCTTGGGGTCGAGCGCTTGCCCGAGGCCGAAGCCGTGATTCAGGGTGAAGAAAACTGAGTCTGCTCAGACCATAACCAAAAACAGCCGGCTACCTTTTGGGGCCGGCTTTTTTTCGTGGTTACGGTTGCTGCGTCGGTGTATCGGAATAGCGTGATTGTTTAAATGTGATGGATCGTGTGTTGTTCAGGGCCTGGCGGTAACCAGGGCTTCGAGCGCTTTCCAGACGTTATTGGCCAGTACCGGTTGAGCGGATTCATTCGGGTGGATGCCATCCGCCTGGAACAGGCTTCGATCCGTGGCTATGCCATCAAGCAGGAACGGCACCAGCGCAACATGCTTCGCCTTGGCGAGGTCTTCGAACAATGTTTTGAAGGCCTCGGTATATTGACGCCCGTAGTTGGGGGTATCTGCATGCCAACCAGGACGACACGGCTGCCAGCGGCTTTGGCCTGTTCAACCATGCCTGCCAGGTTGCTGCGGGTCATATCCAGCGATAGCCCGCGCAGGGCATCATTACTGCCAAGTTCAATGATGACGATATCGGGTTTGTGGCGTTCAAGGGCATCAGGAAAGCGGCTCAGCCCGCCGCTGGTAGTGTCACCGCTGATGCTGGCATTGTTGATCCGCCAGGCTAGTCCTGCATCGTCAAGGCGTTTCTGGATCAGATTGACCCAGCCCGACCCACGTTGCAGACCGTACTCGGCCGAAAGACTGTCGCCAATGACCAGTATGCTGGAAGGCTTGTCGGCTGCGTTGGCGGCATGAGCGCCAACGGTAAAGCCGGTAATCAGGCAAAATAAGGCTGCAACAATCAACTGCCATCGGGTACGCATGAACTTGACCTATTCCTTAGAAGTAAAAAATTTATGCCAGCAGGTGTCTGACTCTGCAGGCACGATCACCATTTTAGATAATGTCAACCTGTCCGCGACCTCGGGCGAAGCACTTGCGATTACCGGAGCATCGGGATCAGGGAAATCAACGTTGCTTGGACTGATGGCCGGGCTGGATGTTCCCACCTCGGGTGCGGTGCACCTTATGGGGCAGTCATTGTTCGATCTGGATGAAGAGGGGCGTGCGGCGCTTAGGGCCCGTCATGTGGGGTTTGTGTTTCAGTCGTTCCAGCTGCTGCCCAACCTGACAGCCCTTGAAAATGTGATGTTGCCCCTTGAGCTGGCAGGCCAGCCCGCAGCCGATGCGGCGCGCCACATGCTTGATCGGGTGGGTCTGGCTGAGCGTCTTCATCATTACCCAAAGACGTTGTCCGGCGGCGAGCAGCAGCGTGTTTCACTGGCGCGTGCTTTTGTTGTCAAGCCCGATGTCTTGTTCGCTGACGAGCCGACCGGCAGCCTTGACGAGCAAAATGGGCAGAAAATCATCGAGCTGATGTTTTCTTTGCTGCGTGAGCAGGGGGCTACGCTGGTGATGGTAACCCACGATCCGGCGGTGGCTGCGCGTTGTGACCGGGAACTGCGCCTGATCGCCGGCAAGTTGTCAGCCGTTGTGCCAGCTTAGTTCGTGGTTTTCGCATGTTGTGCCTGGTTCGGGATATTCGGGCAGGGTGGCGCAGGGATTGAGTAGTGGGGCGTGTGGTAGTCTGGCTTGGGTGCTGTGGTATGTTACGGGCGGGAGACACATCACAGGACACAATAAAAAATGATTTTCATCGCTGCGCTGTTCGTATTCATATGGTCAACGGGGTTCATTGTTGGCAAGGCTATTGTGCCGTACGCCGACCCGACCTTGTTCCTTTTTGTGCGCATGTGCATTGCAGCAGTGCTGTTCACGGGCATTGCCCTCTATGCCAAAGTAAAGTGGCCGCCACTGCGTGAAATTCCCAAGCATTTGCTTGCCGGTGTGTTGCTGCAGGGTATGTATTTATGCGGTGTGTTCTGGGCCATTGCCGGTGGTGTTCCCCCGGCCGTCATGGCCTTGATTGGTTCGGTGCAGCCATTGCTGACAGCTGTATTTGCCATTCCCATTCTCAAGGAAATTCCGTCACGCCGGGTCTGGGTGGGTATTTTCATGGGAATGATCGGTGTGTTTCTGGTTGTTCAGCCCGCACTCAGCAATACCGGTGTCGGGGCATTCCCGTTGTGGGCTTTCATGGTGGGGGTGTTGGCTGTTCTGTCCATCACGTTCGGTACCATCGTACAAAAGACATCTATTCAGGCGGTCGACATCCGCGTGGCACTATCTTTGCAAAATTTCGGTACCTTGCTGTTTACGGGCGCCTTTGCGCTGATTCTTGGGGAAACCCGCTGGATCTGGTCGCCTGAACTGTGGGCGTCGTTGTTTTGGGCTGCGTTTGTGCTGACGGGTATTGGTACCATGCTCTTGATCTATATTATCCGGCGAGGTCAGGCTGCGACGGCTTCATCCCTGATGTTTTTGTCGCCGGTACTCGTTGCCATCGAGGCTTTCCTGATTTTCGGCGATAAACTCATGCCCATCCAGCTGGCTGGCTTTGTGGCCGTACTGTCGGGTGTGTTTATTTGTAATGCGCGCCGGGCCGGCTAATGGTTGAATGCTGATGGCTATGGCTATGGCTATGGCTATGGCTATGGCTATGGCTGATGGCTGATGGCTGATGGCTGTGATGTTGCCGGGCTGGCGACGGCCTTCTTGTTTCGTGTTTTGTTGCAGGTGTGTTATGGGTTTCAAGGCGGTAATGCGGTGGTTGGTGGTGTGTGTACTGGCTGCCGTTTCGGTGCCGGTGTGGGCCACGGGGTATATCAGTCGTACGCTGAATCATCCGTTTCCCGGCGGTGTGGCGGTGTTGCAGCTTGGGGAAGGGGTAGTGCACCGCCGACGGTTGTTTACCGTGACCACCCGGTCATGGTGCTTAAAGACAGCGACCAGCTCTGGATTGCCCTGGTGGGAATCGGCCTTGATGTCAAGCCTGGCGTTCAATCGGCCACTGTCGGGTCAGGCAGCAGCCAGCGAAGCATTCAATTTACGGTCAACCCGCGCGACTACAAATCACAGCATATTACGTTGCGTAATCAGAAGCACGTAAGTCCTGACCCCGAGCAGCTCAAGCGCTTTGAACGCGAATACGATGCGCAGATGAAGGCCTATGCGCAGTTTCGTGACCAGATGCCCAGCAACATTCGCCTTGATCGTCCTGTACAGGGGCGGTTATCCAGCCCGTTTGGTTTGCGGCGTTTTTTCAATGGCGAAGAGCGCAACCCGCATTCCGGGCTTGACTTTGCCGTGCCAACCGGAACGCCTGTGAAAGCACCGGCTGATGGTGTCGTAACGATCGTTGATGATTATTATTTCAATGGCAAGACCATATTCATTGATCACGGCCTGGGGCTGATCACCATGTATTGCCATTTGTCAGCGCAGGACGTCAAGGTCGGACAAGTGGTCAAGCGTGGTCAGGTGATTGGCAAGGTGGGCGCGACCGGGCGCGCGACCGGGCCGCACCTGCACTGGAATGTCAGCCTGAACAATCAGCGCGTAGACCCCGCCCTGTTTATTGATTAAGCGGGCAGGCTTTTTCTGGTCTTTTTCATTGAAAAAGGCCTGGCGCTGTTCATTGAGCGGGGGATGTGGCCCGCACAGGACGGGTGGGCCTCAGCCCTTGACCCGAACGATTTTCTGTACCTGGGGTACGTGCCGCATGGAACGGATGACCTGGGCCAGATGCTTGCGGCTATCAACCTGTACCGTCAGGTGAAGCAGGCCGGTGGCTGCGGCTTCTTCCTGCATGGTCAGGTGGGTGATGTTCGAACCTGCATCGGTAATTTCTGCAGCCAGACGGCCCAGCACGCCGCGTTCGTTCATGACAGTGACATCAAGACGACAGTTCAGGTGGCGGGCGGTATCGGCCGCCCAGGCGACCGGAATCCAGCGTTCGGGCTCTTTGGCGCGTTGACGCAGGGCCACCGGGCAATCGGCCATGTGAACGACCAGGCCATGGCCCAGCCGGATACCGCCAATAATGGCGTCTCCGGGCAATGGGCCGCAACAGGTGGCCAGTTGAACGGCCTGGCCTTCGTTGCCGTGGACCAGCACGGCAGTGGCCTGGGCCGATGTGATTTCGTCGACGGCTGCAGCGGTTGTTGCCACGATTGAATTTTCGGGGGCAAAGCGACGAGCCACCACGGCAGCCAGGCGTTTGCCCAGGCCAATATCAGCCAGAATTTCTTCGCGAGAGACCGCCCCGGAACTTTTAGCCAGCTTTTCCCAGTTCGGATCATTGTCGTCCGGGTAGGCCAGCCCGATCTGGTCGAAGGCCTGGCTCAGCAGGCGTCGGCCAAAAGCAACCGACTCTTCGTACTTGACCGTACGCAGGTAGTGACGGATTTCAGAGCGGGCACGACCGGTGCGCACATAATTCAGCCATTGCGCGCTGGGCCGAGAGGCCGGCGAGGTAATGATTTCGACAGCATCGCCGCTTTTGAGTTCGGTACGCAGTGGCGAGAATTCGCCGTTGATTTTTGAGGCAATGGCCTGATTGCCGATGTCAGTATGGATCGAGTAGGCAAAATCGACCGGCGTTGCGCCGCGCGGCAAGGAAACAATTTTGCCTTGGGGGTGAAGACGTAAACCGCGTCAGGGAACAGATCGACTTTGACGTGTTCGAGGAACTCGCCGGAATCACCGGTCTGGCTCTGGATGTCGAGCAGGGATTGCAACCATTGATGGGTGCGCTTCTGAAGTGTGTTCAGACTGGCGTCATCGTTTTTGTAGAGCCAGTGTGCAGCAACGCCTTCTTCGGCAACACGGTCCATATCGCGAGTACGGAACTGGAACTCGACCGGTGTGCCATATGGGCCGACCAGGGTGGTATGCAGTGACTGGTAGCCGTTGAGCTTGGGTATTGCGATGTAGTCTTTGAACTTGCCGGGAACCGGGCGGTAGAGCTGATGCAGGGTGCCCAGCGCCAGGTAGCACTCGGGTAGCGTATGCACGACAACCCGGAAGCCGTAGATGTCGAGGACATCGGAAAATGATTTTTTCTGTTCGAGCATCTTTTTATAGATGCCGTAGTACGATTTTTCACGGCCCGAGACTTCGGCCTCGATGCCGGCAGCGGGCAGGGCCACCTTGACGGCATCGGTGATTTTGCTTAGCACTTCACGACGGTTGCCACGTGCCGTCAGGACGGCTTTCTTGATGACATCGTAGCGGTTCGGGTAATTGGCCTGAAAGCAAAGGTCTTGCAGTTCGCGGTAAACCGCATTTAGCCCCAACCGATGCGCGATCGGGGTGTAGATGTCCATGGTTTCGCGTGCAATCCGGCGCCGCTTTTCGGCGCTGACCGCCCCAAGGGTGCGCATGTTGTGCAGGCGGTCGGCCAGCTTGATGAGAATGACACGAACATCGCGCGCCATGGCCAGCAACATTTTCCGAAAACTCTCGGCCTGTTGCTCGGCCTTGGATGCAAATTCGAGTCGGTCAAGCTTGGATACGCCGTCAACGATTTCGGCCACATCGGGGCTGAAGCGTTCGGCCAGTTCCTGCTTGGGCACGCCCTGGTCTTCCATCACGTCGTGTAACAGGGCCGCCATCAGTGAGTCAGCATCCAGCTTCCAGCTGGCACAGATTTCAGTTACGGCGATCGGGTGCGAAATGTAGGGTTCACCGCTGGCCCTGAATTGGCCAAGGTGGGCCTGATCGGCGAATCGATAGGCTTCTTTGACCCGTTCAATGTCTTTGTCGTCGAGGTACTGGCTGATGACCTGCGTGAGGGGGCCAGCGAGGCAATGGGTGCGGAAGCGGGTGTAACGCTTTCGGGTGCCGCTGTTGCCGGGCGCGCCTTAGCGGTTGTCGTGCGACGGCGCAGCCGGGGACGTCTGAAGACGTTCAGCAAGCCGCTTGAAGCATCGCGAAGACTGGAAAACGCCATGGTGCCCCCGTGTTGTTGATCAGGTCGGAACTTTGCGCAGCATTTCAATACCGGTTACGCCGGCGGCAATTTCGCGCAAGGCCGTTACGGTAGGCTTGTCTTTGCTTTCGATACGTGGTTCGTGGCCTTGAGCCAGTTCGCGCGCACGGTAGGTTGCGGCCAGTGTGAGATTGAAACGATTGGGGATTTTTGAAAGGCAGTCTTCAACGGTAATGCGGGCCATGGTGAATATCCTTGAGAAACAATAAGTTGAACAGGTTAGTTGGCAGTTGGGCTAATGCCCAGTTGCGAAAACAATGCCGAATGCCGCACCGCTTGCGCAGGGTAGCGCAGGCGTGCGGCAGAAATAATTTGCGAAAGCTGTGCCAAAGCGATGCTAAATTCTTGATTAATAATAACATATTGGCATTCTGAAGCGTGCGACATTTCGCTGCCTGCCGCCAGCAGACGTTTGGTGATAACGTGCGGGGCATCTTGCCCCCGGTTCTTGAGCCGGCTTTCCAGGGCTTCAATCGACGGTGGCAAGATGAAAATGCCAATGGCGTCGGGGAAGTGCTTTTTGATCTGCCTCGCACCCTGCCAGTCAATTTCAAGCAGCACATCTAGTCCGTCATTGATGGCGGCTTCAATACGGTCTCGCGGGGTGCCGTAAAAATTGCCGTGGACTTCGGCCCACTCGAGCAGAGCGTTGTTGTCACGCATGGCCAGAAACTGTTCTTTGCTGACAAACCGGTAGTGCTGGTCGTTGACTTCGCCCGGCCGCGGGTCGCGTGTCGTGCAGGAGATCGACAGCATGATGTCGTTGTCTTGCGCGAGCAGCGCGTTGACAAGACTGGATTTTCCGGCACCACTGGGTGCCACCACCATAAAAATTGATCCGGAAGATGCGGGCATGACAGAACCGGTTAAACGTAAGTTGATCGTAGGGTGTAAGAGCAGGGCAGCAGGTGACGGGGCCGGAGGCCGGCATTAACCTGCATGATCTGGCTGGCCAAGGGCCAGCAGGGTGGCGTCGTAGGCTTCGGTGTTGGTGCACAGAAAAACGACAGCATCATCCAGATTCATGTTGAAGGCAATGTCGGCAACTTGTACGGCGGCTTCATCAGCCGTTGCAACTGCGGCAACGTGCCAGTCGTTGGCCTGCTCGTAGGCTTCCGTCGAAACGAGCTCGGCCACACGGTGAATATCGGGCTCGCTGATGACGACATAGGCCGTGAAAACCAGATCTTCGATCTGGACATTCAGGATCAGGCCTTCGGGCAAGGCGGAAACAATCTGGCTGGTTGCATTCATGGTTTGATTGTAACTGATGGGGTTGGCTGCCGACGTCGTTACCGTCCCGAAAATGCTACGCTAGAACGCTTTTTAGACGTACAGACGGGTTCTACTATGAAATTAGCAACATGGAACGTGAACTCTTTGAAGGTGCGCTTGCCCCAGGTGCTCGATTGGCTCGCTGCCAACCCGGTGGACGCGTTATGCCTGCAAGAGCTCAAGTTGCCGAACGACAAGTTTCCGGTCGAGGCGCTGGCGCAAGCCGGTTACCACGCCGCGTGGGCCGGTCAGAAAACCTACAATGGGGTGGCCGTGCTGTCGCGCCAGCCGGGCACGGATGTTCAGGTCAATCTGCCGAATTTCGAAGACCCGCAGCAACGCGTGATTGCGGTTACGCTTCCCTCGGCGGGAGGCGACATCCGGGTCGTCAGTGCCTACTGTCCGAACGGGCAAGCCCTCGATAGCGAAAAATTCGAATACAAGTTGCAGTGGTTTGCCGCTTTCGAGGCGTGGCTGGCTGATGAGCTCAAGCGTTTTCCGCGCCTGGCTGTATTGGGTGACTACAACATTGCTCCGGCAGACGAAGATGTGCATGATCCGGCCAAGTGGGCCGGGCAGGTCCATGTCTCCGAGCCCGAGCGTGCGGCCTTCCGGCGTTTGCTCTCGCTGGGCCTGACGGACGCCTTCCGGTTGTTCGAACAGGATGAAAAATCGTTCAGTTGGTGGGATTATCGTCAGTTTGCGTTCCGGCGTAATGCCGGTTTGCGGATTGACCATGTGCTGTTGTCGGCGGCTCTGGTGCCGCATTGCACAGCCTGCAGTATTGACAAGACACCGCGTCGCAACGAACAGCCTTCCGATCACACACCTGTCGTGGCAACGCTTGACCTGGGGGGCATGATGCATAAGGCGGCACCTGGTCCCCGCGACGAACCGACGCTTTCCGAGTCCGACGGTATCCGGTACTTGCACTTTGATTCGGTTTGGGTGCAAGGGGCGATGCGTGTGAAGAAGCCCGATGAACTCGTGCTGGCGTATACGCAGCAAATGATGGCGTGGTTGCTGTTTCTTGAGCCTTCCCGCAAAGATACGCTGGGCTTTCTGGGGCTGGGTGCCGGGTCGTTGCTCCGGTTTGCACACAAGCATATGCAAGCCCGTTTGTGCACGGCAGAGTGGAATCCGGCGGTAACGGCAATTTGCCGGGCCTATTTTCGATTGCCAGAGTCGAAGCGTTCGACGATTGACCATCAGGACGCTGCCCTATGGGTCAGGCAACCCGACCAGGTCGGTCGTTTTCGTGCGCTGATGGTGGATTTGTACGATGCCGACGCCCTGGGTCCGGTGCGTGATTCGCTCGAGTTCTATCAAGACTGTTTCCATGCGCTTGACGATGTTGGCGTCATGGCGGTCAATCTGTTTGGCAATCACAGCAGCTTTGCCCCCAATATTGAACGTTTGCGTGAGGTTTTTCAGGGTCGCGTGCTGGAGTTGCCGGAAATCGACGAAGGTAACCGGATTGTTCTGGGCTTGAAAGGGCCATTGCTTGATGTTTCTGTGGCACAGTTTCTGGACCGGGCCCATCAGGTTGAGCAGGTCTATGGTTTGCCGGCGGTGCAATGGGCGCGTTCATTGTTGTCGCAGCTGACCCAAGATGCGCGCGTAAGGGTCTGATGGCACGGTATTTACGGGCAAATCAACGACGTTTAAGCTTTCTGTAAAATAAGCCGGTTATCTTCAGGAGACTTGTATGCGTTCTGTAGTGATCAAACCTCTCGTCGGTGCTTTGTTGGCGCTGTCGTGTGCCGTGCCTGTTGTCGCCATGGCTCAATCCGTTGCGGTGACGTCAATTGTCGAGCACCCCGCGCTTGATGCCCTGAAGGACGGCGTGAAAGATGCGCTTGAAAAGGCAGGTTTCACCGAAGAAAAAGGCCTGAAGTGGGCCTACGAAACGGCCCAGGGCAACAATGCCATCGCTGCACAGATTGCACGCAAGTTCATCGGCGACAAACCCGATGTCATCGTAGCCATTGCGACGCCCACCGCCCAGGCTGTCGTTGCCGCCACCAAAACCATTCCTGTTGTGTATGCCGCCGTGACGGATCCAGTTGAGGCGCAGCTGGTTCCGACACTTGAGGCCTCGGGTACCAATGTGACAGGCGTGTCCGACATGCTTGACCTGACCCGTCAGGTTGAACTGATCCGGCAGGTTGTGCCTGATGCCAAGACGGTCGGCATGGTGTACAACCCGGGCGAGGCCAATTCGGCTGTCGTTGTGCGTCAATTGCGCGAGCTGTTGCCCACTTTTGGCATGACGCTGGTCGAGGTCAGCGCACCGCGTACGGTTGATGTCGGTGCGGCAGCCCGCAGCCTGATTGGTCGCGCCGATGTCATCTATACCAGCACTGACAACAATGTGGTGTCGGCCTACGAGGCGCTGGTCAAGGTGGGTAACGATGCGGATATTCCGCTGGTCGCGTCCGATCCCGACAGCGTCAAGCGGGGGCTATCGCCGCGTTAGGGATCAATTACTACGATCTTGGGCTGCAGACGGGCGCCATGGTGATCGATGTGCTCAATGGCAAGGTGCCTGGCGAGATGCCTTCCCAGATGGGGAAAACGGTAGAGCTGCACGTCAACCTGGATGCGGCCGCCAAACAGGGAGTTACCTTGTCACCCGAGCTGGTCAAGTCGGCAGCCAACGTCATTCAATAATCGTTTTTTCTGGCGCCGGGCGCTTGCGCCCGGCCAGGAGCCGGCATGTCTATCTATTCCCTGTGGGGCGCGCTTGAAATCGGGCTGATTTTTGCGCTTGTCGCCCTGAGTGTGCTTATTTCTTTTCGCATTTTGCGTTTCCCCGATTTAACCGTTGATGGCAGCTTTCCTCTGGGCGGAGCGGTTGCCGCTGTGCTGATCGCTGCGGATGTCAATCCGTTCGTTGCAACGCTTGTGGCGATGGGGGCCGGCGCTTGTGCAGGTGCGTTAACCGGCTGGCTGAACGTGCGTCTGAAAGTGATGGATCTGCTGGCCAGCATTCTGGTCATGATTGCCCTGTATTCGATCAACTTGCGCGTCATGGGGGCTCCTAATATTCCGCTGATCACTGACCCGACCGTTTTCACACTGCTGCACACTGAAAGCATCGACGACTTTGTCTTTCGCCCCTTGCTGATGCTGCTGATCGTTATTGTGGTCAAGCTCTTGCTTGACGGGTATCTCAAGACCGAGTCGGGGCTGGCCATGCGGGCAACCGGTTCAAACCCGCGCATGGCTCGTGCGCAGGGCGTTGCAACCGGAGGTATGGTCATTCTGGGGCTGGCGATTGCCAACGCTTTGTGTGCCTTGGGCGGGGCATTGTTTGCGCAGTCTCAGGGCGGTGCGGATATTTCAATGGGCATTGGCACCATTGTTATCGGGCTTGCCGCCGTGATTCTGGGTGAAAGCATTTTGTCGTCACGCAATATTCTGGTTATCACGCTGGCCGCAATTGTCGGCGCGGTGCTGTACCGGTTTTTCGTTGCGCTGGCACTGAATGTTGATTTCATTGGCTTGCAGGCGCAAGACCTCAATCTGATCACTGCAGTGCTGGTGACGGTGGCGTTGGTCATCCCCTGTTGAAAAAACGTCTGCGGGCCGGTGCCCGGGCCGTCAAGGGTACCGTTGGTGGTGCCACTTCCCGCAAAGGTTGATCCATGCTGAAAGCCGAAGAGTTGTTCATTACGTTCAATGCGGGTACACCCATTGAAACTCGTGCGTTGCGCGGTTTGAGTCTCGATATTCCGGCCGGGCAGTTCATTACCGTGATTGGTTCGAATGGCGCCGGCAAGTCAACCCTGCTGAATGCCATTTCAGGTGACTTGCCGGTTGATGAAGGGCGCATCATCATTGACGATGCCGATGTCACACGGGCGCCGGTCTGGGAACGGGCCCGGCGGGTTGCACGGGTTTTTCAGGATCCGATGGCGGGAACCTGCGAAGACCTGACGATCGAAGAAAACATGGCGCTGGCCATGCGTCGGGGTGGGTCCAGGGGCTGACGTCAGCCGTGAAAAAATGTATCGCGAACGCTTTAGGGCGTCTTTGGAAACGTTGGGCCTGGGCCTGGAAAACCGCCTGACTGACCGGATCGGGTTATTGTCCGGAGGCCAGCGACAAGCCGTCAGCCTGCTGATGGCAACGCTGCAGCCTTCACGTATTTTGTTGCTTGACGAACACACGGCTGCGCTTGACCCCAGAACCGCCAGTTTTGTGCTTGACCTGACCCGTACTATTGTCGGCCAGCACAAACTGACGACCCTGATGGTGACGCACAGCATGCGTCAGGCCCTTGATGTGGGTGACCGTACCATCATGTTGCATCAGGGCAATATTGTCCTTGATATTTCTGGAAAAGAACGTCAAGGGATGGATGTTCCCGGGTTGTTGGCCATGTTCGAGCGTGTGCGCGGTGAAGCGGTCTCAGACGATGCATTATTGCTGGGTTGATGTGTTATTTTTATGTGGTTCACCCTGTTTTAACATTAAATTTTTTAATTAATTAGTATCATTTAGCAAGAATTTTCCCTATTACTGTACGGGTTGGTTTCGTTATATACTGCTTGCCTACCTAGTTCTCAACCGGTAAGTTCCGCGTGTCGGTACTTGCCGGTTTGTCGTCGGAGCCGTTACATGCCATACCTATCGTTGCCTGCCTGGCAGAGCAAAGCAAAAGCCGTTGTTCTTCTGTCTGTACTCTCGCTCGCAGCCTGCAGCGATCCTCCGGCGCAGGGGCCCGGTGGCATGAAAGTGCCGGTCAGCGTGGTGACCGTGCAGCCGCAGCCCGCCCAGGTAACCGTCGATTTGCCCGGACGCATCAGTGCTCTTCAAGATGCCCAGGTCCGGGCGCGGGTCAGTGGTATTGTTGATGCCATCAATTTTGAACAAGGCAGTAACGTAAAAGCGGGGCAGTTGTTGTTCACGATTGACCCTGCGCCCTACCAGGCGGTTCGTGATCAGGCGGCAGCGCAGCTGCAACGGGCACAGGCCGATGCGCGTGCGGCCCAGCTTCTGGCGGATCGTTACAGCCGTTTGGTCAAAGAGCGTGCCGTCAGTCAGCAAGAATACGATAACGCGACTTCGGCTGCAGCTCAGGCCCGCGCGGCAGTGGCGTCTGCAAAAGCGGCATTGCAGGCGGCTGAAATTGATCTGGGGTACACCAAGGTGACCTCGCCCATCGACGGGCGCATCGGCAAGGCCTATGTTACCGAAGGGGCGCTGGTCAGCGCTGCACAGGCCACCTTGCTGGCCGATGTCCAGGCATTTGACCGTGTTTATGTCGACATTACCCGTTCGACAACCCAGCTGGCGCAATTGCGCAAAGCGATTGCCGATGGTGTGCTCAAACAGTCGGCCGATGGTTCGGCCCAGGTGCGGGTGATCCTTGAAGATGGGGCGGAGCACACCCAGGCCGGCAAGTTGCTGTTTTCGGGTGTGAGTGTCGACCCGTCAACCGGGCAGGTCAATTTGCGGGCGGAAGTTGACAACCCCGACCAGACCTTGTTGCCCGGCATGTACGTGCGGGCTCGTATCGATCAGGGCGTCGACGAACAGGCTTTGCTGGTTCCGCAGCAGGCCGTGCGCCGCGATGCCAATGGTGACAGTTCCCTGATGGTCGTCAAAGATGAAACGGTCAGTGCGGTACCCGTCACGGTCGGGCCGGTTCTGAAAGGTCAGTATCTGATTACCAGCGGTGTCCAGGCCGGTGATGTTGTGGTCGTGGAAGGTTTTCAGAAGATTCGTCCGGGTGCGCCGGTTGCCGCCATGCCATGGAAACCGGCAGGGCAGGGTGATCCAGCCGCATCCGGTACTGGCGGCGGTAATACATCGACATCGCCCCAGCCTGCAGGTACTCCATCGCGAGGTCAGTCGGCTGACTGATCGTTTTGTCCATGATGCCATGGGGTGTTTCACGATACCCTCACCTACGAATTCAGAGTAACCGCACATGCCACAGTTTTTTATTGAAAGACCCATTTTTGCCTGGGTGGTCGCGCTGGCCATCACCCTGGCAGGCTTGCTGGCGATTCCCAATTTGCCCATTTCCCAGTACCCTGAGGTTGCGCCGCCCGCGATTTCGATTTCTGCATCGTATCCGGGCGCATCGGCGGAAGATGTTTCCAATTCAGTGGCCAGTCTTATCGAAGACGAGCTGAATGGTGCCACCGGCTTGCTGTACTACGAATCAGTCAGTGACTCCTATGGTAATGCGCAGATTACGGCGACGTTTCAGGCAGGCACCGACCCTGAGCTTGCACAGGTCGACGTGCAAAACCGTATTGCCAACGTGACCTCCAGCCTTCCTGCAGCCGTGTTGCAGCAGGGTCTGCGGGTCAGCAAGGCCAATTCCAACTTCCTGCTGGTGGTTTCCTTGTCGTCCGATGACGGCTCCATAGATCAGGTCAATCTGGCCGATTACATCACGCGTAATATCCAGAACCCGATTTCAAGGGTGCCTGGCGTGGGTGATTTCCGGTTGTTTGCGGCACCCAAGGCCATGCGTATCTGGGTTGACCCGGCGAAACTGGTCGGTTTCGATATCAGTATGACCGAGGTCAATACGGCTGTCGCCCAGCAAAATCGCCAGGTATCCGCAGGTATTCTGGGCTCACCCCCAATCCGTCAAATCAGCGCGTTTCGGCCCCTATCGTGGTCAATGGCGAACTCTCGTCGGTCACAGACTTTGAAAACATCATTCTGCGTGCCAATCCGGATGGTTCAACCGTCAAGATCAAAGACGTAGCCCGCGTGGAAGTCGGTTCTGACAATTACCAGTTTGGCGCCCGTCTGAATGGCAAGACCACAGCCGCGTTTGCAGTTTCGCTCGCAACCAATGCCAACGCGTTGTCTACGGCGGAAGGCGTCAAGGCGCAAATGAAAGAGCTGTCAAAGTTCTTTCCGCCCGGCGTAACGTATTCGATTCCATACGACACGACGCCTTATGTGCAGATTTCGATCGAACAAGTCGTTCACACGCTGTTTGAAGCGATGGTGCTGGTCTTCATCGTGATGTATGTGTTCCTGCAGAACGTTCGCTATACCCTGATTCCGGCGCTGGTGGTGCCCGTGTGTCTGATGGGGGCATTCGCCATCATGTTGATGGCCGGGTTCTCGATTAATGTGCTAACCATGTTTGCCATGGTGTTGGCGATCGGGATTCTGGTTGACGACGCGATTGTGGTGGTTGAAAACGTTGAGCGCATCATGGTGGAAACGGGTTTGCCGCCCAAAGAAGCGACCCGGCTTGCCATGCCGCAAATCAGTGGCGCAGTCGTGGGCATGACCCTGGTGCTGTCAACAGTGTTTTTCCCGCTGGCGTTCATGAGCGGTTCGGTCGGGGTGATTTACCGGCAGTTCGCGGTGGCGATGGCGGTGTCCATTCTTTTCTCGGGGTTTCTGGCGCTGACGTTTACACCGGCACTGTGCGGCACGATTCTCAAGCCGATTGCCAAAGGCAGCCACCACGAAAAGAAGGGCTTTTTCGGGTGGTTCAATCGTTCGTTTGACAAGGTAACCGACCGCTACGAGGGTTGGGTAGGACGCAATGTCAAGCGCACAGGCCGTCTCATGCTGCTGTACGCTGTACTGTTGGGTGCGCTGGGTGTGTTCTACACCCGTTTGCCAACGGCGTTTTTACCGGAAGAAGATCAGGGGTATATCATTGCCAACATCGAACTTCCGTCCGGTTCGACCTCGAACCGCACCATGGACGTCATTCATAAAGTCGAAGACTACTTCATGAATGACCCGCGCGTCGAAAACATTGTGACGGTTCAGGGGTTCAGCTTCAACGGTAACGGTCTGAATGCCGCGCTGGCGTTCGTGCCGCTCAAAGACTTTTCCGAGCGTCCGGGTCCGGAAAATTCAGCCCAGGCAATCGCGGGTGCGGCGACCCAAAAGCTGTTGTTTGGTTTACCCGACTCCATGGTGTTTGCTATCGTTCCCCCAGCCATTTCGTCGCTGGGTAACGCGTCAGGCTTTGACCTGCGCCTGCAAGACCGTGGGGGTATGGGTAACGAGGCTCTGACCGCTGCAGCGCAGCAATTATTGCAGTTGGCATCGCAAAGTCCGATCCTGAGCAGCACCCGTATTACCGGTCTGGGTGCGGGGCCTGAACTGCAACTGGTCATTGACCGTGACAAGGCGGCAGCGCTCGGGGTGAACTTCAACGAAGTGTCTACTCTCATTTCAACCTCACTGGGTTCGGCGTATGTAGCAAAGTTCCCGAATGCCGGGCGGATGCAGAATGTTTGGGTGCAGGCCGATTCCGACGCCCGAATGTCGGTTGAGGATGTACTCAAACTGAACGCGATCAATAATCAGGGCAAGCCTGTACCGTTGGCGTCGTTCGTATCGGCCTCATGGGACCAGGGGCCGGTTCAGGTGGTTCGATATAACAGCTACCAGTCGATCCGTATTGGTGGTGGCGCGGCTCCCGGTTACTCAACCGGGGAAGCCATGGCCGAAATCGAACGCTTGATCGCACAGTTGCCATCCGGCATCGGTTACGAGTGGACCGGGTTGTCGTATCAGGAAATCCAGGCCGGTAACCAGTCTGTCATCCTGATGGGCCTGGCCATGCTGGTGGTGTTCCTGTTGCTTTGCGCACTGTATGAAAGCTGGGCAATTCCGGTTTCAGTCATGCTGATGGTGCCGCTGGGCATGCTGGGCGCCGTCGGCCTAGTATCGATGTTAGGGATGTCGAATGACGTGTATTTCTCGGTCGGCATGATTACCGTTATTGGTTTGGCCGCCAAGAACGCGATTCTTATTGTCGAATTTGCCAAAGATGCCTATGCCGAGGGCAAGGGGTTGCTTGAAGCGACTATCGAAGGCGCGCGTTTGCGTTTTCGTCCGATTCTGATGACGTCATTTGCCTTCATTCTGGGTGTGGTTCCTCTGGCGTTGGCGACGGGTGCGGGTTCGGCCAGCCAGAATGCCGTCGGTCTGGGGGTTCTGGGTGGTATGCTGGCGGCCACGCCGCTGGCCATGGTGTTTGTACCCGTTTTCTTTGTGGTCATTATGTCGATTTTCAAAACACGTCCAAAACTGTTGGGCAAAACTCCACAACCATCACAGGAACCTCGTTCGGGTGACGAAGGGGGCAGGCATGACACGTCAAGCACATCGACTCGCCATTATTCCCGCACTGCTGATTCTGGCGGGCTGCTCGTTGGCGCCAAAATATGAACGCCCTGCGGCGCCGGTGCCTTCGGCTTATCCCGGCGTCGGGGCAACGCAGGCGGTTTCGGCGCTCCCGGTCAGTGCATCGGCTGATCTCGGATGGCGTGACTTTTTCCGTGACGAGCAGCTCAAGGCCCTGATTGCGTTTGCGCTTGAAAACAATCGGGATTTGCGCGTGGCGGTGGGTCGCGTTGAAGAGGCCCGTGCCTTGTTTGGTATTCAGCAAAGCGAACGCCTGCCCACATTGGGTATCGGTGGCAACGCGTCAATTCAGGGCATGCCCGAGCCGTTGCGGGCCGGGGGGCCAATGCACCCAGCGTCAGCCGTGTGTATCAGGCCGGTGTCGGTATTACGGCCTTCGAGCTGGACTTCTTCGGTCGCGTGCGCAATCTCAGTGAAGCGGCCTATCAGCAGTATCTGGCGTCCGAGCAGGCGCAGCGCACGGTTCACCTTGCGCTGGTTGCTCAGGTGGCGGAAAGTTACTTCCGTTTGCGTGCCACCGAACTGCAGCGTCAGCTGGTTGAAAGCACGCTCAAGTCACGGCAGTCGTCCTATGACCTGATTCGTCAGCGTTACGATGCTGGCGTCGCGGGCGCCCTTGACCTTAATCAGGCGAAAAGCCAGCTTGAGCAGTCCCGGGCAGACTTGCAGGAAATCCTGCGTCTTGAGCAACTGGCACAAAATGCGTTGTTGCTGGTACTGGGCGGCACGCCTCAGAACTTGCCTGCAGCGTCGCCATTCGGGCACGAGCAGCTGGTCAGCGGCATTCCGGTAGGGTTGCCTTCCGATCTGCTGGTGCGTCGTCCTGATATCATCGGGGCCGAAAATGGTTTGCTGGCTGCAAATGCCAGTATTGGTGCGGCAAGGGCGGCATTTTTCCCGAATATCTCGATCACCGGAGTGCTCGGGTTCGCCAGCGGGGCTATGGGCGGTCTGTTCAGCGGTGCGAACCGTTTCTGGACGTTTACTCCCGACCTGAAAATGCCTTTGTTCTCGGGTGGGGTCGTCGGTCAGCTGGGTTTGGCTGAGGCGCGCAAGAATATCGCCGTATCGCAATACGAAAAAACCATCCAGATCGCATTCCGTGAAGTAGCCGATGCACTGGCCGGGGAAGCGACCTATGCCAGTCAGCTGGATGCTTTGCGGGCGCTTGAAGCATCTGCTTCCGAGTCCTTGAAAATCGCCCGTTTGCGCTATGAAAACGGCATTGACAGTTTCCTTCAGGTGCAGGCTGCCGAAGTGACGCTGTACAACGCCCAGCGTACGTTTTTGCAAACGGGTCTGAATTCGCTGATGAACCGGGTTGAGCTCTACAAGGCCCTAGGCGGTGGTTGGCTGGAACAAACCGTTGAAAATGGTTCAACGTCAGATAAAACAGCCATTGGTAATGAAAAGGCAGGATCATGATTGAATTGGGTGTCAATATTGACCACGTGGCCACGCTGCGCCAGCAACGGCACACGGTGTACCCTGACCCGGTTGAGGCGGCCGTACGTGCCGAACAGGCCGGTGCGGATCTGATTACCCTGCATTTGCGTGAAGATCGCCGTCATATTCAGGATGCCGATGTGTTCGCCATTCGGTCACGTGTGCTGACCCGCATGAATCTCGAGTGCGCGATCACACCTGAAATGCTCGATATCGCCTGCCGCGTGAAACCGCACGATGTCTGTCTGGTACCCGAAAAGCGTATCGAACTGACCACCGAAGGAGGGCTTGACGTACGCGAACATTTTGCACAAGTCAATGCGGCGATTCGTCAACTGACTGCCGCAGGAATCCGGGTATCGTTGTTCATTGATGCCGATGTCGAACAGATTCAGGCAGCGTCTGAAGCGGGGGCCACAGTTATTGAGTTGCACACGGGTACGTTTGCCGAGGCTGCCGAGGGAAGCGATGAACAGGCGCGCGAGCTTGCACGCATCGGTCAGGGTGTGGTTGCCGGTGTCAAGTACGGCATGCGGGTTAATGCCGGTCACGGTTTGCACTATGGCAATGTTCACCATGTGGCTGCCCTGCAGGGTGTTTCTGAACTTAATATTGGTCATGCCATTGTGGCGCGCGCGGTATTTGACGGTTGGGAAAAGGCGATTCGCGACATGAAAGCGCTCATGGTTCTGGCCGCACGCCCCTGAGCCCATCCCGACCGTTCTTTTTCAAGCGTGTGGCACGCGCACGCTGTAGAAAATAGGGGTTGTCTGTAATTTTTTCAAAACAGGCTTCCCGCGCTTTGTTAGCTCTGCTCGATGAGTGTTTTATCAAGGATTTTCATGATGTCTACCGCTGCTGTTAATTTTCTGCTGTCCCGACAATCTGTCAAGTTTGTGCAGTCACCGGGGCCAGCGCCCGAGCATCTTGACCTGATTTTGCAGGCGGCCATGACGGCACCCGACCATGGCAAGCTGCGTCCGTGGCGCTTTTCCCTCATTCGTGACGACGCGGTAGTTCGGTTGGGCGAACTGGCAATACAGGCATCCCGTCGGGCCGGCAAACCCCTTTCCGAAGAGAAAGAGGTGGGGATACGCAAGTGGTTGTCCAAGGTGCCTTTGCTGGTTGCCATGGCCTGCCGTATTGATCACAGCAATACAAAAGTGCCGGAGCACGAGCGCGCTCTTGCTGTGGGCGTGGCTGCGGGCAATATGCTTAACGCTGCCCATATGCTGGGTTACGGCGCGTTCTGGAGCACCGGTCTGGGTACCTATATTGACGAGGTGACCGAAGCGCTGGGCTATGACTCCCTTGATTATCAGTTTCTGGGTTTCATGGCGATTGGTACGCCCATCATGCCACCCGAGCCGGTGGTACGCCCCGATTACCACGAGTTTGTTACCGAGTGGAAATAATGCGGGATTACGTCGCCGATATTGCCATTATCGGAGCCGGTACGGCGGGCATGGGGGCCTACCGTGTTGCCAAGGCCTCTGGTCAGCGTGTCGTCCTGATTGAAGGGGGCCTTACGGAACAACGTGCGCACGTGTTGGTTGCATGCCGTCCAAGCTTCTTATTGCAGCCGCCGAGGCGGCGCATCATGCCCGCCATACGACGCCTTTCGGTGTGCATGTCGACGGGGCCGTGCGGGTTGACGGTGTTCAGGTCATGGCACGCGTCAAATCAGAGCGTGATCGTTTTGTGGGTTTTGTACTGGAAAGTATCGAAGGGTTCGATCCCGCAGACCGTATCCGCGGTTATGCGCGTTTTCTCGACGATACAACGCTGCAGGTCGATGACCATACCCGTGTCACTGCGTCGCGCGTCATTATTGCGACCGGTTCGTCTCCCGTTGTCCCTGAAATGTACCGTTCACTGGGCGATCGGGTTGTCTTCAATGATGATGTTTTCGAATGGGATAATCTGCCAGAACGTGTCCTGGTGGTAGGCCCCGGTGTCATCGGGCTCGAACTGGGGCAGGCCTTATCCCGGCTGGGTGTGGATGTCACTGTCGTGGGCCGCAGCGAGGGTCTGGCGGGCATTTCTGACCCGTTGGTTCGCCAGCAGGCACTGGCAGCGTTCAGTGACGAGTTTCCCGTGCATTTGCGTGCAGACGTTGTCGCTGTCCGGCGTGAGGGGCAAGAGGTTGAGGTTGACCTGTGTACGCCTCAGGGGCCTCGACATTGCGCGTTGATTACGTGCTGTTGGCGGTTGGCCGCTCACCCAATCTGAATGGGCTGGGTCTTGAACACACCGCCATGCGCTTTGATGAGCGCAAGATGCCGGTTTTTAACCGGCAAACCTTGCAGATTGAAGGGGTACCGATTTTTTTGGCAGGCGATGTAAACGCCCAATGGCCTTTGCTGCATGAAGCCGCTGATGACGGGCGGATTGCGGCCGAAAATGCCGTCCGATACCCTGCCGTAATACCGGCCCGGCGTCGCGCACCCCTGTCGGTTGTATTTACCGACCCTCAGGTCATGAGTGCGGGCCAGCGCTACGCGCAGCTGGATGAAAACAGCATTGTCGTGGGTGCTGTTGATTTTTCAGGGCAGGGACGCTCGCGGGTCATGCTGAAAAACCGCGGCATGTTGCGGGTATATGCAGATAAGTCCAGCGGCCGGTTCCTGGGCGCTGAAATGGTGGGCCCTGCGGCCGAGCATATTGCGCATTTGCTGGCCTGGTCGTACCAGCAGGGGTTAACGATTGCGCAGATGCTGGATATGCCCTTTTACCACCCCGTTATCGAGGAAGGCCTGCGTACGGCACTGCGTGATGCAGCGGCACAGTTGCAACCTTAACGTGCCGTTGTCAACAAAGGCCTGACGCCGTTTGCCAGGGCCTCGACCGTTTCACTGTCAGACGCCAGCAGTGCAGCTTTCCCTTTGCCGTCAAAGATATATACCCCGCGGCTGTGGGCGACTTCGTAGTTGTTGGGGTCGTTATTGCGGGGTTTTTCAATCTGGTAGGCCACGCGGTAGCGCCGTGCCAGTTCAGCCACCTGTTTTTCTGACCCGGTCAGGCCAATGGCGTGGTTATCAAAGGCTTCGACATACGCTTGCAACTTGTCGGGCGTGTCGCGATGCGGGTCGACACTGACGAACAGGATTCTGACCTTGTCAGCGTCGTCGCCCAGCAGATGCATGACCTGAGACAGTTGAGCCATTGTGGTGGGGCAGATGTCGGGGCAGCTGGAGTAGCCAAAAAACATCATGACGACCTTGTCCCGAAAGTCGGCTTCGGACAGGGGTTTTGATCCGGGACCCACCAGGTTGAACCTCAGGTCGGGCAGAAAACCGCGAACCGGGTGAACCTGGGTTTCACGCGGGGCATCGTCGGCAATGGTTTCGTTCATCGCCTGCGCCATTCCGGGTTGGCCAAAGAGGGTAGCGGCCAGCATCGAGGCCATCAGAGAGTGTTTCAGTACACGCATGGTTACCACCTGAAATAGTATCGATATCGAGGGTGAGGCCGCGGGCCACGTTCTGCACAGTCTTCGTCATGGCGACTTGAACGCAGGCGCAACCCGTGGCGTATCCCGCAATCGCCCTCAGGCTGTTTCGGCTTCCGGCTGTTCCGCCATACCGGTATGACGCAGCAAGGCATCAATTTTGGCATCACGGCCCCGGAATGAGCGGAACGATTCGGCAGCAGGGCGGGCTCCACCGACCGCCAGAACCTCATCGCGGAAACGGCGCCCGGTAGTGGGGTCAAGCGTGCCGGTCTCACCAGAGACACCAGCGGCCTCTTCGAAGGCTGCATAGGCATCTGCCGACAATACTTCAGCCCATTTATAGCTGTAATAACCTGCCCCATAACCGCCTGCGAACAGGTGCGAGAAATTGTGCGGGAAGCGATGCCATTCCGGCGGGAACGTGACGGCAACTTCCTGACGTACCGCATTCAGGGTGGCCATGACCTGGGCAATCGGCAGCCCGTTGGCCTGGTTGTGGATCAGCATGTCGAACAGCGAGAATTCAATCTGACGAATGGTTTGCATGCCTGACAGGAAGTTGCGCGCGGCCACCAGCTTGTCGTACAACGCGCGAGGCAACGGTTCGCCAGTAACGGCATGTGCCGACATCTGCTGAACCACCGGCCATTCCCAGCAGAAGTTTTCCATGAATTGCGAGGGCAGTTCGATGGCGTCCCACTCGACGCTGGCGAAGGGCGATGCACCGGGGTCATCAACGGTTGACAGCAGCGCATGCAGGGCATGACCCGCTTCATGGAACAGGGTGATGACGTCGTCATGGGTGAGCAACGACGGCTTGCCATTGCCTGGTGGTGTGAAGTTGCAGGTCAGGTAAACCACCGGGGTTAGTATGCGGGCGTCGACACGGCGTCGCGTGCGTTCGCTGTCGACCCAGGCACCACTTTGTTTACCCTGGCGCGCGTACAGGTCGAGCATCAGATGACCGCAGGGCTCGCCGTCGCGCAGCACTTCAAGAACCCGGACGTCGTTGTGCCAGGCGTTGATGCCGGTATCGCGTACCTCTACACCAAACAAGGTGTGGGCCACCTTGAACAAACCTTCAATAACGCGAGATTCGGTGAAGTATTGCTTGACCTCATCTTCAGAGTAGGCGTAACGGGCTTCGCGAAGACGTTCGGAAACGTAGGCATTGTCCCAGGGCTCAAGGGTGTCCAGCCCCAAATGCTCTTTGGCAAAGGTTTTCAGGGCGGCGAGGTCGCGCTGTGCCCATGGTTTGGCACGATCTGCCAGTTCGCGCAGGAATGTCAGCACCTGTTCGGCCGAGTCGGCCATGCGTGTTTCCAGTCGCATATGGGCGAAGTTTTTAAAGCCCAGAAGCTGCGCTTCGCGGGCCCGCAGCTCAAGCAGCTGTTCGATAAGGCCAGTATTGTCGAAGGCCGGGTCGCCCTGGTCGGACGCCAGGGTGCCATAGGCGCGGTACAGTGTTTCGCGTAAAGCACGGTCTTTGGCGTACTGCATGACTGGCAGATAGCAGGGCATTTTAAGGGTCAGGCGCCAGCCGCTTTGACCGTGCTGTTCGGCATCGGTGCGCGCGGCGGCCTGAACGTCTTCAGGTATGCCGTCCAGCCGCGTTGCATCGTCAATCAGATACGACCATTGGTCAATCGCATCAAGCACGTTTTCGGAGAATTTCTGGGAGGCCTGGGCCTGGGCGTCGGAGATTTGCGCGTAATCTTCACGTGCGGTACCTTCCAGTTCGACGCCACTGAGACGGAAGTCACGAATGGCCAGCTGGATGATGCGCTGGCGAACGGGGGTAGCTGGCTGAAGCTTTCGCTGCGCTGCAGGCGAACATAATGCTGGTACAGGCCTTTGTGCAGACCAATCCAGGTGGAAAGCTCGGTAACCTGCGGCAAACAGCGGTTATAGGCTTCACGCAGTTCGGGGGTGTTGACAACCGCGTTCAGGTGGCCGGCGACCGACCAGGCCCGCCACAAGCGTGCGGACACGCTTTCAACCGGGTCGATCAGGGCGTCCCAGGTTGAAGGCGTTTCGGGTGCGGCGACGTTGTCAATGATTGAACGCGTCTCGATGATAAGGGCCTGGATGGCCGGCTCGATGTGTTCTGGCCGGATGGCGGCGTAATCGATCAGCGCGTCGATAGGCGCGAGCAACGGATTTTGAGTCATGCGGAAACCTTGGAAACAGCAGGGTAAGCGGCGTCTGCCCCGACAAGCCAGTGCCGGGGCAGCGAGTCATGGCTTGTTAGACACGCAAGCCGGCGCTTCGTTCCGCGGCTTCG
Source organism: Neopusillimonas aromaticivorans (assembly GCF_030344915.1). Lineage (GTDB taxonomy): Bacteria > Pseudomonadota > Gammaproteobacteria > Burkholderiales > Burkholderiaceae_B > Neopusillimonas > Neopusillimonas aromaticivorans. The sequence goes on along the minus strand of NZ_CP128233.1, from coordinate 3,224,491 downwards.
AGCGTATTGACCAGCAGCATGGCGATGGTCATGGGGCCGACGCCGCCGGGTACCGGGGTGATGGCGGCGGCCACCTGGCGAGCTGAGTCGTAGTCAACGTCACCGGTCAGACGACCGTCAGGCAGGCGGTTGATACCGACGTCGATGACGACGGCGCCGGGCTTGACCATATCGCCACTGATCATGTTGGGGCGGCCGGTGGCCACGACCAGTACATCGGCACGTCGGGTCTGGGCCGCCAGATCGCGTGTTTTGGAATTGCAGATGGTGACGGTGGCACCGGCCGCCAGCAGCAGCATGGCCATGGGCTTGCCAACGATATTGCTGGCACCGACGACAACGGCCTCTGCACCGCGCAATCCAACGTTTTCAGATTCGAGCATTTTCATCACGCCATAGGGCGTGCATGGGCGAAACAGTGGCTGACCGGTCATCAGTAACCCGGCATTGCTGATATGAAAACCGTCGACGTCTTTTTCAGCGGCAATGGTTTCAATGACCTTGGCGGCATCAAGGTGAGCAGGCAGGGGCAGCTGGACCAGAATGCCATGAATGGCCGGGTTGACATTCAGGCCTTTGACCACATCGAGCAGCGCTGTTTCAGTGATGTCGGCAGGCAGGCGAATCACTTCAGAATGCAGGCCAGCTTTTTCACAAGCGGCCGCCTTGTTGCGAACATACACCGTCGAGGCCGGGTCTTCACCCACCAGCACTACGGCCAAACCGGGCGTGACGCCTTTGGATTTCAGTTCGGTGACGCGCAGGGCTACGTCGTGTTTGATGGTGTCGGACAGGGCTTTGCCATCGATGATACGTGCGGTCATACGGGGTTCCTTCGGCGCCTGCCAGTGCGATTTTCATCAGGTCGGCAACAGTTGTGACCTGCAGTTTTTCCATGATGTTGGCCCGGTGAGCCTCTACTGTCTTGATGCTGATGTTCAGGTCGCCGGCGATTTGCTTGTTCAGACGGCCCGCCACAATGCGTTCCAGCACTTGCTGTTCACGTGAGGTCAGGCGGCTGAGGACGGCCTGATGGTTCTTTTGGGCCTGCGCCTTTGATGCGTTTTCGGCGGCTTGTTCCAGCATGCGGGCAACGATGTCACGAAGGTCGGATTCGTTGAACGGTTTTTCAAGAAAATCGACGGCACCTTTCTTGATGGTAGACACCGCCATGGGCACATCGCCGTGTCCGGTGATGAACACGATGGGCAGGGGGCATTACGCGCAATAAGCGCCTCTTGCAGTTCAAGCCCGCTCATGCCGGGCATACGAACATCGGCGATCAGCACGCCGATTTGTTCCGGATCGTAGGTTTCGAGAAATACTTCAGCGCTTTCAAACGCCTGGACCTGATAGCCATTGGCTTCGAGCAGCCAGCGCAACGAGTCGCGTACAGCCTCGTCGTCGTCGACAATAAAAACAGTATCAGAAACAATGGTGGTCATGCTTGCAACTCCTGGTGATTCACTTTCTGGGCCGGGTCTTCCTGGGCAGCACGGGGCAGTGTGAACCGGAATATCGTACCCCCGTCGGGGTTGGCCGCCGCCCACAGACGACCATGGTGTGATTCGATGATGGTGCGACAAATATTCAGGCCCATGCCCAGGCCTTCCGACTTGGTACTGTAAAACGGTTCGAACAGGCGTTCGGGATCTTTCAGGCCATGGCCGCGATCAATGACGGCGACTTCGATGATGGGCGACTGATCGGTAACAACAACGTGCAGTGTGCGATATTCGCTGTGCTCCATGGCTTCGACGCCGTTCTTGAGCAGGTTCAATAATACCTGTTCAATCAGAATCGGGTCGGCCAGGACGTCGGGGATGTCATCGGGCAGATCTTTTTCAATGGCCACCTGACGCTTGCGGGCGTCAATGTCTGCGAATGATATGGCATTGTCAAGAATCCGGCTGACAGGAACCCGTTGGCGACGTGGTTCGCTGCGTTTGACGAATTCACGGATACGGCTGATGATTTTTCCGGCACGTTCGGCCTGGCGCGCCCCTTTTTCGAGTGCTTCCAGTAACATTTCCGGTGTCGCCTTGCCGGCCTTGATCATGGCGACCGCACCCATGTTGTAGTTGGCAATTGCGGTCAGTGGCTGGTTCAGTTCATGCGCCAGCGATGATGCCATTTCACCCATGGTGGTCAGGCGGCTGGTGAGCTGGATCTTTTCTTGCTGGATGCGCGATTCTTCTTCGTGATTGCGGCGTTCGGTAATATCACGCGCAACCTGCAAACGTACGCGGCGCCCGTCTGTCCAGGCCAGCATGCGATGCTGTACCTCAAACCAGCGTTGTGCGGAATTGGAGTAGGTTTCAATCAGTTCGTCGGTGAAACGGCCCAGCCGTCCGCCCAGCAGTTCGCTGTGCCCGGCCGACTGGGCGCCAAAGAAACGGCGGTACGTGCGGTTGGCAAACAGCAATTCAAGGCCATCGGGCGTGTCAGCCACGACTGAAATGGCATCGTCCAGACCTTCAAGCACCGTCATGAAACGTTCATGCGCGGCCGTCAGGGCTTCGCGAATGCGCTTGGGCTCGGTGATGTCGGTCATCGAGGTCATCCAGCCGATTTGCTCGCCATTGGGATCGCGCAAGGGTGATACGTACATGCGGGCCGTGAAGCGTGATCCGTCGCGCCGCTGGGCCTCAATTTCAAGCCCGCTGCTGGGGGTGCGCCCGGACAGCAGCAAGTCAAGTGTTTCCTGATGCTCGGCGTGCCGGCCAGGAATCCAGTAAGGGAAGGGGTCGTGCGTCCGATCAGGTCGGCTTCATTCCAGCCGATCATGCGGCAAAATGCCGGATTTACGTAGGCAATACGACCTTGCATGTCAAAGACCCGCATGCCGGTGGACATGGAGTTCTCCATGGCGCGTCGAAAGCCGGTTTCAGCCAGAAGGGCCGCTTCGGCACGAGTTCGAAAACGCGTGTATCGCCACAAGGCCAGCAAACTGACCACGATCACCAGTGACAGGGCAACGACCAGCATCAGCAACCGTTGCTGGCGGACTTCCTGGTCGATGGTGACGAACATGACGCTGTCGTTCTGGATACGTTGCATCCAGAAAAAGCCCCCATGACGCACAAATACAGAATGAGGACGATGAAAGGCGTGAGCCAGTACCAGCCCCGCCGTTTTTGGGCCTGCTCATAGAATGTAGTGGGAATGAGGGACTTTTTGGGTGCAGTGGCCATAGCGGAAGCGCGCTGAAATAAAGGGGTGCGCACGTTTCAGGGCATTATTTTATATGTTTGAGAAAAATGCGTATTGCTGCAGCCCAAGTGTGAATCCGGTTCGTTCCGAGTCCTGATGAGGACTGTCGGCATGAGGGTTGGCCACAGTTTTCGCATACGGGGTGGGGCAGACCACAGTTTTCACAGGCTCGCAATGAGCGTGCGTTGACATGATGGACTGGGTTTCGTCTTTGCTATTTTCATGAATTTTCATAGACATATTTCATAATACGAAAAGCTATGCCATAAAGTGAAATTTTGCTTGCTGAAAGCTGAACACTTTCCTAGAATGGCGGCAATTGCAGGGTAAACGGCGCGTTTTCGTGCGCCTGTATAACGTGCTACAACAGACGCCACGATTCCATCGGGCTTGGTTCCACATAAACACAGGAGACTCCTAATGTCCTCTCTTGAAAAGGTCGGTATTGCCACGCAAGCCGATATTGACGCGGTCGAAACCCAGGAATGGCTTGATGCCCTCGAAGCCGTCCTGGAACAGGAGGGTCCTGAACGTGCCCACTTCTTGCTTGAGCGTCTGGTTGATCTGGCGCGCCGTTCCGGTGCGCATATCCCGTTTTCGCCCAATACGGCCTACGTCAATACGATTCCTCCAGGTCTTGAGCCAGGCCACCCCGGTAACCTTGAGCTTGAGGCGCGTATTCGTTCGTATGTGCGCTGGAACGCCATGGCGATGGTGGTGCGTGCCAACCGTCACAACCCGCCCGATGGCGGCGACCTTGGCGGACACATTGCGTCATTTGCCTCGTTGGCGACCATGATTGGTTGCGGCCAGAACCATTTCTGGCACGCTGAAACTGAAGATCACGGTGGTGATCTTGTGTATTTCCAGGGCCACAGCTCACCCGGTGTCTATGGGCGTGCTTTTCTTGAAGGACGCCTGACTGAAGAGCAGCTGGACAATTTCCGCCAGGAAGTGGATGGCAAGGGCTTGTCGTCGTACCCGCACCCCAAACTCATGCCCGAATTCTGGCAGTTCCCGACCGTATCCATGGGTCTGGGCCCGATCACGGCCATTTATCAGGCCCGTTTCCTGAAGTATCTGCATGCCCGTGGCATTGCCGATACCAGCAAGCGTAAAGTCTGGGTGTTCTGCGGTGACGGTGAAATGGACGAGCCTGAATCGCTGGGTGCCATCAGTCTGGCGGCGCGCGAAAAGCTCGATAATCTGATTTTCGTCGTTAACTGCAACCTGCAGCGCCTTGATGGCCCGGTACGCGGTAATGGCAAGATCATTCAGGAACTGGAAGGTGACTTCCGCGGCAGCGGCTGGAATGTTATCAAGCTGCTGTGGGGCGGTTACTGGGATCCGTTGCTTGCCCGTGACAAGGAAGGCATTTTGCGCCGCATCATGGAAGAAACCGTCGACGGTGAATACCAGGCCTACAAGGCCAACGACGGCGCCTACGTTCGCGAAAAATTCTTTGGCAAACACCCCAAATTGCTGGAACTGGTCAGCCGCATGAGCGACGAAGACGTCTGGCGTCTGAACCGTGGTGGTCACGACCCTCACAAGGTGTATGCCGCATTCCATTCAGCGGTCAACCACAAGGGTCAGCCCACCGTTATTCTGGCCAAGACCATCAAGGGTTACGGTATGGGTCAGGCCGGTCAGGCCAAGAACCCTTCGCACCAGCAAAAGAAACTGGATCTCGAAACCATTCGTGGTTTCCGCGACCGCTTCAACATTCCGGTGCCCGACGACAAGCTCGAAGAGTTGCCGTACATGAAACCGGCCGAAGATTCGCCCGAAATGAAGTACCTGCACGAGCGTCGTCGTGCGCTGGGCGGTTACCTGCCCAAGCGCCGCACGCGTGCTGACGAGCAGTTCAAGGCCCCCGCGCTTGATACATTCAAGGCTGTGCTTGAACCCACTGCAGAAGGCCGTGAAATTTCAACGACACAGGGGTTTGTCCGCATTCTGAACCAGATTCTGCGTGACAAAGAACTGGCGCCGCGCGTGGTTCCCATTCTGGCTGACGAATCGCGTACTTTCGGTATGGAAGGCTTGTTCCGTCAGATCGGTATTTATGCCCCCGAAGGCCAGAAATATGTGCCGGTCGACAAAGATCAGGTCATGTACTACAAAGAGTCCGCTGACGGTCAATTGTTGCAGGAAGGCATTAACGAAGCGGGTGCGTTCAGTTCCTGGATTGCGGCGGCCACGTCGTATTCCAGCAATAACCGCATCATGATCCCGTTCTTTATCTATTACTCGATGTTCGGGTTCCAGCGCATCGGTGATCTGGCCTGGGCGGCCGGTGATATGCAGGCGCGCGGGTTCTTGCTGGGCGGCACGGCAGGGCGTACCACCCTGAATGGTGAAGGTCTGCAGCACGAAGACGGCCATAGTCACATCATGTCGGCGCTGATTCCGAACTGCGTGTCGTACGATCCGGCTTTTGCGCACGAGCTGGCTGTCATCATCCAGAACGGCCTCAAGCGTATGGTTGAAGACCAGGAAAACGTCTTCTACTACATCACCGTAATGAACGAAAACTACGCCCAGCCTGGCCTGAATGCCGGCGACGAAGAGGGCATCATTCGCGGCATGTACAAGCTCAAGAGCAATGGGTCGGGCAAGCTGCACGTTCAGTTGATGGGTTCCGGTACCATTTTGCGTGAAGTGCTGGCGGCTCAGGAACTTCTGGAAAAAGACTGGGGTGTGACTTCCGACGTCTGGAGCGTTACCAGCTTTACCGAGCTGCGTCGCAACGGTCTTGACTGTGAACGCGAACGTTTGCTGCGTCCCGACGCCAAAGACTTGCCGGTGCCTTATGTCACACAGCAATTGCAGGGTACGCAAGGCCCGATCGTGGTGTCCACCGACTACGTCAAGCTGTTCGGTGATCAGGTACGCCCGTTCATCCCCGACAACCGCCGTTTCACCGTGCTGGGTACCGATGGCTTTGGCCGTTCTGATTTCCGTGCCAAGCTGCGTGAACACTTCGAGGTCGACCGCCGTTTTGTAACGATTGCAGCCTTGCGTGCACTGGCCGACGATGGTCTGTTCCCGCTTGAAAAAGTGGCTGAAGCCGTTCGAAAGTATGGCATCAACCCCAACAAAGCCAACCCGCAATACGCCTGAGGGAGACGACATGAGTAACCTCGTCGAAGTTAAAGTGCCCGATATTGGCGACTTTAGCGAAGTAGAAGTCATTGAAGTCATGGTCGCAGTGGGCGACATGGTGAAAGAAGAGCAAAGCCTGATTACCGTCGAATCTGACAAAGCCTCCATGGAAATCCCGTCAACGGCATCCGGGCGGGTCAAGTCCGTCAAGATCAAGGTTGGCGACAAGGTCAAGGAAGGTTCGCTGATTCTTGAACTGGAAGCCGAAGCGTACAGCACGACGGCCCCTGCCGCTGCAGCCAGCGCCACTTCTGCTGTGGCGCCTGCTTCTGCCGGTGCCGTGGCTGCGCCTGCGGTGGTGGCTGCGGCACCTGCCGCCGTCAGCGAACGTGTGATGGTCGAAGTGCCTGACATTGGAGACTTTGCCGAAGTCGAAGTCATTGAGGTGCTGGTCGCGGAAGGTGACACCGTCGCGGCAGAGCAAAGCCTGATTACTGTTGAGTCTGACAAGGCGTCCATGGAAGTGCCGTCATCGCACAGCGGTGTCGTGAAGTCGGTCAAGGTCAAGGTCGGTGACAAGGTCGCCAAGGGTTCGGTCATTATTGAAATTGAAACCCAGAAGACGCCTGCGAACGTGGCTGCGGATGCTGCTGCCCAGATTGCTGCGCCGGCGCCTTCGTCCGGACCTGTCGCCGGTGGGGGCTCCTCAGATGCAGTCAGCACCGCACCTGCAGTTGCGACAGTTGTGCCGCCAGCGGGCCGGCCGTCACCCACTGAAGCCTATGTCAGCGACAAGCCCCTGAACACGCTGCCACACGCGTCGCCGTCTGTGCGCAAGTTCGCTCGTGAACTGGGGGTCGACCTGGCCAGAGTTCAGGGCAGTGGCCCTAAAAACGTATCCTGGCTGACGATATTCGTAACTTCGTCAAGCAAGCCCTGGCCAGTGGTACTGGTACCGGTTCAGCTGTGTCGGCGGCATCTGCTGGCAGCTTCAGCGTCATCGATTGGCCCAAGGTTGATTTTGCCAAGTTCGGGCCTATCGAGACCAAGCCGTTATCGCGCATCAAGAAGTTGTCGGGTGCCAACCTGAGCCGTAACTGGGTCATGATTCCGCACGTTACCAACAATGACCTGGCCGATATCACTGAGCTTGAGGCCTTGCGTGTCCAGTTGAATAAAGAGAACGAAAAATCGGGTGTCAAGGTCACGATGCTGGCCTTCCTGATCAAGGCCTGCGTTGCCGCGCTGAAGAAGTTCCCCGAATTCAATGCGTCACTCGAAGGCGATAATCTGGTGCTCAAGCAGTACTACCACATCGGTTTTGCCGCTGACACACCCAACGGGCTGGTGGTACCGGTTATTCGCGATGCCGACAAAAAAGGCATTGTTGAACTGGCTGCAGAAACCTCCGATCTTGCACGCCAGGCCCGTGATGGCAAGCTCTCACCTGCACAAATGCAGGGCGGCTGCTTTACGATTTCGTCGTTGGGAGGTATTGGTGGTACGTCGTTCACGCCTATCATCAATGCGCCTGAAGTCGCTATTCTGGGTGTGATGCGTTCGGCCCATCAACCGGTCTGGGACGGCAAGGCGTTCCAACCACGCTTGATGCTACCCTTGTCGTTGTCGTATGACCACCGAGTCATTGACGGCGCCGCTGCCGCGCGTTTCAACGCTTACCTGGGCAGTCTTCTGGCTGATTTCCGCCGCATTGCGCTATAAGGGTCACTATGAGCAGCGTAGAACTGAAAGTTCCCGACATCGGTGATTTCGCCGAAGTCGAAGTTATCGAGGTGCTGGTCAGCGTGGGCGATACGGTTGCCGCTGACCAAAGTCTGGTCACCGTTGAGTCCGACAAGGCTTCCATGGAAATTCCGGCCGAACAGGGCGGGGTAGTGCGCCAGATTCTGGTCAAGGTGGGCGACAAGGTCGCTGAGGGCTCGGCACTGGTTGTGGTTGAGTCCGATACGCCAGCGGCCGCTTCGCAAGCCACTGGCGCCGGCAATTCAGCGGCTGCACCTGCCAGCTCTGCTGCCGTTGCGGTAGCCACGCCGGCATCCGCTGCTGCACCGGCTTCTGGCCCCGCTGCGGCTCCTGCGCCTGCGACCTTCTCGGGTCTGGCCCAGGAGCAGTGTGATGTTCTGGTGCTGGGTGCCGGCCCGGGCGGGTATTCTGCAGCCTTTCGCGCCGCCGACCTGGGCCTGTCGGTCATTCTGGTCGAGCGTTACGCCACCCTGGGCGGGGTTTGCCTGAACGTCGGGTGCATTCCGTCCAAAGCCTTGCTGCACACGGTTGGCGTGGCCGAGGCGGCCAGGTCGCTGGCCTCGCACGGCTTCAGTTTTGGTGAACCCACCATTGATCTTGACGCCCTGCGTGGCTACAAAGACAGTGTGGTTGCCAAGTTGACAGGTGGTCTGGCAGGTATGGCCAAGGCGCGCAAGGTCAAGGTATTGACCGGTACCGGGCAGTTTGTTGACCCCAACCACTTGGCGGTTACCGACGTCCAGGGCAACACCCAAACCGTTCGTTTTGGTTCCGCTATCATTGCCGCAGGCAGCCAGTCGGTCAAACTGCCCTTCATGCCCAATGATCCGCGCGTGGTCGATTCAACCGGTGCATTGCAGCTGCGTTCCATCCCCAAAAAATGCTGATCGTGGGTGGTGGCATTATCGGTCTGGAAATGGGTACAGTCTATTCGGCGTTGGGTGCGCGTCTTGACGTTGTCGAGATGCAGCCTGGACTGATGCAGGGGGCCGACCGTGACCTGGTTAAGGTATGGGAAAAAATGAATGCCCATCGGTTCGATCGCATCATGCTTAATACCAAAACAGTGGGTGCCGAAGCCAGGGACGATGGCATCTGGGTCAGCTTTGAAGGCAAAGGTGCGCCAGATGGCCCGCAACGTTACGACCTGGTCTTGCAGGCGGTAGGGCGTGTGCCTAACGGTCGCAAGATCGGCGCCGAAAATGCCGGTGTTTTGGTTTCCGACCGCGGTTTCATTACCGTTGATCGCCAGATGCGTACCAATGTGCCGCATATCTTTGCCATTGGCGACATTGTTGGCCAGCCCATGTTGGCGCACAAGGCCGTGCACGAGGCGCATGTGGCCGCTGAAGTGATTGCCGGTCAAAAGAGTTATTTTGACGCACGCGTCATTCCATCGGTCGCCTATACCGACCCGGAAGTCGCCTGGGTTGGTTTGACTGAAGACGAGGCCAAACAGCAGGGCATAGCCGTAACCAAAGGTCTGTTTCCATGGGCTGCCTCGGGTCGTGCCATTGCCAACGGCCGTGACGAAGGCTTTACAAAGCTGCTGTTCGATGCCGAATCGCACCGTATTGTGGGCGGAGGCATCGTTGGCACGCATGCGGGTGACCTTATCGGAGAAATCGCTCTGGCGATCGAAATGGGCGCCGATGCGGTCGATATTGGCAAGACCATTCACCCGCACCCCACATTGGGTGAATCCATCGGCATGGCCGCTGAAGTCGCGCATGGAACGTGTACCGACCTGCCGCCGCCGCGACGCAGGTAAAATGGTTGTTTTTTGAGCATTTTCCATGGCGCAACTACCCACCTCAGCCAGTTCGCTTGACGACTGGCTGGGCTTTCTTGAAACGGCCCACCCAAAAGCCATCGATCTGGGCCTGACCCGTGTTCGAACGGTGGCTGCCCGGTTGGGCGTGGCACAACCCGAAAGTGTTGTCATTACGGTTGGTGGCACGAACGGCAAGGGTTCAACCTGTGCCATGCTTGAAGCCATCGTGCTGGCAGCGGGTTACAAAGTGGGCCTGTATACCTCGCCACACCTGGTCAGATTCAATGAACGTATCCGGGTGAACGGTGACAATGTCACTGATGCCCGTATCGTTTCGCAATTTGATCGCATTCGTCAGGCGTGCGGTGATATCTCCTTAAGTTATTTTGAATACGCCACTCTGGCGGCTTTGTGCGAATTCGTCGACAACGCCGTCGATGTCATTATTCTTGAAGTGGGTTTGGGCGGTCGCCTCGATGCCGTCAATCTGGTTGACAGCGACTGTGCCATCATCACCAGTGTCGACATTGATCACACCGAATGGCTGGGCGACACCCGCGAAAAGATCGGCTGGGAAAAAGCGCACATTTACCGTAGCGGTCGACCGGCAATTTGTGCCGATCCGGTACCACCGCAAACCCTGCTTGACTACGCCAATGAACTTGGCGCCGATCTCTGGCTGTTTGGTCGCGATTTCAACTACTCCGGCGATCGGCAGCAATGGGCCTATGGCGGGCGTTCCCAGCGTCGTAGCGGCTTGGCCTATCCGGCCTTGCGGGGTGCCAATCAGTTGCTGAATGCCAGTGCGGTACTTGCGGCCCTTGAAGCGTTACGCGGTCGCCTGGCCGTACCTCAGCAGGCCGTGCGCATGGGGTTGGCCCAGGTGGTCCTGCCCGGACGTATGCAGATTTTGCCGGGTTCACCGGCGGTTGTGCTCGATGTGGCACACAATCCGCATGCGGCAGCTGTACTGGCGCAGAATCTGGACAGCATGCCGTTTTATCCTTACACCCACGCGGTGGTGGGCATGTTTTCAGACAAGGCTATAGAAGAAACCCTGGCCAAACTGGCTCCGCGTATTGATCACTGGTATTGCGCGGGCCTTGATGGCCCGCGTGCGACAACCGGTCAGGCATTGGCCGAGCATGTTCAGCGTGTCATTGGGTCGCAAGACGGGAAAGACGAACCTGTGACTGTATCGGTGTATGACGATCCGATTCAGGCTTTTGCCGCAGCGCAAAAGCAGGCAGCCGACAATGATAGAATTCTCGTGTTTGGTTCTTTCCATACGGTCGGGCCGGTCTTGAACTGGCTGGGTCGTAAAGTCAACTAACGGTTTACGGGTTGCCATGGGGTTTTTCTCTAAAGGGTCTGATTCAGGCGAGTCGCGTCGTACCTCGACGCGTCCGAACGAGGCCCAGGCCAACGAGTTGCGCGTGCGCGCGCGGCGTCGCCTTATTGGTGCTCTGGCGCTGGTGGTCGCTGCCGTCATCGTTGTGCCCATGCTTATCGATAACGAGCCGCCTCCGGGTGCGCCAGTGTCGCCTATCGTGTTGCCTGCCGTTCCGCCACTGCCCGATCAGGATCGCGTCGACCTCGCTGCGGCGAATTCGGGCAGTATCACCATTGAACAATTGCCCGAGCCTCCGGTCGAGCCGCCGGTGTCCGAACCTGCAGCCATGGCCAGCGTCACGCTGCCTCCGGTGTCGGCACCGCCGCCAGTGGCCGAAACACGACCCGAGCCCGCCACCAGGCCCAAGCCCGAACCGGTTCGTCCTGCTGCTGATAGTCGTCGAACCGATGATGGTGCGGTGGCGCTGGCCTTGCTTGAAGGGCGCAAGCCCGAAACTGCATCCAGGTCTGCAGAACCCGCGAAGTCGGGGAATTTCATTCTGCAAATTGCGGCCTACACCACAGAACAAGATGCGGCAGCGCGGCGCAACAAGCTTGTCGAGGCGGGGGTGACCAATGCGTATGTCCAGGCAGCAACCGCCAACGGAAAGACGGCATGGCGCTTGCGGGTTGGTCCATTCCCCACCCGTGAGGCAGCCCAGGCAGCACAAACCCGCTTGCGGGCATTGGGTTACGACAACGGTTTTATTTCTACCAAGTGACCAGTTTTGACTATATCGTGCTGGCCATTCTGGTCATTTCCGGGTTTTTGGGCCTGTTGCGCGGTTTGGTCAAAGAAGTCCTTTCGCTGATTGCTTATCTGGCCGCCTTTCTGGCGGCCATTTGGTGGGCGCCGCGAGCTTCAGTCTGGCTGACCCCTATATTGTCAACGACCTGTTGCGTACAGCGGTGGCTTACGCGGCAGTGTTTATCGTGGTGCTGTTGCTGGTGGGGCTTGTCAATGTCACGCTGGGAACGCTGGTCAAGAAGACCGGGCTCACACCTGCCGATCACGGCATGGGCATACTGTTTGGTGTGATGCGTGGTGTATTGATTATTCTGGTTCTGGTGTCGTTGGGCGGGTATACCGACTTGCCCAAAGAGCCCTGGTGGCGTGATGCCCGCCTGTCGCCCGTCGCGGTGCAGGGGTGCAGGCCATTAAAAATGTTTTGCCGCCGTCACTGGCGTCTTGGTTGCCTTACTAAGTTTCATATTCAGGAATTTCTCATGTGCGGAATCGTTGGGGTTGCTGGCCGTAACCCTGTTAACCAGCTCATTTACGATAGTTTGTTGCTGCTGCAACATCGTGGGCAAGATGCGGCCGGCATTGCCACGTCGTATGACCAGTTTTTCAGCATGTACAAGGCTCATGGCCTGGTGCGTGATGTTTTTCGCACGCGTAATATGCGTTCATTGCCGGGCAATAGCGGCCTTGGGCAAGTGCGCTATCCAACGGCGGGCTCCAGTGACAGCGTTGATGAAGCGCAGCCGTTTTACGTCAATGCCCCGTTCGGCATCACGTTTGTGCACAACGGCAATCTGACCAACTGGCGTGAGCTGCGCGAAGAGTTGTTTCGTATTGACCGCCGTCACATCAATACAAACTCTGATTCCGAGGTTTTGCTGAATGTGTTTGCACATGAACTGCAGCAGGCGGCAACTGGTGCGTCGCTGGATGACACGGCAGTGTTTGATGCCGTTTCGGCAGTACACCGGCGTGTGCGCGGGGCTTATGCCGTCATTGCGCAGATCGCCAGTTTTGGCATGGTGGCTTTCCGCGATCCCCACGGTATTCGACCCCTGTGCCTGGGCTCACAAGAAACGTCCAAGGGCATTGAGTGGATGATCGCCTCTGAATCCGTCGCATTGTCGGGGTGCGGGTTCAATTTCGTGCGCGATATTGCCCCGGGCGAGGCGGTATTGATCGACCGTGATGGCAACCTCAGTAGCCGCCAATGTGCCGATGATCCGAAGTTGGTGCCTTGTCTGTTTGAATATGTCTATTTTGCCCGTCCCGACTCACTGATGGATGGCGTGTCTGTTTATGATGCCCGTCTGCGCATGGGTGAATATCTGGCGGATAACGTCGCGAAAGCGCTGCGCCTTGGGGAAATCGATGTGGTCATGCCGATTCCTGACTCATCCCGACCCTCGGCCATGCAGTTGGCCGCGCGCCTGGGTTTGAACTACCGCGAAGGGTTCATCAAGAACCGTTACGTGGGTCGCACCTTCATCATGCCGGGGCAGGCGGTTCGCAAGAAGTCGGTACGTCAGAAGCTGAATGCCATTGACATGGAATTCCGTGGCAAGAATGTATTGCTGGTTGATGACTCGATTGTTCGTGGCACGACCAGCCGGCAAATTGTTGAAATGGCGCGTGAAGCGGGTGCCAACAAGGTGTTTTTGCTTCAGCAGCACCGCCGGTTCGCTTTCCCAACGTGTACGGTATCGACATGCCCACACAAACCGAACTGATTGCCCACCAGCGCGAACCCGATGAGGTCGCACGTGAAATCGGTGCAAACGGGCTGGTCTATCAGGAACTGTCTGATCTTGAGCGAACGCTGACCGACTTGAACCCGGCCATGCGGCAGTTTGAGTCGTCCTGTTTCAACGGACAGTACGTTACCGGTGATATTGATGCGGCCTATCTGGCCCGTCTTAGCCAGACGCGCGGTGGTGCGGCTGCTGAACCGCCTGCCGCAGCGAGTGACGACAACTGATATATCGTCGACGGCCGGCATTAAGTCCTTTGTGTTTATTGCCATTTTGAAGGCATTATTCCGCTGGAAGGATTTGATCCGCATTCTTTCAATACACGATCTGCCCCGTTGCCCGTTGCAACGGGGTTTTTTGGTGCTGCTGACGCATAGGTGCGCTTGCACATGCCACTTGCCCTCATTGCATGTCATCGTGAGCTTATCGGTATAAACCCGGGTATCCGGATGCATTGATTTTAAATAAAATTTGAACATATTGTTCATAAATGAACTTTCCGCGAGCAGATCATTGTGTTCTGTCGCATCGCATGAGTATCCACGGAGACGGCTATGACAACACAACGTATTGGCATTTCAGGGGCAGGTATTGGCGGGTTGACGGTGGCAATTGCACTGCAAAAGCTCGGCAAAGACGTGGTGGTCTATGAGCAGGCCAAGGGCTTTGCGCGTGTTGGGGCGGATATCAATCTGACGCCCAACGCCGTGCGCGCCCTTGACGGCCTGGGTATTGGTGACGCATTGCGCGAAACGGCCGCCCGCCCCACACATCGCATCAGCCGTGACGGGTATACCGGCGAAGAAACATCGCGCATCGAAATGGCACAGGCGGCGCAAGACAAATACGGTGCGCCGCAACTGACTTTGCATCGGGCCGATCTGATGCAGGCACTAGAACGTGCCGTACCGCCCGGTACGGTACAGTTTTCCAGGCGGGTTGCGGCGGTCGAACAGCGCAATGGTCAAGTGCACATTACGTTTGAAGATGGCTCAAACGATGTTGTCGATCTCTTGATTGGTGCTGACGGTATACATTCTTCGGTTCGCACCGCACTGTTTGGCAATGAAAGTCCAGACTTCACAGGGGTGGTGGCGTATCGTGCCGTCGTGCCGGCTGAAAAGCTTGCGGGTATTCCTAACCTGAATGCTTTCACCAAATGGTGGGGGTCGATTCCCGAAGTCCAGATCGTGACGTTTCCGCTTAATCTGGGCAAGGATATTTTCATTTTTGCCACAATCCCGCAGGAAGGCTGGCACCTTGAATCGTGGACCGCTCCGGGCGATGTGAGCGAATTCAAGGCGCTATATCAAGATTTTCATCCCGAAGCCAGGGCGGTACTTGATGCATGCGATACCGTACTCAAATCCGCGCTGTACGTGCGCGACCCGCTGCCACGCTGGTTTGAAGGGCGTTGCGTACTGATGGGCGATGCCGCGCACCCCATGATGCCGTTCATGGCGCAAGGGGCGGGTCAGGCGATTGAAGATGCGATCGTGCTGGCCCGTTGTCTGGCTGACCCGTCGTTTGCGTCGGTCGAGGCGGCCTTGCAGGCGTTCCAGGACTCACGTCTTGCCCGTACATCACAGATCCAGATCGGCTCGCGTGGTAACAACTGGCTCAAGGCCGGCAGCAACGCCGATTGGGTTTATGCTTATGATGCCTGGGTGTGCCCTTGGGCGAAGCTGCAGGGCAAGCGGCATGAGCCCTGCGTCTCGCACTCCGGGTTCGGCCGACCCGGCCGATAATTTGACGGCAGGGCTGGTGTCCCCTGTGATTCGGGGTTTGCGGCTTCTTGAGTTCATTGCCCAGGGGGCAGTACGGAAAATCTTAGCGAAACAGGCCGCCTGATCGATGTCAATCGTGTCACGGTCATGCGCTTGCTGGCGACGCTTGAACACGAAGGCATGATTGAAAAACTGCCGGGTGGCGGGTATCAGGTCGGCTTGCGCTACCTGACCATGGCGGCAAAGGGCATGGGGGGCATGACCTGATTTCAACCGGGCGGCGCGTGGTTCGCGGGCTCTGCCAGCAGATGGGGCATGCCGCCTACCTGAGTTTGCCAGACGGGCCCGACATCACCTATGTGCTGCGTGAAATGCCCCCGGCTGGCCTGGTCAGTCTGATCACCATAGGCAGTCGTATTGCAGCCTGGCGCGCGGCTCCGGGTCAGGCAATTCTGGCTGCATTGCCATCCGATGTCCTGACGCGGCGCACCGACTTGGGTGCGCTTGCCGAGTCTGATCCTGACGCTTTTCAAGCACTTGAGATACGCCTGGAGGCAGCAAGAGCCCAGGGGTGTGCCTGGAGTCACTCAGGTCTTGAACAGGGTATCAGTGCGTGCGCTGTTGCCGTGACTGACCGCAGTGGGCAACCGGTTGCCGCACTCAGTGTTGCGGGGCCTGCACAGGCACTGGCCGAAGAAACGGCTCGACGAAACCTCGAGACCACCCTGAAAGCCGCCGGGCAACAATTGTCGACGATTGCGTTCGGCGCCTGAAGCAGCGCCTGAGCCGGAACCAGTCCCAAAACCGGGACAGAGCGCCTGGGCATCCCTGTGTGGTCCAGCTTTGCTCGTGCAGTCTGGGTCAACAAGGCGTGTCAAGCGTCAGGGGCGCGCGTTTAGAGCCAGTGACAGTTCGCGCGCCGACGACATGACCTTGCTGACCAGCATGTCCCGATCAAGCTCAGGGACATGTACAGCGGGAACCGTCATACCCATGGCGGCTACAACTCGCCCGGTTTCGTCAAAAACCGGTGCTGCAATTGACGATATATTCGTCTCGAAAAAACCTTCCTCAAGCACATAGCCTCTGGCCTTGTCGGCCTGCAACAGGCCGAACAGATCAAGCACGCTCGGCGGCGTGTGCGCATTGTAGATCCGCAGGTGTTCCTCCGGATAAAGGGCACGCAGTTCGTCAAGTGTGTGATGGCTGAGCAATACCCGCCCCAGTACGGTGGCGTGTGCCGGCAGCCGTGTACCAATGTGGACAGAGCTGCTGAAAACCGACGCCGGGGCGACTTTCTGCACATAGACAATATCGCGCCCGTCGCGAATGACCAGATTGGACGAATAGCCGGTGTCATTACGCAAGCGCTCGAGGATCGGGCGGCTGAGTTCGGTGATGCTGAGCGAGGCCAGGTATTCGAAGCCCAGGCGCAACACAGCGGTACCCAGCTGGAAATCGCGCCCGTTATTCAGACGTTCGACAAAGCCCAGGCTTTCCAGGGTAACCAGCAAGCGGAATATCGTGGTACGTGGCACCTGCAGGCGCCTGGCCAGTTCGGGGGCCGACAGGGTGGGCGTGTCGCGTGAAAATTCGGCCAGGATCCGCAGTCCGCGCTCAAGTCCGGGCACCGAGTATTTATCGGCCTTGTCTGTCTCGCTGTCTTCCAGACCGCTGTCGGTTGGTGTCAATACTGGCATAGTCAATTCTTGTTTTATATATGAACTAAAAAGCGGCATTGTCCTATAGAACAATGCCGCCTGCAAGAACGCCCGGAACAGCGGGCGCACAGCCAAAACTGTTGAAGATTATTTTGTTTTAGAGCTTACTTGACCCCGCGCGCCAATTGTTCCGTGGCGAGCTTGCGCAACTGGCGGCGAATCCGTGTGATACCGACATCGTGCTGATACAGGTGTTCGCGCTGGTTGGCGTCGGGTTCCATCTGTTCGAGCACGACACGGTCTTGTTCAAGCACAGCCCAGTGGCGAGCTTCCAGGCGGTTTTTGTACAGGAAACGCCATGAATCACGCTCCCAACCCGATACTTTGCGGACACGCCAGAAGAATACTGACGCCAGGTTGGGAGCAATGGGAGTGAAGCAGCCAATGATGCAGAAATTGCCGCCAGGACCACCGGTTTTGGGGTAGGGGATTTCAAGGCGCATCCAGTGCAGGCCGGTGTCGGCCCATTCAGACCAGTCAAAGTTTACATCGCGCTGGCCGGCTTTTTCAAAGATAACGCCATGTTCCGTGTCGCGTAGCTGGAATTGGGCCGAACGTGAACCAACCGCCATACTGTGGGATTGCTTGTGCAGGTAGGTGCCATGCATCGGGTCCATGACGTTGTCGATGACGTAGCGGTAATCGCCGCGCCATTCGGTATAGCACAGGAAGCTGGACCATTCGTCGGATACCAGCTGTTCGGGCAGAACCAGTGGAGGCGGCTCGTCAATGTTCTGCGATGAGTTGTACATGAAGATCACGCCATTGCTTTCTTGCAGGTGGAAGGCACGCGTTGCGCGGGAGCCTTCGAGCTTGCAGCCGGGGCTGCCCGGAACCGACACGACCGTGCCATCCGAGCGCACCTCGACACCGTGATAGCCACAGGCAATTTTGTTACCTAGCGGGATACCGAATGACAGCGGTGCGCCACGGTGCGGGCAATGGTCTTCCAGACAATGGGCTTTGCCGTCGGCGTCACGCCACAGCACCAGTTTCAGGCCCAGCCGGCGCAATGAAACGGGGGTGTCCTTGACGAAATGTGATGGGCAGATGGCATACCACAAGTCTTTGAGGCCGTCTGCAAGGATTTTCTGGATGGCTTCTTCGGTGTTGGCCGCGGTGGCGGCTGCGTTAGCTGTGCTCATGAGTCGTTCCGGAAGAGGTTAGTCGGCGGCCAGGCGTGCCAGTTCGGCCTTCAGTACATCAGGTGTCCAGAGGTCGGTCGTTAGCGGCTGCGGACCCTGCTCGTTCAGGAAAGCGACCAAAGGCTCGATGGCGGTCACGCCGGATGCGTACGCACGTTCGAGCGTATCGCCCAACAGGTTTTCATACGCGGTGGGTTCGGATGTGCGCGCCTGATGAGGTTCGAGGTAGCAGGGCGTAAGGTAACGATCTAGCATTTATAGGCCTCCGATTAAAGGGCATGACATGAAACAACCCGTGATTAATAAGCGGCTTGTTGTTTCATATATTAAACAGCGTTTTATTTTTGGTTAGTGTAGGCGTCGTCAAAACGACGATCTATTGGTGGAAACCCCTAATTTTGGTTTGATAATTTAACTAACCATTTATTTTTAAACGATTTATTTTAATTTTATTAGTCTTTGGAGAGCACCCGGGCGACCTCGGGAAATGGGCTGGAATACCAGACAAAGGGTTATCCCTACTATTTGATCGCGCATCGAAGCGATAAAGTTTGTTCAATTGAGAAAACGTCAGTTCATATATGAAACATTGTGAGGGTGGTGTGATCCTGGTGTCACCAACAAGATTGCCGTCCACACAACACTCTAGGAGCCCAGCCTGATGGTTGAAATCGAATTCCGGAATGTACGAAAGTCGTTTATCGACAAGCAGACGTCCAGGCCGATCACAGCAGTGACCAATGTGTCCTTGTCGATCAACAAGGGTGAGGTGGTCTCGCTGATCGGTCCTTCAGGCTGCGGAAAAAGCACTTTGCTGAATATGGGTTCGGGGCTTTATCAGCCGACAGAAGGCGAGGTCTATGTGGCGGGTAAATTAGTGACCCGACCCGTGCGTGAAGTGGCCTTCATGCTGCAGAAAGATTTGTTGATGCAATGGCGCACCATTGAAGATAACGTGGCCCTGGGTCTCGAGATTGCCGGTGTTTCCAAGGGGAACGCATGAGCGTTGCCCATGAGTTGCTGCACAAGTGCCACCTCAAGGGCTTTGAGAAGCATTACCCGTATCAGTTGTCCGGGGTATGCGCCAGCGGGCTGCGCTGGCTCGCACGCTGGCGGTTGATCCACAGGTCATGTTGCTTGACGAACCGTTTTCAGCTCTGGATGCCCAGACCAAGATGGTGCTGCAGCAAGATCTGGCTCAGATGCTCTTCGAGAAAAAACGGACGGCGTTGTTCATCACCCATGATCTGGTTGAGGCGGTAGCGCTCTCTGACCGCCTGCTGGTCATGAGCGAGCGACCCGGCACCGTCATTGAAGAAATTCCCATTCAGTTGCCTCAGCGTGAAAACCCTCTCGAGCGACGCAAGATGCATGAAGTGGGCCCGTTGGTCGGCCGTCTGATGGATTTGCTCAAGATTGGCAAGGAAGAACATCTGCACTGATGGTCAACCGTCATTGCTGCACCCTGTTGTTGCTGTGTGTTTGCCCCAAGAAGTGTTGTAACCCTTAAAACCCTCATCACATCTCTACCGGAGGATTAAATGAAAAAATTTTTCGCCATGACCGCTCTCAGTGCGTGTGCACTGTTCACCGCACCCGCCGTATTGGCCGATAACCACGGCAAGAGCCTGCAGGAAATTACCTACTTGTTGCCGGCGCCTAAAACGTTGACCGCCTTTGCCCCGTGGCTGATTGCGGATCATCAGGGATATTTTGCCGAGGAAGGGTTGAAGGTCAACTTCGTGGCAGGAAAGGGTGGTGTTGATGTGGCCAAGCAGATTGGTGCCGGCAATGCCGTGATTGGCGGTG
The DNA here is from genome assembly GCF_030344915.1 of Neopusillimonas aromaticivorans. GTDB lineage: Bacteria > Pseudomonadota > Gammaproteobacteria > Burkholderiales > Burkholderiaceae_B > Neopusillimonas > Neopusillimonas aromaticivorans. Next base: position 3,204,342 of record NZ_CP128233.1, on the reverse strand, counting down.
CCATCGGCGATACCCCGATCATCGTCCGTGCCAATGGCATCCCGGTCAAGGCGGTCGCCGTACTCGGTGCCGGCTCGTTGACGCTGGTCGCGTCCGATGAGGCCAACCCGATTACCAAGCCGGCTGAACTGAAAGGTAAAACCATTTCGGTCATGGCGTATACCGACACCACCTACTATGCCTTGCTGGGTACCCTGCGCAAGGCGGGTCTGACGCGCAACGATGCAGCCATTCAGGCGGCCGGTCCGGCCGGAGTATGGCAGTTGTTTGCTTCCGGCAAAACCGACGCCATGGCGGGTGTGCCTGACTGGGTTGTCGGTGCCCGAACAGCGGGCAAGAAAGTGGCCCTGATGCCGGCCAATGAAACCTTCGACAGTATGGCCCAGGCCATTCTGGCTTCTGACGAGTCCATAAAGAACAACCCTGAGCTTATCCAGAAAATCGTTCGCGCCACGCTCAAGGGCATGAACCTCATCATGACGGATACCGACAAGGCGGTTACCGCTTATGTTGAAGCCAACCCGGCGTTCAAGGGCAAAGAAGCGGAAGTGCGTCAGATCATGGACCTCTACAACCAGTATGTCTATGCCAAACAGCCTGTGTTGGGCAAGATGGACCCTGACCGCCTTGCCAAAGTACAAGAGTTCTACGTGTCCGAAGGTATTGTCAGCAAGGCTTCCCCGCTGGATGAGTTGTACACCAACCAGTTTGTTGGAGCCGGTCAATGAGTTTGAGTTCTTCCGCGGCCAGTGTCGACGCACCCGCAGGAGCCCCACGTAGTACATCCCCTGCGAAAGGAGCTGGCATGACGAAACATGCATTTACGTTAATGTGCAGTCTGGCCGTATTGGTGGCGGTGCTGGCAGCCTGGCAGTGGTTGCCAGTGCCTGTTGGGCACACCCGAGTACATCTGGCCCAAATTCACATCGGTGGTTGACGAGTTTTTCCGCATGTGGAGTGACGGCAACCTGGTAGAACACTTCGGCTATACCGCTCTTGAGGTCGTGCTGGGTTTCATTCTGGGTGCCTTGCTGGGTTTGTTCGTGGGTGTGGTGCTGGGGTTGTCTCCCACCACAGAATCCGTGCTGTCACCCTACATCCTGGCCTTGCAAATTGCTCCGAAAGTGGCCTTTGCACCGCTGTTCGTGATGTGGATGGGCTACACCATTTACCCCAAAATCCTGGTCGGTCTTTTGATTGTGTTCTTCCCGATCATGATCAACGTGCTGTCGGCAATCCGTACGGTAGACCCCGATATGGTCAATCTGGTACGCACGTTGAATGCGACCCGTTGGCAGATTTTCCGTCTGGTCGAGTTCCCGTCATCGCTGCCGGCGTTGTTTTCGGGTCTGCGTATCGGCTCAACCCTGGCGGTTATCGGGGTTACGGTGGGCGAGCTGGTCGGCGGCAACAAAGGTCTTGGCTTTTTGCTGGTTGACTCTGAAGGTCAGGGCAATACAGCCGGGGTGTTTGTCGCCATTCTGGGGCTGACGGTCATCGGTATTGTGGCGTATGCCGTCGTGGTCTGGGCCGAACGTCGTTGCCTGCATTACATCCCGAAAATCACGACGACAACGGCGTAAAGGCACACCATGAATCAGCATATCAACAGTTCGGCACAGATCGCGGCCAAAGTCCTGGCAGGTCGGCGTGTTCTGGTCACGGGTGCGGCTCGTGGCCTGGGTTTCGATCTGGCCCGCCTGGCCTTGCAGGCCGGTGCTTCGGTGGTTCTGGCCGACATTCTCGAGCCTGAACTCGCCCAGGCCAAGGCTCGTCTTGAGTCCGAAGGTTTCAAGGCGCACACCGTGGTGTTCGACCAATCCAGTCCCGAGTCGATCCGGCAGTGTGCCGAACTGGCGGCAAATCTGCTGGGTGGCCTTGATGGTTTGGTCAACAACGCCGCCATCACGAATTCAGGCGGCAAGACCATGGAAGAGTTGCAGATCGACATGTTCGATCGGGTCATGACGGTCAATGTCAGGGGTGCTGGCTCATGACCCAGGCCTGTTTGCCCGCGTTGCGTGCTTCAGGGAATGGGGCTGTGGTCAACCTGGCGTCCGACACGGCCCTGTGGGGCGCACCCAACCTGATGGCTTATGTGGCCAGCAAGGGGGCCGTCATTGCCATGACGCATTCCATGGCCCGTGAAATGGGTGCTGACAACATCACCGTTAACGCGGTTGCACCGGGCCTGACACTGGTCGAGGCCACTGAATATGTGCCCAAGCATCGTCACGAGCTCTACGAAAACCAGCGTGCCATTCAGCGCGCCCAGGTTCCCGAAGACGTCAGTGGTGTCATTGTCTTTCTTTTATCCGGTCTGTCACGTTTCGTGACTGGCCAAGTACTGGCTGTCAATGGCGGCTTTGTCATGCATTAACCAAAAGGTGATTTTATGAGCGAACAAGCAGTAAATGATCAACCGACCTGGACCCGTCCTGAAGGCGCAAGCTTTGAAGACTGGATGTCAACCCGCATTGCGCGTTTCTCCACCCGCAAGTACGACTGGGATGCCCTGAAATTCCAGGCCGACTTCGACCCGAAATACCGCCGTGCCCAGATGCGCTATGTCGGTACCGGTGGTACCGGCGTTGCCTCAGACGTCAACACCGTACCGTCTGAAAATTTCACGTTTTCGACTATGGTGATCCCGGCCGGCCACGAAGGTCCATCCCATATTCACACCGATGTCGAAGAGGTTTTCTTCGTCATTCGCGGCAAGCTCAAGCTTATTCTTGAAAAAGACGGTGAGCGTTTCGAAACCATTCTGACCGATCGTGATCTGGTTTCGGTTCCCCCGGGCGTCTACCGCGAGGAAATCAACATTGGTGACGAAGATGCGCTGATGTGTGTCATGCTGGGCGCCAAGAAGCCCATCACGCCCACGTATCCGCCTGAACACCCCTTGTCCAAAATCAAGCGCTAAGACGGGGTTTGCAATGCGTCATTCAACAGCAGCACGTTGGGAAAGCGGCGAGGCCTGGGTGCCATGCCGCGTCGAAACCGCACGCGGTGTCATCAGCGTGCGTGATTCGGGCACCAGCAGTCCCAAGACGTTCGTGCTGCTGCACGGTATCAGTTCAGGTTCCGGGTCGTGGCAAGACTGTGCCCGCGTCCTGGCTGATCACGGCCGCGTCATTGCCTGGGACGCTCCGGGCTATGGCGATTCGGCACCGTTATCGGAGTCGGCGCCGTTGGCGATCGACTACGCAGCCAGTCTGGCTGCGCTGGTCGACGCCCTTGATCTTGAAGAGTTTCTGCTGGTAGGCCATTCGCTGGGGGCCCTGATGGCCGCAGGTTACAGCAGTCTGCCTCAGGCCAGGGCATTTGGCTACGCATTGTTCAGTCCGGCATTGGGTTATGGCGGCACCGAAAAGTCGGCCGATGTCCGCAAGGGGCGTCTGGATGCCCTTGAGCAAAAGGGTATCGAGGGTATTGCGGCGGCATTGCCTGCACGCTTGCTGTCGGCCAATGCCTTGCCTGCCCAGCGCCAGGCGGTTACCCAAAATGCCCTGCGATTGCATGCCGGCGGGTATCGCCAGGCCGTTGAACTGCTTTGCGGCGACGACATCAACCGCCACCGTGGTCTGATGGCGTCAAACACGCGTGTGTATTGTGGCGATGCCGATGTCGTGACCACCCCTGTGCAGTCGCAGGCCTATGCGCAACAGCATGGTATGCCGTTCGACCTCGTTCACGCAGCAGGTCATGCCTGTTACATCGAGCAGCCCATGCAGGTAGCCGGCCTCATCGTGTCGGCCTTTACCGACTTGCGGGGGGCTATGAAGCCCAATGATGCCCCGGTGCTGGATCACAGCAGCAAATACATTGTTCCCGGCCTTGAGCGCGGGTTGTTGATCTTGCGACAGTTTTCGCGTCACGAGCCGGTGCTCTCGGCCCCGAGCTTGCGCGCCGCCTTGGCATACCGCGCTCCACCGTATTCCGTTTGCTGGCAACACTCGAGCAGCTTGGCCAGATCCGGCGTGACAGCACGGGTCGTGATTACTGTCTGGCCAGTGGTGTATTGCAACTGGGTTTCGAACTGCTGGCCTCGCGAGAGCTGACCGAGATCGGGCGGCCGTTTCTTGAACAGTTGCGTGATGCGACAGGCTGCTCGTGCAACCTCGTGGTTCGCGATGGCCGGTCCATCGTGTATGTCGGACGCGCCGTTCAGCCCGGGCCACTGGTGAATACCGTGCAGCTGGGAACACGTTTGCCCGCGCATGCCACGTTGTTTGGTCGTGTGTTGTTGCAAGACACCCCTTTCGAGGCGCTTCAGGCCTTGTATCCGGAAGAGTACCTGCATCGCGTTACTGATAAAACGCCGGCAACCGTGGGCGATTTGTATCGCCTGATTCAGGCAGATCGCGACCACGAGTATGTATTTGATGCCGATTATTACGAGTCGGGTATCGCCACGCTGGCTGTACCCGTGTTTGGCGGTTATGACCGCAAGGTGGTTGGTGCACTGGGCATCACGATTTCCAGCAAGAACGTCAACCCGCACTATATCGAATCGCTGGCCGCAAAGGCATGTCAGGCAAGCCGTGAATTATCCGGGTTGCTGGATCACATTGTCCCGACGGCCGGCTCACACCATTAATGGTTAACACCACGAGGAACCCATGATTAACCTTGAAGGAAAAGTCGCCGTTGTGACCGGCGGGTCATCCGGCATCGGGCTGGCCACAGTCACGTTGTTGCTCGAACAAGGCGCCGATGTGGCGTTGTGCGGTCGTGATGCCGGTCGGCTTGAAACGGTTGTCAATCGTCTGAAGACACAGTTTCCGTCGCGACGCATTTTTCCCAGGCCTGTGATGTGCTGGATGGTGAACAGGTTCGCCAGTTTGCAGCTGCAGTTCGAGCGGCTCTGGGGCCCGTATCTATGCTGGTCAACAATGCCGGCCAGGCTCGTCTGTCAACGTTTGCCGACACCGACGACCAGGCTTGGGAAGATGAACTGAAACTCAAGTTTTTCTCGGTCATCAACCCCACCCGCGCCTTCATGCCCGACCTCGAGGCGCAGCCCGATGCTGCCATTGTGTGCGTCAACTCGTTGCTGGCGGCCCAACCCGAACCGCACATGGTCGCCACATCGGCGGCCCGCGCAGGCATCATGAACCTGGTGCGTTCGATGGCGACCGAGTTTGCACCGAAAGGCATTCGGGTCAATGGCATTTTGCTGGGTCTGGTTGATTCCGGCCAGTGGCGTCGCCGCTTCGAAGCGCGCGAAGACACATCAGAAGACTGGGATACATGGTCACTGAATCTGGCCCGTCGCAAGAATATCCAGCTGGGGCGTCTTGGCCGTCCTGAAGAGGCGGCTCGCGCCATTGTTTTTTAGCTACCCCCTTGTCATCTTATACAACCGGCTCACACATCGATGTGTCCGGAGGAGTCTCCCGTCATGCATAACACTACCGTCAAAGTCACCGTTGGGGCGGCCATTGCTGCCTTTCTTGAGCAGTGTGGGGTCAAAACGGCATTCGGGGTGATTTCCATTCACAACATGCCCATTCTCGACGCCTTTGGCGAGCGCGGCGTTATCCGTTTTATTCCGGCGCGTGGTGAGGCGGGTGGTACCAACATGGCCGATGCCTACGCGCGCACCACCGGAGAGCTGGGGGTTTGCCTGACCAGTACGGGTACCGCTGCCGGTAATGCGGCCGGCGCCATGGTGGAAGCCCTGACGGCAGGCACCCCCATGCTGCACATCACCGGCCAGATTGAAACGCCGTACCTCGACCAGAACCTGGCGTATATTCACGAAGCACCAGACCAGTTGACCATGCTCAAGGCCGTATCCAAGGCGGCCTTCCGAGTGCGCAGTGTCGAAACGGCCATCAGCACGATCCGCCAGGCGGTTCAGGTGGCACTGACAGCCCCAACCGGTCCGGTCAGTGTCGAAATTCCTATTGATATCCAGGCCGCTCTTATCGACATGCCCGCCGATTTGTCGGCCCCTGAAGTTCAGGTGGTCGAGCCTGCGGTGGCGGCAATTGACCGCCTGGCCGCGCAACTGGCCAAGGCCAAGCGTCCTTTGCTTTGGCTGGGCGGCGGCGCGCGTCATGCCGGCAAGGCCGTGCAGCGTCTGATGGCGCTGGGTTTTGGCGTGGTTTCCAGTACCCAGGGCCGCGGTATTGTGCCGGAAGATCACCAGCAGTCACTGGGTGCCTTCAACCTGCACAAGCCGGTAGAGTCGTTCTACCAGACATGCGATGCCATGCTGGTGGTGGGTTCGCGCCTGCGCGGTAATGAAACCCTTAAATACCAGCTCCAGCTGCCGCGCCCGTTGTACCGTGTCGATGCCGATGCGAGCGCCGAAGGTCGCTGCTACACAACTGACGACTTTGTACAGGGTGATTCGTTGCGGGTGCTCGAAGGCTTGGCTGATCGCCTGGAAGGCAAACTATCCGTTGATCCGGCCTTTCACTCCGATCTTGCAGCGGCAAAACAGGCCGCCGTCGCCTCACTGGTGGATGGACTTGGTCCTTACTCTGCTTTGGTCAGTGCTTTGCAAGCGAGCGTTGGCAAGAATTTCAATTGGGTGCGCGACGTCACGGTTTCGAACAGTACCTGGGGAACCGCTATCTTTACCTGAATGACCCCAAAGCCGGGGTGCATGCCCTGGGTGGTGGTATTGGTCAAGGGCTGGCCATGGGTATCGGCGCGGCCATTGGCGCCGCCCAAACCGCGTCAGGCAAGAAAACCTGGACGCTGGCGGGGGATGGCGGTTTCATCCTGAACCTGGGTGAAATGGCGACCGCCGTTCAGGAAAATGCCGATATGGTCATTGTGCTGATGAACGACAAAGGCTACGGTGTCATCAAGAACATTCAGGATGCGCAGTACGGTGGCCGCCGCCATTACGTGGAACTGCACACCCCTGATTACGCAAAACTGTGCGATTCATTAAACATGGGCCATACGCGTGTTTCGAATCTGAATGACCTGGAGGCTGCATTGGCCAAGGCCAGCGCTTCGAAGGGGCCCTTCATGCTTGAAATTGACATGTTGTCCATCGGTACGTTTAAAACCGCGTTTGCTGGCCCGCCCGTCAATGAACCGCAGCCGGCTGAACAGGCAGCCCCTGCAACGACATCGGCACCGACGGCAGCGTAAGGGGCAGGCCATGACGACTCAACGTATTGCCATGGTGGGTTTTGGTGCCATTGGACGCTCGGTGTTCGACCTGGTGGCTGATGAGCCACGCCTTTCGATTACCCACATTATTGTTCCGGCCGGTAACGAAGAGAATTCACGTCAGTATCTGGCCGGACGTCCCGACGCCAGCGCGGTACAGGTCGTGTCTGCCGTACCTTCCGGTCAGGCAAAGCCTGATCTGCTGGTCGAGTGTGCCGGTCATAGTGCCATCGAAGCGCATGTGCTACCCAGCCTTAAGGCGGGTATTCCGTGCATGGTCGTATCCATCGGGGCCTTGTCAGACGCGGCGCTGGCTGAGCAGCTTGAAGCCGCCGCCAAGGCGGGTGATACCCAGGTGCATCTGTTGTCGGGTGCCATTGGCGGTATCGACGCACTGGCGTCCGCACGGGTGGCCGGTCTGGACAGCGTGACCTATATCGGTCGCAAGCCGCCGTTGGGCTGGCTGGGTACGCCGGCCGAAGAAAAGCTCGATTTGCGTAACCTGAAAGAAAAAGCAATGTTTTTCGAAGGTTCTGCCCGCGATGCTGCGCGTTTGTATCCCAAAAATGCCAACGTGGCAGCAACGCTCTCGCTGGCTGGCCTGGGTCTGGACAACACGACGGTACAACTGTGGGCTGACCCTGCCGTTACCGAAAATATCCATTACTACGAAGCACAAGGTGCTTTTGGCTTCATGGGGGTGACCCTGAAAGGAAAGCCCTGGCCGCCAACCCTAAAACATCGGCGCTGACGGTTTACAGCGTGGTGCGCGCACTTAAAAATCGTGTCGCCCTTATTGCTGTCTAAAGGAAAATCATGAATCAATCCGACGTGTTACCGGTCTGGCCCGAGGCCCAGCCTATTTGTATTGCCGGTGAGTGGCGAATGGGGCGTGGCAATACGTACGCCACTCATTACCCCGCGACCGGCGAAGTGGTGGCTACACTGAATGCCGCCAGCCCTGAGGATGTGGAAGAGGCCATTATCGGCGCTCAAAAAGCCTTCGAAACCAGTGGATGGGCCCAGCGCAAACCCCACGAACGTGCCGCTGTGCTGTACCGCATTGCCCAACTGATACGCGATAAGGCCGAACATCTGGCGCAATTGCAGCGCCTGGATAACGGCAAACCCATCAACGAGACCCGTGCCCTGGTGGCCAGTGCTGCGGGTACGTTCCAGTTTTTGCATCGGCCTGCGAAACCCTTGAAGACACCATCACCCCGTCGCGCGGTGATTTCATGTCAATGAGCGTTTATGAACCCATGGGTGTGGTGGCAGCCATTACACCGTGGAACTCGCCCATTGCCAGCGAAGCCCAGAAAATGGCGCCTGCGCTGGCAGGTGGCAATGCGGTTGTGGTCAAACCCGCCGAAATCACCCCTTGATGGCGCTTGAACTGGCTCGTATTTGTGATGAGGCGGGTCTGCCCAAAGGCCTGGTTAGCGTCGTTCCCGGCAAAGGGTCGGTCATCGGTGACCTGATCACCCGTCATCCTTTGGTACGTCGAGTTTCGTTTACCGGTGGTACCTCGGTCGGCCGACACATCGCAGGCATCGCCGCCGAAAAGTTCATGCCGGCCTCACTGGAACTGGGCGGGAAATCGCCCACCATGGTGCTGGAAGATGCTGACCTTGACCATGCCGTGGCCGGTGTGTTGTATGGCATTTTCAGCTCCTCTGGTGAGTCATGTATTGCCGGGTCGCGCCTGTTTGTGGCACGTTCCATCTATCGTGAGTTCGTCGATCGTCTGGTCGCGGGTGCCAAACAATTGCGCGTGGGTGATCCCGCCAGCGAGTCAACCCAGATGGGCCCACTGATCAGTGAGAGCCATCGCGCGGCGGTCGAGCGTTATGTCAATATCGGCCTGGAAGAGGGCGGTCATATTTTGTGTGGCGGCGAGCGTCCAAAGGGTGATCTGTACGATATAGGCAGCTATTACCTGCCGACGATCATCGAGGGTCTCGATAACCAGAAAACTATTTGCCAGGAAGAAATTTTCGGTCCGGTGCTGGTGGTGATGCCGTTTGACGATATTGATGATCTGATTGTCCAGGCCAACGATAGCGTTTACGCCCTGGCCGCCGGGATCTGGACGCGTGATTACAAGAAAGCCTGGTCACTGGCCAAGGCCGTCAAGGCGGGTAACGTCTGGATCAATACCTACAAGGTCTTTTCCATTTCGACGCCGTTTGGCGGCTGGCGTGACAGCGGCCTTGGCCGTGAAAAGGGTCGCGAAGGCATTTTGCAGTACATGGAACAAAAAAGCGTGTACTGGGGCATGAACGAACAGCCGCTGCCCTGGGCCGGCGTTTGAACCGGGCCGGCCCGTATATTCAGAGTAGGTATTTGGCCCCTGGATATAACGGGCCGTTGAATCGCGCAATCAGAATTGAGGAATGAACATGGATGTGATCGGGATTGATGAAATTACCTATGGTGCCGACGATTTCGACACCTGCCGCCAGTTTTTCGCCGACTGGGGTCTGACCCTGAGCGCTGAGACGCCAGAGAAACTGACGTTCTCGACGCTCAACGGCTGTCTGGTCAACGTGGTGAAAACCACCGATACGCGTTACCCGCCCGCCATCGAGGCAGGCCCTACCATGCGCCATGTCGTGTGGGGTGTGTCGTCTGACGACATTGTTAACCGCTTTGCCGGTCGTCTGGCTGATGTGCCGGGGTTCAGTCACGAAAACGGCCGGGTGTCATGCATTGACCCCAACGGCATGCTGGTCAGTTTCCAGAAAACACGCAAGCGTGATGTTTCCGTACAGTGTGGCGAGTCAAATACCTGGAACAGCAAGCCGCGTATCAATGCGCGCAGCCCTGTTTACGAGCGAGCCCAACCCATTGAAGTCGGCCATGTGGTGTTCTTTGTCAGCGATGTCGCTGCTGCCGAACAGTTCTATACCGAAAAATTCGGGTTTGTCGCTTCTGACCGTTACCCCAATCGTGGTGTCTTTATGCGTTGCGATGCCGATGGTGGCCACCACGACCTGTTCCTGCTGGAAACACCCGACAAGAAAGTGGGCTTGAACCACGTGGCGTTTGCGGTGCGAGATATTCACGAAGTATTTGGCGGTGGCCTGCATTTTGATCGTTGCGGCTGGAAAACCCAACTGGGCCCAGGCCGACATCCGATTTCATCGGCGTATTTCTGGTATTTCGTGAACCCGGCGGGTGGTCTGATTGAATACTATGCCGACGAAGACCAGCTGACCGAAGACTGGGAACCCCGTGAGTTCGAACCTGCGCCAACGCGGTTTGCGGAATGGGCGGTTGACGGTGGCCTGGATGGCAACACCCGTCGTCAGAAAAACGTGGCGGCGCCGGAAGGGAAATTTCTGACCGACCGCAAGTAAACACACAAAAGCTAGTGGCTTCAGAAGGCCGTGTGGTTCCAAGAAAGTCTGGAACGCATGGCCTTATTTATGACCGGTTAGTGTGCTGTTAACTTTGATACGGTCATCCGATGACAGGCCATTGGTATAAAAAAACCGGGTAAACGCAATTGGCGTTACCCGGCTTAAACTCAAATCTACGGTACTGCAATACTGCTTGATTTACTGCGTGTGTCACACACACTAATCAACTGCTGATACCGGCCAGGCAATTGCCCGACCGGGGGTCATGCATAATGATTAGAAGTTGTGGCGCAGGCCAGCCATAACAGCTGTCTGGTTTACACCGCCAGCAACAACGTAGTCCTGGGCTGTGCCACCGGAACCGCTGTTGGCTGTGCTGTTGGCAACGCCGCTGTTGTTAACGTAAGCAGCCGAAGCGTAAACCGAAGTGCGCTTGGACAGAGCGTATTTAACACGTGCAACGTACAGCATCGATTTCGAGCTTTCAGGTGCGTCTTTGAACCTGATGTAGTTGACCGAACCGTCGATGGTGACAGCAGGTGTCAGTGCGTAAGCAGCGCCCAATGACCAGAGGTCGGAGCGATCGCCCAGGTCGTATGTACGGGCAACGCCGTTCGAAACGCCGAACGATGTACCGACGCGACCGTCAGTTTTGCGGTTGATGTAAACCAGACCCAGCGACAGGGCGTCAAACTTGGCCCATGCGTTGAATGCCAGACGACGGTCTTCGTCTTGTGTGTTGGTCAGGCCCGAACCACGCCAGTTAGTACCGTCACCGCCTTTCAGGACGTCCCAGGCAACGTTAACACCCCAGTTGGCAGCATCGTAACCCAGCATGGCGCTGTAGGACGAGCAAGCATTTTCCTGGTTGAAGTTAACGCCACAACCGTTAGTGTCACGGCCTTTGGCGTAGTGAGCACCGACTGTTACGCCAGAGAATGTGCCACGGTAAGCGACAGCGTTGTCATGACGACGATCGGGAATGTAACCGTCGAGGCCACCCAGACCATGAGCGTTGGGGCCCATGATGTCGGAACGCATCATCGAGTAGAACAGCATGCTGTACTGACGGCCAATGGTTACTTGACCCCAGTCGCCTTTCAGGCCAACCCAGGCAGCGCGACCGAACAGACGGCCACCCTGGTTGGATGTACCAACGTTGGGGTTAAAGCCGGATTCCAGATTGAAAATGGCTTCGAGGTTGTCGCTGATTTTCTCGGAACCACGCAGACCCCACATGGAAGGCCAGGAGTTTGTTTGTGTGTTGAAACCAGTGTAGCTGTTGTTAACAATCGAAGCGCGACCGGTAACAGGATCAACACCAATGCTGCTGATGTTGTTGACGTAGTTGATGGCGGTATCGATCGTACCGTACAAAGTCACGCTGGTGCCTTGGGCAGATGCCAGCATGGGGAATGAGAGGGCCAGGCCCGCTGCGAGTGCTTTTAACTTCATTGGTTAGTTCTCCAACGTTGATGAAAATGTATGCCGTATGGCGGCACTGTTTTAGTAATGCAACTAACTGTGTCACTTTACTACGTACTGTAAAACCGACGCATCAAGAATCTTTTGTGTCGGACCCGGGATACGGGTGACAACCGTGCAAAAACAAAAAGTGGAAACCCCTGTGCTGCATTTGCCGATTCGACGTATTGGCTGGGTAGCGCTACGTTTCTTGATCGTTGGACTGAGTGTAAAAAGACAGGAATGTGACGACGATAAGGGTAAACCCTTCTTTGTTCACATTTGTGTTGAATTAACAACGTTTGGTCGTGATTTAGGCGGTTAATACAGGGACACAGCCGCACAGGTGGTGTTTTTAAACAACAAGCTAGCGGCGACGAAGCATGATCGCAGCACTGACCAAAGCCAGCACAGCGAACAGGCCCAGGCCCCAAAGGGCATACTCAACCCCCAGCAAATTGACCCTGGCGTCCATGCAGGTGGCATAGATACCGAATAACCAGGGCACAGTGGCATCCAGTCCGCTTTCGACCATGAATCGGTCGGCAAAGGTGCGGTCACATGAAAACATCTGCGCAGCGACGCTGTATTGATACCAGGCCGAAAGGATCCCGCCCAGGCTCAACAGCAGCGAGGCTACCGAACCCGCACGTTGCAGCAGCCCGTATGGCTGCCCCAGGCTGGCCAGCGCGGCAACGGCAGCGATGACCAGGAAGATCAACCGTTGAAAGACGCACCAGGCGCAGGGACGCATGTCAAAAACGTGCTGTGAGACGAGCGCGATGGCGACAGCGCCCAGGCTGGCCAGAGCAATCAGACGAAGAAGGGTGCGGTTAGAAGGCATGAGTTGAAGGTGCGGCTTAAAGGAATGCGTTGAAGATATTCGGCGACTCAATGACATTGGGCGCCTGGATTCAAAAGGCAGTGCAGTTGTCAGGGGCCAAATGCGTCGCTGAGCTGCCCCAGCAGATTGCGTTCGAATTGTAGCTGGGTACGAGGGTTTTCCAGCACGTCACCCTCAATCATGAAAACGTCTTCAACACGGTCTCCCAGGGTCAGAATCTTGGCCATTTTCAAATCAATGCCGCTACGGGCGAGTACACGGGCCAGGCTGTAGAGCAGCCCCGGGCGATCAGAGGCGGTCAGCGCCAGGCGCCACGAGCGCGAATTCTCGTCGGGTTGCAGTGAAATGTTCGGGACGATGGGAAAGACTCTCGAGCGTCGTGAAATCCGGCTTCGTACCTGGCTGGCCGGTCGTTCAGGCGGCAACGGGTGACCCAGTGCAAGCGCAGTGGCCAATTCGTGCTCAATGAGGGTGGCCCATGACCGGTAATCGGTATCCTGGTTGGGCAATAGCACAATGAAACTGTCGAGTGCCCAGCCATGGCGCGTTGTATGGATACGGGCGTCCTGGATGCTGAGGGTGTGCTGGTCAAAATAGCCGCAAATGGCAACAAAGAGGTCAGGGCGGTCTTTTATGTAGACCATGACTTGCAGGCCCTGGTTTTGACCGATGACGCGTGCCTTCACGACCGGTTCAGGGGCCTCAACCCGGTGATACAAGTGGCGGGTATGCCAGGCAATTTCGGAAGCGTCATGGCGCAGGAAGTACGCGACATCCAGTTCCTTCCAGAACGCTTCACGGGTTTCATCCCGCAAGCCGAGCAAACGGATTTCCGCAGCGGCTTCATCTTTGCGGCGTGCCAGAACGGTGCCGGTATCCGGAGGGTTGCCGCCCAGAGCCTCGTGAGTCAGGTGATACAGGTCTTCCAGCAACTTGCCCTTCCAGGAGTTCCAGACTTTGGGGCTGGTGCCCCGGATGTCGGCGACGGTCAGCAAGTAAAGGGCGGCCAGCCGCCGTTCGGTCTTGATACGGGCAGAAAATTCGTGAATGGTATGCGGATCGGTCAGGTCACGTTTCTGGGCAAATGACGACATGCTGAGATGTTCGCGCACCAGAAACACCACCAGGTCGGTATCTTCGGCTGAAATATTGTGCTGTTTGCAGAAACGCAGGGCGTCTTTGGCACCCAGTTCGGAATGGTCACCCCCACGACCTTTGGCGATGTCGTGATACAAGGCTGCAATATAAAGCAGCCAGTGGCGGTCCATATCGGCCACCAACTGGCTGGCCAGAGGAAATTCCTGCGCGTGTTCGGGCATGGTGAAACGGCGAAGGTTGCGAATCACGCGCAGCGTGTGCTGGTCTACGGTATAGGCGTGGAACAGGTCGTGCTGCATTTGCCCGACAATCTTGCGAAACTCGGGCAGGTAGCGCGGCAAGATATTCAGCAAGGTCATGCGACGCAGGGCGTGAACGATGCCGCGTGGCTGCTGGAAAATCTGAAGGAACAGGTAACGGTTTACGGGATTGCGCCGGAACTGCGTGTCAATCTGGCGACGGGCGTGCCACATGGCACGCATAACCTGGGCGGACAGCCCAGTCAGTTCCGGACGCTCTTGCATCACCAGAAAGGCACGCAGCAGCAAGGTCGGGTTACGTTCAAGCGCATCTGGACGTCTGATATCCAGGCGGTTGTGACGGATGCAAAAGTCGTCGTCGATGATGCTGTCCGAGTTGGCCGGTGGCGGGAACAGGCGCTCTTCAAAGGTCTGCATCAGTATCGTATTGAGCTGATTGACCACGCGAGCCGCCCAGTAATATCGTTGCATCAGCAGTTCGCTGGCGCGACGGGTTTTGGTGGCCTCGAATCCGTAAATTTTTGCCAGTGCCGGTTGCAGATCGAAAAGCAGGCGGTCTTCACGGCGACCAGCGAGCAGATGCAGTTCGATGCGCAGTCGCTTGAAGGCCAGTTCGGCCCTGCGAAGGGCCCGGTATTCGGCGGGCGTCAGCAGGTCGGTTTGACCAATTTCGCGCCAGGTCTGGCCGATGCCGCTGGCCTGGGCAATCCATAAAATAACCATCAGGTCGCGCAATCCGCCCGGGGCTTCCTTGCAATTGGGCTCCAGTGCGTAGGGGGTATCCTGGTGGCGGGCATGGCGCTGTTGCATTTCGGCCCGCTTGGCCTGAAAAAAGCCTGGGGTCGCGCTGTTCGGCCATGGCGGTCTGAAGGGCCGCCAGCAGTGGTTTGTCGCCGGCCAGCCACCGCACCTCCATCAGGGCGGTTTCCACCGTGATGTCATTGGCGGCTTCCCGGCGGCAATCTTCAAGGGTGCGCACACTGTGACCGACATCAAACCCCAGGTCCCATAGTGCAGTGACCAAGGCTTCAAGCAAGCCTTGGTCGTTTTGATCGGGTTCTCGCGCCAGCAGTATCAGAACGTCGATATCTGACCATGGGAACAGCTCACCGCGCCCATAACCGCCGACCGCTGCCAGGCAGGCCCCTTTCGGCAACGGTGTGACTTTCAGGATGTCGCGCAGGGTCTGGTCGGTGACGCGTCGCAGTCCGCCCAGAAGTTTTTCTGGTCGCACATGCTTGCGGTAGCTCTCGATGACATCGTTGCGACGAGCTTTGTATGTATCCCGGAGGTGTTGCAGTGTGGAAGGGGTCATGAAGCGGCAGACCTGTAGTTTGGGTCAAACCGCTATTTTCGATGACTTGGCCGCTACTGACAAACCACCCTGGCTAGTTTGCAGCCCGTGATGTTGCGAGACGGGCAGGATGGTGTCCTGAAGGAAGCCGGTTCTGGGCGGATGATCTGTTATCGGTGTCCACCCAGCGGGCATCGGCATCCAGATCATTGGACCCGTCATCGGCCAGCCTGAAGCGGGCAACCGTGCGGCTGAGTGTGACCGCCTGGTCATACATCGCGGCAGCGGCGGCGGCAGACTCTTCAACCAGCTCGGCATTTTGCTGGGTCGTGCTGTCCATCTGGGATATGACGCGATTGATCTGTTCGATACCTGAGGTTTGTTCCTGGCTGGCTTGGGCAATTTCCTGCATGATGTCGGTGACGCGCCGCACACTGTCGACGATCTCCTGCATGGTCTGGCCGGCATCGGCGACCAGTCGACCTCCTTCATCTACTTTGTGTACCGAGTTGCTGATCAGTGCGGAAATTTCTTTTGCTGCAGATGCCGATCGTTGGGCCAGTGTACGGACCTCTGAAGCAACGACCGCAAATCCTTTGCCGTGTTCACCGGCACGCGCCGCCTCTACCGCCGCATTCAGGGCCAGAATGTTGGTCTGGAATGCGATGCCGTCGATGACGCTGATGATTTCCGAAATCTTGCGTGAGGACTCGTTGATGCCGCCCATGGTCTGAACCACTTTTTCAACCGCTTCGCCGCCTTTGATGGCAACAGCCGACGCTGTCAGGGCCTGGGTATTGGCCAGGGCAGCGCTGTCGGCATTGCGTTTGACCGTATCTGTAAGTTCGATCATGGTGACTGCCGTCGATTGGAGCGACTCGGCCTGCGATTCCGTACGGCTGGCCAGGTCACGGTTGCCGTCGGCAATTTGTGATGATGCCAGTTCAATGGCATGCGTGCCCTCGTTCACCTGGCGAACGATATTTGCCAGACTGTCACGCATGGCTTTCATGGTAGCCACCAGGCTTGATGTGTCATCGCGCGTTGTCTGAATGGCTGTTGACAGGTCGCCTGCGGCGATGCGGCGCGCAATGTCGACCGCATAAGACAGCTCACCGCCCAGTTGTCGCAACAGCGACCGGGTGAGGACAAATGCCACTATGGTGCCCAGCAAGATGGTCAAGGCGGTCAGCAGTGTCTTGACCATCATGAAGTTGGCCGTAATGCCACGAACCTTGTCTCCCAGTGTCTGGTTGACCGCTTCCAGACCGTCGATCATCTGGTTGATTGCTGCCAGCCAGGCAACAAATGCCGGCGCAAGCTGTTTGTTGATCAATGTAGAAGTGTCCGCTGTACGACCTGCACGAGCCAGGGTAATGGCCTGCTCGATCAACGGCAGCGTTTCCCGTTCAATGCGCTGGATATTGGCAAGATAATCGCGTTCTTGATCTGTAAGGTTTTCGTCGGCGCTGAAGACCTGATTCAGGCTGCTGGCCGCCCGCTCGTAACTTTGGGCCAGCGTCCGGATGTCCTGGATGTTTCGATCAATCTGTGCCGGCGATTCGGCCAGAACGAGATCGCGGACAGAAATGGCGCGATCATGCACGCTGCCACGAAAATTGATGGCTTGCCGCATTTTTGCTGCATTGACATCGTTGATGGTGCCCAGCAAACCTTCAACCTGATGAACTCGGGCAATGCCGAAAACGGCAAGCACAATCATCAGAACCATCAGAAATGAAAAACCCAGCATCAGCTGAGTCCTGATTTTCAAGCGACTGAACATGGTGACCTCTTCAAAATTGACCTGCTATATCGGTGCATTTTCGAGACAAATCTCGATGCGTACAGCCAGTATAGGGCTTAACGGTACAATTTCGGGTCAATTAAACGGTTGGTCGATCAGCTTAACCGCTTAATATCGGGTCATAAGCGGTTCAAATGAAGGCAGTGTGGCATTTTGTCATCATGCCGTCACGAATGCCGGAGGTGCCGGCATGCCAGGTGAGACCGTCAGGATTTCATATCCTGAGTCAGTAACCAGCACGCTGTGTTCCCATTGTGCAGACAGGCTGTGATCGCGGGTGACGACGGTCCAGCCATCGGCCAGTTGGCGAATTTCGCGGCGGCCGGCATTGATCATGGGTTCTACGGTAAAAATCATGCCGGGTTCAAGCGTGATGCCTGTGCCCGCTTTGCCGTAATGCAGAACCTGTGGATCTTGATGGAATTTTTGACCGACGCCGTGCCCACAGTACTCGCGCACCACGGAAAAACCGGCTTTTTCGGCGTGTTTCTGAATGGCAGCCCCCACGTCGCCCAGAGTCTTTCCGGGGCGGATCTGTTCAATACCCAGCCACATGCAGTCGTAGGTGGTTTCCACCAGACGTCTTGCCAGAATGGATGGCTCGCCGACAAAGAACATGCGACTGGTATCACCAAACCAGCCGTCCTTGATGACAGTGACGTCAATATTGATGATGTCACCATTCTTCAATACTTTGTCGCCCGGAATGCCGTGGCAGATGACGTGATTTACCGAAGCACAAATGGCGCCGGGGAAGGGGGTACCCGGGCGGGGCATAACCGACCGTCGCTGAAGTAACCTTGAGTTCATTGGTGATGTACTCCGTGCAAAGGCGGTCCAGCTCGCCGGTGGTGATGCCGGCCTGGACGTGGGGCGCCAGATGATCGAGCGCCATCGCTGCGGCCTGGCAGGCTGCGCGCATCTTGTCCAGGTCTGCAGGGTTGGTGACAAGTGGTGTAGTCATATGCAACTTGAGCCTATGGGTAAAAAGATAGTAGAATTATAGGCTTTCCAGAATTTGCTGCAGTGCGTGCAAGGTATGCAGTGCGTATCGCGTTCGTAATGTTAGTGATTGGTTAGTCATTGGTTAATCATTGATTGCTTATGGTTGGGGCCCGGTTGGGTCCAGGCTTTCTGGAAGAATTTTTTAATCGCGTGCGCCACCACACAAGGGTGTTCAAGGGGTCAACCCGGAATACAGGCGGCGTACAAGACCAAACCCTCGGAGTCTTAAAATGTCCTTGATGCGTGAAATGCTTGAAGCCGGTGTGCACTTTGGCCACCAAACCCGTTACTGGAACCCCAAGATGGCGCCGTTCATCTTTGGTCATCGTAACAAAATCCACATCATCAACCTCGAAAAAACCGTCGAACAGTACGTCGATGCGGCCAAATTTCTGCGTCAGACAGCAGCGCGCGGCGGTACTGTGCTGTTTGTAGGCACAAAGCGTGCTGCTCGCGAACTGGTCGCGCAAGAAGCTGCTCGTTGCGGCATGCCTTACGTCGACAGCCGTTGGCTCGGTGGCATGATGACCAACTTCAAGACCGTCAAGACTTCGGTCAAGCGTCTGAAAGACATGGAAGCCCAGAAGGCCGAGGGCGCTACCGAAAAAATGAGCAAGAAAGAAGCGCTCATGTTCGAACGCGAACTTGAAAAGCTCAACAAAGGCATCGGTGGCATCAAAGACATGAACACATTGCCTGACGCATTGTTTGTCATCGACGTTGGCTACCACAAAATCGCAATTGCTGAAGCCCGCACACTGGGTATTCCCGTTGTAGCTGTGGTCGATACCAACCACTCGCCTGATGGCATTGATTACATCATTCCTGGTAACGATGACTCGGCCAAGGCAATTGCTCTGTACGCTCGTGGCATGGCTGACGCCGTCCTTGAAGGCCGTGAACAGCGCCTGAACGGTCTGGTTGAAGAAGTTGCTGAAGGTCAGGAAGAGTTCGTCGAGGTCGAGGAAGACCGCGCCGAGTAAGTTGCGCCCGGCCGTCGTGTAACGGCCCCGCCTTAACTGACGCATGCCCCGGTAAACCCGGGGCGTGTTTTACTGAACTGGAGAAAATTGTGGCACAAATTACAGCATCCATGGTTAAAGAACTGCGCGAGAAAACCGACGCACCCATGATGGAATGCAAAAAGCACTGGCCGAAGCCGATGGCGACATGGCGCGTGCTGAAGAAATTCTGCGTATCAAACTGGGTAACAAGGCCAGCAAGGCTGCTACGCGTGTCACCGCAGAAGGCCTGATTGGGTTGTACATTGCCGCCGATGGCAAAACCGGTGCTGTCGTCGAAGTGAACTGCGAAACAGACTTCGTGGCCAAAAACGACGACTTCATCGCGTTCGTCAACGATATGGCCGAGCTGGTTGCCGTAAAGAACCCTGCTGATGTCGCCGCGTTATCCGAGCTGGCATTCCGTGACGGTACTGTTGAAACCGTGCGTGCGGGCCTGATCGGCAAGATCGGTGAAAACATGTCCATCCGCCGCTTCCAGCGCTATGAAACAGCCAATCAGTTGGCCAGCTATGTTCACGGTGGCCGTATTGGCGTTCTGGTGGATTTTGCCGGTGCTGAAGAAGTGGGTAAAGATTTGGCCATGCACATTGCTGCAACCAAACCCAAAGCACTTGATGCCTCCGGTGTGGCTGCTGAAGACATCGCTGCCGAGCGTTCGGTTGCCGAACAGAAAGCACAGGAATCCGGCAAGCCTGCCGACATTGTTACAAAAATGGTCGAAGGCTCGGTAGTCAAGTTCCTGAAAGAAGTCACACTGCTGTCGCAGCCTTTTGTCAAGAATGACAAGCAATCAGTCGAGCAGATGCTGAAAGAAAAGAATGCATCCATCGCCCGTTTTGCGTTGTATGTCGTTGGTGAAGGCATCGAGAAGAAATCTGAAGATTTCGCTGCAGAGGTCGCTGCCGCTGCTGCCGGCAACTAAAATTTTCTTTCCGCATGTGTGTCCGCTTGGGCACGCACTGCAAGAAATGTCATAATGCCCGGGCACAAAAGTGCTTGGGCATTGTCACGCATCGCGCCACCTTTCGGGCCGTTCACTCAGGAAATTCATATGACCACCAGATCATACAAACGTGTTCTTCTCAAGCTGTCCGGCGAAGCGCTGATGGGTGAAGATGCGTTCGGTATCAACCGCAGTACCATTTTGCGCATGACAGAAGACATTTCTGAAGTGGCAAAGCTGGGGGTTGAGTTGGCCATCGTCATTGGCGGCGGCAATATTTTCCGGGGCGTTGCCCCCGGAGCCCAGGGCATGGATCGTGCAACGGCCGACTATATGGGTATGATGGCCACCGTCATGAATGCACTGGCTTTGCAAGATGCGCTCAAGAATAAAGGTATCGATGCGCGTGTACAGTCCGCGCTGAACATTGATCAGGTCGTTGAGCCGTACATCCGTCCGAAAGCCTTGCGTTACCTTGAAGAGGGCAAGGTTGTGATTTTCGCTGCCGGTACCGGGAACCCGTTTTTCACTACAGATACCGCTGCGGCGTTGCGTGGTGCAGAAATTGGTGCCGAAATTGTGCTCAAGGCCACCAAGGTCGATGGCATTTACAGTGCTGACCCTAACAAAGATCCTGACGCCACACGCTATAACCGTATCAGCTTCGATGAAGCCATCGTGCGTCGACTCGAAGTCATGGACGCGACTGCATTCGCGCTGTGTCGCGACCAGAAACTGCCAATCAAAGTGTTTTCCATCAACAAGCCCGGTGCGCTGTCGCGCGTAGTGCAGGGTGAAGATGAAGGCACGCTGGTTCACGTCTGAACAAGGAATAGAAATGAGTCTTTCAGAAGTTAAAAAGTCTACCCAGGATCGCATGAACAAAAGTGTTGATGCGCTCAAGACCAACCTGTCCAAAATTCGCACAGGTCGGGCACATGGTGGCATTCTTGATCATGTCAACGTCGAGTACTACGGTTCGCCCGTTCCGGTTGGCCAGGTAGCCAACGTGTCGGTTGTCGATGCGCGCACTTTAAGTGTCCAACCCTACGAAAAAAACATGGTTGGTCCTATTGAAAAAGCCATTCGTGACTCCGACCTTGGTTTGAATCCTGTGTCCATGGGCGACAACATCCGTGTTCCCATGCCGGCCCTTACTGAAGAGCGTCGCCGCGATTTGACCAAAGTCGTTCGTTCCGAAGGGAAGACGCCAAAGTTGCTATCCGCAATTTGCGTCGGGATGCCAACGAAACGGCTAAAAAGATGGTCAAGGACAAGGAAATTTCTGAAGATGACGAGCGTCGTATGCAAGACGAAGTCCAGAAACTGACTGACAAGTTCGTTGCTGAAATCGACAAGATGGTTCAGCAAAAAGAAGCCGAGATCATGACGGTTTAACCCGTCGTTGTATCGAATACGTCGCTTTTCGGGTGTTTATGTCTGTCAGCTCAACGCAAGTCATTCCTGAATCAACCGATGTCCCACGTCATGTGGTCATCATCATGGACGGGAATGGGCGTTGGGCAACCCGGCGTTTCTTGCCCCGCACGGCGGGGCATGTTCGTGGTGTTCAGGCGGTACGTCGTGTCCTGGAAGGGTGCGGGCGCAAAGGGGTCAAATACCTGACCCTTTTTGCGTTCAGTTCGGAAAACTGGCGGCGACCTCAGGAAGAAGTGTCCCTGCTCATGCGACTGTTTGTCCAGACGCTTGAAAAAGAGGTTGGAAAGCTGGACGAACAAGGCGTCAGGTTGCGTGTTGTGGGCGATTTGTCAGCCTTCGAGCCAAAGCTTCAGGGCTTGATCAAGGCGGCCGAGCAACGAACCTGTGCCAATGATCGTTTGCACCTGACCATTGCGGCCAACTACGGTGGTCGATGGGACATCCTTCAGGCCACACGCCACTTGCTGCGTGATCGGCCTGATCTGGCCCAGAACCCCGATGCCATCACCGAAAGCATGCTTTCGGATCGCCTGAGTATGGCTTGGGCTCCAGAGCCCGATCTGTTCATTCGCACAGGTGGCGAGCAGCGTGTGTCCAACTTCCTGATCTGGCAGTTGGCCTACACTGAAATGTATTTCACACCCACATTCTGGCCCGATTTTGATGCCGCATCGCTTGAGGCGGCCTTCACGTGGTACGCGTCGCGTGAGCGACGGTTTGGCCGGACCAGTGAACAGCTTGAAAAATCAAATTAACCCGGGACACATCGTATGCTGCGTCAACGTGTTGTAACCGCCATTGCATTGTTGACGGTTGTATTTGCAGCGGTGCTGTCTCCCAGGCCTGGCCACTGCTTCTTTTGTTGTCGGTCATGTCTGCTCTGGCGCTGTGGGAATGGTTGAGGTTGACCATGGTGGCACAGTGGTCCGGGCTTGCCATTGCTGTTGCCTTGGTATTCTTCGCGCTGACCTGCGGGGTGCTGTTTACGGCATCCGGGAAAGCGTTGCTGGTTCATATGGCAGGCGCAGGTAGCTTGCCGTTATTGGCTGTTGTTTCCCTGTTCTGGCTTACCGGAGCTGTTATTGCGGTGGTACGAGGAAGGGCTGATCAGCCTGCGGCCAGCGTCACGTTCAGCCTGGTTTCGGTCTTTGCCGTTGTCGCGGCGTGGCTGTCGCTGGTGTTGCTGCTGGTGCACCGCGGCCCGTGGTTTCTTGTATCGTTGTTGGCCCTCATCTGGGTCGCCGATATCACCGCCTATTTTTCCGGAAAAGCGTTGGGGCGTCACAAGCTGGCGCCTCGGGTCAGCCCCGGAAAGACCTGGGAAGGGGCTGTTGGCGGTGTGACGGGCGCCGTTGTGTGGGTTGTGCTCAGCGCTCGCTGGACAGGTTCTTTCGGTGATGTCTTGCTGGCTCAGTGGTCATGGTGGCTGGTCGTGGTTTTTGCTGCCGCATTGGGTGCCGTTTCGATTGTGGGTGACCTGTTCGAGTCGTTGCTCAAGCGTCGCGCCGGACGCAAAGACTCCAGTGGCCTTTTGCCCGGGCATGGTGGCGTGTTTGATCGCGTCGATGCGCTGCTGCCCGTCGCGCCGCTTGCCTACCTCCTTACAGGAATCTGATTCATGCAGTCGGTATGTATTCTTGGTTCAACCGGATCTATTGGCGAAAGTACGCTGGACGTTATTGCGCGGCATCCTGACGTGTTTTCGGTGTACGCCCTCAGTGCCCATAGCCGTATCCAGAAGCTGGCGGCACAAGCCGCGCGTCATGGTGCCCGTGTGGTTATCGTCCCCGATGCGGCCAGTGCGCGCCAGTTTGCCGAAGTCTGGGGTGGTGGTCCGGGGGCCATGCCGGAAATCAGGGTGGGTGCCCAGTGCCTTGGCCGATACGGCGGCTGATGCCGGGGTGACTACCGTCATGGCGGCCATCGTCGGTGCCGCCGGACTACCCTCGGCTATGGCGGCTGCTCGCGCGGGCAAGCGTGTACTGCTGGCCAACAAGGAAGCGCTGGTGGCTGCCGGCAATCTTTTTATGCAGGCGGTGCGTGACAATCATGCCGAGCTGCTGCCCATCGACAGTGAACACAATGCCATTTTTCAGTGTTTGCCCCACGGTGACCGGGCGGCAGCGCCAACGCAACCTGCGCGAGGTGTGCGCCGTTTGCTGCTGACGGCATCGGGTGGCCCGTTCAGGACTACGCCAATTGAGCAACTGGCGCTGGTCACCCCCGAACAAGCATGCGCACATCCCAACTGGAGCATGGGGCGCAAGATTTCAGTCGACTCCGCAACCATGCTGAACAAGGGTCTTGAAGTCATTGAGGCGCATTGGCTTTTTGCTATGCCCGCCGATCGTATCGAAGTGCTGATTCACCCCCAAAGTGTGGTCCATTCCCTGGTTGAATACGAGGATGGTTCGGTGCTGGCCCAGCTGGGTCAGCCAGATATGCGTACGCCCATTGCCTACGGGCTGGGTTTTCCTGATCGCATCAATAGTGGCGTCGGCCTGCTGGATCTGGCTGCGGCGGGAGGCTTGATTTTGAAGCACCTGATATGGGGCGGTTTCCCTGTCTGCATTTGTCGTTCGGGGCGCTCAGAGCTGGGCAAGGGGCCTGTATCACGCTTAACGCGGCCAATGAGGTGGCTGTTGCCCGCTTCCTGGATGGCCGTATCGCCTTCAATGCGATTCCGGCCACCATTGAGGCCTGTCTGAACGCGTTGTCTGCCGAGCACGCCTGCTTGCCCGCTTCACTGGAGGATATTCTGGCGCTTGATCAGGAGGCACGCATAAAAGCCGAGGCATTCTGCCGTCAGTTGGCTGCCTGAGCGCTAAAATAACGTCAGCACCCGGCTGTTTGCCCGGGCAGATACACTGGCGTTTTGTATTCTGGAGTTCTATGTTTTTTACCCTGATTGCGTTTGCAGTTGCCCTGGGCTTGCTCATCACGTTTCATGAGCTGGGTCATTATTGGGTAGCGCGTCGCTGTGGTGTGCGTGTTCTGCGGTTTTCCGTCGGATTTGGTCGTGTCTTGCTGCGCCGTACCGATAAACAGGGTACCGAGTGGGCCTTGTCCGCGATTCCGCTGGGTGGGTACGTCAAGATGCAAGATGACCCGCCAGAGCACGCTTCGGATGCTCAACGGTCCGAGTCGTTCAACTGTAAACCTGTAGGTCAACGCTTTGCCATCGTGGCCGCCGGTCCAGTCGCCAACCTGTTGCTTGCCGCACTGCTTTATGCTGGTCTGAATATGGTTGGCACGCAAGAGCCTGCGGCATTGCTTGCTGCCCCGGCTGCCGGAACTCCGGCCGCACTCGCCGGAGTTCAGGCTGGTGATCGTATCCTTGCTGTCGACGGTGCTCCCGTGCAGTCTTGGGGTGAGGCACGCTGGGCGTTGCTTGACCGGGTCGCCAGTGGCGGTCAGGTTGAGCTTCAGGTACAAACCCGCCAGGGTATTGATCGAACCCGCGTTATTACGTTTCCCCGCGCCGACATGTCCGACGAAACCCGTGATCCGCTCGCGCAGGGCGGATTGTCATTGGTTGCTCCGGCTGTCAAGGTTGGGCAAGTGGTTGCCGGTGGTGCCGGCGAGGCGGCCGGACTGCGTGAGGGTGATCTGATCCTGCGGGTTGGAACCGTTACAGACCCTGATCCGAACAGTTTTGTCCAGACCATCCAGGCGCATGCCGGACAGACCTTGCCCTTGGTTGTTGCCCGTCAGGGTGCCGAGTTGTCATTGTTCGTGCAGCCACGGTCCGAGCCTGGCCCTGATGGTGTTGCCGTCGGGCGTATCGGTGTTATGCTTGGCGCCGATTTTCCGATGGTATCCGTCAGTTATGGGCCCATAGACAGCTTGTGGCGGGGCGTGGTCCGAACCCTTGACACCGCCTGGTTTTCATTGAAAATGATGGGGCGCATGGTAACGGGCGATGTCTCGGTACGCAATATCAGTGGCCCGGTCACCATTGCTGATTACGCCGGGCAAAGTGCGCGTGTGGGTTTGGCTGCTTATATCGGCTTTTTGGCCCTGATCAGTGTTAGTATCGGCGTTTTGAATTTATTGCCCATCCCCATGCTCGATGGTGGGCACCTGATGTATTACGTCGCTGAAATCATCCGTGGCAAACCGGTTCCCGATGCCTGGCTCGAACAGGGGCAGCGGGTTGGCCTCGCTCTGCTGGCTGGTCTTATGGGTATTGCGTTTTTCAATGATTTCGTTCGTCTTCTCAGTTAATGTGTTGTACCGTACAATCGTCCACCATCTGATCGTCTAAGGACCCCCAGGATGCCGTTTCGCCGTAAATTTTCTTTAGCCCGCCGTGTCATGCCGCTTGTGCTCACAGCGTTCCTGACCCCGGGCCTGGCCCATGCGTTTTCCCCGTTTGTAGTTAAAGATATTCGCGTCGAAGGCGTCCAGCGTGTCGATGTGGGCACGATCTTCAGTTACCTGCCGGTGAAGGTCGGCCAGAAATTCACTGAAGAACAGGCGGCCGAGGCGATCCAGCGTCTGTACGGTACGGGTTTTTTCAGCGACGTTGCCATCGATACCCAGAACGATGTCATCGTGGTGGCGGTTAAAGAACGCCCAACCATCGCCTCAATCACGCACAATGGCATGCGCTCTTTTGATGCCGCCGGTCTGAACAAGGCGCTCGCGGCCGTCGGTTTTGCCCCAGGGCGTGTGTTTGATCAAAGCATGCTTGAACAGGCTGAATTCCAGCTCAAGCAAGAATACCTTTCCCAAGGCAAATACGGTGTAGAGATCACACCAGTCATTACCCCATTGCCACGCAACCGGGTGGGTGTCACATTTGATATCTTCGAAGGTGATGTCGCCACCATCAGCGAAATCAACTTCGTGGGTAACAAGGCCTTTTCTGCGGGTACGTTGCGCGACGAAATGACCTTGACCACGGGCGGTATCATGACCTGGTACACCGGTACCAACAAGTACTCGCGTGAAAAGCTCGAAGGCGATCTCGAAGCGATCCGGTCGTTTTATCTTGACCGTGGCTATCTCGAGTTCTCCATGGAGCCACCGCAGGTCACCATTTCCCCGACCGCCAGAGCATCTTCATTACCATTACCCTGAACGAAGGCGAACCCTACAAAGTGCGTAGTGTGCGCATGGCAGGTGATCTGCTGACGCTTGAAAATGAAATTCGCGGTCTGGTTACCGTCAAGGAAGGGGAAACCTTCTCGGCGGCGACAACCAATGCCAGCGTCAAGGGTATTACCGATTATCTGGGTAGCTTGGGCTATGCGTTTGCCAACGTCAACCCGAACCCCCAGCTTGATCGCGAAGCCAAAGAGGCTGACCTGACCTTTATGTGGATCCGGGCCGCCGCGTATATGTGCGTCGTATCCAGATCGGGGGTAACACCCGCACGCGTGATGTCGTGGTACGTCGTGAAATGCGCCAGCAAGAAGCGGCCTGGTACGATGCCAACAGCATCAAAGAATCACGTGACCGTATCGACCGCCTGGGCTACTTCAGTGACCTGAATGTGGAAACCGAGCCGGTACCCGGCACCCCCGACCAGGTTGACGTGAATGTTGACGTTAAAGAAAAGCCCACAGGCATGATCAACCTGGGTGTGGGTTATGGCTCTACCGACAAGGTCATTTTGTCGGCGGGTATCAGCCAGGACAACATTTTCGGTAGCGGCAACAGCCTGTCGGCACAGATCAATACCAGTAAAACCAACCGCACCCTGGTGTTGGCGCACACCGACCCCTACTGGACCAACGAAGGGATCAGTAAAACCACCTCCTTGTACTACCGTCGTACCACACCGTACGATGCCGGTAGCGGTGATTACCGCATTACCGCCTATGGTGGCGGGCTTAATTTCGGCGTGCCAATCTCTGAATACGATCGTATTTTCTCGGGTGTATCGGTTGAACACAACAAGCTCGAACTTTACGATCCCCCGCTGGCTTACGATCAGTTCCGCCAGGCTTATGGCGAAAGCACTAATGCGGCTATTTTCAATATCGGCTGGGCCAAAGATACCCGCGACAGTGCCATTGCGCCAAAACGAGGCAGTCTGACGCGCCTTGCGGCCGATATTTCTGCCGGAGACTTGCGTTACTACATGCTCAGCGCGCAGCAGCAGTATTACATGCCGCTTGGCCGCAGCTTCACTCTGGCCCTGAACGGCAAGGTTGACTGGGCTCGCACTTACAACGACAAACCGTTCCCGGTCATCAAGAATATGTATGCCGGTGGTCTCGGTTCCGTGCGTGGCTACGAAGGCGCGTCGCTGGGCCCGCGTGATACCCGCACCGGCGATTACCTGGGTGGTTCGCGTCGCATGATCGCCAACGTCCAGTTGTATCTGCCGTTCCCCGGTGCATCCCGTGATCGCACCCTGCGCTGGTTCGTATTCGCCGATGCGGGTCAGGTGTCTACAACCGGTGGCGACGTGTGTGCCAACGGTGTCCGGAACGCGGTTGAAGACCCTTGCGGCTGGCGTTATTCGGCAGGTGTTGGCCTGTCGTGGGAATCTCCTATGGGGCCGCTTGAAATTTCGTGGGGCAAGGCGCTTAACGAAAAACGCGGTGATGAACTCCAGGCCTTCCAGTTCCAGATCGGCACCAGTTTTTAATCCCCGACGTTTAGTGGCACAATATCTTTTTTATCTCTCTGCATTTGCAAGGTAGATTTTTCATGAAGTCTAAATTAGTTTTGAAAGTTTCTGCATTATCCCGTAGCATTGCCCGCGGTCAGCGCGCGCTGGCCCTGGCGGCTGTTGTGGGTGCCGTATCGCTGGTGGCTGCGCCGGCTCCGGCGCAGGCTCAGGGCACCAAAGTGGGCTTCGTCAGCACCGAGCGCATCCTCCGCGATTCCAAACCGGCCAAAGCTGCACAAAGCAAAATCGAATCTGAATTCAAGAAACGCGATCAGGAACTTCAAAACCTGGCCAACACCCTGCGCAACCAGGCACAAAAATTCGACAAAGACGCGCAGGTCATGTCCGAATCTGACCGCATCCGTCGTCAGCGCGAATTGGCTGACCTTGATTCCGACCTGCAACGCAAGCGCCGCGAGTTCCAGGAAGACTTCAATCGTCGTCGTAACGAAGAGTTTTCAAGCATTGTGGAAAAGGCTGATGCAGCCATCAAGAAAATTGCAGAAAGCCAAGGCTACGGCCTGATCATTCAAGATGCGGTAACGGTAAGTCCCCGCGTCGACATTACCGATCAGGTGCTGCAATCCCTGGGCGGTTAATGCCTCATGCCGGTATTGTTAGCGCCTGAACAGGCGCCACACCTGGCCGACCTGCTGCGTACTGCCAACACGGTCGGCCTCGATTACCAGCAGCATAACGAGCCTACATCCCGAATCCGGGGTATAGGCTCGTTGCTTTGTGCCGGGCCCGAGGAAATCAGTTTTCTTTCCAATCCGCGTCTTAAAGATCAGGTGGCCCAGTGTCGTGCGGCAGCCATCATCATCACTCAAGACGTGCTCGATCAGCTCGATCTTGATTCGTCACGCCCGGTGGTCGTGTGCAGTCAGCCGTATCTGATGTATGCCCTGATTGCCCAATGGTTCGATCAGCACCGCTTGTCGCTCATGCCTGCGGGTATACATCCGTCGGCGGTTATTGACCCGGGTGCCGTCATTGGCGATGGCGTCAGCATCGGGCCTAATTGTGTCATCGAGGCAGGCGCACAGATCGGGGCGGGTAGCCGCCTGGGTCCAGGGTGCTTCATCGGACAGGGCGCAGTACTTGGCAAACAAGGTTTGTTGCATGCCAACGTCACGCTGTACCACGGTGTCAGCGTAGGTGATCGTGTCATTGTGCACAGTGGTGCAGTGCTCGGCGCCGATGGTTTCGGCTTTGCCCCTGATCCCTTCAAAGGTCAGGGTGCCTGGGCCAAAATCGCTCAGCTGGGTGGCGTGGTCGTCGGTAATGACGTTGAAATCGGCGCCAACACCACGATCGACCGGGGTGCCCTTGACGATACGGTTATCGGCAATGGCGTCAAGCTCGATAATCAGATCATGATTGCACATAACGTCAGGGTTGGCGACAACACCGCCATGGCAGCCTGTGTCGGGGTGGCCGGCTCAACCACAATTGGCCAGCGCTGCACTATCGGTGGTGCCTCCATGTTGTCAGGTCATATCACGCTGGCTGACGACGTGCACGTGTCTGGCGGTACCGCCATTACATCCGATGTCCTGGAGCCCGGACGGTATACCGGGGTGTATCCCTATGCCGAACATGGGCAGTGGCAGAAGAACGCAGCGGTTGTGTCGCAACTCTCGCAATTGCGTCGTCGTGTACGCGCATGCGAAAAAATAATAGTTAATCATCAACGTGCGCAGCTGCGCACAAGCAGGATTCGAAATGGAACTGGATATCAAGCAAATCATGGAACGCTTGCCGCATCGCTATCCGATGCTGCTGGTTGACCGCGTACTCGAAATGGTGCCGGGTAAAAGCATTGTGGCAATTAAAAACGTGTCCATGAACGAGCCTTTTTACGGGCCATTTCCCGCACCATCCGGTCATGCCCGGTGTGCTTATCATCGAGGCAATGGCTCAGGCTTCGGCGTTGTTCTCCTTTGAAGGCGATGAAAACGTCAATCCTGCCAACAACAAAATTGCCTACTACCTGGTTGGTGTTGATGGTGCACGCTTCCGTCGTCCTGTTGTGCCGGGTGACCAGCTTCGTCTTGAGGTCACGGCCGATCGCATCAGTCGCACCATGTGCAAATATACCGGTCGCGCAACCGTTGACGGGCAAGAGGTGGCCGAGGCCAAGCTCATGTGCGCGATCCGGGTCATTGAAGAATGAGCCAGGGCCTGATTCATCCCACCGCAATCGTTTCGCCGGGCGCCAGCCTGGCGTCCGACGTGTCGGTGGGTCCGTTCAGCATTATCGGGCCCGATGTCGTTATCGGGGCCGGCACTCAGGTTGGGCCGCACTGCGTTATCGATGGTCATACCACCATTGGTGAAAAAAATACGTTTTATCGCTTTTGTTCAATTGGCGGGATCCCGCAAGACAAAAAGTACAAGGGTGAACCGACGCGCCTTGAAATCGGTAACGGCAACATGGTGCGCGAGTACGTCACCATCAATACCGGTACTCTCCAGGATGTCGGCGTAACCCGGGTTGGCGATGACAACTGGATCATGGCCTACGTGCACATCGCACACGACTGCCAGATCGGGAGTCACACCATCATTGCCAACAACGTTCAGCTGGCCGGACATATTCATGTGCAAGACTGGGCCATCATCGGTGGGTCAACTGCAGCACACCAGTTTGTGCGTATCGGTGCCCATTGCATGGTGGGCGGTAACAGCGCTATTCGTCAAGATATCCCACCCTACGTCATTGGGGCAGGCGACCCGTTCCGGCCTGTAGGCATCAACTCCGAAGGTCTTGGCCGACGCGGGTTCAGTGCAGAATCGCTGTCAGCATTGAAAGAAGCGTACAAGTTGCTGTACCGACGTCAGTTAACCGTTGAACAAGCCGTTGTGCAAATGAAAGCCCTGCAAGCCGAGCGTCCCGAGGCAGCCGAGGCCGTGCAGGCGCTGGTTGATTTTCTCTCGGCCGAAGGCCGGGGTATTTCCCGGGCATGACGCTGCGTATCGGTATGGTTGCCGGCGAGCCTTCGGGTGATCTGCTGGCCGCCCGTGTCATGCAAGGCCTGTCGGCACGAGCGAGCGCTAATGCAGGGTCAGCCGGTCAGCCCGGCAGCCACCCGTTTATCAGTTTTCAAGGTATCGGTGGCCCGGCCATGAAAGCCCAGGGCCTTGACTGCTGGCACGACATGGCCGCCCTTACAGTGTTTGGCTATGTCGATGCGCTGAAACGACTTCCGTCGCTTGTCAGGACCTACAACAACGTTAAATCTCGCTGGTTGCAACATTCGCCCGACGTGTTTGTCGGCATTGATGCCCCTGACTTTAATCTGCGCCTCGAGCACCAGCTTAAGCAGTCGGGTATTCCAACGGTTCATTTTGTTGGTCCGTCTATCTGGGCGTGGCGCTACAGTCGTATTCATAAAATCCGCCAGTCCGTGTCGCACATGCTGGTGCTGTTCCCCTTTGAAGAAGCTATTTACGTCAAAGAGGGCATTCCCGTCACGTATGTGGGCCATCCGCTGGCCGATCTGATCCCGATCGAGCCCGATCGTACTGATGCGCGACGACGTCTGGGGCTCGATACCGGAGCAAAAGTACTGGCGGTGCTTCCAGGCAGCCGGTCATCGGAAATTCGCTTGCTGACCCCCAGGTTTTTGCAGGCCGTGCAGATTCTTCAGCGCCAGACACCCGGGTTGCAGGTGGTCGTCCCCATGGTCAATGCTCAGCGTCGCCAGGAGTTCCAGGCGATCTTGTCGCAGTACCCGGTTGATCATCTTGAAATTATTGATCAAAGTACCCTGGCTGGCCGTCCAGCGGCATGGGATGCCATGGAAGCGGCGGATGCCGTTTTGGTTGCCAGCGGGACGGCGACACTGGAAACTGCGCTGTTCAAGCGACCCATGGTTATATCGTATGTGCTGTCGCCCATGATGCGTCGCTTGATGGCATGGAAATCAGGGCAGGAAAAACCATACGTGCCGTGGGTTGGCTTGCCCAATGTACTGCTGAACGACTTTGCCGTGCCCGAATTGTTGCAAGATGACGCGACACCTGAAAAACTTGCGCAGGCCTGCTGGCAGGCGCTGAATGATCCGGCGTTGGCGGCCTCATTGGCCGACCGTTTTCGTGACATGCACCTGACACTCAAGTGCGATACGCCACGCCTTGCTGCCGAGGCTATTTACAAGGTGGCAACCGGTGCGGCAAGCTGATCTGTTCGGTGGCGAACCGGCTGCCGTACGCATTGCCGGCGTTGATGAAGCCGGGCGTGGTCCGCTGGCCGGACCGGTGTATGCCGCAGCAGTTATTTTGCCCGAAACAGGGGTTCCTGCGGGTCTGGCCGACTCCAAAAACTGACGGCACAGCAACGAGAACGGCTGGCCGGGCAGATCAGGCAACATGCCCTTGCCTGGTGTATTGCCTGTGCCAGTGTTGAGGAAATCGATACACTGAATATTCTGCAGGCAACAATGCTGGCCATGCGACGTGCCTGTGAGGGGCTTTCCCTACGACCTGAACTGATTCTGGTTGATGGCAACCGGGTACCGCAAGGGCTGCCTGCCCCGGCTCAGGCCATTATCAAGGGCGATGCCAAGGTGGCCGCCATTTCAGCGGCATCAATTCTGGCCAAGACGGCACGTGATGCCGATTGTGAGCGTCTGCACGGGTTATACCCGCAGTATGAATTCAACCGTCACAAAGGGTATGGTACGGCCATCCATTTGCAACGCCTCAGGCAGTTTGGCCCATCACCTGCGCATCGTCTCAGTTTCGGGCCGGTACGCGAAGCACGGGCGCAGTCCTTGTCATCTGGCCAGGTCGCCGATGTGACACCAGAACACGGTCACGTTGTGCCTGATGAAGCCGCCAACGAACCCGGGCAACGCATGCCATGAAATTCATCCAGTCCAGAGATAACGGGGCGTACAAGCAACTGGTTCGTCTTGCTGCCGGTAAGGTACGGGATGAGCTGCTGCTTGAAGGGGTCCATGTGTGCCAGGAGTGGTTGCGGCATCAAGGTCAGCCGTTGAGCGCTGTTTTTGATGCAGACAAGCTGCAGCGTTCACATGAATTGCAAGCCTTGGCCAGTCGGCTGGACGATTCAGCATGCCTTTGTCTTGAAGCCTCATTGTGGATGAAGCTTTCAGCCGTCGCTGGTGAAGGACAGGGGTTTTTTCCGGGTAAAGGTGCCTCGTCCGCCACTGCCCGCCCGAATCTCCAGGAACTGCCTTTGGCTGGATCGGGTTCAGGATCCAGGTAACCTGGGTACGCTGCTGCGAACGGCCGCCGCAGTAGAAATAGGCCAGGTCTTTATCAGTTCGGGGTCGGCCAGTGCCTGGTCACCCAAGGCTTTGCGCAGTGCACAGGGTGCGCATTTTGCACTCGATATTTACGAAAACCTTGATTTGCAGACACTGGCGGCCTGTCTTGACATTCCGCTGGCAGTGACCACTCTGGAGGGCGGCGTTGCCTTGTATGACACCCGTCTGCCAACGGCCTGCGCCTGGCTGGCCGGCAACGAAGGGCAGGGGTGGGCCCTGAGCTTCAGGCGTTGGCCGGCTTAAAGGTCTTCATACCCCAGGCACCCGCCGTTGAGTCATTGAATGTGGCCGTTGCCATGGCCGTTTGCATGTACGAACAATGGCGACAACATCGCTGTCAGTAAATGTGAGCTTCGAGGCCGACTTCCTGCAGCACTTTTGTGGAAATTTCTTCGATGGACCGACTGGTTGTCGAGACAAACGCAATGCCTTCCATGCGCATCAGGCGCTCGGCTTCTGCCACTTCGTAACGGCATTGTTCGAGTTTGGCATATTTGCTGTTTGGTCGGCGCTCATTGCGAACTTCGGACAGGCGTTCCGGCTGGATGGACAGTCCGAACAGTTTTTTACGGAAAGGCGCGAGTGTCGAGGGCAAGGTGCCTCGTTCGAAGTCTTCTGGAATCAGCGGGAAGTTGGCCACCTTGAGTGCGTATTGCATGGCCAGATAAAGGCTGGTGGGTGTTTTCCCGCAACGTGAGACGCCCACCAGGATGACGTCAGCCTTGTCCAGTCCGTGCACAAATTGCCCGTCGTCATGCGACAGGCTGAAATTGATGGCTTCGATACGGTCACGGTATTTTTGTGAGGTACCGCTGCCATGTGACCGGCCTACCGAATGGCTCGATTTCATGCCCAAGGCTTCTTCAAGGGGTTTCACGAAGGTACCGAACAGATCCAGGAAAACGCCATTTGCACCTTTAAGCAAATCGGCCATTTCGGGGTTGACCAGTGTGCTGAAGACCAGGGGTTGAAAACCTGTATCGTTGCTGCAACGGTTTATGCGCTCGACGGCTTCAAGCACCTTTTCACGGCTGTCAAGAAAGGGCAAGCGGATGGAACGGAAGTTGGCACCTTCAAACTGCGACAGTACCGAGTGGCTAAAGGTTTCCGCAGTGATCCCGGTGCCATCGGAAACAATGAATACAGTACGTTCGGCGGTGGAAGATGTCATCAGAGAGGCTGGCCCATTCAGGTTCGAAAAAGGTACAATGCTTTGTTGCCTTACGCCTGAAGAACGCAAGGCTGGTTTGCTTAGTGCACAGATTTTAAGTCAATTCACTATGCCATAAGCAAACAAGCTTTCTTCTATAGTGTTAAAGGTGACTTCATGTCTTATGTTGTATCTTTCGAGCAGCTCCGCATGACGGACGTTGACTCGGTCGGGGGCAAAAATGCGTCCCTGGGCGAAATGATCAGCCAGTTGGCGGGTGCGGGTGTGCGTGTGCCCGGCGGTTTTGCCACGACGGCCGATGCTTTTCGCGGGTTCCTGAAGCAAACCGGTCTCGACGAACGCATCCAGCAGCGCCTGTCCACCCTCGATGCCGAAGACGTGCGTGAACTGGCCGAAGCCGGCGCGCAGATCCGTCAATGGATCGTTGAAACACCCTTCCCGGCAGAACTCGAAAGTGCCATTCGCGAGTCCTTTGCCAAACTCGATGCCGACGGCAAAGGTTCATTTGCGGTACGTTCCTCCGCCACGGCCGAAGACTTGCCCGACGCCTCGTTTGCGGGCCAGCAAGAAACTTTCCTCAATGTGGTCGGTATCGACGACGTGCTCGACAAGGTTCGTCATGTTTTCGCGTCGTTGTACAACGACCGGGCTATTTCGTATCGTGTTCACAAAGGCTATGCACACGCCGACGTGGCCTTGTCTGCCGGTATCCAGCGCATGGTGCGCTCAGACCTGGGCAGTGCAGGTGTTATGTTCACGCTCGACACGGAATCCGGCTTTGACGACGTGGTTTTCATCACATCGTCGTACGGCCTGGGTGAAACCGTTGTTCAGGGCGCCGTCAACCCCGACGAATTCTATGTGTTCAAGCCTACGCTTGAAGCCGGTCATTACCCCATTATCAGCCGCCGCATCGGTTCCAAACTCATCAAAATGGAATTTGACGTCGAGCGGGTATCGGGTCATGCCGTACGTACTGTCGATGTTCCGGTTTCCGAGCGCAACCGCTACTCATTAACCGACGACGAAGTCATTGAACTGGCACGCTACGCGGTCATTATTGAAAAACACTATGGCCGTCCCATGGATATCGAATGGGGTCGCGACGGCATTGATGGCAAAATTTACATCCTGCAGGCCCGTCCTGAAACCGTCAAGTCGCAGCAAGGCGCCAACGACGTACAAGAACGTTATCGCCTGAAAGCCACCGGCGAGGTACTGGTTACCGGCCGTGCCATCGGGCAGAAAATCGGTTCGGGTAAAGTTCGCATCGTGGCCGACGTTTCCGAGATGGATCAGGTTCGTGCCGGCGATATTCTCGTCACTGACATGACCGACCCGAACTGGGAACCTGTCATGAAGCTGGCCTCCGCCATTGTGACCAACCGCGGCGGCCGTACGTGCCACGCGGCCATCATTGCACGTGAGCTGGGTATCCCGGCGGTTGTTGGCTGCGCCACGGCCACCGATGACCTGAAAAATGGTCAGGAAGTGACGGTGTCATGCGCCGAAGGTGACGAAGGTCGTATTTACGACGGCCTGATCGAAACTGAAATCGAACAGGTTCAGTGGGGTGAAATGCCCGAAATCGGCGTCAAGATCATGATGAACGTCGGCAACCCTCAGTTGGCCTTCGACTTTTCGCAGATCCCCAACGCCGGTGTGGGTCTGGCTCGTCTCGAATTCATCATCAACAACAATATCAACGTCCACCCCAAAGCCGTTCTCGACTACCCCAATGTCGACAGCGACCTTAAAAAAGCGGTTGAATCGGCTGCGCGCGGTTACGCCAGTCCTCGTGCCTTCTTTGTTGAAAAACTCGCCGAAGGTGTCGCTACCATTGGTGCCGCGTTCTATCCCAAGCCCGTTATCGTCCGCATGTCCGACTTCAAATCGAACGAGTACCGCAAGCTGGTGGGTGGTTCACGCTACGAGCCCGAGGAAGAAAACCCGATGCTGGGCTTCCGCGGTGCATCGCGTTATCTGGCTGAAGACTTCGAAGAATGCTTCCGCATGGAGTGCGAGGCTCTGAAAAAGGTACGCGACGAAATGGGCCTGACCAACGTCGAAATCATGGTCCCATTTGTGCGTACCGTTGCGCAGGCGCGCAAGGTCATTGACCTGCTGGCCAGCCATGGCCTTGAGCGCGGCAAGAATGGTTTGCGCATCATCATGATGTGTGAAGTTCCGTCCAACGCCATTCTGGCTGATCAGTTCCTCGAGCACTTCGACGGTTTCTCCATTGGTTCCAACGACATGACCCAGCTGACTCTGGGCCTTGATCGTGATTCGGGTATGGAACTTCTGGCAGCCGACTTTGACGAGCGCGATGATGCGGTCAAGTTCATGCTGAATCGTGCCATCAAGGCGTGCTTGAATGCAGGCAAATATGTTGGTATTTGCGGCCAGGGCCTAGCGATCACCCCGATCTGGCCGACTGGTTGCGTGACCAGGGCATTTTGTCCATGTCGCTGAACCCCGATACTGTGGTTGATACCTGGCAGCGCCTGGCCAAATAAGGCGCGTTGTGATAGCCGGTGGCGTGCAATACGGCGCCGGTTTCGCCCGAAGCGTGTCTGCGGCACGTAACGGGTATTTTCAGTCAGCCATGACAAAAACCCCCGTTACATTGCGCAGCGGGGTTTTTGTGTTTGTGTGCCGCTCGCAACTTGGGTTCGCAACTATTACATGTTTGTAAATTCAGCTGCTGCTGGCGCCATGAGTTCGCAAGAACAGGTCTGCGATCAGTTTGGCTTTTTCACCAATCTCTTTCTGGGTCGATAGCTTGTGGGCCCGCATCAGGTTGCACATCAGATCCATGTCGCATAAACAGCGCAGATGCATGGCCAGCACTTCCGGGTTTTCAGGCTTTAACTTGCCCGCAGCCACTTGCCTCGCCATGAAATCGGCCATTTTTTGCCAGACGGCTTCGGTGCCCAGATCAAAAAAATGTTTGCCGATGTGCTCTGATTGGCCACTGACAGAAATTGCAACCCGTATTAGCCTTAGTGTATTTTCATCGTTGAGCACCGCCAGCAATGACTGGGCGAACCGCTCAAGTTGGCGGCGAAGATCGCCAGGTGAGCCGATGAATGTCATGATGTTCTGGCCGAGTTCCTGGGCCGAATAACGCATGGCCGCCAGCAGCAGCTCTTCCTTGGATGAAAAGTAGTTGTAAAGTGTGGCTTTCGACCCACCGATACGCGCTGCAATCAATGACATGGATGCGGCATCAAATCCGACCTCACGAAATACCTCGAGGGCGGTGGTCAAAATGGCATCACGTCGTGCAGTGGTTTTTTTCGCATTCAACAAGCTCGGGTCTGGGGCCTGACCGTGTGTGGGTCTTGATTGGGGCTGGTCCTTGAAACGAAACCCTGAATACCGGAAGTAGTCAACCCGATTCAGGAAATCTTTTCATTTCATTTGAAGTATAGGCAATTTTCACGATGTCTGCGTCTTCTTCGGTTTATTTCGCTCAAACTCCTAGCCCGCTTGGGCGGATTGTTCTGGCCGTTTCGGATGCCGCCTTGTGCGGGCTCTATTTTGACGACCAGGCGGATTGCCCGGTTGCAATTTATGAGCGAACCGTTAATGAACATGCATGCCCTTGGCTTGACCCTTCGTGCCCGTTGTCTGCGCAAGACATCTTCACCCGTGCCATGACCCAGTTGGCTGAATGGTTCTCAGGTACACGCACAGGTTTCGATATTCCGCTGCGCCTTCAAGGAACGCCGTTTCAGTGCCGGGTGTGGCAGGTCTTGCAGACGATACCGTTTGGTCACACACTGACTTATGGTGAAGTGTCGGTCCGGGTGTCGGGCAATAGCCGTGGCAGTCGTGCGGTGGGGGCTGCTGCGGGCAGGAATCCGGTCTCCATCATCGTGCCCTGTCACCGGGTCGTCGGCGCACATGGGCAGCTAACCGGTTTTAGCGGCGGCATTCACCGGAAATCGGCTTTACTCGCCCACGAGGGCAGGTCGCTGGTGTAACCTGTTGGTCTGTCGAACAATCGCCGTCATGTGCATGCAGCCGCATGGCGTTTCGGAGGCCCGGGTATGTGGTTCTGGTTCGTTTTTGCGCTGGCCGCTCTTATTGGTGAAGTGCTCAGCGGTACGTTTTATTTATTATTGATTGCTGTCGGCCTGGCTGCCGGTGGGATTGTCGCCGCATTAGGTGTTTCATTCCCGATGCAGTTGCTCGCCGTTGCCGTGGTCACCGGGCTTGGTCTGCTTGTATTGCGCAAGACCCATGTGCTTAAAAAGCGCGAAATCAATGCGGCCACCAATCGGGACGTTAATCTCGATATCGGTCAGGTGGTCAGTGTGGCCGGCTGGGGTCAGGGTCATACGACTCAGGTGCGGTATCGGGGGCACTGTGGTCGGCGCGGCTGGCTGCCGGGTACCCCGCCGCTGGTGGATCGCATCGCATTGTCGAGATTGATGGCTCGGTGCTGGTGTTGGTGCCTCTGCAGGCTTCCTGAACGCTGTGAGTCGTGGCCGGTTGTTGCGGACAGTCGTGTTGTATTCAATGCTGTTGCTGACAGCCGTGTTGTATTCCATGCAGTCGTATTGCCTGTCGCCTGTTCATGCTGTTTTTATCAATCCATGATCATGATTTTCTTTTAATCCGTGGGGCCCTGTCATGTTTGATCCAGATTCTTCCGTCTTTTTCCTTTTTGTTGCCATTGTTCTGGTGTTCATCGTCGTCATCAAAGCGGTGGCTATCGTGCCGCAACAGCATGCCTGGGTCATCGAGCGCCTGGGTAAATATGACCGTACCCTGTCGCCAGGGCCTGGCTTTGTCATCCCGTTCATTGAGCGCATCGGATACAAACATTCGCTCAAAGAAATCCCTCTCGATGTACCTAGCCAGGTGTGTATCACCAAAGATAATACCCAGCTTCAGGTCGATGGTGTTTTATATTTCCAGGTAACAGACGCCATGCGCGCTTCCTATGGCTCATCAAACTATATTTCGGCCATCACTCAGCTGGCGCAAACGACACTGCGTTCCGTGATCGGCAAAATGGAACTGGATAAAACCTTTGAAGAACGTGAAATGATCAATGCCATGGTGGTTGCGGCGCTCGACGAGGCGGCGCTTAACTGGGGCGTGAAAGTATTGCGCTACGAAATCAAGGATCTGACGCCGCCCGCCGAGATTTTGCGTGCCATGCAAGCACAGATCACGGCTGAACGCGAAAAGCGTGCACTGATTGCCGCCTCTGAAGGACGCCGTCAGGAACAGATCAACATTGCTACCGGTGAGCGCGAGGCGTTTATTGCACGTTCTGAAGGCGAAAAGCAGGCCGAGATCAACAAGGCGGAAGGCGAGGCAAGGGCGGTGCTGGTGGTTGCCGAGGCGACTGCAAAAGCCATTACCCAGGTGGCCCAGGCAGTTAATCAGCCCGGCGGTATTGAGGCGGTCAACCTGAATGTGGCGGAACGCTATGTTGACGCCTTTGCCAATGTGGCCAAACAGGGCAACACCCTGATCTTGCCGTCAAATATGGCTGACATGGGCGGCCTGATTGCATCGGCCATGACCATCATCAACAAAACCGGGCAGGGCAGTGCGAGCCCGCGTGCCTGATCAGCTGCCTTCGCCGCGCAGGTACGCTTGCGCGCGTTGTGCCATCAGGGCTTCGCGTCGAACAAAGTCGGCCACGAAGGCACTGGCCGGCTGGTGATGCAGGCCATAGGGGTGTCCCATTGCACGATTACCCCTTTTCCATGACACCGATACGATCTGCGATGGCAAAGGCCTCGGCCTGGTTATGCGTCACCAGCAAAGCCGTGTGTCCGGTATCTTTCAGAATGTCCCTGACTTCAAAGGCCAGGCGCTCGCGGGTGTCTACATCAAGATTTGAGAACGGCTCGTCCAGCAGCAGCAATTCAGGTTCAGGTGCCAGGGCCCGGGCGAGCGCAACGCGCTGTTGCTGCCCACCCGACAATTCATGCGGATAGCGTTTGGCTACATCGGCCAGGCTGACCAGTTCAAGCATATCGCGTACACGCGCAATCCGTTTGTCTTTATCCCATTGCCGCAAACCAAAACCGACGTTTTTTCAATCGTCAGGTGGGGAAACAGCGCGTAGTCCTGAAACATCATACCGACGTTGCGGTCTTGCGGTTCAACTTGAAAACCGGGTGCTGACAACAGGGTGTTGCCCAGGTAAATGGTACCGCTGCGCAAGGGTTCAAAACCTGCAATGGCGCGCAACACGGTCGTTTTTCCGCATCCGGAGGCACCGAGCAAGCAGCCGATATGGCCCTTTTGAAGCCCAAGGGAAAGATGGTTAACGACCGGTAACAGCCCTTCGGGCGTGTCGTACGCAAGCGAAACGTCGTCGAGTTTAAGCAGGTCGTCTGGCATAACGTTAATGTCCGGATTTGAGTTGATTGCGGGCCAGCAGAATGACCGGCAATAAACCCACCACTACGATGGTCAGCGCCGCCACCGCACCTTCTTCATAGGTGCCGCGCGCCGCTTCAGCATAAAGCCAGGTGGCCAAGGTTTCAAAATTGACAGGCCTGAGCAGTAGCGTGGCCGGAAGTTCTTTCATGGTATCGACAAACACCAGCAGTGCAGCAGCCCCAATGGCAGGGCGCAACAAGGGCAGATGAACCCGTCGCAAGGTGCCTGTGGCGGTTTCGCCAAGCAGGCGGGAGGCCTGTTCGAGTGAGGGAGGAATGCGGGCAAGACCAGACTCCAGACCGCCGACCGATATCGCCATGAACCGGATGGCGTAGGCGCAGACCAGTGCCGCAGCAGACCCCATCAGCCACAGGCTGGGCGAGGCGGCGCCAAACAGGCCGGCCACCCAGGAAAGGAAGTCATCGACCTGGTTGATTGGGGTCAGGATGCCGATGGCCAGGACGGTTCCCGGCAGGGCATACCCTACTGTCGAGACCCGTGCACACAGCTTGCTGAGGGCGTAAGGCGATTTTGACCTTGCACTGCGGGCAGCCCAGGTCAGTATGACGCCGCACACAACGACAACTATGGTGGCAAAAACGGCGATACCGATCGTGTTGATGGCGCTTTGTACCAGTTGGGCGGAAACGCCACCGGCAAGGTGAAGGTGTTTGAGGGTTTGGTTCAGCAGATACAAGGCAGGGACAATGAACCCGATCACAATGGGTGCCCACCCAAGCAGAACAGCCAGCAAGGCTGCACTGCCCGTTAACGGCTTGGGTTGTACAGGGCGCATGCGCTGTGTGTTGGCGTAGCGCTGTCGCTTGCGACCATGGCGTTCCAGCAAAATAAGCACGACCACAATGGCCAGCATGGCCAGCGCAATTTGCGCGGCACCTGCCAGATCCGAGCGGGTGACCCATGTGGTGTATACCGACACGGTCAGTGTCTGAACCCCCAGAAATTCGGAGGCACCGATGTCGTTGAGCGTTTCCAGCAATGCCAGGCTGACACCGACGGCAATGGCCGGGCGCGCCAGTGGCAGCGCCACTTTCAGGAAGACACCCCGCCCGGTCAGGCCGAGGATTCGTCCGGCCTCCAGCAGGCTGGCTGCCTGTGTGGCAAACATGACGCGTGTCGACAGGTAAACATAAGGGTAAAGGACAAACCCCAGCAGAAAGATGGCGCCAGGCAAGCCGCGAATGTCGGGCAGACGGAATTCGCGCGGACTGCTGTAGCCCAGCAGGTCGCGGATAACGGACTGGAACGGGCCGATCGGGTGAAGGATGTCGAGGTAGGCAAAGGCCACGATATAGGTGGGTACCGCCAGTGGCAGCAACAATGCCCACGACAGGATCCGTTGCGAGGAAAAGAAAATGCGGTGACCAGCCAGGCCGCACCGGTACCCATGCAAGTGACCAGCACCCCTACACCAAGCAACAGCAGCACAGTATTGAGGAATGCGGTCGGAACAACGTAATTGAGCAGATGCGTCCAGTGGTCAACCGACCCCTGAAGGGCCAGCCAACCTAACGTGATGACGGGCGTAACGACGCAGAGCGCAATGAACAGTGCACCAAGCCGCCAGCCGGTATCAGAACTCCAGAACAATTGACGCAACTGCAAGCGCTTGGCTTCCTGCAAAAACGGGCTGCGCACCCAGGGTACGCAGCCCGGCGATGGTTAATTATTGATCGAAACCGACTTTATCAACCAGCTTGCTGGCTTGCTGACGATATTTGGCGATTTCGGCCAGTGGCAACGGGTCAACGACCAGCGCCCCAAAACTTTCTACGACGGGGTCAAGTTTAACCCCGGCGCGTACCGGGTATTCGTAATTGGCGTTGGCGTACATTTGCTGCGCCTTTTCGGAAACCAGATATTCTAGCAACTGAACGGCCTGTTCCTTGTTGGGGGCATGCTTTGCAACAGCTGCGCCGGATACATTAACGTGTGTTCCCTTGCTTTTATCTGCTGCAAACGTGGGGCGAACCACCTTGATGGCCTGACCCCATTTGTAGTTGTCGCTACCAGGCTCGGCATTTTTCATGCGACCCACATAATACGCGTTTGCAATACCCAGGTCACAAATTCCGCCGAGAATGTCGCGCGCCACGTCGCGGTCACCACCGGCCGCTTTGCGTGCCAGGTTGGCCTTTACGCCCTTGAGCCATGTTTCGGTCGCTGCCTCGCCGTTGTGGGCAATCATGGCAGCGATCAGCCCGGTATTGTAGGGGTGCTGTCCAGAGCGAATGCACACCTTGCCTTTATACTTCGGGTCGGCGAAGTCTTCGTAGGTCAGGGTATTGATATCCAGTTCGTTGGCCACGTAGGCGACTCGATCACGCAACGAAAGTGCGTACCAGTGGTTTTCCGGGTCCCGCAGATTGGCGGGAATCACGTCGGCCAGGGTCGCAGAGGGTGCTGCACTGGGTCACGCCGCCCTGAACCAGGTCAATCAGGTTGCCAATATCAACCACCATCAGGATATCGGCGGGTGATTTTTCGCCCTCGGCACGAACCCGTTCGAGCAAACCGTCTTTGACAAATACCGTGTTGACATCAATACCCGTGTCTTTCTTGAAGGCCTCGAGGATGGGTTGGATCAGTCCTGGTTCACGTGTGGTGTACAGGTTGACCTCGGCGGCGCTGGCGAGGCCGGCTATGACAAACATGCCCGCTGCAACAACCGTGCGCAGGCCGGGAAGAAATGAACGGGATTGACGCATTTGAAACTCCAGAATGGTTATAACGCGTTTGTAAATAACAATGATTCGCAACAAGCTTAGCATATAATGGGGTTTACCAGCATAGAAACAGTGTGTACACTTTATTTATAGTATTAACGGCAAGGTCCAATACCTGTTGGTAATAAGCATAAGGCCTTGTTAAAAATAAATGTATTTCATAAAATCAAAAGCATTATCTGGCTTGGTTGTTTTTTAAATTTAAGCCTGTACGTTTAATTAATCGAGCACATACACTATGGCTGCCTTCAATTCAGAAAAAGTCCTCAGCGTCCACCACTGGAACGACACCTTGTTCTCGTTCACCACCACACGAGACGCGGCATTGCGGTTCCATAACGGGCACTTCGTCATGATTGGCCTGGAAG
The DNA here is from genome assembly GCF_030344915.1 of Neopusillimonas aromaticivorans. GTDB lineage: Bacteria > Pseudomonadota > Gammaproteobacteria > Burkholderiales > Burkholderiaceae_B > Neopusillimonas > Neopusillimonas aromaticivorans. The sequence goes on along the minus strand of NZ_CP128233.1, from coordinate 3,160,023 downwards.
TCGAAGGCAAGCCGCTCATGCGCGCCTACAGCATTGCCAGCGCCAATTACGAAGAAAATCTCGAATTCCTCAGCATCAAGGTGCCAAACGGCCCGCTCACATCGCGTTTGCAGCACCTGAAGGTGGGTGACGAAATCCTGGTCAGTCGCAAACCGGTCGGTACTCTTGTGGTTGATGATCTCAAGCCAGGCAAGAACCTGTTTCTGTTCGGTACCGGCACGGGGCTGGCACCGTTCATGAGCATTATCAAAGATCCTGATGTTTACGACCGTTTTGACAAGGTTGTACTGGTGCATGGAGTTCGTTATGTCAGCGAATTGGCTTACTCTGATTTCATCCAGAACGAATTGCCTGACAATGAGTTTTTTGGTGACGTCATCCGTGAAAAGCTTGTGTATTACCCGACGGTTACCCGCGAACCTTTCCGCAATACCGGGCGGGTGACAGACCTGATTGAAAACGGCAAATTATGCGCTGATATCGGCTTGCCACCGCTAAATCCTGAAACCGACCGTGCCATGTTGTGCGGCAGTCCGGCATTGCTTGAAGACCTGTGCAAGATCCTGGATGCCCGCGGGTTTGTCGTCTCTCCGGGGGTGGGTGAGCCTGGTGATTACGTCATCGAGCGCGCTTTCGTCGAAAAATAAAGGCAGCCCGGTTCCCGCTGGCCAAAGGCGGGGGCTGTTAATTTTGTCTATAGATGTATACACTTCGATAGTTACTTGTTGAACTATCCGAGACACATCATGGCAAAACACGTTGTTCAAACTGACGCCGCGCCCGCCGCTGTGGGCCCTTATTCTCAAGCCATTGCCACCGATGGTGGCAAGACCGTTTATCTTTCCGGGCAAATCGGTCTCGAGCCGGGTACCGGCGAACTGGTTTCCGAAAATTTTGAAGGTCAGGTTCGTCAGGCATTCGCCAACATGCAGGCGGTTATAGAAGCCTCGGGCGGGTCGTTGGCCTCAATTGTCAAACTGACGCTTTACCTGACTGACATGTCAAAGTTTGCCAGTGCCAACGCCATCATGTCCGACATCATTCCGCAGCCGTTCCCGGCACGCTCTACAGTGGGTGTTGCCAGCCTGCCCAAGGGTGCGCAATTCGAGGTCGAAGCCATTATCGTCATCTGACGCGGATGGGGCAGGGCAGCACATCGAAGCCGGGTTCATCATCGGCCACCGAAAGGCGTTTGCAGCGTCTGGGTTTGCACTCGCCTCAAGACTGCGTCGTTCACCTGCCCATACGCTATGAAGACGAAACCCGCCTGATACCCATTGGTTCGGCCTTGCCTGGGCACAGCGTCCAGATTGAAGGGGTGGTGCTGCACAACGAGGTACAGCTGCGGCCACGTCGGCAGCTGGTTGCCATGGTGGGTGACGATACCGGCAGGCTGTCGCTGCGCTGGCTGCACTTTTATCCGAATCAGCAAAAGCAGGTTGCCAAAGGGCGTCTGGTTCGTATTCGTGGCGAGGTACGTGCCGGCTTCTCGGGTCCCGAAATCGTTCATCCCAAAGTCACTGCGGCCGGCGGCCCGCTGGCGGGCGCCCTCACGCCGGTTTATCCCACCACCGACGGTCTGACACAACCCGCACTGCGCAAGATCATTGATCGTGCGCTGGAAGTGGCCGATCTCTCAGATACCTTACCGGATACGATTCGCGAGCGTCTGGACCTGGTCCCATTTTCCCGGGCTATCCGTGCCCTGCATCATCCTCCGCCCGATGTGTCCGCCAATGACCTTCTCGAGCGTGAACACCCGGCATGGCGCCGTATCAAATTTGATGAACTGCTGGCTCAGCAGCTGTCGCTGGCGCGGGCACGAGCCCAGCGCCTGGCCCAGAAAGCACCAGTTCTGAAGCCCTCGGATGACGCATTGCGGGCGGCATTGTTTGACCGTTTGCCGTTTGGCCTGACGCAGGCCCAACAAAGGGTCGTCAATGAAATAGAGCAGGATCTCCAGCGTGATTTCCCGATGCACCGCCTGCTGCAGGGCGATGTCGGGAGCGGAAAAACGGTAGTCGCGGCCATTGCAGCGGTCCACGCAATCGCTTCGGGCGCTCAGGTGGCCATCATGGCCCCGACGGAAATTCTGGCAGAGCAGCATTTGCAGAAAATGGTCGACTGGCTTGAACCGTTGGGTATTAAAACCGTCTGGTTAACCGGGAGTCTTACGCTCAAACGACGCCGTGAGGCGATTGAGGCCATCGCCAGCGGCCAGGCTCAACTGGTGGTCGGAACCCAGGCTCTGATCCAGGAAAAGGTTGAGTTTGCCAATCTGGGGTTGATTATCCTGGATGAGCAACACCGTTTCGGCGTGGGCCAGCGTCTGGAGCTAAGTCGCAAGGGGAAGAGGCCATGGGCGCCATGACGGTTATTCCGCACCAGCTCAACATGAGCGCAACACCCATCCCACGCACCTTGGCCATGACCTTCTTCGCGGATCTCGATGTTTCCGTCATTGACGAGTTGCCGCCAGGCCGCCAGGCTGTACTGACCAAATTATTGGCAGACACCCGGCGTACAGAACTGATGGCACACATCGCTACCGAAGTGGCCAAGGGGCGTCAGGTTTACTGGGTATGCCCTTTAGTCGAAGAAAGCGAAGCCTTGCAATTGCAGACGGCTGTGGATACCCATCAGCAGCTGGCCCAGACGCTCGAAGGCATGGCGGTCGGACTGGTTCACGGGCGTATGAAGACCGCCGAGAAAGCGCAAGTCATGGCCGATTTTCGTGAAGGCAGGGTCCAGGTGCTGGTAGCAACCACCGTGATCGAAGTGGGTGTCGACGTACCCAATGCCTCATTGATGGTCATTGAGCATGCCGAGCGCTTTGGCCTGGCCCAGCTTCATCAGCTGCGCGGTCGGGTAGGGCGAGGTGTGACCCAGTCGGTCTGTGTCCTCCTGTATCAAAACCCGTTGTCCGCCATTGCCCGCCAACGCTTGAGAGCCATGTACGAAACGTCGGATGGCTTCGAAATCGCCCGGCGCGACCTTGAGTTACGTGGACCAGGTGAGTTTCTGGGGGTGCGTCAGTCTGGTGTGCAGATTTTGCGTTTTGCCAGTCTCGAGTCGGACGGTGAACTGGTCGAACAGGCCCAGGCCCTGGCGGCAGATCTGTTGCAACACGCGCCTGAAATTGTTGACCGGCATCTGGCGCGCTGGATGCGTGGCAAGCAGGACTTCCTGCGGACATGACCGTAAACCGCCATTTTTCACGACTTACTTTCTACCTTCACCCCGACCGAGCACGCTATGACACTGACCGAACTTAAATACATTGTTGCGGTTGCCCGTGAACGCCACTTCGGACGTGCCGCCGATGCCTGTTACGTGAGCCAGCCCACGTTGTCGGTGGCGATTCGCAAGCTTGAAGAAGAATTGGGCATTACTCTGTTTGAGCGGGGCGGCAACGAGGTGTCGGTCACCCCCATTGGTGAACGCGTTATCGCCCAGGCCCAGCGGGTGCTTGAAGAAACGGCCAATCTGCGCGAGATTGCCCGTCAGGGGCATGATCCGCTGGCAGGGCCGCTGCGGGTTGGCGTTATTTATACGATCGGGCCTTATCTGTTGCCGCGCCTGGTGCCGGCACAAATTGAGCTTACACCGCAAATGCCGCTGATTCTTCAGGAAAATTTTACAGCGCGTTTGCTCGAGCTCTTGCGCCAGGGCGAGATTGATTGCGCCATCATGGCCTTGCCTTTTCCGGATGCCGGACTTGAAGTCCGGCCACTGTATGACGAGCCATTTGTTGTCGCGGTACCACGTAGCCATCCCTGGGCGGGTCGACCATCGATCAGTACCGCTGAATTGAAGCAGGAAACGATGTTGTTGCTCGGGACGGGCCATTGCTTTCGCGATCAGGTACTTGAAGTGTGCCCGGAACTGGCGCGTTTTTCGGCCAGCAGCGATGGCATCCAGCGCAGCTTTGAGGGTTCATCGCTTGAAACCATACGGCATATGGTCGCTGCCGGTATTGGCATTACCGTTCTGCCCGTCAGCTCCCTGCCTACCTCCGGAGCGCCGGACGATTTGCTCGCCTACATCCCTTTCAGCCACCCGGTACCTGACCGGCGCGTTGTCATGGCCTGGCGAAAAAGCTTCCCTCGCCGTGAAGCCATGGATGCCCTGGTTAGAGCGATACGGCGCTGCCAGTTGCCCGGCGTCACCTATCTTGAACACCAGGCCCCCGTGATATCCTTGCCGGCCTGACCACGACCGTGGTGCTACTACGTCACTGATGCGCTGCTGAACGAGGGGTCGTTCACGCGTTGTTGATCTTCTTTTACGGAGTTCCCATCATGTCTCCAACCTACGAACTTTCACTGGCCTTTATTGGCGGCGGCAATATGGCGTCTGCGCTGGGTGCTGGTCTGATTGGTAAACGCTGCGGCGCATCCGACGTGCATGTCGTTGATATTGATCCAGGCACACTGGATCGCTGGTCGGCGCAGGGCGTCAGCACGGCCTCTGTACCCGATGCCCGCCTTGGCGACAGCAAGGTCTGGATCTTTGCCGTCAAACCCCAGGTCATGAAAGAAACCGTCGCCGCCTGCCGTCCGTTTCTCTTGCCTGACACTTTGGTCATCAGCATTGCAGCCGGTATTGATGGTGCGACGTTGTCGCGCTGGCTGGGTAGCGACCATAAGCCGTTTACCCGTGTGGTGCGCTGTATGCCCAATACGCCCTCACTGGTCAAGGCCGGCATTTCCGGTTTGTTGGCACTTGATGGTGTTTCACCGGAAGATCGCGGTGTTGCCCAGCAATTGCTCAAGGCGGTGGGTGAGGTCGTCTGGGTCGACAGTGATGCACAGATTGATGCCGTTACCGCGTTGTCAGGCAGTGGTCCGGCCTATGTTTTTCTGTTCATCGAGTCACTGATTGCAGGGGTGAAAAACTGGGGTTGACCGCAGAGCAATCACGTGCACTGGCGCTGGCCACCCTGAACGGGGCGACACAATTGGCCAGCCTGTCGCCCGAGTCGCCGGCGACGCTGCGCGAGCGTGTCACCTCCAAAGGCGGTACGACAGCCGCGGCCCTGGAGGTATTTCAGCAACACGGTTTCGAGGTTCTGGTGCATGAAGCGATGCAAGCCGCTTATAATCGGGCCTCCGAGCTTGCCAAAGAATTTTCCAAATGAAATCCAGTCTTTACGCACCGATGTCGGTGCTTCAAACCCTTGTTGCCATTCTGGCCATGGCCGTTGTCGTCGTTGGCTCCAATATATTGGTGCAATATCCGATCAATCAGTGGCTGACCTGGGGGCCATCTCGTATCCGGTCGCCTTTCTGGTGGCTGATCTGATCAACCGGCGTTTTGGTCCGCAGGCTGCACGTCGGGTCGTGGCTGTCGGGTTCGTTATTGCCGTTGTGTTTTCGTTCTGGGTTGCCACCCCCGCATTGCCATGGCATCGGGCCTGGCCTTCCTGTTTGCCCAGCTGCTCGACATCCAGGTGTTTGACCGTTTGCGGAATCAGGCCTGGTGGCGCGCTCCGTTCATTGGCGGTGCTGCTGGTGCCACCCTTGATACGTTCATGTTTTTTGCGCTGGCATTTGCCGGTACAGGCATCGACTGGATGTCACTGGTTGTGGGCGACCTGGCGGTCAAACTGGCGGTCAATCTGGCCTTGCTGGCACCTTTCCGCGCCCTCATGTGGAATCTGGCACGGCCGCAAACCAGTACAACAGCATAGGGTCTGCTTTAAACGGCAGGGTGCCTGCAAACGACATTAGCCCTGCGCCAATGGCACGGTTGTCGTAAAGATGCAAAAAAGAGTGGTTCCCCGCGTAAAAACATCAGCAAAAGGCCCCGCCGGGGCCTTCTTGCTTTTCCTGGAACGTCTGGATCATTATGCCATCAGCTTTTGCCGGCACTCGCAGCGTGATGGCAATTTTCGTATGGCCTTTGTCATGGGCAATCAGCCTTCTTGCTGGCGCTTCTGGGCCTGCTTGACCGAAGGGTCATTGGCCATGACGTCAAAGAAGCGGGACAGATTCTTGAACGAATCGAGGTTGATCTGTTTGAACTTGGCCCAGGTCATGATGGTGAACAGGTAGGGGTCGGCAATCGAGCGCTTGCCGGTCAGGTAGTCTTTGCCTTCCAGTTGCTGGTCGGCGACACCGAACAGGAACTGAACGCGATCCGCAGCGCGGCTGACCAGCGTGTCTTTGGCCGCTTCATCAGCTGTGAACGCCTGCGGTGCGAACACCAGCGAGAATGTGCGGTGCAGGTCTGAGTTGCAGAAATTGAGCCAGCGACGTACTTCAGCACGTTCACGAATATCTGCACCATGCAGCCCGGCTTCGGGGTGCAGTTCTGCCAGGTACTCGACGATGGCTACACTTTGTGTCAGGGTGAAGTCGCCATCCTGGAATACGGGTACGGAACCGATCGGGTTCAGGGCCAGGAATGCGGGTTGCTTCAGCTCTTCGCGTGAAACAGCTTGCAACTCGTAGGGCAAATTCATCCATTCGAGCACAATTTGTGTGGCCAGCGGGCAAGCGCCGGGCAAATAATACAGTTTCATTGCTATCCTTCAGTATTGGTTAAATCAAACCGTTTGCTGCCGGTTCGGCAGCCCCTTTGAACGGGTTCGCACATTATGCACGCGCCAGACTTTTCTTTGAAGAACAAACTTGCCCTGATTACCGGTTCGACGCAAGGCCTGGGTTATGCCATTGCCTGTGCCTACGCCGCCAGCGGCGCCACGGTCATCATCAATGGTCGCGATGCTGAACGCATCAACCGTGCGGTCACCTCTATTCAGAATGCTGGTTACCCGGCACATGGTTGGGCTCAGGATATCGGTCATCTCGACGACCAGGCGAGCGCTTTTGCCTCATTGGTCGAGCAGGTCGGTGTCCCGGATATTCTGGTCAATAATGTTGGCATCCGCATCAGGAAGTCTCTTGCGGTTTCCTCGTTCGACGACATCACAACCATGATCCAGGTCAACCTTGTGGCTGCCATTGGTTTGTCCAAGCTGGCCGCTCAGGCGATGGCCGACCGTCGTCCTTCGGGGGACGCATCATCAGCCTGACGTCTATCGCGGGTCCGCTGGCCCGTCCGGGTGATGCTGTTTATCCGGTGGCCAAGCTCGGCTTGCAAGGTCTGGTGCACAGTCTGGCGGTAGAGTTCGGCCCATATGGCATCACCAGCAATGGCATCGCACCGGGCACCTTTGCGACGGAAAGCAACCGTGAATTGGCCAATGATCCGGTCAAGGGGCCGGTCGTTGTCGGGCGTAATCCGTTGGGGCGCTGGGCGCAACCCGACGAAATCACCGGGGCGGCTGTGTTCCTCGCGTCACCTTGCGCGTCCTATGTCAATGGCCACACGCTGGTGGTCGACGGCGGTTTCTCGGTGACGTTTTGACGGTACATTGTTCGGCCATGTTCCCGTTGCGTAGTGTGGCCATATTTCCGTTTGATTTTCGGTCACGTTCTCACATTTCATAGGCGACACGCAGTTTCATGATCCAGGCATTACGCATTGCCATCAATGGCTATGGCCGCATTGGCCGTTGTTTTTTACGCGCGCTTCACGAAGCCGGCCTTGAGCACGACTTCCAGATTGTCCTGATCAATGAACCGTCCGATCTGGACAGTATGGTTTATTTGACCCGGTTTGACTCAACCCACGGTGTGTTTCCTGGAACCGTACAGGCAGGGGTCGACAGTCTGCTGGTTAACCAGAGACCGATTGCGGTGACTCATGAAAAAACCCCGAGGCTGTTGATTGGGCCGCCCATGGCATTGATCTGGTGGTTGAATGCTCTGGCCAATATGGCGCCCGACACGAGCTGATGCGGTTTATCGATGCCGGATGCCCACGTTTGTTGCTGTCGCATCCGGGGCAGGGGGCCGCCGATGTCGATTACACGGTGGTGTTCGGTACCAACCAGCAGGGCCTGACGGGTGCCGAACAGCTGGTATCAAATGCGTCCTGTACGACCAATGCCGTTGTGCCCTTGCTGCATGACCTGCATGACCGCTGGGGTGTGGAACAGGTATTTCTGACCACATTGCATTCGGTCATGAATGACCAGCCCCTTATTGATGGCTATCACCATACCGATTTGCGTCGTACGCGTTCGGCAATGCAGTCAATTGTGCCCGTCTCGACCGGCCTGGCGCGGGGCGTTGAACGGTTACTGCCCGCGTTGGCCGGCAGGGTTCAGGCCAAGGCCATACGTGTACCCACCCTGAATGTGTCGGCGATAGACCTGATGGTCTTGTTCGAAACCGACACCTCGGCAGAGCAACTGAACGCTGGCTTCAAAGCGTTGTCAAGCCAGTTGCCGGGGCTGGTGGATTGGTCAAGCCACCCTCATGCGTCGATTGATTTCAACCATAACCCGCATTCGGCGATCATCGACACCAGCCAGACCCGGTTGAACGGTACGCGGCTGGCCAATGTTTTTGTATGGTTCGATAACGAATGGGGGTTCGCCAATCGTTTGCTGGATACCTTGCGGTATTGGGCAACCCGTCTTTGACGCCACGGGCGGGGTGTTTACCCCTTTTCCCTAGGCTACTTGACCAGCATGACAGGAATCTCGGCCTGGCTCACGACCTTGAGAGCGGTTGATCCGAGTACCAGGTTGGAGATAGCGCCCATGCCGCGTGTGCCCATGATGATTAAGTCGCAGCCTTTCTTTTTGGCGTAGTCGACGATGGTTTCGGCGATTGGGCCGACCATGATCTCTGAGGTAGCATCAACACCTTCGGTTTGCAGCAGGGCGCGTACATCTTTCAGGGCGGCTTCCCCGGCGTCGTGGTAGTACTCGTCCAGCACGTCGGCTGCGACGAACCGTTTCACATTGGCCGTGAATACCGGCGCCTGGACGGTCACGACGAAAACCTTGGCCCCCGTCTGGCGTGCGGCGGCAATAGCCGCCTGAACAGCATGAAGGGATGGTTGAGACCCGTCAACGGGGACCAGAATGGAATTCATGTAGACCTCTGTAATAACTGACCAAGAATGAACCCATTTTATAGTAGCGCTGCAACAAAACGGGCGGGCCCTTTGACGGAGCCGCCCGTTTTAACGAAAACCAGCGCGCTGGCTTCGGTGTGCCCTGATCTGTACTGCCGTCTGGCAGTGTCCGAGCGGATTATTTCGCCACTACTTTCCAGTCGCCGTTTTCAACACGAATCAGGGTACTGGAGCGTGCATCGTGGCCAAAGTGATCTGTGGGTGACATATTGAACACCCCGTGCAGCCCGACGACTTCTTTGGATTGCTCAAGGGCGTCACGCAAGGCGCTGCGGAATTCCGGTGTACCGGGCTTGGCAGTTTTCAGCGCCGTGGGTGCCGCAGCCGCAAGCAGCAGGTAGGCATCGTAAATGTGGGCGCCAAATGACGAGAACGAGCCTGCACCATACTTTTCTTCGTAGCGCCGCGTGTAGTCTTCACCCATTTTCTTGGACGGGTGGGTATCCGGCAGCTGGCTGGCCACGACCACCGGCCCGACCGGCAAAATGGTGCCTTCAACCAGTTTTCCACCCACACGAATGTACTCTTTGGTGGCCGTGCCATGGGTCTGGTAGATTTGACCCTTGAAACCCCGATTGACCAAGGTATCTTGCGGCAAGACTGAAGGTGTGCCCGAGGCCGCAATCAGAATGGCATCGGGCTTGGCCGCAACCAGCTTTACGGCCTGCCCGGTAACACTGGTGTCGTTGCGAGCGAAACGTTCTACGTCGTCAAGGGCAATACCCGCCGCTTCGGCCAGTGCTTTTGTTTCCTTGAGCCAGGTTTCGCCGTAGGCATCGGCATAGCCAATGAACCCCAGACGCTTCACGCCGTTGGCTTTCATGTGGTCGACCAAGGCACCAGCCATCTGGCGGACGTGTTGCGGTGCACGAAAGACCCATTCTTCTTTGTCGGCAGGCAGATCGACTGGTGCGGCGGCAATTTGCGGCACCTTGAATTCATCGGCGACCTCGGCCATGGCCAGGCTGGGTGGTGTCGCCGACGACCCGAACAGAATGTCTACATTGTCTTCAGTAACGAGTTTGCGGGCGTTTTTCCCTGCTTGCGAGGCATCGGTACCGTCATCAAGCACAATGTACGTGACTTTGTGCCCAGCAATTTCGGTAGGCAAAAGCGGTATGGTGTTGCGCTCGGGAACGCCCAGGGCGGCGGCAGGGCCGGTGCTGGATAACGAAACCCCCACCTTGATTTCGGCCGTGGCCGCAGTGCCGAAAGATACGGCGGCGCCGGCAAGGGCAAAAGTGGCGAATTGCCTGGATAACTTCATGCTGTCTCCTGAAGGATGCTCCGTTTGACGGATATTGATTTTGTGTTAGGAATTGTGACTCTACGGTGTCTGGTAGCAGGGGTCAAGTGCACGACCGTGGGTGGGCCGGTCCGGACCCTGTTCACCTGGCCAATCATGGTTTTCCCGAATACCGTGCATGGCATCAAGGCGTTCACAGTATCGGTATGGTAAAACCTCGGCCTACGCTACAAATTCGGCATACTGGAATTTCGCATGGTTAACGCCCGGCCAGATCAATTTGAAACCTACCCGCTAGGCCTTAGCGCAGTGCAGGTCAACGAGCCTCCTTCTACGCAAGGGTTGCAATTGCTCTACGATGTTGTACAAACCCTGGCGGGTGCGCGCAGTTTGCGTGACGGCTTGCGAAACACCATAGAACGTATTGCACGGGTTGATGGCTGGGATCTCGGTGTCGCGTGGCTCAATACAACGACGGGTCTTAAATTTCAGGACTCCTGGAGCAGGCCCCGGTTAAATGCCGACGCGTTTCTGGAAACCTTGCGGCGTTGGCAACAAAAAAACCTTCCGAATGCCTGTCGTTACTGGCAGCCAACCAGCATGCCCTCGTTTTTATCCCGACGCTTGATGCGGATACGGATCACGAATGCAATCGCCAGGCCCGTGACATCGGCCTGGTGTCGGCGCTGGGCCTGCCCCTCATGGTGGGCAATACCCTGTATGGCGTCATCGAATTGTTCAGTTGTACCTTGCGTGAATGTCTTCCCGATACCCTGGGGCTGTTCAGGGCACTGAGCGCAGACATCGCCGGTTTCATCGAGGCCCGTCAGCTTGAGCAGCAATTACATGACAACAATGCCAAGCTGGCCGAGGCCCATCGCATTGCGCGCATGGCCTATTGGGAAATGAACCTGCAAACGCTCAAGCTGCATGGTAACGAAGACACGGCCATGGTGCTGGGTCTGACGCCCGACCGTCAGCTCAGAGATCTCCACGACCTGTATGCGCTGGTTCCCCCGGAAGATCATCCGAAACTTCAGGCCATGATAGCCGGGGCCCAGCAACTCGAGCATCCGATTGTGAATATTGAGCACCGGGTACGTAATGCCGACGGCACTGACCGCTACATTCTGGTTCAGGCTCAGGGTCGTTTCGACATCAACGGCAAGCCCGTGCGTATTACAGGTACGATCCAGGACATCACTGAACAGAAGCGTGCTGCTGCCCGGGCCCTGCAATCCGAGCATCGTTGGGAAATCGCGTTCCGGAACAGCCCTGTGGCCAGCCTTATCACCGAACTTGAAAGCGGGCTTTGTCTGGATGCCAACGACGAAATGCTGCGGTGTCTGGGCAAACTGGCTGAAGACGTCATCGGCAAGACCACGACCGAACTGCAACTCTGGCCACCCGGGCGCTCAAGACAGACGCTCATCGATCAGGTCAAGGAAAATGGCCGTGTACGCGATTTCGAACTGACCACGCACTTGGCGGGCAAAGAAGCCCATTTGCTCATCAATCTTGAAATCATCGACTTTGCCGATCGCGTCTGCCTGCTTGGGCAATGGATCAACGTCACCCGACAGAAGCAGCTCGAAGAGCGTTTGCGCCTTGCTGCTGCGGCACTTGAGTATGCGGGTGATGCCTTGGTCCTGATGGACCAGCGCGGCAATATCATTTCCATCAACCCGGCCTTCACCCAGGTCACGGGCTATACCGAAGAACAGGCGCTGGGCGAATGGTTTTTCGGGTTGGTGCACAAAGCCAGCGGTCGCCACGATAAAAGCTTTTTTCGCCAGGCCGTCAATTCGGTCGAAAGCGAAGGGACCTGGAAGGGTGAGGCCTGGGGCCGACGCGCCGACGGGGTGGTCATACCGACATTTTTAACCCTCAGTGCCATCCGTCATCCAATAAGCCATGACGTGACCCATTATGTCGGGGTGTTTTCGGACATTTCCAAACAAAAGGAATACGAAGCTCGCTTGCAGCAAATGGCGTGGTATGACGACCTGACCGGCGTGGCAAACCGCTCCTTGCTGATCGAACGGGGCAATCGCGCATTGCTCAACGCAGAACGTCATGACACGGTTGTTGCACTGTTGTTTGTCGATCTTGATCGTTTCAAGGCGGTCAACGACACGTATGGTCATGCGGCCGGTGATGAATTGCTGCGCCAGGTTGCCGAGCGGTTGTGCATCTGCGTGCGTGCCTCTGATACAGTTGCGCGTCTGGGCGGTGACGAATTCATAGTCCTGCTGCCCGAAGTTACTGAAGAAAACGGTGCGAATGTGGTCGCCGATAAAATCCAGCGGGCCTTGTCCGATCCGTTCCTTATTGACGGACATCATGTCGGTATTGGAGCCAGCATCGGTATTGCCCACTACCCCCAGGACGGGCTGGACATGCCCACCTTGCTGCAACAGGCCGATGAAGGTCTGTATCGGGTCAAACGGGCACTACGCGTTGACCCCGACGTGACGTGATCAGCGAGGTATTTGAAATTGCGGGGCCTTGCGCGTGCCAGCCGGCTCAGCAAGGTTGCTCAGGTACTGCATGCAAGAACTGATCAATGCACTCCCGCCTGACGCCCCGCTGGCCATCATCGTTCTTGATGCGGGCGGTGTCATCAAAGAAATCAATCACTGGATGGCGTCTTGGGCCGGCCTCGATAAAGAGGAGGTTAAAGGCAAGCCTGTCGAGCAGATCTTCCCCGAGGTTGCCTCACAACCCTGGCCGTTTTCGCGCACCACCAGTGCCAACACGGGGTCCCGATTGGCAACGGTACCCGACACCTTTCGGTTGGGCATCACGACGGGCAAGGGCGTGCTGGAAGCCTTGTTGTGCTTTCCTTGCGAAATGGCCGACGGCAGTACGGTGCATGCGCTGTTGTTTTACGACCCTCTCGATGGCCCGCTACACCACCATCAGTTTACGCAGGCGGTACAGCAACTGCAGAAAATCCAGCTGGAGCATCACGCGAGTCTCCTTGAGCGTCTTGAGTATACGCAGCAGCAACTGCTGCGTAACGAAAAAATGGCGGGCATCGGCGAACTTGCCGCCGGCGTGGCCCATGAAATCAATAACCCGACCGGTTATGTGTTTTCCAACCTGAAAACGCTTGAAGCGTATGTGCACGACATGCTGCGCATCATTGATGCAGTCGAGCACGTCGGGTCGCTCGATGAGCTGAGAGCGCTCAAGCGTACCCTTGAATATGATTACATCCGTAAGGACATTGAAGACCTTATCAACGAGTCGGAAGAGGGCGTCGGGCGTATCCGGACCATTGTTGGCGCATTGAAATATTTCGCACATGAAGACGACGCCGGGATGCGCGAAGCGGACTTGAATCAGGGCATCGATTCAACGGTCCTGGTGGCCCATAATGAAATCAAGTACAAGGCGCGTGTCGATATCTCTTTTGCTGAACTGCCCAAGGTGGTGTGCAACATTTCGCAGATCAATCAAGTGGTTATGAACTTGCTGATCAATGCGGCGCACGCTATTGAAGACTCTGGCACAATATCCATACGTACGGGCGCAGAGGGCCATTGGGTCTGGTTTGAAATCAAAGACAATGGGTGTGGCATGGCCCCCGACATCGTCGAGCGCCTCTTCGACCCGTTTTTCACCACCAAACCGGCGGGCAAAGGCACTGGACTGGGCCTGCCGCTGTCGTACAACATTATAAAAAACATAACGGTCGCATCGAGGTGCAGACCACGCCCGGAACAGGCACGGCATTCAGGGTCTGGTTACCCGTCCGGCCCGAGCTGGTTTCCGGCGAGACGCAGTAACGGAGGCAAACATGCAGGCAGGCACCCCGGCGGAAGTACATTCCGCAAAAGGCGCTGCCCTACTGATCGTCGATGACGAGCCCAATGTGGCGCGCAGCGTTGCGCGCTCGCTGCGTGCGCGTCCCTTTGACATCCACACGGCGCACAACGGTGACGATGCTCTTGAAATCATGGGCCACACTACGATTGACCTGGTGCTGTGCGACAGTCGCATGCCCGGCATGGACGGCCCGACCCTGCTGCGCGAAATCGGACAGCAGTGGCCAGGCGTCATGCGCATCCTGTTTACCGGCTTTGACGACAATGCCCAGACCATCAAGGCCATCAACGAAGGGCGCATCTTTCGTTACATCAGCAAGCCCTGGGACGAACAGATCTTGCTCGAGGCCATTGATCAGGCACTGGCTTTTCAAAGTCTCGAACGCGACCGTGCCCGACTGCTTCAGCTGACCCATGAACAAAACGAAGCACTGCACCACGCCAATGCCACGCTTGAGTCGCGTGTCGAACAGCGCACCGCTGAACTATCCGCCGCAACGGCTCAGTTGTCGGTCGCCAATAAGGCGCTCAAGCAATCTTACGTAACCGCCACCGAATTATTTTCATCGTTACTGAGCCAACGCCTGCCACCCAGTCGTAAAACCAACGAGGCCGTGATACGTTTGGTGCGCGAGTTCTGCGCCCGTAAAAAATACGCAGAGAAATTTACCGATGACCTGGTGATGGCGGCCGCCTTGTATAACGTCGGCAAATTGACCTGGACGGATCCTCTGATCGCTTTGCCGCCTGAAACCATGAGCTTCGAACAGCGCCAGCGCTATCGTGAATATCCGGTCACCGGCGAACGGTTGTTGCTGCCGCTGGAAATTGCCCAGGATGCCGCCCACATGATCCGTCATCACCAAGAGCGCTGGGATGGCACGGGTTTTCCTGATGCCCTGGCGGGTGATGCCATTCCGTTGGGTTCGCGAATCCTTAAACTGGCTGTCGATCTTGTGGAAATTCGCATGGGGATGGTGGCCTCGCGCAAGGTACCGCTTGAAGAATTGCTTGATTCACTGCCAGAGTATGCCGGCCGTTTGTATGACCCGGTGCTGGCTGAAGATTTTGTGCAAATGGTGCGTGAGCGCGAGAAAATCGCCAGGCGGGCCAATGAATCGGTCACAACGCATACCACCGATTCGGTGCGGCCCGATATGGTAATCGCACGTAACCTTCTGGCCCAGGATGGCATGTTGCTGTTGCGAGAAGGCACAGTCATTACGCCACGTCTCATTGCAAAACTTCAAGGGTTTGAAGAGAACGAAGGGGTTCGTTACACCTTGCATGTCCTTAATCCGTCACTCAAACCCGAGGTCTCTGATGACGCCCCAGAATGAAAACAATGCAATCCGGGGTTGCATGTGGTTTTACCCGGCAAGACACTGGCCTGGTTTGGGGTTGTTGGCCTGCTTGACGCGGTCTGGTCAGAGCATTACCTGAATGCTCCGGCATTGTTCAGCAGCGGGTCCCTGATTGCGTTGTTGCTGTGCGGCCTTGCGCTGGTGGCCCTGTTGCGGCTTCCTGTCATCAGTCCGTGGCTTTCGTTGGCCGCGTTTGCTGTAGGGCTAACGCAGGGCGTGGTGCACGGCCAATGGGCCTTGTTGCCGCTGTCGGTCGCTGTCGGTGTTTTTATCGCCGCATGGGTGCAACGCTTCAAGATGCGGTATCGCTGGCTGGGTTGGCTGGCGGCGCTGTCTTGTTTGGCTGTGGCGGTTGCCTGCGTGCTGGGGCAGCCCGGTTTGCGTGGTGCCGACCTGCTTGCGCCCGGTGTGCGTACACACATTGACGCCATGCTGGCGGTACTGGGTGCTTATTCCATTTTCATGGCCTCGTTAAGGCCGCTGGCCCCTCCGGTAAACAACAAGTGGCTGGTTCTCATTACGGTGATGGGGTCACTGCTGGCGGCCATTGCCTGGTTTGTTCTGGCGGAACAGGAGCGGCAGTTTCAGCTGGGTCTTGACCCATCCGGTTTCAGCATGTCAACGCCAGCGCTGCTGATTCCGCTGAATCAGTGGCTGCCCGACCTGATCTTTTCGGTCTGTTTTGCGTTCACCTGGATGATGACGCGCACGACCCGTTTGTCGGTGGTGTTGTTGCAGCGTTCAAAAGATCTGGAATATGCCTCGCTGCACGACCATCTTACCGGCCTGCCCAACAAGCGCAACCTGATCCACGCCATCGAGACAACCTGTACGCAATGTCAGCAAACCGGCGAGAGTGTCGGGTTGGTCTTGCTTGACCTGAACGGCTTGAAACTCATTAATGATTCGATCGGGTTGGAGGCCGGTGACCAGGTACTGAAAGAAGTCGCCCGACGCATTCGCGAGGTTGTCGCTGCCCGTCATCTGGTGGCTCGCCTTGAAGGTGACGAATTCGTCGTTTTGATGCGCGGCGTCAACAAGCTGGATGCCATACAGTGCGCGCGAGCGATTCTGGCCGTCATTGGCCAACCTTACCATCACAGCGGCATCGAGCTGCATCTGACGGCGAGTGCCGGCCTGACGTCTACTGAAGGGGGCTGCCACCGACCCGGGTATGCTGTTGCGTCAGGCGGACCTGGCCATTACCTTTGCCAAACATAGCGGCCGCAATACCTGGCGTGAGTATGCGCCCGAGCTCAGTCGCGACGTGGATACGCGTCTGGCATTACGCGCTGAACTTCAAAAAGCCCTGGATCACAACCATTTCGTTATGCATTACCAGCCCATCATTAACGGGCATACGGGGCGTATTATGGGTGCGGAGGCCTTGATACGCTGGCCGCACCCGGAACGCGGTTTTATTTCACCGGCTGTATTTGTGCCGCTGGCCGAAGAGACCGGGCTGATTCATGCCCTTAGCCACTGGGTACTTGAAGCGGCCTGTCGTGACTTGCGCTGGCTGCAAAGCCAGGCGGTGGTTGATTTTCCTTTTGTCATCAATATTTCGCCCCTGCATTTCCAGCGCCCCGACTTCACCCAGGAAGTTCAGGACATGCTGGCCCGCTACCAGTTGACACCCAAGAATGTTGAAATTGAACTGACCGAAGGGCTGTTTCTGAACAACGTGCAAGAAACCATCGACAAGCTGAAGCATTTGCAATCGTTGGGCCTGAAAATTTCGATTGACGATTTTGGTACCGGCTACTCCAGCTTGCGCTATCTGAAAAACTTGCCGATCGACAAGATCAAGATCGATCGTTCGTTTGTTCAGGAAATTGTGTCCGATCGGAACGATGCGGCCATCAGCAAAGCCATCATCGGGCTGGCCCACCACCTGAACCTTCGTGTTGTGGCCGAAGGGGTGGAAACCCCCGCACAATACTGGTATCTGAAACGCAATTTTTGCGACGAGTTCCAGGGTTACCTGTTTTCTCGCCCTGAACCTGTCGACAAATGGGCACAGCGCTTGCAGGTAACAGGCGGCATTGTGGCGTTGCCAACCCAGGAAGACAACATTGATCACGAGCGCACCTTGCTGTTGCTTGATGATGAAGAAAACATCCTGAAAGCCTTGCATCGTTTGCTGCGGCGCGATGGCTACAAGATTTTTCATGCCCGCACGTCGCAGGAAGCGTTTGACATTCTGGCAGTGCACCCGATACGCGTCATTTTGTCTGACCAACGTTTGCAGGAAACCACCGGCACCGAGTTTTTTGCCAAGGTCAAAAATCTGTATCCGGATACCGTGCGAATCATCTTGTCGGGCTATTCTGACCTGAAATCAGTCACTGAAGCCATCAATCATGGGGCCATTTACAAGTTTCTGACCAAACCCTGGGACGAAGCCGATCTGCGTCAGGAACTGGCCCAGGCGTTCAAGGTGGCCGTACGGCGTTAAGCTTGCCAGTCGAGTTTGTGGTGTTTCTCGGTTTCCTCGTGTCGGGCGTCGTCAGTGGAGTGTAAATAAATATTGGTTGTGGTCAGCGATTCATGACCCAATGTGTCGCGCACATGGCGAAGGTCGATCTGCTTGTTGGCCATGTGCGAACCCGCCGTATGCCGCAGCCAGTGTGCTGACGCCTGTTCGAGCTGCTCTGCCTGCCATTCCTGTTCAGGGTTACGGTAGCGAATTTGTTGTGCAGCCCTTGAGAAGACGGCCTTGATGATCGTGTGAACGGCGGCTCGGGTCAGGGGCCGCTGCGGGAGCCCCAGCGGAAGCACGAGCGGTGTTGTTTCGCCGGCGGCGGGGAAGGGAGAAAGATTTTTTCACGCCGGTAGTCCACCAGTTCACCCATCAATTCAGAAGTTACCGGGATAGTGCGTTTTTTGTCACCTTTGCCGGTTATCTCCAGCCACCAGCGGTTTTCACCGTGGCCATCCTGTCGACAAAAGAAGCCGCCCATGGTGTTCTGCGTCACTTCTGAAATACGCAAGCCACACCCATACAGCAACGAAAAGAGCCAGCGTACGCGCCGATAGTGCTCACGCTCGCGTGCGGTTGACTGAGGCATTGCCTGGATGCTCGTCTTTACATCAGCCCAGATCGCTTCGCTGAGATAGCGTGTGACACGGGCTGTCGTGCGCCGGGTCCTCTGGCGGGATAGCGAGAGTGGATTGCCGGCCAGATATCCGGCCGAAACCAGCCATGAAAACATGGCGTTCAGGATGATCACGGACTGGCGTTGGCTGGCCTGTCCCAAAGGCCCGGCGAAAGGGCGCCAGTCGGGGTGGGCTCGTGCCACTTTACGGCCGGGTGGCATGACCCATTGGGCTGCCGGTTGCGGGTCGGCCAGAAATCGTTGATAGGCGAGCATGTCTTCATGGGTGAGCGAGGAGACCGGCTTTCGTTGCGAAACGGTTGCCCACAGCAGCAGACGTTCGGCTTCTTTGCGATAGCTGTTGAACGTATGCTGCGACCCGGTAAAGCGGGCAAGCCAGGCATTGATGGCCTCGATATCGTTCGTCGCAGCCAATTGCGAGCGGCCATCGGATACGCGGTTGGCACCCTGGCTGCCATCGTAGTCGACCGACAGCACGATGTTGTCATTCAGCGGTGTTCGTACGAGATCAGAGGACATGACAGTAATGGTAATGGTGCGCAGACGATAAGTGGCGGGTACGGGTACGGGTACGGGTACGGGTACGGGTACGGGTACGGCAAATCATTATTTCAGATCTTCCCATCAATAATTTGACATTATACAAGTAATGTCAAATTTAATAATTGGATCGTTAGATTTATTACGTATTACGTAGTAATATTTAATAAATCCAATAAAGATAATCTATGAACACGCCAACGCCAACGCCAACGCCAACGCCTATCGACATCGACGCTGCCCTTGTGCGTGACGTTGATGCGCTGCGTGAAAATTTCCGACATACGCCAGATCTTTACCGTGAGGTCTGCGCGTTATTGTTTTTCCGCTATGGCATCACACCCACCACCAACAAGCTCTACCAGCTGGTAAAGAAGGGCAGCATGAGCGCCCCATCACAGGCGCTGACAGCGTTCTGGCAAGAACTGCGCGATAAAAGCAGGGTACGTATCGAACATCCCGATTTACCTGAAGCCCTTGCGGCCACGGCTGGCGAATTGGTCGCATCACTGTGGTCAAATGCCCAGGCTACGGCCGACCAAGCGTTGCAGGCCTATCGGCAAGAGGCCGATGCTGCCGTACAGCAGATGCGTGCCGAGGTGGCCGCTGCCGAAGCGGATAAAAAGGGCTCTTGCACACCATCGATCACCTGAATAGCGAACTGCGGCGCGCCAATGAACAGTTGACTGCGCAACGCGACGAACTGATTACGGCGGCAGCGCTGCAGTCAGCGTTGCAGGCTGCGCTGGATGATGAAAAAATGTCTCAGATAACTTGCAGCGCCAGCTGGAAGCCGCTCGTTTGCAATTTGGCTCTGAACTTGAAAAGTTGCGCGATGCCGCCCGTCTTGCCGATGAGCGTACCCGGGCTACCGAAAAACGCTTATTGCTTGAAATCGACCGTGAACGAACCCTGCAGGTCGCCGCGCGAAAGAAGCAGAAGCACTTGCGGCCGACTTGCGTCATCTGACCGGTCAGCACAAGCAAGAAGTAATGGCCATGCAGCAAGAGTTGGGCATTGCACGTCACGACAATGGCAAGCTCGAGGGCGAATTAAGTGCAGCCACACAGCGTCTTGAGCAGGCTCTCAATCAGGCGGCAAGTCTTCAAGACCAGTTGCACCAGGCGAACTCGCGAACGGCAGTGCTGCAGCTACGCCTTGAAGGCATCCGTGAACAGGTCAGGGCAGGGCAGCGACAAAAAAGCGCCGTCCCGACACCCGGTCACTGTTTTCCCGATATGCGACCAAAACCAAAGATACGTCCTGATCAGATGGCCGTGCCTCCATTAAACAGAGGATTCATGGTTTGGGCCCGGTCCCAATCTGTGGCTGCCCGTGTCGGTCAACCGTAACTTATTTGATACACCCACTATACGCTTTTAACCACGCATCAATGTGGTCAACGCGGTCGTTCAGACGCTATGGCCCAGGTCGGTCTGGGCGAATGGTCTGGGGATTGTTGGCGCTATTGTCTTGTCGATCTGGGCCGGCTCGATGCTTTACCGCAGCGTGGAAAACAAACATTGGGCAAGATGTCATCCGGCAACGGGCCTTTTTAAAAGACAGCACAATCTGAATTGATCAATGCAGCGTTTTAAAAGCCGTCCCATTTAATCCTCGACTTTACATAATATACATTATGCGTATTCAACGGCATGCTGCAGATCGTGCGGACTGCAACGGATACGACCCGGTTGCAAATTTAAGCGTAATTATCCGTTTTTGACCTGTTGGCCACTGGCGTCCAGCATCGGGGTGCCATCTTCCTTGGAAAAAGCCTTTGCCGGCATGGGGGCAAAATTTCAAGGGCCACTTCCGACGGACGACAGAGCCGTGTTCCTTTATCTGTTACGACAAACGGGCGATTCAACAAAATGGGGTGGGCCACGATGGCATCGAGCAACTGCTCTTCGGTCAGGTCGGGGTTATCCAGGCCCATCTCTTGGTAAGGTGACCCTTTTTCGCGCAGGGCGGCGCGCACCGACAGGCCGGCATCCTTCACCAATTGGCGCACCGTGTCGCGGTCAGGCGGGTTCTCGAGATACAGCACAATTTCAGGCTCAATACCGGCGTGCCGGATCAGGGCCAGCGTATTGCGCGACGTACCGCACTTTGGATTGTGATAGATCGTGACTGCAGACATAAAAAACCTTTATTGATTCATGACCAACAAAGTTTACAACGTACCATTCGACAAAATATTTCGGCAGATATCCATCCGTATCGCGCTTTTTGCTAACATGCCCAACAGCACTTTTTAAAAAGCGGAGATTCATTATGAGCTCACCGCCATTTGCCGTACCCCGGTTTCACCAACCCGATCCCGGCCGCAGTTTTACCTGACCTGGCCGGATGTTTTGCATGTAACGCATTGAACCCTGCGACCCGGCCCCTTCCCTGCACTACGTCACGACACCGTCCGGCAACACCCTGGTGCTGGCTGGCGACTGGACGCTGGATCACTTCAATGAACTATCGCGGCAGCTGACGGCGCAGCAAGCCTCCAGGGGCGCTTCACCTGATACGATCGACTTTTCCGGGCTGGATGCCATTGATACCGCCGGCGGGCAACTACTCCACGATTGGTTGGGAAAGCGTCTTGATGTCATTTTGTCAGCGACGCCAAACGGGCTTTCACCCGAGCGTCTGGCCTTGCTGAAAGCGGTTATCCAGGCTGCCGAACTGTCTTCGAATACTGACGTCGCAGTACGCCGTCCCGACCCGGCACGGGAAATTCTGGGCCGCATCGGTGCCGCGCTGGAAACAACCTGGAAGCAGGTTCGTGATTTGCTGGGGTTCATGGGGGTGACCTTTGAAGCTTTGGCCCGTACGATGTTCAGGCCGTCCACCTGGCGGGTGACTGCGGTTTTCGCACAGCTTGAACAAACCGCGTTTAACGCGGTACCCATCATTGCCTTGTTGACGTTCATGGTGGGCGCTGTTGTGGCATTTCTGGGGGCCACCATTCTGACCGGGTTCGGGGCATCGATATATACCATCAATCTGGTGACGTTTTCTTTTTGCGTGAGTTTGCCGTTTTACTCACGGCCATCCTGATGGCGGGTCGTACGGCCAGTGCGTTTACGGCACAACTGGGCGCCATGAAAGGGAATGAAGAAATTGATGCATTGCGCATGACAGGCCTTGACCCGGTTGTTCTGCTGGTGCTGCCGCGCATCATTGCCCTGCTGATCGCCCTGCCGCTACTGACGTTCATCGGCATGGTCTGCGGCATTCTGGGGGCATGCTGGTGTGCGCCATGTCGCTGGATATTTCGCCGACCATGTTCATGTCGATTTTCCAGCGCGACATACAAATCCGCCATTTTGTGCTCGGTATGGTCAAGGCCCCGATCTTTGCTTACCTGATCGCCATCATCGGTTGCCTTGAGGGGTTCAAGGTCAAAGGCAGTGCCCAGTCGCTGGGAGAGCACACCACATCGGCTGTCGTACAGTCGATTTTTATCGTCATTCTGGTTGATGCGGTGGCGGCCATGTTTTTTATGGAAATAGGCTGGTAATGAGCGACGCCGAACGCCCCGTCATCATTGAGGTTCGCGATGTCACCAACCAGTTTGGCAGCCATGTCGTGCATCAGCGCCTTGATCTTGATGTCTATAAAGGCGAAATTCTGGGGGTTGTGGGTGGGTCGGGTTCGGGAAAATCGGTACTGCTGCGTACCATAGTCGGGTTGCAACGGCCGGCATGCGGTACTGTGCGTATGGGTGACCTGATGGTTTTCCCGCCTTCGGGCGGCGAGCGCCAGACGCAACGTCGTTTCGGGGTGCTGTTTCAGCGGGGTGCGCTGTTTTCGTCGCTAACCGTGCTGGAAAACGTTTGTCTGCCCCTGATCGAGCATGCAGGCCTGACGCGGCCGCAAGCCGAACACCTGGCCCGGGTGAAATTGGGGATGGCCGGCTTGCCAGCCAAATCAGCCGACCAGTACCCCGCATCGTTGTCTGGCGGAATGATCAAGCGTGCAGCATTGGCACGGGCCTTGGCGCTTGACCCCGAAATACTGTTCCTTGATGAGCCGACTGCAGGCCTGGATCCGATCGGGGCGGGTGCGTTCGATGACCTTATCGTGACCCTGCGTAATGCCCTTGGCCTGACCGTATTTCTGGTCACGCATGACCTCGACACGCTCTACACCATTTGTGACCGTGTCGCTGTACTGTCACAAAAGAAAGTGCTGGTGGCCGATACCCTGCCCGTTGTCGAGGCCTGCGACGACCCTGGGTACACGACTATTTTCATGGCCCCCGCGGGCGATCTGCGCGCAATGTGGCCCATGCTTTAACCGACGAGTGAACTTATGGAACCGCGTGCCCACCACGTCATGATTGGCCTGTTTACCGTGATTGTTGTCGCGGCCGGGCTGATATTCGCCCTGTGGCTCGGAAAGTACGGCAAGAACACGGCCATGTCGAGCTATGTCATTGTTTTCAATGAACCGGTACGTGGTCTGGCTGCCGGCAGTGCCGTGCAATTCAATGGCATCAAGGTGGGCGAAGTGGTTGATTTGTCGCTGGATCCTGCCGATGTGCGGCACGTGCGGGCACTGATCAGCATACAGGCGGCCATTCCCATCAAAGTCGACACGCGTGCCCGTCTGGTGATTACCGGCATTACGGGGGTATCGGTTATTTCGCTCAGTTCAGGGCTGACTGACAGCCTGCCTCTGGCGAAAAAAGAGGGTCAACGCTACCCGGAACTGGTGGCAGTGCCCTCACCCATTTCACAACTCATGCAAAATGGTGATACCTTGCTGGCCAGCATGACCGAGCTGCTGCATAACGCCAATCTATTACTGTCCGGTGACAATGCCGCGCGCGTGAGTCGAACCCTCGAGAACCTCGAATCCGTTACGGCACTGTTTGCAGAGAAACGTGTCGATCTGGGCCAGTTGATTATGTCGATGGCAACGGCCAGCCAATCGTTGAACGACACCTTGCATGCTGTGAATCGGCTGGTTACCAACGAAGGCCAGGCGTCATTGCAAAGTGCCCGTCATGCCCTGGCCTCTGTCGACAAGGCGGCGACAGGTGTTGCTCGACTGGTTTCAGAAAATCAGGGGGCTGTTTCGGCGGGTGTCCAGGGGCTTGGCGAACTGGGGCCTACCTTGCAAGAATTGCGCATGACGCTGGCTGCATTACGGTCGACCCTGCTCAAACTCAATGACAATCCAACCGGTTACCTGCTGGGGTCCGAATCGCTCAAAGAGGTGGCACCATGAAACCCAACCGAATTTGTACGGTGCTGGCATGGGCAGCCACCGCACTGATGCTGTCCGCTTGTTCGGTTCTTCCGGAAAAAAACCGGTGACAGTTTACCAGTTACCTCTGCCGCCAATATCTGCCCAGGCCGGTTTGACCCGGCCTGACACAGTGCCTGAACCCTTTGCCGTTGAACGTCGTGTTTTGCGTGTCAACACCCCTGTCGCCAGCCCGACCCTGAACAGTGATCGCATTCTCGTATCGCAGGCACCCTATCAGGTGATGGCTTATCAGGGTGTACGCTGGAATGACCAGGTGCCGGGTATCGTGCGTAATCAGTTGGTGCAGATGCTCAGGGCCAGTAATCAGTGGCAGGCGGTGACCACCGACGCCACAACCGCGCGCGCAAATTACCACCTGGGTGGTGAATTGACCGATTTTCAGGTCTACGAACGTGACGGCCATCGCCAGGTCAGAATCCGGCTTGATGCCACCTTGACCCACGCCCAAACCAATCGAATTATCGCGGCATTCCCGTTCAGCGTAAGCCGTACTGTTGATGGCACCGAGTTCGATGCTGTGATCGGAGCTTTTGGTGACGCGGCGTCACAGTTAGGTAACGACGTGGCCCGATGGGTGGCCCGTCAGGTCAATGATTCGCGTTGAGTCAAGGGGAATTTAATCAAAGAAACACTGGCAGCGCGTTTCTTCATGTGAAACATCGCGCCTTGTTTCGAGTTTGTTTCAGGCGTATGCCTGACCCTCTTGCGGGCCCGTGTCGTTCAGAAGTCGCGCCCCTTTCTGGTGTGCAATATAAACAGCTTCGTTACGATTATGGGCGCCCAGCCGTTGGTACATGGCTTCAGTGTGTGCCTTGGCGGTACCCAATGAAATATCAAGCTCGCGTGCCACGGCTTTCAGGGACAGCCCTCGGGACAACAAGACCAGAACCGCGTACTGGCGTGGTGTCAGGCCCAGCTGGCAGGCTTCGTTCGGAACGGCTATGCCCGCCGCTTCAGGTTGGCGCGACGCTGCTGTCGGAAAGGTATAGACAGCGGATGCATCGGCCGGCAACGTTGCGGATAGGAGTTGTGCAGGTGGCCGGATCGGAATACGTGCTGCAACCACAGACGTACGATCAGAAACGATGCCCACTCGCCCCGAGACAGGCCAAGGAAAACAGGTATGACCATCAAACACCCTGCGTACGCCGTTTATAAAGACATCGGGCGCTGATGACTTATCGATGTAGCCTACGGCCTGAAGCGGCAGGGTCTCGATACTGCCAGGGTCGGGAAACCCTTCCGCCATGACGATGATGCGTTTGGGTGTAAACACCTTGATGCTGGCGGCCACAAGAGACCCCAGGCGTTCGGGTGATGCGATGGACAGCAGAAGTACGTCGGGCGGGAAGGCCGTGGGTGAAACCCGCTCAAGGTCTGCATAACCAAATCCCTGTAAAGTGGCGTCGGGCACGACTCTGGCCAGCAACTGCTCCAGCCCCGTACGCAGCAAGGTGTTACGGGCAACAATGGCAATGGTAATAATGGAAGTCCCCTTCGCGGCCCGCCTTGAAAGCTGCCACAAGATACTCCAGCGTACAGTGGTTTGAATATGAAAAAATGATATTCGTATCGTTCATTTTTTCTTTTTCATTACGCCGTTTTATCAAACACCAAGTAGATATTAAAAGTTATCGAAAGTAACTTAACGTTATGCATACGCACAGGCGTTAAACTTGATCATGCTTTAGCGCCAGCCAGCTTGAACATGTTTCATCGCCAGCCACCGCCTTTAGTCAGGAGCCATCCCGATGTCTGTAAAAAATAAAACATTAAACAATTTGTCACAACAAGAGATTGGCCAGCTGGATGCCTGGTGGCGAGCCAGCAACTATCTTGGCGCAGGCATGATCTATTTGCGTGACAACGTGCTGCTTGAACAGCCGCTTGAACCGGGTCACATCAAACAGCGCCTGCTGGGGCATTGGGGTTCAAGCCCTGGTCAGACATTTGTTTATACGCACCTGAACCGGGTCATTCGTAACCATGACCTGAACATGATTTACCTGTCTGGCCCAGGGCATGGGGCACCGGCCGTCCTGGCTCAAACCTGGCTGGAGGGCAGTTATTCCGACGTATTCCCCGAGAAAAGTCGCGACAAGGCGGGCATGACGGCCCTGTTCCGCGCGTTCTCATTCCCGGGGCAATTGGGTAGCCATTGCACCCCTGAAGTGCCCGGTTCAATTCACGAAGGCGGCGAGCTGGGCTATTGCCTGTCGCATGCGTTTGGCGCGGCCTATGACAACCCCGATCTGATTGTGGCCGCCGTGGTAGGCGATGGCGAGGCCGAAACCGGCCCGCTGGCCACGGCGTGGCACAGCAACAAGTTCCTGAACCCCATACACGACGGGGCGGTGTTGCCCATTCTGCACCTGAACGGCTACAAAATTGCCAACCCCACCGTGCTATCGCGCATCTCGCATGACGAGCTGGAAGACTTGTTCAAAGGCTACGGCTGGACACCTTATTTTGTAGAAGGCGAAGAACCGCAAGCCATGCATCAGGCCATGGCAGCGACACTGGATACCTGCATTGAAGATATTCGCCGCGCCCAGTCTGAAGCACGCCGGTCGGGCGTGGCCAGCCGCCCGCGCTGGCCCATGATCGTTCTGCGCACACCCAAAGGCTGGACCGGCCCCAAAGAATGGAAAGGTCATGCCATTGAAGGCTCCTGGCGGTCGCATCAGGTGCCGCTGGCCGACGTGCATACCGACCCGGAACAGCTGAAGCTGCTTGAAGCATGGCTTCGCAGCTACCAGCCTGACACGCTGTTCGACGCCGATGGGCGACCCCGCCCTGAAGTACTAACCCTGTCACCTGTGGGTGAACGTCGCATGGGGGCCAACCCGCATGCCAACGGGGGCCGGCTGCGCCAGCCGTTGAAGCTGCCTGATTTTCGTCATTACGCGGTGTCTGTTGAAACCCCAGGGCAGAACCGGGTGTCCCCACCGGTACGGCGGGGGTTTTCATTCGCGACATCATCAAGAGCAACCCGAACAATTTCCGCCTGTTCAGCCCCGATGAAAACGCCTCGAACCGTTTTCAGGCGGCTTACGAAGTAACCGGCAAAACCTGGCTGGCCGACCATATTGAACAGGATGCCGATGGCGGCTTCCTTGCCACCGACGGGCGTGTCATGGAAATGCTAAGCGAGCACACCCTTGAGGGCTGGCTTGAAGGGTATCTGCTGACCGGGCGCCACGGGCTGTTCAACACCTATGAGTCCTTCGTGCATATTGTTGACTCAATGGTGAACCAGCATGCCAAATGGCTGGATAAATGTCGCCTTGAAGCTCACTGGCGCGCGCCGGTGGCCTCGCTGAATATCGTGGTGTCATCGCTGGTGTGGCGTCAAGACCATAATGGGTTCACGCATCAAGACCCTGGCTTTCTTGATGTGGTTTGCAATAAAAGCGCTGAAGTGGCGCGTATCTATTTGCCACCCGATGCCAACTGCATGCTCAGCGTCACCAATCATTGTTTGCGCAGCACAAATTATGTCAACGTTATTGTCTCTGACAAGCAGCCACATTTGGCCTGGCTCAACATGGATCAGGCTGTCGAACACTGCACCAAAGGCGTGGGTATCTGGCCTTGGGCCAGCACCGATGCGGGTGTCGAGCCTGATGTCGTCATCGCCAGTGCGGGCGACATCATTACCCAGGAAGCCTTGGCGGCTGCGGCCCTTCTGCGCGGGCATGCCCCCGACCTCAAAGTCCGCTTTGTGAACGTGGTTGACCTGTTCCGCCTGCAATCGGATTCGGCCCACCCGCATGGCCTTTCCGATGCCGACTTCGATGCGCTGTTTACCCGTGACAAACCCGTTATTTTTGCATTCCACGGCTACCCCTGGCTGATTCACCGACTGGTGTATCGACGCGCCAATCATACGAATTTTCATGTACGCGGCTATCGCGAAAAAGGCAACATCAACACCCCGCTCGAACTGGCCATTCTCAATGGTGTCGACCGTTACAGTCTGGCTATCGATGTACTGGATCATGTGCCCCGCGTGCGTGACGCCAGTGCACATTTCAAGGAATGGCTCAAGGCACGGCGCATCGACAGTGTCAGCCATGCTCACGAACACGGGGTGGATCGCGCTGAAATCACTGGCTGGGCCTGGCCGGAGCACACGTTGTGAACCTGTTTCAGCTTTGGCTGATGACCATCGCCGCCGGTGCGGCGGTGGCCAGCAATTACTACCCGCAGCCTTTGCTTGACACCATTGCCAACGAATTCGGCGTGTCGTACGCCGCCGTTGGCGTCATTGTCACGGCATCGCAGATCGGCTATGGCATTGGCTTGCTGTTACTGGTACCCTGGGCGATAAATTTGAAAAGAAAGGCCTGATCACCGGGATGATGGTGCTGACGGCACTGGGGTTGTTGACCAGTGCCCTGTCGTCAAACCTTAACCTGTTGCTTCTGGGCACCGTCATCACCGGGCTGTTTTCTGCCGTCACCCAGATGCTGGTACCATTTGCGGCCCTGCTGGCCCCGGCCGAATCCAAAGGGCGTGCCGTCGGCATGGTCATGAGCGGCCTGTTGATCGGCATTTTACTGGGTCGTACCATTTCCGGAGCCCTGGCCAGCCTGGGCAACTGGCGTACCGTCTATTTCGTGGCGTCGTTCGTGATGCTCCTACTGGCCGGGTTGATCTGGCGCTCGTTGCCCAACCACCGCCAACAGACGTCAATCGTCTATACACAGCTGATTTCGTCTGTCATTTGGTTGGTCATCCAACATCCCGTATTACGTACTCGC
Organism: Neopusillimonas aromaticivorans; assembly: GCF_030344915.1. GTDB lineage: Bacteria > Pseudomonadota > Gammaproteobacteria > Burkholderiales > Burkholderiaceae_B > Neopusillimonas > Neopusillimonas aromaticivorans. The sequence continues at coordinate 3,130,881 of NZ_CP128233.1, read as the reverse complement.
GCCCTGCTGGGTTTTCTGTCGTTCGTGCTGTTCGCCCTGTTCTGGACGCCTCTGGCCTTCCTGCTCAGCCAGCCGCCCTACCAGTATTCCGAAGCCATTATTGGCTTGTTCGGTCTGGCAGGTGTTGCCGGGGCGCTGGCCGCCAACTGGGCAGGCAAAGCCAGCGACCGGGGGCACAACCGCGAGGCCAGCCTGATCGCGCTGGTGGTCCTGCTGCTGTCATGGATTCCCCTGTGGTTTGCGACGTCATCATTGTGGGCCCTGATACTGGGGGTCATCGTGCTGGATCTGGCTGCCCAGCTGCTGCATGTCAGCAACATGAGCGCCGTCATGCGCATCAACCCCGACATGCGCAACCGGCTGAATTCCGGTTACATGACCGTTTATTTCATGGGCGGGGCACTGGGGTCGTTAACGGCGGCAGCGGTATACCAGTATGCGGGCTGGCATGGCATTACCCTTACCGGGGCGCTGGTGGCCCTGGTGGGTCTGGTGTTGGGCGGGTACGCGCTCTACCGGCCGGGGTCGCCTCATTGACCAGGCCCGTATTCGTTAACGGCGACCCACGTTGATGCAGGTGCTTGTCAATCGGCATCGGGCATGACGCCGGCAACCGCTATCGGGTATCCTTCGGTTATTGTCAACGCGTCCCTACCTGACTTGAAAAGGAGCACACCATGATCCAGTTTACGGTTAATGACATGAGCTGCAACCACTGTATTGGCGCCATTACCAAAGCCGTGCATGACGCATTTCCGCATGCTCACCTTGAGTTTGACCTTGAGCACCACAAGGTGCGTGTGGAAGATGTTCCCGGAGCCGCCGAGGTTCACGCGGTGATTCAGGCTGCCGGTTATACGCCCGAACTGGATGACTGAGCCCCATGACGACGCTCGACACGTTCAGCGCCACCTTGCTTGATGGCACCTTGCAGCCCCTGGATCACTACCAGGGTCAGGTGGTGCTTGTTGTCAATGTGGCCTCCAATTGCGGTTTTACGTCGCAATACCAAGGCTTGCAAGCCTTGTACGAAAAATTTCAGGCGCGCGGGTTTACCGTGCTGGGTTTTCCGTGCAACCAGTTTGGCGGGCAAGAGCCTGGCGACGCCAATGACATTCGCCAGTTCTGCGATACGCGTTATCGCATCACGTTCCCGATGTTTGACAAGATCGATGTCAATGGCGTCAATGCCCACCCCTTGTTTCAGTGGCTGAAGTCGTCCCGGCCAGGTGTGCTGGGGTCCGAAGCCATCAAATGGAATTTCACCAAGTTTCTGGTTGGCCGCGATGGCCGTGTTGTTGCGCGTTATGCGCCTACCACGGCCCCGTCCGACCTTGAAAAAGATATCAACGCTGCACTCGAAGGATAACCATGATTGATCTGTATTACTGGACCACGCCCAACGGCCATAAAGTGACGCTGTTTCTTGAGGAAACCGGCCTTGATTACACGATCATTCCCATCAACATCGGCAAGGGCGAGCAATTCCAGCCTGATTTCCTGAAAATTGCACCCAATAACCGCATCCCGGCCATGGTCGATCATGCTCCAGCCGACGGCGGTGAGCCCATTTCAATTTTTGAGTCGGGGGCCATGCTTCAGTATCTGGCTGAAAAAACAGGGCAATTCCTGCCCACCGATCTGCGCCAGCGTACCGAAGTCATGCAGTGGCTGTTCTGGCAAATGGGTGGTCTTGGCCCCATGGCTGGCCAGAACCACCATTTCACCCAGTATGCCCCTGAACGCATTCCTTATGCGATTGATCGCTACGTGCGTGAAACCGCGCGTCTGTATGGCGTTCTGAACAAGCGACTGGCCGACCGCGAATTTGTGGCCGGTGATTTTTACTCGATTGCCGACATGGCCAGTTACCCCTGGATTGTGTCTCACCCCAAGCAAGGCCAGAACCTTGACGACTTCCCCAACCTGAAGCGCTGGTTTGAAACCATTCAGGCCCGTCCGGCGACACAACGCGCCTACGCCAGGGCTGCCGAAGTCAATCCACAACCCACTGTACAGACCGACGAGGCCAAGAAGGTCCTGTTCGGTCAGGGTGCCCACACGGTCAAGTAAGCATGACTACGGTGTTTCATACATGGCAACGGGTCAGCACTATTGCGGCCCTGCTGGTACTGGCTGGTTGTGCCAGTTCGCCCAGCCCGAACATCACGCTCGTACCGGCCAACCAGGTCGTTTCCGAGACCGAAAAAGATGGTTTGTTCACACAGCCCGTCAAACTCAAGCGTACCAAGCCGGGTTGCCGGGGTGAATGTCCAAAACTCACGGTAGATTCTCTGGTGCTTCCCGGGCACGCGAAGCTGACGGAACTGATTGATCACGCGTTAGCCATCATGACAGGGCTTAACCCCGATCAGCCTCCGCCTTACGACACTATTGCCGGCTTTGAACATTACTTTTGGGAAACGGCTGCACCACGTGATGAGGTCGTTCTGGCGGCCAAAACGCGCTACTGCAGCCAGGGTCTTACCGTTATCGAGCTGGATTCCTGGCAATACTTTACTGGCGCTGCCCACGGTGTTTCAGCAACCCAGTTCCTGAACTGGGACAACACCCGTCAGATTGTGCTGGGGCTGGCGCAAATCCTGGAACCTGGCAAAACAGGCGCCTGGGTTGAGGCCCTGAAGGCCGCTCATGGCCGGTGGCTCGAAACCCAAGACCCTTACCAGAGCGACCCCGAAGGTTATCTGCGTTTATGGCCCTTCCAGCCCAGTGACAATTTTGCGCTGACAGACATGGGGGTGGTCGTGAAGTACGGGTCTTACGAGCTGGCTCCATATTCGTCAGGTCAGCCTGAACTGCTGATACCCTACGACGCCTTGCGGGGCGTTTTGCGCCCCGAGTTCTTGCCACGCGGGGCTTGAACGTTATTTGAAACGGTCAAGGTCAAAATAACGTGATGTGCCCTCGGTGTCACCGGATTGGGCCGGGTCCGGTGCCAACCGGGGTGGTGTTCCTGCCGGCATGACCGATGGCGGGCTTTGCAACCCGGGCGGCACTGACATGGGCCCATCAAGACGATTCGTCCCGGACGTTGTCGGGCCGCTGCCGGAACCGCTACCTGTCGATGCACCATTGCCACCGATCGACACCGCATCGGAACCCATTGGTGTAACCGCGCTTCCCGTTAGGTCAACCGCGGCAGGTACGGCAGCCTGCGCAGCATTACGGGCTCGGGCGGTATTACGTTGTGCCACGGTATCTTTGATCAGTTTCTGCAACCGGTCAGCCAGCGAGTTGAAGTTTTTGTTGCGCGCCCAGTCGGCGGCATCAAGCTTTGACAGATTCCGGGTAGTGACCTCGGCACCGGCATCGAGCAAGGCACGCACGGTATCATCACTGCCAGAGAACGCCGCCATCATCAGTGGCGTCGTTCCATCGGGTGCGGGGGCATCAACCAGCGCCTTGTTGGCCAGCAGATAGCGCACCATATCGACCTGCCCTTTCGATGCCGCATAATGCAGTGGGGTCCAGCCCAGCCGATTGATTTCGGCCCCGCGCGCAACCAGTGCCTTGGCACGCACCAGATCACCTACGATCGCCAGATACATCAGCGGGGTCTCGTTATTCTGGTTTGCGATGTTGACGTTCAGCGCTCGGTGGCTGGCCAAAAGGTCGTACACCCCCAGGCCTGATCCTGAATGGCCTGCATGATGGCCGGCTGCCCTGCGGCCGTCTTGACATTGGGGTCTTCGCCCAACGCCAGCTCGGTCTTTACTTTTTCAACACGGTCGTTGGCAACATCAACCCACCAGTTGGGCGATACTGCGGCCACCGAGGTGGTAAACGCCAGCGCTACAGCAGCAACGCCGGCGCGTAATAACGGCCAGCCTGCAGGCATTCCTGAATCAGCCATAATGTGCTCCGTGAGGGACTTTGTTGAACAACCGGAAGAAATTTTCAGTGGTCTGTCGAGCCACTTCGGCCACAGTGATACCGCGCAGTTCCGCGATTTTCTCGGCGACATGAATGACCTTGGAAGGGTCATTGGTCTTGCCTCGGTGAGGCACCGGTGCAAGGTAGGGTGAGTCGGTTTCAATCAACAGACGGTCGAGCGGGACCTGGGCTGCAACCGCTTGAAGGTCAACCGCTTTTTTGAACGTGACAATGCCTGACAGTGAAATATAAAAATTCATGTCGATCGCCGCCTGGGCCATTTCCCATGACTCGGTGAAGCAGTGCAACACGCCTCTGCACTGATCAGCGCCCTCTTCACGCATGATGCGCAAGGTGTCTTCACGCGCATTGCGGGTATGCACAATCAGCGGTAAATCAACCTGACGGGCTGCCCTGATATGGGTACGAAAACGCTCGCGCTGCCAGTCCAGGGGCTCGGAAAGCCTGAAGTAATCAAGCCCGGTTTCCCCGATGGCCACGACCTTTTCTGACGATCGGGCGCGCTCGACCAACCCGTCAACCGTCGGTTCTTCCGCATCTTCATAATCGGGGTGTACGCCCACGGAGGCATACAGACAATCGTGCGGCTTGACCAGTTCAAGCAACCGGGGCCAATTTGGCATGTTGACGCTGACGACGAGCGCATGACTGACCTGATTTTGCTGCATGCGCGCCAAAATAGCGTCAAGGTCCTGGGCAAGCTCGGGGAAATCCAGATGACAGTGGGAATCGATGTACATAAACAATGAACGATGGAAAAGCGTTGGGCTTATAAGGCATTATTGAGCTTGTAAAGCAGTGTCTGGCTATTGTACTGGCCCACGTGCCAGCGCCAGCAAGACACGTTGTGCGGTGGTGTGGGCAAGCAATTTGGCATTCAGGGGTGATCCGCCAGCGCGCGCTGCTGCGTCAGCCAGCGTGCGGTGTCGGCCAGGGCCTGGGCGGAAGCCGACCGGGCCAGTTTCCCGGTTCGTTCGGCCAGATCAGGGTAATACCGGGCTGGTGCTGAATGCAGGGCCAGCATCAGATCGACAAACCAGCGCTGCAATACATCGACCCACTCTGCCACCGGTATCTTCTCGAGGGCGTCAGCAATGGGCCCCACATCGGGCGTTGCCGGGGCAAGCGCCTCTTGTGCCAACCGCATCAGCCAGGGCGGACAGGCCGACTCATTGCCTTGTGCGGCCTTCAGCGCCTTCAAGGGCGCGCCTCCGGCGGCATCGAGCCAGGTTTGCGGATCGTTGACCCCTTGTGCCCGCATCCAGTCAATGCGCCAGGCCTGGTCGGGAACGGCCAGGGGCAGACGACGACAGCGTGACACCAGTGTCGGCAACAGGCGGTCAGGTGCATCGGCAACCAGCAAAAACACCGTATTGGCCGGGGCTCTTCAAGCACCTTGAGCAAGGCATTTGCCGAAATCGCATTCATCGACTCGGCTGGGTAAATAACCGCAACACGATAACCCCCGCGATGCGTAGCCGTGTTGAACCAGGTGTGCAACTGCCGCAGCTGGTCTATACGGATTTCTTTGGACAAGGTTTTTTTGAAGTCGCTGTGGACTCATCGCCACCGGCATCTGCAGGCTCGGTATCATCGCCTTCAAGCGCGGCCACGGCATCCGGACGAATGCGTCGCAAATCAGGGTGATTGCCCAAGGCCACCCATTGGCAGGCAGAACAACGCCCGCACGCCATACCCGACTGCGGATTCTCGCACAGCAAGGCCGTGGCGGCCGCCAGCGCGAATTGCGTCTTGCCGATACCGGCCAACCCGTGAATCAGCCAGGCGTGAGCGAATCGTTCACGATCGGCCAGCCAGCGTTGTGCCGTTTCGTGTTGCCAGGGCAAAAAACAGGAATGGCGGCGTCAGTCATAAGCCTGCGTCGCCTTGACTTCGGGTTTGCTCATAAGCCCGCTGGCCGGTTTCTTCGTTTGCCAGTCAGTGACCAGCGTTTCGATCTCGAGATATAAACATTCACGAATCGCTTCGATGGAACGTGTTGCATCAACGACAGTGAAACGGCCGGGATCAGCACCGACACGCTGGTGATACGCCTGGCGCGTCCGCAAAAGAAAGCTTCGTCTTCTTTCTCAAAACGATCGAGCGTGCGGCTGGCCGATAAGCGGGTGCGGGCGACGTCAAGCGGCACATCAAACAGCCAGGTACGGTCAGGCTGCAGGTCAGGATGCACCCAGCCCTCGAGTGCTTCAATGGCGGGGCCGCCCAACTGACGACCTCCCCTGGTAGGCAAAGGTGGCATCGGTAAACCGGTCGCAGACCACCCAGGCGCCTCGGGCCAGGGCTGGGCGAATCACCGCTTCGAGATGCTCGCATCGTGCCGCAAACATCAGGAGTGTCTCGGTTTTCAGGTGCATGGGTTCGGCAAGCAACAGGCTGCGCAGGGTCTCGCCCAGCGCAGTGCCGCCCGGTTCACGGGTACACACGACATCAAGCCCATGCGACTGTAAGCGGCTGACCAGCCAATCGACATGGGTGCTTTTGCCGGCCCCATCGAGCCCTTCGAGCGTCAGAAACAAACCTTTTTTGATTGCCATGAGTCAACGCCCAAGAATGTATTTGGCGACGGCATTGTTGTGCTGGCGCAGATTTTCAGAAAATTCACTGGTGCCATCACCGCGTGCCACAAAATAAAGGTACTTGTGCTGCTCCGGGTTCAGGGCAGCCTCAAGGGCTGCGCGACCGCTATTAGCGATGGGTGTCGGCGGCAGGCCGCCACGGGTGTAGGTGTTCCAGGGGTGTCCGCTTGCAGATCAGCCTTGCGGATACGCCCCTGGTATTTATCGCCCATACCGTAAATGACTGTCGGGTCGGTTTGCAGCGGCATACCGATGCGCAGCCGATTGATGAACACCCCGCCGACCCGGCCCCGGTCTTCGGAATGACCGGTTTCCTTTTCAATGATCGACGCCAGCACCAGTGCTTCATAAGGTGATTTCAAAGGCAGTTCCGGCGCACGCTTTTCCCAAAGTTCGTCCAGTATGGCCTGTTGCGAGGCGTAGGCTCGGCGCAAGATGTCGATGTCAGGCGTGCCCGGTGCAAAGATGTAGGTATCGGGATAGAACCAGCCTTCGGGGCTGGAGCTGTCAATGCCCAGTTGCTCCATCAGCTCTTCATCAGAACTGTCGTCGAGGGTCTGACGTACGTCAGGATTTACGCGCAAGGCCTGGCGTATTTGCGCATACGTCCAGCCTTCGGGAAGGGTCAGGCGGCTTAGCAACATGTCGCCGCTGGCCATGCGTTCGAGCAATGCCAGCGGCGAGTCGCCGGGGCTGGCCTCGTAGGTGCCCGCTTTGATACGGGTATCAAATTCGAGCAGCCGTGCCAACCCCACGAACAGGTCTTCCTGAATACGGATGCCGTTGTCGTTCATGCTGCGGGCAATGGCACGCAGCCCGCTGCCGCTTTGTACGGGATAACGCGCCGTCTCACCCTGGAGGGTGACGGGAGCGTTAGCCCAATACCAGCCACCACCGACGATGACACCTAGACCCAGTACAACCAGTACCACCAACCCGATAACTATTTTTTCAGAAAACTTGCCATTCAGTTCCAGGAGCCCGAACCAGGACGCAAAGCCCTGTCGTCAGCCCGACTATACCTGCACCCATGCAGAAAGACCGCTATGATAAAGCGTTAACGACCAACGTTTTTAATCGCTTAGTTTACGTATGACAAACACCCCGTACACCACCGCCCTTTTGCCTGACCTGGCTGTTATTGAAGCCACTGGTGCAGACACCGCTGCTTTTTTGCAGGGGCAATTAAGCAACGACATCAATGGCCTGTCGAAAGACACGGCCTGTCTGGCGGCCTATTGCACGCCTAAAGGTCGTATGCTGGCCAGCCTGGTTGTGTGGAAAGCGCATGATGCACCCGAACCGGTCTACAGAGCCTTGGTTAAACGCGATATCGCGCCTGCCATAGTAAAACGTTTGTCGATGTTTGTCCTGCGTGCCAAAGTCAAACTGGCCCTGTTGCCCGTAGTGGTTTACGGCGTCACGGCCGACAAGGGCAACAACGCCCTGCCCCCGAGCTGCCTTCTTGATGACTTGCCGGCATCGGCTCAGGCTTGGCAGGTCACAACCACCGCCCAGGGCATGTTTGTGGCGGCACCCTCTGCAACAGAGGCGCCGGCCCGCTGGTGGTTCGTTGCGTCACATCAACAAAATACGGATGAACCTCAAGGGCTCGCCGACGATGCCACCCGCCGGTGGGCGGCTGACGACATCGCCGCCGGTTTGCCCTGGGTTGAACTGGCCAACCAAGAGCTTTTCATTCCGCAAACCCTGAACTTCGACCTGATTGGCGGGGTCAGTTTCACAAAGGGTTGCTACCCAGGGCAAGAGGTGGTGGCACGCAGCCATTACCGCGGCACGGTCAAGCGGCGCATGGCTCGCGGGGTTGTTACCGACAACAGCCTGGACGCCACGACACTGGCCGGGCAAGACACGTTCAATGCCAATGCGCCTGATGGCCCTGTCGGGCGCATTGTGAATGCCGTCAATTCAGGTGGCACAACACATCTTCTGCTTGAAGTGCAACTGGCTGATATTGGTCAGGCTGATTTTCGTCTGGGCAACCCGCAGGGGCCAATGGTTACCTTGGCCGAATTGCCTTACCCGATTGACCCGCACGACTGAAGCTCAATACCCCAGTACGGCCAATGGATGGGGTTCGTCGTCGGGCCACGGCGGTACAAAAACGCGTCAATCAGGGTCGTGTTGACCAGATCTGCGCCAGCCGGTGACCACTTGGGGTTACCGGTTTTTTCAATGAGCAAGGCCCGGATCCCTTCGCGAAAATCGCCACGGGCGGTCGCATTCAGTGCGACGGTATACTCCATCTGGAATATCTGCGCCAACGATAAATATTGACCCCGTTTCAGCATTTCAAATGACAGGGCAACTGTCGCCGGGCAAGCTTTGTTCAGGCGTTGCGCTGCCTGCGAAAGCCAGACGTCATCAGATCCGTGTAAACCCGTTAGCGTCTGGTACACCTGATACCAGTCTGGTCCGGCGCACCAACGGGCCATTTCCGGGGTGTGGCGGATAACCGGACCCGGTTCGGGTGTGCCAAGACCAAGGGTTTCCAGACAGGCGTGCACGACCGCATCATTTTGCATACGGCTTTGACCCCACGAGACCGTACCCAGTGCATTTAAAAGCTCAGGCCACGCCGTATCGGGTAAAACATAGTTGATGACACCTAATGCGTGGGCATCGGCGACGCCGATGCTGGTGCCGGTCATGGCCAGAAACCGGCCAACGCCGGGCGGCATTCGGTTTAACAGCCAGGTCCCACCCACATCGGGAAACATGCCAATAGTGGTTTCCGGCATGGCGAACCGGGTTGACGGCGTGCCTATCCGGTGACTGGCCCCCATCATGAGGCCGGCACCACCCCCATGACGATACCGTTAGCCCAGCACACTACGGGCTTGCTGTAGCAGTGGATGTGATGATCCAGGGCGTATTCGACCCGAAAGAAGGTCTTCAGATAGTCATTGGCCCAGCCGTCATGCGTGGGGACCGCCGGAAGGCTCTTGTAAATGGTTTGCAAATCGCCACCCGCACAAAAGGCCTTTTCACCGCTACCCCGTAATACGACCACGGCGACTGCAGGGTCAGCCTCCCAGGCATTGAGCTGCGCCTGCAAGGCTTGGGCCATTTCCAGCGACAAACCGTTGAGGGCCTGCGGCTGGTTCAGCCAGGCCACACCGACGTGGTAACCACTTTGGGTTGGAAGTGTTTCGAATAAGACCGGCGCAACGCTGAAGGGTTGTGTCATGGGCGGCTGGCGTAAAGGGTAAGAAGAACGTTAGGGTCAGGGGCACAACAGGATGGCAACTACCGCGCGATAACGGTCTGGCTGACCCACATCAAGGTGGCGGTGCGGCCAGGCGCCGGGCCTTGCGCATACGCCCGGCGGCCAGCTTTCCGGCCCGCTTTTGCGCCAGTTTGTGGAGCGCGGCGGCGGCGCGATTCTTTGGGGTCAAACTGCAGTGGCCGATAAATCTCGATACGGTCAGCGGGCGAAACCGTGTGCGTCAACGGGCAAGCCACCCCGTAAATACCGACGGACAGAGCCTCGCTAAAAAGGTCGGGATACTCGGCAGCAACGCCGCTGGCTGCCAACGCATCGGCCACGGTGGCCCCTGCAGGGAGCACCAGAGCCTTGCGCCAGCAATGGTCTGGCCAGGCCAGCATGACTTCAACCTGGATACCCGTGGCTTCAATAGCCTGCAGCGAGACGTCAGCCATAGCAATCCTGGGCCCGCTGGGTGAACGAATCGATGAAACTGGAGGCAATACGGTTGAACACCGGACCTACCACCATTTCAAGGGCCCGATTGGAAAACGCGTATTCCATGGTGTAAATCACCTTGCAGGCATCTGGTGCCAGTTCTTTGAATTCCCACTTGCCCGACAGGCGTGAGAACGGGCCATCGACCAGTTCGAAGTCAATCTGGCGCGGATAGTCGTGATGGTTTCTGGTCGTAAACGATTGTTTGATACCGGCAAAGCTGATGGTAATTGAGGCTTGCATGCCGTGATCGTCGCGCGACTGCACCACCGAACCACCGCACCAGGGCATGAATTCGGGGTATTTCTCAACGTCGGCAACCAGATCGAACATTTGGGCACAGGTATGGGGGACGAGGACAGATCGTTGAACAGTATGCATTGAATGAAGTAAGTCGCTAGAATGTCAGATTCATTTTACCGTTTATAGCTTTACCCATACATGAGCATCGTCGAAAACCGCAAAGCCACCCACGACTACTTCATCGAAGAGCGCTTCGAGGCCGGTCTCGTCCTGGAGGGCTGGGAAGTCAAGGCCATCAGGGCTGGCCATGTTCAGATCAAGGAAAGCTACGTTATTGTGCGCGATGGCGAATTGTTCATCATCGGCATGCACATCAGCCCGCTGGCCACGGCGTCCACCCATGTTCACCCGAATAACACCCGAACCCGCAAATTGCTGTTGCGGGCCGAGGAAATCAGCAAGCTGATCGGCAAGGTCGAGCAACGTGGCTACACGCTGGTACCGCTGAACCTGCATTACAAAAATGGCCGTATCAAGCTGGATTTCGGGCTGGGGCGTGGCAAAAAATTGCATGACAAGCGCGATACGGCACGAGATAAAGACTGGGCGCGCGAAAAAGAACGCTTGCTAAAGCACGACACACGCAAGAAAGATTAAGCAGCTCATTTCATCTGCCGTCTTATTGACTCGGGCCAGCGCAGGCAGGCTCATGGCCTGCTTCGGCCCGGCCCTCAGTCACCGGCCCGGATACCCAGTTCCTGGCACTTCCGGGTCAGCGTATTGCGACCAATTCCCAATCGTTGGGCGGCTTCGGCTTTACGATCCCGACTGTGGCGCAACGCAGTGGTAATCAGGCAACTTTCAAACTCACGCGTCAGGGTGGCCATGATAGCGGGCTCATTGCGGTCAAGTTTTTCTTGCGCCGTGCGTGCCAGCAGATCTTTCCACTGCGCCAGCAACGGCTGGCCGGCCCCCGCTGGCATCGCCGTTGCCGATGTCCCTGCCCCTGAAACGGATGGCGGCACGGTCTGTGCACTGCCCGTCATGGCCTCAAGACGACGTGCGTTGGCCGCCGAAATCTCGGGAGGCAAATCCTTGACGTCAACCAGTTGCCCTGACGACATGACGGTGAGCCAATGGCAGAAGTTCTCAAGCTGGCGGATATTGCCCGGATAATCAAAGGCTTTCAAGGCCTCAAGCGCAGCCAGCGTCAGACGACGTCGGGCAACGCCCAAAGAGCGCGCACTGTTTTGCAGGAAAAGTTCGGCCAATGCCGGGATGTCTTCCTTGCGCTCACGCAGCGGCGGCAGCCGCAGGCGAATCACGTTCAAACGATGAAACAAGTCTTCGCGGAACTGCCCTTGGGCCACGCGCTGCTCAAGCGGTTGATGGGTTGCCGCCACAATTCGGACGTCGACGGAAATAGCCTGCGAACCGCCCACCCGGTAGAAACTGCCTTCAGCAAGGACCCGCAATAACCGGGTTTGCAGCTCGAAGGGCATGTCGCCGATTTCGTCCAGAAACAACGTGCCCCCGTGAGCCTCTTCGAACCGGCCCCTACGCTGTTGTGTGGCGCCGGTAAACGCCCCTTTTTCATGGCCAAACAGTTCGGCCTCAAGCAAGTCACGGGGAATCGCAGCGGCATTGAGCGCCACGAAAGGCCCTGAAGCGCGCGGACTGTGCTGATGCAATGCGCGTGCGATCAATTCTTTACCCGTACCCGACTCACCGGTGATCAGCACGGTGGCCGGTGATACCGCCAATCGGCCAATGGCACGAAACACTTCCTGCATGGCGACTGACGACGACTTCATCATGACCGGCGCCGGTGAGTCAGGTCCATCGCCAAGACGCGGCTTTAATGGTGCAATGGGGGCACCAGAGGCGCTGAGCTCTCGGGCTCGGGTTCCGCAGGAATCGCCCGTTGCACCAGCGAAACTGCGTCATTGATGTCAAACGGCTTGGGCAGATAGTCAAACGCCCCTTTCTTGAACGCCGCCACGGTGCTGTTCAGGTCGGTATACGCCGTCATGACGATCACCGGCATGTTCGGGTGCGCTGCTTTAATTTCTTGAAGCAACGTCAAGCCGTCTTTACCAGGCATACGCACATCGGTGACCAGAACCGCAGGCGTTTCGTGGCTCAGTGCCTCAAGCATGTCATCCGCGCACTCGAATGACTTGGTCGAGATCTGAACCCGGGACAGGGCTTTTTCGAGCACCCAACGGATGCTTTGATCATCATCGACTATCCAGACCGGTTTCATCATCTACTCCAACGGCAGCACCATACGAAATTCGGTATGACCTTTGCGTGAATCGAACTCGATCACACCGCCATGCTGCTGCACAAATTCCTGAGCCAGGCTCAAGCCAAGCCCACTGCCACTGGCACGACCGGTAACCAGTGGATGAAATATCTTTTCCTGCAAGTCGGCAGGCACGCCGGGGCCGTTATCAATCACCGAAACAATGACACCCATACGTACCGGCCGGGTCGCCAGGACCAGTTGGCGACCAATTCGTGTACGGAACACCAGCTTGGGCGGCTCATCACCCGGGTGTTCAGTCAGGGCCTGACACGCATTGCGGGCAATATTCAGCAAGGCCTGTACCAGCCTGGGCAAGTCCCCCACCAGATCAGGCACCGAAGCGTCGTAATCGCGCACAAAACGGATGCGTTGTGCAAACTCGGCGCTGACCAGCGTGTATACCCGCTCGCAGACTTCATGGATATTGAAACGCACCCGTGCCAGGGTATCGCCTTGCGGGGCGATCAATCGGTCGATCAGGCTGGTCAGACGATCGGCCTCGGCCACAATCACTCGGGTGTATTCACGTAGCGACGAGTCATCCAGCTCGACCTCAAGCAACTGGGCCGCACCTCGAATACCCCCAGCGGGTTCTTCACTTCATGGGCAAGATTGCGCAGCGACTCGCGCTGGACATCCAGCTCTTTACTGAGTTGCAAGGTTCGATCCAGCAAGTCATGCTGGTCAAGCCCGCGAATTTCAAGCAAGGCCGCCCAGGGCTGGTGTTCCAGCGGGACAACGGCCAGATTCACTGCAATTCCCAATCCACCCGACGCACGAATACTGGCGTCCTGTCGTAATATGCCAAATTTTCCGGTGATTGCGTCAGAAAAATGGATATCGAGGGTCGAGTCAGGCTGAAACAGCGCCAGAGCCGGAATACCCTGCATCTGGCGCCGCGACAAACCAAACAGCTCTTCAGCGCTGCTGTTGGCGAAAGCAACATCACCTTGCCTGTCAACCAGCAGTACGGCGGTAGCCAGCAGATCGTAACTTTCAGGATGTGTCATGTCACGATCTGCCATTTGCCGATCAGAGGCTGTAGTACATGTCGAACTCGACCGGGTGTGACGTCATGCGCAGACGTGTGACTTCGGCCATTTTCAGTTCGATGTACGCATCCAGCATGTCGTTGCTGAATACGCCACCACGGGTCAGGAACTCGCGGTCAGCGTCCAGCGCGGCCAGGGCCTCTTCCAGCGAAGCGCAAACGGTCGGGATCTTTGCGTCTTCTTCGGGCGGCAGGTCGTACAGATTCTTGTCTGCGGGATCGCCGGGGTGAATCTTGTTTTGCACCCCGTCAAGACCGGCCATCATCAAGGCCGAGAATGCCAGGTAAGGGTTGGCCAGAGAATCGGGGAAACGCGCTTCGACGCGGCGGGCTTTCGGGCTGCCGACATACGGAATACGGATCGATGCCGAGCGATTGCGTGCCGAGTAAGCCAGCTTGACCGGGGCTTCGTAATGCGGAACCAGACGTTTATACGAGTTGGTGCCCGGGTTGGTGATTGCATTCAAGGCTTTGGCATGCTTGATGATGCCGCCGATGTAATACAGGGCAAATTCCGACAGGCCCGCGTAACCGTTACCGGCAAACAGATTCTGGCCGTCTTTCCAGATGGACTGGTGAACGTGCATGCCGGAACCGTTGTCACCCACTATGGGCTTGGGCATGAATGTAGCCGTTTTGCCGTACACATGAGCCACGTTGTGGATGGTGTACTTCATGATCTGGTTCCAGTCGGCGCGTTCGACCAGAGTGCTGAACCTGGTGCCGATTTCAAGCTGGCCGGGGCCTGCCACTTCGTGGTGGTGCACTTCAACCGGAACACCCTGCTGCTCCAGCAGCAAACACATTTCGGAACGCATGTCGGCAAACGAATCAACCGGCGGAACGGGCACATAGCCGCCCTTGACGCTGGGACGATGGCCCAGGTTGCCGCCTTCAAGCTCAAGACCACGTGACCAGGAGCCTTCTTCGGATTTGATCTTCACGAAGCAGCCTGATGCATCGTCATTCCAGGTGATGCCGTCAAAAACGAAAAACTCGGGTTCAGGACCAAAATAGGCAGTATCGCCCAGGCCGCTGGATTTGAGGTAGGCTTCCGCACGCTTGGCGAGCGAACGCGGGTCACGGTCATACCCCTTCAGATCAGATGGCTCAACGACGTCGCAGGTCAGGATCAGCGTATTTTCCTCACGGAACGGATCCATGCGTGCGCTTTTGGAGTCCGGGATCAGCAGCATGTCAGAGGCCTCGATGCCCTTCCAGCCCGCAATCGACGAACCGTCAAACGCCTGGCCCGATTCGAGCTTTTCTTCGTCAACAGTGTGTGCCGGCACGGTCATGTGGTGCTCGCGGCCAAGCGTGTCGGTAAAACGGAAGTCCACAAAGGCGACTTCTTTGTCTGCAATCAACTTAACAACATCTTCTGGGGTGGACATAAGAACTCCTGAACATTTAGGGGTCAACAATTCGGAACTGCATACCGATACTCAAGCAATAAGCGTGCCAACTTTTCAGGTGCCTGATTCGGGACTTGATGCACCAAAAACTGGACAAACCCGGCATGGTTGGGGAAAGAAACCGGATTGATCTGGTGCGAATGCACTATTATGGTGCGTTTCATGGTGCGATTGCGCGATTTTCACACTTTAATCCAGAAATTCGGATTGCAAATCATTCAGAAAGCGCCAGCCCAGATCTGTTGCCTGAAAGCGTGTCGGATCATCGACCAACAAGCCCTTTCGCGTTGCCCGTGCCAACGCCGGGGTAATTTCGGCGATCGACAGGCCCGTACGCTCAACAAAGGTGGCCGCACTGACGCCATCATGCAACCGCAAGGCATTCAACATGAATTCAAACGGCAGATCTTCCGGCATGACCTGTTCCGACTGGGCCAGATGGGAATCATCACGCCGGTGAACCTGGGCCATCCAGCTGGCCGGATTTTTCAGCCGGGCCTGCCGCACGATACGGTCGTGAAACGACAATTTGCTGTGGGCCCCTGGACCAATGCCCAGATAGTCGCCAAATTCCCAGTAGTTCTGGTTATGCAGGCAACGTTGACCGACGCGTGCGTAGGCCGATACTTCGTAGCGCTCGAATCCGGCATCGGCCAGGGTGTGCGCTACCAGGTCTTGCAGAACTGCCGCCTCGTCATCGGACGGTACGTCTGGTGGGTACTTGGCAAATACCGTATTCGGTTCCAGTGTCAGGTTATACAGCGACAAGTGCCCGGTACCGAACGACAAAGCCCGGCGCAGATCGGCCTCGCACAAAGCCGCAGTCAGGCCCGGCAACGCAAACATGACATCCAGATTGACCCGATTGACGGCCGCCTGGGCCATCTCGATGGCCGCACAGGCCTGGGCGGCATCGTGAATGCGACCCAGGCTTTTCAGGGCTTGATCATTAAAGCTTTGTATCCCCAGCGACATGCGGTTGACGCCGCTGGCGGAATAGTCTTTGAAACGTGACGCTTCAGCCGCGCCCGGGTTGGCTTCCAGGGTGATTTCAGCATCTGGCAACAGGTTAAGGCAGGCCCGAAACATGGCCAGCATCGCGTCAAGCGTTGCCGCCGACAGCAGGCTGGGCGTCCCCCCGATAAAAATCGATACCACCGAACGACCCCAGATCAGAGGCAAGGCCTGCTCAAGGTCGGCCTGCAAGGCGGCCAGATAATCGGCTTCGGGCAATTCGCCCTTCAATTCATGGGAATTGAAGTCGCAATAAGGGCACTTGCGTACGCACCAAGGCACATGCACATACAGTGACAAGGGCGGCAAGCTTGACAGCGTGGTGCGGCCCGACGGTTGGTCCGGGATGGTGCCTGCGGGTAATGACATGCGGCCAGCCTGAGTCATGGAAACCGGGGCATGGCCAATCTCACTGACTGCAGTATTCGGCCTACCTGGACGTTCAGGCTTGATGGGGATGACAGGACGCATGATTTCAGGCGCAAAAACAGGCCGTCAAGCCTGGAGCTGGTTACGCAACTTGCCCAGCAACTGCTGCAAGGCCTGGCCACGATGGCTGATGGCATTTTTCTCGTCCGGCAACAGCTCGGCAGCCGTTTTGCCTAAGGCCGGAATGAAAAAATGCGGGTCGTAGCCAAACCCGTTGCCGCCACGCGGTTGATCAATGATTTCACCGTACCAAACCCCGTCGGCAATGACGGGGCGCGGGTCGTATGCAGAGCGCACATAGACCAGGACGGCCACGTAGCAGGCACGCCGGTTGGTTTCATCGGCCAATTGGCTGACCAGATAACGGTTGTTGGCCACATCAGACTTTTCAAAGCCATTCATGGCAGCAAAACGCGCCGAATAAACACCGGGCGCCCCGTCAAGCACGTCAACGCAGAGACCCGAATCATCGGCCAGCGCCGGCAAGCCGGTTTGCAGGCTGGCATGGCGGGCCTTGGCCAGCGCATTTTCTACAAAGGTCTGAAAAGGTTCTTCAGCTTCACCTACGCCCAGCGTGCCCTGCGCGACCATCTGGATACCGGCCGGGGCCAGTATCCGGGAAAATTCATCCAGTTTTCCGGCGTTGTTGGATGCCAATACGACAGTGCTCATGCCCTACCCTTTAGATTGGGCCAGGTCAACGGCCTGCTGCTGAAATTTCACCAGCTGACCAATGCCGCCAGCCGCTATGTCAAGCAGACCATCAAGGGTAATCCGATCGAACGTTTCACCTTCGGCCGTGCCTTGAACTTCGACAAAGTGGCCTTTCCCGGTCATGACGATATTCATGTCGGCATCGCAGGACGAGTCTTCGTCATAATCGAGGTCAAGCACAGCATGGCCCTTGAACAACCCGACCGAAACGGCGGCGACGTGATCCTTGATGGGGTTGCGTTGCAACAAACCCTGGTTTAACAGCCCGCGTACCGCCAGCGCAGCGGCCACCCAGGCCCCGGTAATACTTGCACAACGGGTGCCGCCATCGGCTTGTAATACATCGCAGTCAAGATGCAGAGTGCGTTCACCCAGGGCCTCAAGGTCGAATACCGCCCGCAGGCTGCGACCGATAAGGCGCTGAATTTCTTGTGTACGGCCACTTTGTTTGCCCCGGGCCGCTTCGCGGTCAGACCGGGTGTGCGTCGAGCGCGGTAACATACCGTATTCGGCCGTGACCCAGCCTTTGCCCTGCCCTTTCAAAAACGGCGGCACTTTTTCAAGTACGCTGGCATTGCACAGTACATGGGTGTCACCGGCCTTGATCAATACCGAGCCTTCCGCATGGCGCGTGAAACCGGTGATGATGGAGAGCGGGCGCAAGGCCTGGGCCTGACGGCCTGACGGACGAACAATATCAGTAGCAGACAAAAGTGTTTTCCTTCAATGAATTGACGGCATAGGCCCACGAAAAGGCCTGGACGCCAACGAAATTTTCAAGGATCAATGTTAAAGCATTTCAGTCTGCACCATGAACCCAGCAACAGGACAATTCCATGACGATTCGCAGCATGACCGCGTTTGGCAACGCACGCACCGAAGGCCCCGAGGGCCAGGTTTCCCTTGAAGTTCGCAGCGTCAACAGCCGCTACCTGGACGTAACGTTTCGCCTGCCCGATGACTTGCGCTTTGCCGAGGGTGCCTTGCGCGAAAAGCTGTCACAACACCTGACACGGGGCAAGGTCGAAGTGCGGCTTTCATATGCACGAACGCGTGCCGAGGCCGCTACGGTACTTGACGATGCCTTGCTGAACTCTGTTGCAGTCCAGTTGGCCCAGGCCCGAGCGGTGCTGCCCGACACGCCTTCGCCTTCACTGGCCGAACTGGTCAAGGGTTCGGGCAACGGCGATACCAATGGTTTCGACCCGCAAGCCTGGACACAACTGTCAGTACAGGCCCTGGACGACGCCCTGGCCGACATGCAGGCCAACCGCGAACGCGAAGGGCAACGGCTGGCCCAGATGATGCTGGAATGCGCCGCATCAATTGATGAGGTGGTGGTTGATGTTGAAGCGGCCATGCCGCAGTTAATGAGCGAGCACAAGGCCAAACTGGCCAACCGCCTGCGCGAAGCCCTGGAAGCGGCCAACCCGGGCGGGTTTGCACAAATCAGCGGTGAAGAACTGTCGGCACGCATTGCACAGGAAACCTCGCTGTTTTCATTGCGCGTTGATGTGGCTGAAGAACTGCAGCGTTTGAAATCCCATCTGGCTGAACTGCAGCATATTTTGACTACCGGTGACGCCAAAGCCGGGAAAACCGCGAAAGGCGCGGCGGGTAGTGTTGGAAAACGCCTGGATTTCCTGTTCCAGGAAATGAATCGCGAGGCCAACACCCTCGGCTCGAAAGCCGCCGGCCTGGAGGTTACCCGTGCCGCCATTGATTTGAAGCTGCTGATCGAACAGATGAGGGAGCAGGCACAGAACATAGAGTGATGTAAACTGAAGTCAATCTCTGTCAATAATTTTATATAAATCAATAACATAACGTCCAATCTAGTCAACCAGGGTCAACGTAAATCCACCAGAATCAAGCGCCAAGTGGTGAGTACAATGGTGAGTACAATACTCAATAAGCAGAGTTTTTCTACGATAAGTGGTGAGTACATTTAGAGGAAGACGTTATGGCAGCACTTACAAGCAAGGCAGTTAGTGCAAAGCTCAAAGGCCCGCCCGGACATTTCGCCGATGGCAACGGCCTATACCTTGTCGTACCAGCTAGGGGACGTGCGTATTGGGCGCTACGCTTCACGGCTAACGCGAAGCGCAAGCAAATGACGCTGGGCACTGTGGATGATCTGCCTTTAGCAGATGCACGGGCGGCAGCTGCTGTGCAGATGAAGCAGCTTCGTGGGGGCCTGGACCCTCTTGTCGAAAAGAAAAGAGCTGGGTATGGCGAGATCAATTGCGTCGATGACCTGTTCAACGACTGGCACGAAGGCAACGTCAAGCGTCTGAAGCACCACCACATCCCCTTTCGGGTTTACACCAAAGAAATTGCACCTGTCATTGGGCAAATAAGGCCAGAGGCTGTCACGGGCCGCGACATCAGGCAGGTCTTGAGAAACATTGCAGAAAGCAATAGGCCGAGTACCGCCAACGATGCGTTGATGTACTGCAAGCAACTGTTTAACCATGCCGTCAAACTGGATTTGATACCCAGCAACCCGGCCAGCGCCTTCGCCGTAGACGATGCAGGTGGCATAGAAAAAGCAGGGACCGAGCCCTCACCATTGAAGAACTTGCCTTTGCTTTTAAAGTGTTCAGGGAAGAATCAGACAGCTTTACGCGCGAAAACTATTTAGCCTGTGGGCTTTTGGTCTTGCTCGGCGTCAGGAAAGGTGAACTAACGGAAGCAAAGTGGATCGAGTTCGAGCTGAAAGACAAGGTTTGGCGCCTACCCAAAGAACGAAGCAAATCGAATGTCGCTATTGATATCCCATTGCCGGACTTAGCCATTGAATGGTTAAACGAACTGAAAGTGCGCGCATGTGGGTCCGATTATGTTTTCCCGAATCGCAGGTCAAGCAATATGCCCCACATGGGCAAAGATACGTTGAATCGCGCAATTTCCAAACTATTCGGCAGGGAGCCCGGCAGAGCGGTGCAACCTGAAAACAAAATGGAAGACCTTGAGCATTTCACTGTTCATGATCTGCGGCGTACCTGCCGAAGCATGCTAGCTTCGCTGGGCGTTCCTGGGCATGTGGCTGAACGGTGCCTCAATCATAAGCTCAAGGGTGTTGAGGGTGTTTACAATCGCCACGACTATTTTGATGAGCGAAGGGAGGCCTTGAGTCTGCTGGCTAACAGGCTCTATCCCCTGATATAAGACTTACCTGACTAGGAAGGAGGTAGCGCTTATGCTACCTTGACACCTCGCCGAAAATGGAATGAGACTCATTACTAAATAGGCTGACTATTTATTGTTCTTAGACTGAAACTTATAGCTGCATATTTCACGACACAGCAAAAACGAAAAAATTCTGTTATAACGAATGGAATTAAAATAGTTTATTTGGTGCGTTATGTCAGGTTTAGGCATTGGCATACTAAATACGCGACGTGACTGGGTGTTGAAGTTCAAATATGGAGTAATCCAGTCCTGCCTCCCTTGCCGGCTAAATGTGCAGATCGTGCGACCCACAACGTGGCACAAAAAATTGATGTCAGGATTACAGCAAGCCCTCAACACATGTGGAGAGCCCTCTGTTCGACACAATTACAGATATTGATTCTTTTTTAACCCTGAAAGGTTTATCCGCATGCCCCTACCCCTCATCATTGGAGCTGCCGCACTGGTCACTGCCGCTTACGGCGCCAAAAAAGGCTACGACGGCTATCAGAAGCATTCGGAAGCAGACGAAATCGTCAAAAACGCCCAACATCGCTATGACCAGAAAAAATCCATCTTCGACGAACAAGAGAAAGAAACCTCTCATGCGCTCGAAATGCTGGGGAGGAAGCAACTCGATATCGGAAAGCACCTCAGCGAATTCAAAACCATTGCCGACACACTCCTCCAGCAATTGAACGCAGGTCGCCAGAACAAACTTGAAATCCATATTCCCAAGCATGAACTACAACGCATCGAAGCTTACAGTTATACCGCCATTGGTGTACTGAGTTCCGCCGCTGGGGCCGGCTTAGCAGGTGCAGCGGCTGGATTTGCCATATACGGGGTGTTATGACACTAGGCGCTGCCTCCACTGGTACCGCCATTTCTTCGCTAGCAGGCGCTGCAGCCACCAAAGCCACCCTAGCGGCTATCGGTGGTGGTTCCCTGGCAACTGGCGGCATGGGTATTGCCGGAGGTACAGCCATTCTCGGCGCAGCAGTGGCGGCTCCAGTATTGGCCATTGCTGGCTGGGCCTATAACAGTCATGGTGAAGAAGCGCTCAGAAACGCTCGCAAGGCAGATCAAGAAGTCAAGGCAGCGATCAAGAAACTGGCCAGAGCCATCAAGCAACTTGCTGCAACCGAGGGCTATACAAGAAAAATTAAACAGGCACTACTGTCCATCCATGATCAATTCTCCTTGTACTTTGACAGCCTCAAAGATATCAACAATTTCTTGGAAAACCTCAAAGGCAGTAACGGTGACATAGATGCAGCTCTGCGCGACTTCAGCGATGAAATTCTTCGGAATATTGAAAACGGCTATGCTCTGGCCGCCATTCTGGTCGACGTAATCACTACGCCCATTTTCAAACTCAAGAAAGAGGGGCATGACATTGCAAAAGATGAAAACGGTACGCCCATCATGGAAACTGATACAGATGGCTTCATGATCCTAAATGACGGGGAGCTAGATAAAGTTCTTGTCGAAGCTGATACGGAAGCTAGCAAAATAGAACGCCCCTAAGACTTAAAGGGGGAGTCTCCCCCGCTTGTTTCCCACCCACCATCTAGTAGATCACTTCATGAAGACAGCGGCCAGCCAATATCCGTGGATTGAGGAGCTTGAAAGAACTGTAGTCCATAGTCTGGCCACGAGTTTCGGGCTTGATTTTCTACTGTTCAAAGACAAAGTCGGAGGCGAGGTGGACACTATCCACAATGTTCGCCAGGGAGTCTGGGCCACTGACAAGGAAAGGCAGAACTACGAAAATCGAGAAACCTATGACTCGGATAAATATCATCATAAGGATGTAAAGAAAGAAGACAGCACCTATAAAACAACTGGAGCCAATGACAAGCTGACCCAACAAACCGGTACCCTACAGGACCCTTACCGTAACAGAAGCATGGCTGTTAACGACCCGCGAAATACGGATCACGTCATTAGCGCTAGCGAAGTGCATGATGACGCCGGACGTGTCCTGGCCGAAATCAACGGCATTGAGTTGGCTAATCAAAGCAGCAACCTGCAATCTACGCATGAAACCCTCAATAAATCCAAAGGAAAGGATTCCATTGATGTCTTTCTCGCAAGGCTGCCTGAACAAATAGCGAAAGACGAGACTCAACTACTCAAAGACCGTGATCATCTTGCCACCATGCCACGCACCACACCAGAGCAGCAGCATAAGGGACGCCAACTGGAAGATAAGGTTAGAAAAACCGAGGAAAAAATAAAAACCCTCAAGTCTGTAGACCCTGACGAAATGCGCAAAAGGGACAAAGAAGCCAGAAAACCCTATAACCAGCAGATCAACCAAAAGTACTACACCAGCAGCAAATTCTGGAAACAGACTACCAGTGCCTCCGCTGTGGCCGGACTGAAGATGGGAACACGACAAATGCTGGGCCTGATAATGGCGGAAGCATGGTTTGAGTTGCGGGAGCAACTCCCCAAAACACTGGAAAAACTGAAGACCAACTTCAACCTCGACGCCTTCATTGCAAGTGTGCAGCAAGCCTTGAATGGGATATGGCAGCGCATTAAGTTGCGCTTCAAGGATTTCCTGAACAGTTTCAAAGATGGTGTATTCGCTGGCATCCTTAGTAGCGCCACGACCACCTTGTTTAACGTATTCGCCACTACCCAAAAAATGGCGATCAAGATTATCCGCGAGTTGTGGGGAAGCCTGGTGAAAGCGGTCAAGCTCCTAATCTTTAACCCACAACAGCAGCCCTTCGTCGATCTTTGCAAAGCCGTGACGGCCTTACTCTCCGTTGGTGCCGCCACCGTCGTTGGAACAATGATCTATACCCAGTTGCTGCCCTTGTGCAACTTCCCATTCGGTAGCGAACTGGCCTCTTTCGCGAGCGCGCTGGCAACAGGTCTTATTACTCTTGGTCTCAATTACTTCCTGCTATATAGCAGCCTCGCTGAAAAGCTTTGGGCATTCGTGGACTCCATCATGCCCCATGCAGCCAGCGTGCGAAAATTCCAGGCTATCAATGCAGAACTGGATCGCTATCTTACCGAACTTGGCCGAATCGAATTCAACCTGGATGCCGATGAACTCGCTGAGTTCGCTCAACAGTTGGCTAGCTGTAATGACGAGCTGCAACGTGGCCTGCTACTCAAGGATGAAATCAGCAATCGCGGCGTCGAGCTCCCTTTTGAGATGGGCGATAGAGCAAGTACTCGGAAATGGCTAACATCACTTGTCAAATAACATGCACGCCTTCCCCTGCAGCCAATGCGGCCTGTGCTGCCAGCAAGTCAACCTAGCAGAGAAAACCCATTTTCTCGACCGTGGCGACGGGACTTGTCGGCATTACAAAACCGCCAGCAAAGAGTGTGGCATCTACGCCACACGCCCGGACATCTGCCGAGTGGATCTACAATATAGTCTCCACTATGCCCAACAACACACATGGAACGAGTTTGTTTCCCTGAATCTTCATGTATGTGAGATCTTGCAGGCACAGCAAGTTAAATAGTTCCTCAAGAGGTACGCGGATGATAAGCGTACCCCGATTGATAAAGGTAAAACGTAATGGCAACATACCATGAATTAAAAGCCCAAGCAGAAATGCTCCTCAAAGAGGCCGAAGAACTGCGTAAACAAGAAGTCGCTGAGGCAATACGCGATATCAAAGAAAAAATGGAGCAATACGGTATTACAGCGGAAGATCTTGTAAGTTCTGGCAAGAAAATGGTTTCCAAGAAACCTGCTGTTGTCAAGTACCTTGGGCCAAATGGTGAAGAGTGGTCAGGTCGAGGGCGAACGCCAGGCTGGATGGTTGAGGCCGAAAAACGTGGCTCATCACGCGAAGACTTCGCAGTCTAACTGCTTGTTAGTTTTTTGGATTTCAAAAAATAAAGCTTGTGAGTGGCTCCAAGAGGCTACTTTGTATTTTCAAAGATGCCTGACATA
The DNA here is from genome assembly GCF_030344915.1 of Neopusillimonas aromaticivorans. Classification (GTDB taxonomy): domain Bacteria; phylum Pseudomonadota; class Gammaproteobacteria; order Burkholderiales; family Burkholderiaceae_B; genus Neopusillimonas; species Neopusillimonas aromaticivorans. The sequence continues at coordinate 3,106,354 of NZ_CP128233.1, read as the reverse complement.
CCCCCGCTGTCGGAATAGTTGGAACCTCTACAGATGTTAGAGGTTGAATCTCCAACCTGGGGCAGAGAGAAGGTAGCCATGACATTGTGGCAACGACAGCAAACGTGTACAAGGGTTTCCAGCTATCGGCTGGCTGAGCCTGTGCCAGACCCCAACGCGGCGGATGGAAGCAAGGATTATCGCGTGGCACCTTCAATTGAAAACTCAAAGGTATCCCTGAGCAGCGGCTGTATTTCAACCTTGCGCCCAATTTTCGTCTCGTCGTCAAAACGTTTCGGGTCAATAATGGCAAAGCCCCAAAACCCCAGAAAACGATCAATGAAGCGTGACTCGATCATTGATTCAAGCAGAGTTTCTGGCAGAGCGTAATCGTCGGGCGGAAACGCTGACAGCACATCAGGAAATGCCGTCAGCAAGTCATCGGTTAACTGGTCAACGCTGGAATGGTTTTGCAGACGCCACAGCATGAAAAGCCAGAAGGTTCTCAGGTCAACGTCATATCCCCACCGATCCAGGTAAGCCCAGTTATAGCCGGTCACCGCCGCTGCCGCATGGGCAAGGGTCATTTCGTCCGGGTTTCATATCGAGTATTTTCAGGGGTGCGGATTTAACGATTCTGGAACTTCAATCCTGAAGCAATCATACAGAAAATGAATGCTTAACGAAGCAACCGGTGAATCACCTCAGCGTGCTGCGGGTAATCGGCCAATAGTTGCGCCCCATCGGCCAATTCAAATTCAGAAAACTCAAACCCTGGTGCAACGGTACAGCCCACAAGCGCAAAACTGTCCGGGTTTGTCAGTTCGGCAGCGAACCAGCAGCCTGCCGGCACGACGGCTTGATACACGCAGCCAGACTGCTCAAGTGCGGGCCCCAATACGTGCGTGACCAGTTCTTTGGACGGCATCAGCACCTGCACCTTCAATGGGCTGCCGGCATAAAAGTGCCAGACTTCGTCCGACGCAATACGGTGCCAGGCGGACCAGGCGCCGCGTTCAAGCAAATAATAAATGGCGGTTGAACTTGCCCGTTGGGCACCATCAAGGGTTCGTACAACCGTATCGGCCGCACGATAGATTTCGGTGTAAAAGCCCCTTCCGGGTGAGGCTTGAGGTTCAGGTGTTCAACCAGCCTGGCCACATCGGCCTGGTAAGGACGTTGATTATGACTTGTCATTAAACAGCGCTAAAAAAGCAAAAAGAATAAAAATTTCATCGAAAAACGGTTAACAATGGAAACGACCACTCAGATAACGTACTGAAGAAAGGCTGTGTTCACACCGCCGCTGTTACCGAAACAACGCTGCCTGGCTCACCATACAACAACACCAGACCGCCTTTCGGTACGCGTACCCGCGCAGGCTTTAGCACTGTTCCGGACACATCCTCTGCTCTGACCACACCGTCCGGGCTGGCCCGGAACTGATCCGGATAAACCGGCGCAAGATCGGCGTCGTACACGAAAGCGGCTATCGCACCCTCAACCTGAAACTCTATGGAACGGGCGGCGCGAACCCCCAAGGCATGTCCGTGCGGCGATACGTGGGCCTGCCAGGTAGCGCCTGCCTCAAGCAGTGGCATGGAATCCAGCGACCTGAACAGCATCCGGCCAAAACGCAAATCATCCTGGCCGTCACAGCGCTTTACCCGCAAATCATTCAAATCCCGGCTCATGGTGTACGGAATGTTCAGGCACATGCGTGCGGCATCAGGTTCATTGGCCACCAGCAGCTGATTTTCAGTGCTGGCAGGCCCGGCGTTAACGCCAATGTACCCGGGCAATTCCGGCACGGCAAACAACGTCAGGGCAGGACCACCCCTGCCAGGGCCAGCGAGGTGTAACGCTCGTTGATGACGACCCAGGTGCGGCCCATACGCGATGTCCAGGCCTCGGGGACAGGCCGTTGCGCTGTCAATGCCTGGGCAAACGCCAGATCAATGCGGCTATACCCGGCATCTGATGGCATCTGCAACGTAAGGTAACGCTGTTTACCCTGACGCGCCAGACCGAATGCCGTTGCCGGCTTGTCGGTATCGGCAAATAAACCGTCAGCTCTGCGCTTCCAGATCGCATTCTCGCTCCAACGCCCGTCTTCCCACTTGTGCACCTGTACGACATCGGGCTGATCAGCCATAGAAACGCGAAAAATCGCCTGATAATTGGCGTAGATGCCCTGTAGATCTGCGGCATTGACCGCATAGGGGCTGACGTCCTTGTCAGCTGTCGGCCCCAATTTTTCGGGCATGCGGGCAAGACTGCCCTTTTCAACGAGGGCCTGATACAGCACTTGCTCGGCAATGGCATCGGGTTTGTAGGCGGTACTGGTGCCAGTGATCATCACCGCCAGTTCATGGTCGGGCAGAACGTAAAAGTCAGAGCCGTAAACCAGGGTACCCCGTTTTTCCACCACGCGCGGATATCCGACGTGGCAAAGGCGCCCTGATGCACATCGTCCCAACCCAAGCCAAACCTCCACTCCACCGGGACTGGGCGTAACGCTTCATTCACCGCCTGAAGCTGCCCACCCCATGGCCGCAAGCATCTTGCGACGGACCGGATGCGGCCCATCGGGCAGCGCCACACTTGCATGACTACCCAAAGATGAATTGATCTCAGATTCAAGACTTACCCTGCGTGCGCACATGACATGAACTCCTGAGAGCAGGTATTTTTCACACCCGGTGACAATTGAGTCTAGCATGTCACATCACCGCTACACTGACGATACATGATATGAACAGGAACAAGCCTTATGCTGAATACGCCCGAAACCATCCTGAATTTCTGGTTTACCGAACTCGAATCCAAAGACTGGTTCGACAAAAACCCCACCCTTGACACCCTGATCCGCGAGCGCTTCAGCGAAGTGCACCGTCAGGCCCGGCACTGCGAACTTTACGCATGGCGTGCAATCCCACAAGGCCGGCTGGCCGAAATTATTATTCTGGATCAATTCCCCCGCAACATGTTTCGCGGTGACCCCCGGTCTTTCGCCACCGACCCACTGGCACTTGCCCTCGCCCAAGAAGCTGTTGCCAGTAAAACCGACCTGTCATTGACCGTTCAACAACGCGCCTTCCTGTACATGCCCTACATGCACAGCGAATCACTGGCCATCCACCACGTGGCAATGACTGTGTTCAACCAGCCCGGCCTCGAAAACAATCTGGCTTATGAAATCAGGCACAAAGACATTATTGAGCGTTTCGGCCGCTACCCTCACCGCAACGAAATTCTGGGCCGAACATCAACCGCGGAAGAAATGGAATTCCTCAAGCAACCGGGTTCGGGGTTCTGATTGTCCTGCCACGCCCGGGGCAGTCGTGCAAGCTGACACATAAGAAGCGCCTGCTCGGGCACCGCCTGCTTTTGGTCGCTTTGCAACCAGCTGCTTACACCGGGTTTTCAATCGAAAATTCAAACGTTTGCTTAAGCAACGGCTGTATCTCGACCACCCGGGGCGTTTGTGCCCCGCTGGCAAAATGTTTCGGGTCCATAACGACAAAACCCCAATACCCCAAAAAGCGATCAATGAAGCGCGCCTCGATCATTGATTCAAGCAGTGCTTGCGGCGGAGCATAATCGTCGGGTGGAAACATTGACAGCAAATCAGGAAATGCCGTCAGCATGTCATCCATCAACTGATCAACACTGGCATGGCCTTGCAGACGCCACAACATAAATAACCAGAACGTTCTTAAATCAACATCATAGTCCCACCGATCCATGTACGCCCAGTTGTATCCGGTAACCGCGGCTTCCAGCATCGGCTTGAAAAAGGCCTGAATGCCTTTGCGCTGATACTCTTTCAGGGCAGCTTTTTTACATGATAACGACCTGCACGCTGGTAAATGATGCCGGCAATATCTGCCAGGACACGGGCATAGTGCAGCGCGTTGAACTTGTCTTCATTCGCGCCGGCGTATTCGTTCAGGTAGATTGAAACCGGAAACTTCGACACAGCAAACTCGGGCAACAGTTCACTGGCCTGTTTAACCAGTGAAGTAGGCAAGTTGCCTTTGCTGGTGGCCTTGAACGACCCGCCACCTTGAAGCGCTTCGTCGAGAATCAGCGTTAAATAGCGCATGACCGGGCTGCCAGAAAGATCACTGGGCGTGCTGACGGTAACCCACGCCAAATCGTGGAACGGCGCATTTAGCCAATTGGCCATCTGTGTTGGCGTCAAACCAAAAAATCCGGGTTCGGACGATTGTTCAGATCATGCATCCTGCTTTGCAGAACGACATTCAGCTCATCCAGTGTCAGATTCGGATTCATGGCAAGAATTTGCTCGATATCATCAACGATATCGAGCGGTTTGTTCAGCGCCTTGCCCAGACAGCACTGCTTGTATTTTTTACCGCTTCCGCATGGGCAAGGGTCGTTTCGTCCGGGCTTCATGGTGATAATTTCTTTTTTCTGCGGGGTCAGGTCGGGGGAGGATCAGCCATTGTAAACGTCCCGTTATTACCAGGGGACGATAGTGGCAGCCGCATCGTCGGTTATGCTGCAAATACCAGTTGGTTTTTAAGCTTAACGGGGTGGGTATTTTATGGCCTCCGGAACAGGACAGAGGTTTCGTTGTGGTCTGTCTGGATGTGCCAGCACATCAGCATTTGTTTCGCAGCATTCTTAACCCATTGAACACGACCAGCAGGCTTGCCCCCATATCGGCGAATACCGCCATCCACATGGTCGCGCCGTTGAATAATGCCAGCAGCAAGAACACGGCCTTGATGCCAAGGGCCAGTGCAATGTTTTGCCAAAGAATGGTCTGGGTCTTGCGTGATAGCCTGATGGCTTCGGGAATGCGGCGCAGATCGTCGTTCATGATCACCACGTCTGCCGCTTCCATGGCGATATCGGTTCCCGCACCACCCATGGCGAAGCCAATATCGGAACGGGCCAGCGCTGGGGCGTCGTTGATGCCATCGCCGGTCATTGCAACGTAGCCGTATTGCTTTTGCATTTCTTCAACTGCCGCAAGTTTGTCTTTGGGCAGCAAATTAGCGCGCGCATCGTCAATGCCAGCCTGGCTTGCGATGGCCCGGGCTGTGGCGACGTTGTCACCCGTCAGCATGACCGAAGCCACGCCAAGGGCATGAAGTTCTGCAATGGCGTCGCGCGAACTCTTTTTGATGGTGTCGGCAACTGCGAAGATTGCGAGAACTTGTGTGCTGGAAGCCAGCATCGTGACCGTGCGGCCCTGCGCTTCGTGTTCGGCCAATCGAGCTTCAATCTGCGGACTGCAAAGCCCACGATCTTCGATCAGCCGGTGATTCCCAAGAATCAAGGCAAGGCCATCGGCTTTAGCCTCAATACCGCGCCCCGGCAAAGCAGTGAAGCCTTCAAGCGGCCCATTGCCCTGGATGCCCAGGCCCTGGGCAATGGCTTTGGACACGGGATGGTCGGAGTGCCCTGCCAGGTCTGACGCCCAACGCAAGACTTGTGGCTCTGACTGGTCAGTCGGCAGAACTTCGGTAGCCACCAACCTGGGCTTGCCCAGCGTGATGGTGCCGGTCTTGTCCAGCGCAATCGCCTTGATCTTGCGGGCGCCTTCCAGGTAGACGCCGCCCTTGATCAAGATGCCACGGCGCGCGGCCGCTGCCAACCCGCTCACGACGGTCACGGGGGTGGAAATCACCAACGCGCAGGGGCAAGCGATGACCAAAAGCACCAAGGCTTTGTAGATAGCCTGCATCCAGGTCCAACCCATCAACCAAGGCGTCAGCAAGCACACGGCCAAAGCCAGCGTGAAGACGGAGGGCGTATAGATGGCGGCAAAGCGGTCCACAAATTGCTGTGTGGGCGCGCGCGACCCTTGGGCCTGTTCCACCGCATGGATGATTCGGGCCAGCAACGTGCCATTGGCCGCTGAGCTGACCTGGACCTCGACCATGCCAGTGGCGTTGATGGTGCCTGCAAACACGGCATCGCCGATAGCCTTATCGACGGGAATGCTTTCCCCGGTCACGGGAGACTGGTCGACAGAAGTCGCCCCTGCGACGATCACCCCATCGAGTGGAACACGCACACCCGGTTTAACCCGAACGATTGCGCCTGGGGCGACTGTCTTTACCAGACACTCTACCCATGAACCGTCGGCTTGCCTGACCTGCGCCTTCTCTGGCGTCATGTCCAACAGCCCCTTGATGGCATTGCGGGCGCGGTCTACCGAGCGCGCTTCGATGAGTTCGGCAAGGGCATACAGCGCCATCACCATGGCGGCTTCCGGCCATTGACCAATAAGGAAAGCGCCCGTGACGGCGACGGTCATCAACGCGTTGATATTCAGGCGCAGGTTGCGCAGCGCTGCCAAACCCTTTACGTAGGTCGAAAACCCGGACAGCCCGATGGCGACAGACGCAAGGGCCATACCGACGCCCGAGAAGACCACCGTATGCGGGGCAAAGAAAGAAATTAATTCAGCCCCAAAGGCCAAAACCAGGGCCAAGACGTATCGGGGCAAACCTTCGGGAAGCGCAACGCCACCCAGGCTGTGAGGGTGGTCGTGACCCGCGTGGTCATGATCACCGTCTTGCCCTACGGGCCCGGACAATGGAACCGGTTTGAATCCTGCTTTGCGAATCGCATCCAGCGCCAGCGGGATGGATTCGGCAGGGGCATCGATTGCGAGAGTCCGCGCCCCGAGTTGAAAGCTCAGGCTGCGCAGCCCCGGAAGCTTTGCCAATGCGTGCCGGATCTCTCCTTCCTCTGCCGCGCAGTCCATGGTAGGAATGCGGAATACCGGTATGCCTTGCGATTCTGGCTTGGGCGGGGCGACGACGATGGTTTCAGTGCCGGAAGCGCTGCCACAGCCGCAAGAGTGACGGGTATCGGTTTCTTCGGGGCAAGGATGGCTCATGGATGTTCTTGCTTAATCGCGTTCAAACCGCACTTTTATGCGCATATTATCGTTAAAAAATACATTTTTCAGCGCATTAAAGTGTGATTCTGGTTATTCCACTGGCTACGATGCTGCCGCTTGGCACTGGCTAACACCCCCATCGGGGCCGCGCCCAAAGCTATCCATGTTCAGGCTTCTAACCGCCCGCTATAGGTTTCAAGCACGGCCAACGCCACGGCCAGCAACGAACAGGGCACCCCTGCTGCCTGAGCCCGGCGCACCATATCACCAACCAAATGATCGCCCTCGATGGGCAACCCCGCCCGCATATCCCGGTATATCGATGAATTGAATGACGACTTCGGGTTTGTCAGCACCCGCTGGAAGCCCGCCACCGCCTGCGGATGCATCGGGTGACCTGCCGCCTTTGCCGTTTCAGTGCACTCGTGGAATAACTGCAGCGCAATGTCGCCGCCGTCACGGCTGCGCATGTATTCGCCCACCGTGCCATGTAATAAACAGTTGGCCGCACCCAACGATGCCATCCGGCAGAACTTGTCCCACATATCGTCAATAACCCGCTCGCTGAATCCGGTTTCAATCCCGGAGTCCGACAGCATCTGCCACACCCGTTGCGCCATTTCAACTTGGCCCGCCGACCTCGCCCCAACCGTAATGCTGCTGTAGGCATTGGCCACCTGCACATGCGTCGGGTCAGCCAGCGTAGCAATTGTCATGGCGATGCCGCCCAACACGCGATCAGTACCAAATGCGGCGTCCAGGGCGTCAAGGTGTCGCAAGCCATTCATTAGCGGCAAAAACCAGGTTTGCGGCCCAACGGCTGCCCGCACATCGGCGATCACCCCATCCAGGGCGTATGCCTTGTTGGTCAGAATGACCAGCTCATAGCCCGGCTGCAAGTCGCTGGCCACGACGGTGCGCGGCGTGAACGGATATTCGCCGGCCGGGGTGACGACGGTTAGCCCTTCGGCATCCAGTAACGCCTTGCGCGCCAGGCGCACCAAAACTGCACATCGGCGCCTGCCCGATGCAAACTCGCACCGAACAAGCCGCCGACAGCACCCGCGCCAACAATCAGGATTTTCATGGTTTTACCTTTATAAACTGAAATACAAAGCCGACGCCCGACGACCCGAAGTAATGAACGCGAAGCAACCCGCACCCAACACACATCACCCAAAAGTTGCAGACGAATCTGGCCAGCCCGTGCAAGAACCTGCGTTGCCAAAGTGTATGCCAACCATCGATAAGTTTATTTCCATAAGAAATATAGAAACCACTTGACATGAAAATATCGGCTGAAACGATTAACATATTGTCCTGCGTTCTATCAAACCTTTCCATTATTGCTATTGGTTATTAATAAATGGCGCATGTGCCGCTGAACGGCATCGCTATCACACAACTTAAAAAACATCATGTCCACCTCACACACCTTGCCCGGACCGACCGGTCCGGTTCGACTGAACATCAAGCCCCTTACCATTGCGCTGCTTATCGCACTGGCGGGTATTTTTTACATTGCTGAAACCGTCAGTGGCCGCCAGGCCGCGCTGTGGGTTGTGGGCATCTTGCTGGGCATCACCCTTTATCATTCATCGTTTGGGTTTACGTCGTCGTGGCGTGTATTCCTGTCAGACCGCCAGGGTGCCGGGCTGCGCGCACAAATGCTGATGCTCGCCGCAGGCGTTATCCTGTTCTTTCCGTTTCTTGCCCAGGGTACGTTGGCCGGGCAAGCGGTAAACGGTTTTGTTTCGCCACCCGGGCTTTCGGTGGTGCTGGGTGCATTCATCTTTGGTATTGGCATGCAACTGGGCGGCGGTTGCGCCTCGGGCACCCTGTTTGCCGTGGGCGGGGGCAGCACCCGCATGGTCGTCACGCTGGCATTTTTCATTGTGGGTTCGGTCATCGGTGCCTGGCTTTTTCCGTGGTGGGGCTCGTTACCGGCCCTGCCCCCCGTATCCTTGGTAAAACCTGGGGCCTTTGGCCCGCCCTGCTGTCTAACCTGGCAGTGTTTGCCCTGATCTACTGGCTGACTCTTGTATTTGAAAAGCGTCGGCATGGGCAAATCATCAGTCATGCGCGCTCAACGGGCGGCATGAATTCGCTGCTGCGCGGCCCTTGGCCGCTGGTGTGGGGCGCTGTCGCACTGGTTATTCTCAACTTTGCGACCCTGGCCCTGGCCGGGCGCCCTGGGGCATTACCTCGGCATTTGCTTTGTGGGGTGCCAAAACCCTGGCCTTTTTGATCTGGCGCAGCCCGATCAATGGGCATTCTGGGTCAAGAACCCTGCCCCGCTTCAGCAGTCTATCGCTCAAGACATTACTTCCGTCATGGATATCGGTCTGGTCCTGGGCGCCATGGGTGCAGCGGCAGCCGCAGGCAAATTCGCGCCTATCTGGAAATTGCCTGCGCGTTCGCTGGCGGCAGCGATTGTTGGCGGGTTGCTGCTGGGTATTGGTTCGCGCATGGCGTTTGGCTGCAATATCGGGGCCTACTTCAGCGGTATTTTGTCGGGCAGCCTGCACGGATGGCTTTGGGTTCCTGCCGCATTCGCCGGCAATGCCGTCGGTGTCGGGCTACGCCCTTTGTTTGGTCTGGCCAACGAAAAAACGCCACGTCTGACCGCTTGCTGAACAAGACACATAGAAATCAATTGAATTAGGTCACATAAACCACTAATTTATTTGTTGATTTTTAAATTTATTTGATATGATCAGCAGCATCGTGAATTGCTGGAACTCACATGCTGCTGAAGTCAATTTTTCGTCGTTTTTGTGCCTTTGCCGGGGCCTGTGTGCTGGTCGCCGCTCTTGCCCCGGTGGCACACGCCGACAACATGCAATCCGAATCGGTTTTCGTACAAGATCTGTCCAGCGCCTCAGTGCTGTATGACAAAAACAGCGAAGACGTTCGCCCCATTGCCTCAATTACAAAACTCATGACCGCTCTGGTTGTTGCAGAATCGGGCTTGTCCCTGCAACAAAACTTGTCTATCAGTACAGATGACATCGACCGACTGCGCAATTCTCGCTCTCGTCTGGCGGTAGGCACCCAACTCACTCGCGCCGACATGATGCATCTGGCGTTGATGTCATCTGAAAATCGTGCAGCTCACGCCTTGGGTCGTCACTATCCGGGCGGCATGCTGGCCTTTGTACGCGCCATGAACGACAAGGCACGCGCACTGGGCATGCGCCACAGCCGTTTTGTCGATCCAACCGGGTTGTCTGCCGACAACGTTTCAACGCCCCGCGATCTGGTCAAGCTACTGCGCGCCGTCAATGAACACCCTGTCATCCAGCGCTACACCGTCAGTGACCAACACAACATCAAACTTAAAAACGGGCGTCAGCTGGTTTACAACAATACCAACCGGCTCGTTAAAAGCAATGACTGGGACATCAACATTTCAAAAACCGGTTTTATCAATGAAGCCGGTCTTTGTCTGGTCATGGTGACCCGCATCGATAACCGCGAGGTGGCCATGGTGTTCCTGAATTCACACGGGCGCTACTCGCGTATCGGTGACGCCGTGAGGGTACGCAATTACGTGGAAAAGCACCTCAACCTGGCCATGCTGAAGTAAGCCATGTGCATTGCCTACCTGGCGTGGCAATCACATCCTGACTGGCCACTGTTCATTGCCGCCAATCGCGACGAATTTCATGCCCGTCCGGCACGCCCGGCAGTCCCTTGGGAAGACCACCCCGACGTGATTGCCGGCATCGACGAAGCGGCAGGCGGTACCTGGCTGGGCGTTACGCGGCAAGGCCGGTTTGCCGTCCTGACCAATTATCGCGACCTGAATCTGTCGGGGCCATCCAACCCGGTCTCACGCGGTGAGCTGGTGAAAAATTTTCTGACCAGCCAGGACAGCGCCCTGGATTACGCTGAACAGGCTGCCGTTCAGGGCGGCATGTACGCAGGTTTCAATCTGCTGATCGGCGACAGGCAGCATGCCAGCTACGTCAGCAACCAATGGCCTGGCCCCCGGCGTGCCTGGGTACTGACGCCAGGCCGCTATGTGGTATCTAACCACTTGCTGGATACGGCCTGGCCCAAAACCGAACGCCTGCGCGAGGTGCTGAACCACTTCCCCGTCGAACATCTGGAGCGTTCGGTTAACCGGGTTTTTGAATTACTGAAAGATAATACCCAGGCACCCGACCACGAACTGCCACATACCGGTTTATCGCTGGAAAAAGAACGTCTGCTGAGCAGCCCTTTCATCGTCAGCCCCGACTACGGCACACGATGTTCAACCGTTATTGCCATCCATAAAAGCGGGCGCGCGCTGTTCAGTGAATTGACTTACGACCGTCAGGGCCAACCGGTCGAACGCCACGACTGGCCCTGGCAACTGCCAGACTGATCGCTTCAGTACAGGGTCATACCCGGTGCGTTTCAGTGCAGAGTCGTACCCGGTGGGGGTGTGGTATCAATGCCATCGTCCGGGTCGCAGGATTTTTCCTTCAAGGTGCTCATGGCTTCTTTCCAGCGGCGCATGGGTACATAGGTTTGCAACCGATGCACGGCCTGTTCGAGCAATGCCGGATGCAGTTCATGCCCAACCCCCGACGCAATATCAAGTGTGGCATCGCCACCAAGATCTGACACATGCGCATGAACCGCTTTCATGGCGTCTTGAGGCACAACCGGATCGTTGGCACCGTGCAACAGATGCATGGTGGTGTGCGGAGAAACAACTGCCGGCAAACGTGCATGGCACCCCGAAAACGCAAGCACACGACCGGCCAGGCCAGCATGCGCGAGGGTAGCCTCAAGGGCCAAAGTAGCCCCTTGCCCGAACCCGCACAGCGCCGTGGCGTCAGCATCAAGTTCAAGCTGTTTTTGTACCCACTGGATATGCGCCACCAGGCGAGGCAGAGCGCTTTCAACACGCCCGACGTAGTTGTACTCGTTAAGGCCCTGTTGCTCGAACCAGTGATGCCGGTTGACCTCAGACGCCAAAGGCCCATAAAACAACGCCAGGGCCGCCTGAGGAAAGGCTTGCAACAGCACCTTTTTCAGGCTTTCAAGCTGATCGGGGCTGGCAGCATCGTCGTGAAGCAATACGAACAAGACCTCTGCGCGCCGGTTGGCCGGCACCAGCACGACAGGATCGGGAATGGGCAAAGAAGAATCTGACATAAAAAAACAACCTGAAATACAGGCACCCATGATATACGAAGCACTCACCGGCCGGGTGTAAAGAAGAGTTAACCCTCTTTCGGGTGTTTGACGCAGGTCCCTGCGTCCCAAAATACACATAACCCATCACGATCATGCTCTAAAATGGTTGGGGAAATTTCAATGCAGATACGATCACGGTTTCTATTCATAAGCAGACCAGAAAACCGTTGTCATCACAGAATCAGGAAACACCATGAGCCAATCGCTCTCGCAACACCTCGCTGATGCCGTCAAGGCCGCCATGCGCGCCAAAGATACTGCCCGTCTGGGTACCCTGCGCTTTCTGCAGGCCGCCATCAAACAGAAAGAAGTCGATGAACGCCGCGAACTGACCGACGCCGATGTAACGGCCATCATTGAAAAACAGGTCAAGCAACGTCGCGAGTCCATCGTTGCCTTCGAAAACGCAGGTCGCACCGAAACCGCCGCCCAGGAACTCGCTGAACTTGAAGTCTTGCAAGAGTTCCTGCCGCAACAAGCCAGCCCCGAAGAACTCGATGCCGCCATTGGCAAAGCCCTTGCCGACGTTGCTGCACAGGGTGTCAGTGGCGCACCGGCCATGGGCAAGGTCATGGCCATTCTCAAGGCCGAACTGGCCGGTCGCGCCGACATGGCCGCCGTATCGGGTCTGGTCAAGCAACGCCTGATGTCCTGATGCCATGACGCAGATGTCCAAAGAAAGTGCCGACTACTTCGGTCTGAACATTCCGTTCATGCAGTATATCGGTCTGGTACCCCTTGATTTTTCCCCGCAGCTGACCCGCACACGCCTGCCCTGGCGGGCTGATCTGACCAACAGCCGGGGCGATGTGCACGGCGGCACACTCATGAGCGCGCTTGACCTGACGCTCAGTGCAGCCGCACGCGCGAACGATACATCAACCACCATGGCGACCATTGACATGACATCGCACTTTCTGGCCCCGGCCCGTGGTACCGTCATTTTTGAAGCCACCTGCCTGCGCATGGGCAAATCCATCGCTTTTTGCGAGGGGCGGGCCTTGGGCGAAGACGGTGAACTCCTGGTCAAGGCCACGGCCACCTTCAAGGTTATCCGGCCCAAAGCCGCCTGATGGCATCAACGACAACGTTGAAATAACGATGCCGCTGTCAAAATACCCCTTTTCCGCGTTAAAACACCCTTTCCGCGTTTACGCACCCTTTCAATTTTTTTACGAGTCCACGCACCATGAGCCATTCCGATTATTTTGACCGGGTTAACGAGACGACCAATCTGGCTGGCTCCAACAAGCTGGAACTCCTTATCTTCGAACTGTTCGACGACGATACCAAAACCTATAACAGCTATGGCATCAACGTCTTCAAAGTACGCGAAGTCATGGAAACCCCTGCGCTGACGCAACTGCCCAACTCGCAGGGCACCGGCATGGTGGGCATGCTGCGGCTGCGTGGCAGCATCATTCCCATGATCGACCTGCCATTTTTCATGGGCCTCGAACAAAAAGACCGGCGTGATTGCCTGATCATTACTGAATACAACAACCATGTGCAAGGCTTTCTGGTTGACCGCATCGATGACATCGTTCGCCTTGACTGGGATCTGGTCAAACCGGCGCCCGCCGCCATGGGCGGTAACCTGGTCACCGCCGTGGCCGAAGTGGGTGAGCGTCTGGTCATGATTGTCGACGTCGAAGCGATCTTGTCGCGCATCAACCCCACCGAACACGACTCGGAACTGAACGAAGTCAACAAACTCGAGACTGAAAAGTCACACTTGGTCTATTTTGCCGAAGACTCGAAAACGGCCCAGGGCCTGATCATGTCCACACTTGAGAAAATGGGGGTTGCATACCGTTCGGCAGAGAACGGGCGCGATGCCTACAATGCGCTGCTTGCCATGGCTGAAGAACATGGCAAAGACCTGAAAAACCACCTCACGGTGATCCTGACTGATCTGGAAATGCCCGAGATGGATGGCTTCACCCTGGTCAAGCTCATCAAAGAAGACCGACGTTTCGATGGTATTCCGGTATTCATCCAAAGCTCGCTGTCGGGCGACTCGAATCGTGAACTGGGCAAAAAAGTGGGCGCCGATGGCTACATTGACAAATTCAACCCGGTCAAACTGGCCGCCACCATTGGCGCCTACATGAAGTAGTCATCACCCGGCCGGGTAATGACATTCCCGTCTGAAATAACGGGCGAATAAAATGGCGCTACCCGCAAGAATGGGATAGCGCCATTAACTTTCAGCGATTGGCTATACGATGTGCACTGCCGGGGGTCGACGATCAGTCAGCACGCCGAGGCATTCAAGCCATAGCCATAGCCCTTGCCATCAGCCCTCAGTCGCTTCGCAATCAACCGGCGACAATGACGGGTAATCGGTGTAACCCTGGGCACCCTGGCCATAATACGTCGTGGGGTCGGGTTCATTGAACCCATGACCACCCTTCAAACGCGCCACCAGGTCGGGGTTCGCAATGAACAACCGGCCAAACGCCACGGCATCACCATCGCCGCGATCGATGACTTTTTGTGCGGTTTCAAGCGTGTAGTCACCATTGATAATGACGGGGCCACCAAACAGTTGCTTCATTTTGGGTGCCAGGGCCTCGGGACCTTCAGGTTCACGTACGAACATGAACGCCAGGTTACGTTTGCCTAATTGTTCGGCCACATACGAAAACAACGCGGCGGGGTCGCTGTCGTGCATCGAATGAATGCCCACACGCGGTGACAGGTGTACGCCTACCCGGCCCGATGACCAGATCGCACAGCAGGCATCCACCACTTCCAGCAAAAAGCGGGCACGGTTTTCTATTGAACCGCCGTACTGGTCGGTGCGCTGGTTGGAACCGTCGTGCAGGAACTGATCGATAAGGAAACCGTTGGCGGCATGAACCTCGACGCCATCAAAACCGGCCTCTTTGGCATTGCGCGCGGCCTGTGCAAAATCTTGAACAATGTCTGCGACCTCAGAGGTCTGGAGCGCGCGTGGCACCACGTAATCACGTTTGGGCCGCAGCAATGCAACCTGCCCCTGCGGTGCAATGGCGCTGGGCGCCACCGGAATTTCGCCATTCAACAGTTCAGGGTCGGAAATCCGGCCGACATGCCACAGTTGCAGAACAATTTTTCCACCGCGCTTGTGTACGGCTTCGGTGACCCGCTTCCAGCCTTCGATATGCTCTTTAGTCCAGATGCCGGCAGTGCCCGGGTAGCCTACACCTTGCGCCGTAATCGATGTGGCTTCGGTAAGAATCAGGCCAGCATCGGCACGCTGGCAGTAATACAAACGCACCAGATCATCGGGGGTACGATTTTCGCCGGCACGCGTACGCGTCAGCGGCGACATGATGATGCGGTTGCTTAACGAAAGATTGCCGAACTGAACCGGCTCAAACAAATTGACCATGAAATAGACCTTGATGCAGGTTAACCCTAATCTTTTAAAAATAACACATTCGAGGCTTAACCTGCAGACCTTTCACACAACCATCACTCTGCGCAAATCATGTGCGATTGAAGAACACTCGCCGAACCGCCTAAAATGGCGACCTGATTCAACAGGAGCGCAACATGGCGCAATTTGCCGTCATTGGTCTGGGTCGTTTTGGCTCGGCCGCCTCGCTGGAGCTCGTCAAGCTCGGGCATTCCGTACTTGGCGTCGACACCAACGAAAAGCTTGTCAATAAATACGCCGACCAGCTCACGCAGGCCGTGATTGCCGACGTCACCGATCGGCGCGCTATCGAAGAACTGGGTCTGGACCACTACGACGTCGTTCTGGTAGGCATTGGCGCCGAACTCGAAGCCAGTCTGCTCTGTGTGGTGCACCTTAAAAGTGCCGGCGTCAAGAAAATCTGGGTGAAAGCCACTTCGCGTGCCCATCACACCATCTTGAACAAACTCGGCGTCGACCGCATCATTCACCCCGAAGAAGAAATGGGCATACGGGTCGCGCAAGCCCTGAGCTACCCCATGGTGAACGATTACATTTCACTGGGTAACGGCCAGTTCGTCGTCGAAATCGATGTCGGTGCACGCCTGGAAGGCACCACCATCCAGCAGTTTCTGGTTGAAAGCCAGGAAGACATTCATATCCTTGTCGTCAAGCGCAAGGCCGACATGTACTTCCACCCCGCTGACGCCTTTGAATTGCATGCCAAAGACATTCTGGTTCTGGCCGGCCAGCTTGACGCCCTGAAAACCATCGCCCCGATGCTGTCATAACCATGCGCAACTGGGACCCGCGCCAAAGCCTGCGTCATTACCATCATGTCAAGCGCACCGGGCGCCTGAATGCCTCGCCACCGGCTGTACTGGCGGCAGGTTTCATCACACTGATTCTGGTTGGTGCGCTGTTACTATGGATGCCCTTTTCCAACCAGCAGGGTATCAGCCCGTTAACCGCACTGTTTTCGGCAGCCTCGGCCGTCACCATTACCGGCTTGTCCACGGTAGACATCAGCAGCACCTACACCCCGTTAGGCCAGGCCATTTTGCTGGTGCTGGTACAGATCGGCGGGCTGGGTTTCATTACCTTTTCGATTGTTACGGCGCTGGCCCTGGGCAAACGCATCAGTCTCAAACATCAAGCGCTGGCGCAAGCCGCATTCAACCAGACCAGCATCGCCACAGTACGCCAGACCGCGCGCACCACCATCAAGATCACCTTGACCATCGAGGCCATCGCCATCGGCATTTTCACCGTATGGTGGTGGCGGGAAACCGACTTTTACACCGCCCTGGGCCGGGGCATTTTCCATGGCATCATGGCGTTCAATAATGCCGGAATGTCACTCACCAGTACCCATCTGACCAATTATGTCGACGATCCGGTACTGGTCATCGGCACCACCCTATTGGTCATTATTGGTGGCATCGGGTTTACCGTGCTCAATGATATTCGTCAGAAGAAGGCCTGGAAAACGCTGGCGCCCTATACAAAAATCGTTTTGCTGGGTACTGCAGCCCTGAACCTGACAGGGTTTGCCCTGATCTGGCTGCTGGAATATGACAACCCGAATACACTAGAGCCGCTGAGCCTGTCGGGTCAGGCGCTGGCCGCCTGGCTGCAAAACGTAAGCACACGGACAGCAGGCTTCAACAGTGTCGATATCGCCGGCCTTGAAGACAGCACCACACTGGTCATGATGCTGTACATGTTCATTGGCGGCGGGTCGCTGAGCCTGGCCAGCGGCATCAAGATCGGTACGTTCATTGTGCTGATGGCAGCAGCATGGTCGTATATCTTTCAGCGCCCGCAGGTCACCCTGCTCAAGCGCGCCATTTCGGCCGATACGGTACAAAAATCCCTGGCCTTGCTGCTGATCATGGCGACGCTGATCTTTTGCGGCACCCTGATCATGACCCTCTTTGAACCGGCACCCTTCATCAGCATTCTGTTCGAGGTCGTGTCGGCCATCACGACCACCGGGTTAAGCCGCGACCTGACCCCTACCCTGTCAGCCCCCAGCCAGTTCCTGGTGATTTTTCTGATGTTCGTGGGTCGTCTGGGGCCGTTAACCCTCATTTACAGCTTGAGCACGCAACATAAAGGCCTGGTACGTTACCCGGAAACCACCTTCCAGGTTGGCTGAGCACCACAACGCGACCGTGCACTGACGTGGTACGCCACTGACACCGCGTCATCACAGAAGCAGTGCGTCACAATCATGTCATGTTGGCATGAAAGAATCCGGTACACGTAAATCTGCATACCCGGATATCTGACTTTGACGCGGCTCAAATCCTCTGTTTCGCCTGGATTCATCCAGGCTGCGATTGTTCTGATGGGGCTGTTCATCGTCGCATTCATATGGCTGCTTGACCACCAGCAACATCGTGCGGCCCGTACTGAAGCGCTTGAGTCCAAGTCGGCCGAACACCTGAACCTTGCCACGATCATCGCCGAACATCTCAACCAATTGGCGGATCGCTCCAAGGCCGTCAGCCAGGTGTTTCTGGCCGAGAACATCGCCTTGGCCAGCGAACAAAACAACCTGTCGCGGGCCCTGGCCAAAGACCCTATTTTCAAGCGCCTGAGCCTGTATACCCCGCAAGGTCGATGGATTTACAACAGCCATGACACCTTGCCCGCCATTCTGCCCGAACACTGGCTGGAGCAGGTGCGTCATCAGGTGGCACGCCATGGTTTTCGCCCCTTTCTGCCCACAGGTGACAGCAGCGGCCCCAATGCCGTAGCCCCAAAGTGGCACATGCCGATTCTGCTGCCTGTACCAGGGACAAAGGATAAAGACCAGCTCTCGCACATCATGCTGATCGAGCTGGAAATCACGGAAACCGCCATTCTGGACCGCGAGCAACTGGCCATCCAGCACCTTGAAAAACTCAAGAAGGCGGGTCTGGAAATCAGCCTGGATGACTTTGGACTGGGCTATGCCGGCTTTGCGCACTTGTACTCACTGCCCATCAGCAAACTGAAAATCGATCGCGGTCTGATTGCCCAACTGTCCAATGTCCACGACGACAGCCCGATTGTGTCGTCAACCATCGCCCTGGCCAAGCGCCTGTCGCTGCAGGTGGTCGCCGAAGGCGTGGAAACGCGGGAGCAACTGGTTTACCTGAAAACTTCAGGGTGTGATTTCGGTCAGGGCTATCACTTCAGCCGCCCTGTTGCAGCCGACAAGATTCCTGAATTCCTGGAAACGTTCAATGCCATGCAACCGGCTACGGCCCTGTCGGACGCCGCCACGCTCATGGCTGCAACACCACCCGCCAGCACCCGTAAACCAGAACCCAAACCCGCTACCGAGCCCGCATGATGCTTCGCCTGTTGCTGTTGTTACTCCTGTTGACGGGTGTCCCCGGACTGGCTCTGGCTGAGCCACTTGACGCGCCCGCAATGGCGGTGGCTGAACCCGTTTGCCGCCAGGACGATCTGCGCATTGCCGTAATTCCGAAGAAAAGTATGGAAGTTCTGGTTGAGGAGTATCGGCCATTGCTCAAACACCTGAGCAAAGGCCTGAACCTGCCGGTTGAATTTGTGCGTGCCGATGATTTTGTCCGACAAGAAAAAATGGCCCCGGATGCGTTGCGCGTTTTATGGCGGTCAGAAGCCATTCACTACGACCCGTTTGTGTTCGGCCCGACGGTGTGTGCCGAACACAAGGCTAAAATCAAACGCCTGATGCTTGAAGACCAGGTGCCCCTGAGTGCGTATTTCCATTCGCAGCAGGCGACCGGCCTTGTCTCCGCAGACCATAGCGACTACGCGCCCCTGAACACGGTCATGGGGGGCCAGAGCGCTCGCCAAGCCCGAAATGATTCGCGAGCCAGCTTACAATAATGGTCATGTTACGCATCGAAAACCTCCAAAAAAGCTACCGAAGCCACCCCGTTTTCCGTGGGTTGACGCTTGATCTGGGGCCGGGTTGCTACGCCTTGTGCGATGAAGAAAGCACCGGCAAATCAACCCTGCTGAATATTGTCGCAGGGCGGCTTGCGCCTGACGGCGGCGATGTCTTCATCAACGGGCATTCCATCACGCGGCAACATAAGCAGGTCAACGCACTGCGCGCCTGGGTTCCCGCCGACTGCCTGAGCGAACCTGTACTGACCGGCCAGGAACTGTTGCAACGTACCGCCGCCGAAAAAGGGGTTGACATCGGTCCTGACGTCTTCGAGTGGATACGTCAGCTCGACCTTGAACCCCACCTGGAAAAACAGTTTGAACAAATGTCGACCGGGATGCGCCGCAAGGTTTACCTTGCCGCCGCTGCCATCGGAGACCCCGCCGTCATTCTTGCCGACGGCCCGAGCGATGGGCTGGACGCCGGCGCCTGCCGCGCACTGGCTGCAAAGTTCAAGGCCTGGGGGAAAAACCGGGTCGTTTTATTTGCCACGTTTGACCCGGAACTGGTTCAGGCCAGCGGTGCAAAAATACTGTCGCTGCAGGGCTGAAACGCGGAAAATGGGTGCAGTCTGTCTTTGGCACCGAAATGATGACGGGCTGGGGGAGAGTCGGGCCACAGGGCCGCCCTTTATAGTTTCGGCGGTGGTGATATCACCACATTTGCCTGAATTTTCCTGATCTGCCGCAAGCCAGATAGCCGGCGTGGGTATTCACGCCTGACTACTTGAGGTCTTTGGGCCAATTTGCAAACGCCGACGGGTTGGAAACCGGCAGCGTCATCAGCACATACTCGATCTTTGAGCCATCACCTGTGTTTCGCGGGAACTCGCCGACCAGGTGCGTGCCATTATGCAGCTGGAATGTCTTGACGCCATCTTCATCTGTCAGAATGCTGACAACACCATTTGGCCCCCCGAAAACGTACCTTCTATCACGTGGCTGTCGAACAGTTTTGAAAACGACACCTTCAAACGGGCTTTGGCATGCATGGTGGAATACGCACCCACATTCCAGAACGTAAAGGTATACGTCTCTACCACCTTTATTTTGCCGTAGGTGCTGGTCAGTGCCCCCGACGCCGTCACCTGCACCGGATCAACCCCGCAAGCGCGTCACCGGATACCGGTTGATTGTTAGGTGCCACCGCTTGCGGCAGCTTTCCTGACGGATTCTCGATCTCATTCTTGGCGAAGGGTCCTGGGTTTGATACGCCATATTCAGGGCCTCATCGCTGATTTTTCCGGCTTTGTAGTCTTTTTTGACTCGCTCCCAGTCCTTCCGCTTCGACCACGCCTCTTTTTCAGCGCGCTCGAATTTTTCCTGATCTTCAGCTGAGCGGCGACGAATATTCCCTGTGTTGCTATCGACATATTCATCAAACTCAAGATCACGAACGTTTCCTTTATCGTCCATGTACTGCTGAGGGATCAACCATGGTTTTTTCAGAGTTTTGCGCTTCAACTGTTCAAAACGTATATCATCCTCGCGCTTGTCAATGACAGGTTTGATACTTTCTTCCCACACCTCGTTGCCAGCCCAGGAACCGACGATTGAGCCGCCGGGCACAACTGAACCTGCCATCGCCCCTGCCCCTTCGGCAGCTTTTTTGGTACCGCCTCGCACGAAGGCGCCTGTCGCACCGGTGGTGTCACCTTCGGCAAGATAGCCTGCACTTTCAGCAGCTATCGAAACGATATCGATCATCTCGAGCAAGCTCCCCAACCTTGACAGAATAGTCCCTGCCTTTTTGGAACTGTCCAGGCTGTCTTGCGCACGGCTGATTTTGCTGTCATACGGTTGGCTGGCCTTGTCCAGATTCTGGCCGGTTTTGATCTTGGCCTTGCTGCCTTCTACTTTTGGTTTCAGCTTTTCCGTGAACTTTATGACATTGGGGTCGTTCGCCTTGTTTTCCACAGCTTCATTAATTATTTCTTCCATCATTTGGGAACGTAACTCTGCCAGCTTCTGAAGTTCGTTGATTGAGGCGCCGACCGGAGCATAGGTCACACTCTCGCCGACTTTCAATAAACCCTCTTCAAGAGAACTGAGGCTGCTGCCCTGGCTGGCATTGCCCGACTGCGCCGAGACCCAAATGGGTGCCCTGTTTTCGGCATCGGTGCGGGTTAGCGGAATGACACTGAAACTACCGGGTGGCGGCATAACGGCCTTCGTCTGGGCCCAGACCGGTGCGGCGATACCCAGTGACAAACCAAAAGCAGCAAGGAAGCGAGCGTTCATTGGGCATCCCTCGTGATAAAACCGGAAAAGCTGTAAAACCCGAAGTCGATGATTTCCATGCGGGTATCATCGCCGCGCAGGGTTAATACGGCATACATGTCGGGATTCCGCCAGGAGGTAAAAAGCGACACGGCGGTATTACCATTTTCTATGTACACAACCGGCTCCAGAGTCGCCCATAGCGCGGTATCAATCGCCTTGAATGCGGCGGCCGGAATATCCGGAGGCAGTATGTTGCCCAAGGTGCCGCGCTGGCCTGCGACGATGAGCTCATTCCACGCAAAGCGCGTGGCCCGTGATTTGGCGTTGTTTCCAAACAATGGCAGCACGTTGACCTGGTGCTCACCCCACTGCAGCGCAGCACCCAGAATCATGGCCATGGCACCCTCTTGGCCAATGTCAGCAAACGGGTTGTTTGTTTCACCCGCCTCAAAACGGGCAATCGCCTTCGTGGTGGCGGCATTCAGCACCCCACCGCTTCGGGTGCATAGCGTTTTTCATTCATCCAGGCCAAGCCTGTCGGGAACGGTGCCTTGGCACCACGCGCCACACTGCCCATGGTCATGCCCAGGTCAACAAGACGAAACCGTTTATCTGTGGGACTGCGTGACCAGCCCGTTAAAAGGACAATGTCAGCCCAGGGGTGTTGAAAGGCGACGGTTTCAACGTCGTAGTCACCGGCGACGAAGTTGATAAGGCTGTGT
The DNA here is from genome assembly GCF_030344915.1 of Neopusillimonas aromaticivorans. Lineage (GTDB taxonomy): Bacteria > Pseudomonadota > Gammaproteobacteria > Burkholderiales > Burkholderiaceae_B > Neopusillimonas > Neopusillimonas aromaticivorans. Next base: position 3,084,006 of record NZ_CP128233.1, on the reverse strand, counting down.
CGGAAAAAGACAGACCAGTCATCGGCCCCGGCATCGTCGGCCCACAGCAACTCGCCCAGTTCTGCGAACTTGAGATTGGCGTCAGGTGTGGAAGCGCTACGCAGGGCAGCCAGGAAGTTTTTGACGCCAGCGACCTGAAGGATTCGGCTTCTGCCCAAAGTTCGATAGACAGCTTTGCATCCTGGGCTTGCCCGACACGCGGAATGATGCACAACCACAACGCAAGAATAAAAAACAGGGGCCGGCAGACAACAGCGAAAGAGTTCATGGCAAACATCCGATTTTGATGTATCAAGCCAATTGTTACATACTATTGCGATCACAGGTTCGTGTCGTTCATGACGGACAGGCGCACCCAACAGGCCGTTATCAAAACGCCTCGCGCTCTTGGCTCTTAGATGAACGCTGTTTCAGTCAACAGATTGCTGGAATGGTGATGGACAACACGTTCATCCCGCCTGGGCAACCCAATCTTCAATTCTTAAACCGGGTACCCGGTCGAACTCGCGGCGGTTGTTAGTCACCACAATAAGCCCGTTCGATCGGGCATGGCCTGCGATCATTTGGTCATAGGGACCAATCTGCTGGCCAACACGGGCAAGCTCTGCGCGAAGCTGACCGGTATGTGCGGCCGCTTGCGCATCATAGTTGAGTACGTCAAGGCGCGCAGCGAAAGCTTCAACGTCTGCCAGATTACGCTCGGGATTCGAAGATTTCTCGGCACCATAGATGAGTTCCATCAGCGTTACCGTGCTGATGCACATTTGGCCAGAGTGCCGCTTGAACGCTTCCCGAACTTCTTGCGGCCGATTCTTGATGGTGAAAATGCAGATATTGGTGTCGAGCATGAATTTGAGCATTAAAACGCCTCGCGCTCTTGGGCATCCGGCTGCTCGCGCTGTGCCATGAAATCAGGCGTTACACCCACGGCGTCGAACCAGCTATCCCATGATTCACCGGCCGGTGTGATGATTCGGGTTCGGCCCAGCGCCACCACGTCAACCCGTTTGACATCGTCAGGCAGCGCGACGGCTTTGGGCAGCCTGATGGCCTGACTGCGATTGCTTTGAAAAACAGCACCTTGTTCCATGGCCTACCTTCTGAAAATGACAATACAGGTTTCATCTTATGACCGGAAACGGGATATGTCAATGGGATATACAATCAAAAGAGCCCGGATATTTGTTCACTGAGTCTTCCTTGTTGCCATCTTTCACCCCAAGCTAATATACTGTTTTTATTTACAGTATATTTATGTTTGAACCCGTCCCCATCCGCCATCTGCCTGTTCCGGTCTGGAATATTCCCGGCACCGTGCAATGCGGCTTTCCAAGCCCTGCCCAAGACCATGCCCAAAAACGGCTCGACCTGAACGATCTGCTCGTCAAACAACCCGATGCCACGTTTTTCATGCGGGTTCGAGGCGACTCCATGCGTGATGCCGGCATCCTCGACGGCGATTACGTCATCGTTGACCGCTCGGTCACGCCGGCGCATGGCCGTATCGTGGTTGCCGTCATTGATGGCGAATACACCGTCAAACGGCTCTACAAACGCAAAGGGGTCGTGCGGCTTGACTGCGCCAACCCCACCTTTGCCCACATCGAACTGAAAGACGGCCAAGAGCTGTATATCTGGGGAGTCGTGACATGGACGTTCCGACCACACACCACCAACGCATCGCCCTGATCGACGGCAACAGCTTTTATTGCTCGTGCGAACGGGTCATGCGGCCCGGCCTCGAGGGCAAGCCTTTGGTCGTGCTCAGCAACAACGACGGCTGCGCCATCGCACGCACACAAGAAGCCAAAAATCTGGGCATCACAATGGGGGCCCCTGGTTCAAGATACGTCATCTGGCCGATACCCACGGGCTGGTGGCCCTGTCCGCCAACTTCGCACTGTACGGCGACATGAGCCACCGCATGATGAACATCATCGGGCAGTTTTCACCCCGGCAAGAAATTTATTCCATTGACGAGTCTTTTCTTGACCTGACCGGTGTGCCGGGGTCGGGCCGGGACATCGGTACCGCCATTCGTACCCGCATCCGGCAATGGATCGGCATCCCCACGTGCGTGGGTATTGGCCCCACCAAAACCCTGGCCAAACTGGCGAACCACCTGGCCAAGAAAATACCGCGTCTGCAAGGCGTTTGTGACCTGGCCCAAGTCGACGACACCCGACGCTTGCGCGCCTTGGCGCATGTACCGATTGAAGACGTCTGGGGCGTCGGCCGCCGTCTGGCCCCCAACTGCGTGAACTAGGCATTGCCACTGCGGCCGATCTGGCGTGCGCAGACACCCGAGTCATTCGCGACAAGTTTTCCGTGGTGCTGGCAAAAACAGCTGAAGAACTGGCGGGCTTGCCCCGGCTGGGCTGGGAAGAATTTCCTGCCGAAAAACAGCAAATCATGTGCTCGCGCAGTTTTGGGCACCCCGTGCAGCACGTCAACGACCTGTTCGAGGCCCTAAGCGTATTCACCGCCCGGGCCGCCGAACGGTTACGGGCACAAGAAAGTGCCACAGGGGCCGTCTACGTATTTGCCCGCACCAGCTTCTTTCGCAACGACCCGCCCTATTCCGGCAGCATTGTAGTGCCCCTTGCCAGAACAACCGATGACACCCGGGCCATGCTGGATGCCGTTCGCCAAGGGTTGAAACGCATCTTCCGGCCGGGCTTCAACTATGCCAAAGCCGGGGTCTGTTTGCTGGATATTGAACCCCTGAACCGCGCCAACCGACAACTGTCATTGTTCGAGCCCTTGCCCGAGGCCAAAGCAGGAAATAACGCTTCAAAAATCATGCAAAGCATCGATGGCATTAACCAGCGTTACGGCAAGTCAACCCTTGTGCCGGCCAGTACCTTGCATGACCATGACACCGCATGGGCCATGAAACAAGAGCGCAAGACCCCGGCGTACACGACAGACTGGAGTCAGATCGTGGAAATCAGACGGTAACTGATGGTGTAAGACCCTATTGGCGGAAGGATTGCCGGGCGATGTTGAACCGGTTGGTAACGGGGTTAGTGAGTTACGAATTCATTACGGCCCAGGTTATCGCGTTTACTTCCAACGACGAGGCAATCTTCTGGTTGTACTGCTATGCGGCGGTGACAAAAACACCCAAGCCCGAGATATTGCGACCGCAAAAAGGCTCGCCAACGAATGGAACGAAAAAAATGACTGAAAAACTGACAACTTATGATCCTGCAAAGGCCTTGGTCGATGATGAGGAAATTGCTTTTTTATGGCTGATGCTTTTGAAACAGGCGATGCCGCTTATATTGCCAAGGCACTTGGTGTGGTTGCTCGTGCCAAAGGAATGGCAGAAATCGCTCAAAAAACAGGGCTTTCCCGTGAGCAGCTTTATCGATCATTCAGTGAACGTGGAAATCCGACGCTGAAAACCACACTGGCCGTGATGCGGGCGCTTGGCATTGAAATGACGGCCAGGCCCCATGCTACCCATTGAGAACACAGACGCATCGCCCGAGAGTTATCCCCACAAACTGTGAATAACTCTCGGGAAAACCTTATGAAAAGTCATGTAACCGCAAGCGCCGCAATGGTTTTCATACAGTTGGGTTCGCACTGCACAATGACCTGAAAATGTTCACAACAGCAGCCCCACCCCATGGGCAAGGCGTTCTGTCATGAAATCACGTAACTCAGGGGTAAGAACTCAAATGCCACAGACGCATGGCTTTGAACGCGTTTAATCAACTGATCCAGATGGTGCTCGGTATGCGCAAAACACATGCCCGAGGCCGTTGCCCAACGCTGAACAGCAAACTCAAGAAGCGGAATATCGATAGCATCTGACGGCAAGACAGGCTTGACCAGCCAATACCTTTCCTGATCCTGAACAGTCGCTTTGGGACGCGCCCCACCTGTCAGCATTACTGGCATGCAGCAGGTACATGCTCATGTGAGCCTGCCGGGATAATCCGTGCTCGCGCTGAAGCAATGTTTGCCCCCACGAGTCAGGGCAAGCATCGCGCAATACATCATGCAGGCCGCCGTAGCGTGTCGCTTCAATTGGCGTCACCCCTAATGGCAAATTCACCGGGTCAATGCTCCACGGCAAACCGGCATCAAGATAACTGGGCGCATAACGAAAACGGCCCGTACCAGTGACTGCGTCACGGCCATACCGGCCTACAGTGACCCATTCACCGTTATCAGGGCGCTGTAAATAGATATAAAGACCATCAGAAGTAGTCATCATCGCCACCCAAACCGCTGACTCGCGCGTTGGGACTGCCATCGAACCAGGCCGCCGAAGGCATGGGCACGACAGCATCCATTAACCCGAGCGCGTTCAACGCTGCAAGATAAGTGCCTGCAGCAACAGAAGGATCACCCGACTCGAGGCGACGCAGCGTGCTTTCCGAAATATCAATGCGCAGACAAAAATCTACAGCTTTGATCTTCTGACGCACCCGCTGCACACGCACGCAACGCCCCCAAACGGCAAGCCTGGCGTTAATATTTGGATGCAGGAAGGGTTCTGAAACAAGTTTTTTCGGCATAAAACTTTTCATAGATAACGTATTATGAACCATAAAACATTATCTATGAACGAAATTAGTCAACTTCGAAGATTGGGACCATAACAAACCTGAAGGTTGCGTTACGCCCGTCACACCACCTGCGCTGACTGGTGCACGTAGTTGCTCTGTGTGTATGACTGATAGAAATCATGCCGCCTTTAAAATGTCTAACCTGTTCCGGTGTGCTGCTGGCCGCGCTTGGTCTTGAAATGACGGCCAGGCCCCATGCTACCCATTAAGAACACAGACGCATCGCCCGAGAGTTATCCCCACAAACTGTGAATAACTCTCGGGAAAACCTCATGAAAAGTCATGTAACCACAAGCGCCACAATAGTTTTCATACAGTTGGGTCCGCACTGCACAATCAAGCCAGCAGCTTCAGCACGGCCTGGGCGCCCGGGTCTTCCTTGAAACGGCGAGTGGCATCGGTCTGCGCCGACGGATCGTCGCTTTTTAGATCAAGCGGTGGTTGCCCACCCAGGGAGAGTTTTTAATGCTGAAATTTACCGCCTGGCGGGGGAGCATGGCCCCGGTTATGACCCGCTGCCTGAGCCCAAAGCCTATTGCTTTCAAAGCCGGCACGCAAGTCTTTCTTTTGGTGCCGAACGGGTGGCGCGGCACTATGCGCTGCACCCCAACACGCCCAGACTTGATGGTCTGAATGGCACCTGCCCACGCTTGATTCAAGCAGAATTAACGGTCAATCGTAAGCGTTCAGCCAACCCCATCTTGAATCCGCTGACGCTGTGTTAGAGCATACGTGTCCATTTATTTTTCCATGGACACGTATGCACCAAGATACTAATGGTCGGCGTCGGCGCCGCAAACACTCCCTGCGTACAAGGCCGAACTGGTCCAGCAGTGCTTAAGCAGCGGTGCCTCGCTGGCCGCTATCGCACTTGATCACGGTTTGAATGCAAACCTTTTACGTCGATGGGTCATTGAGCATGAACGTTTGGGGCTGCATACCCTTGACGATGCACCCACAGACCCGGTGCCTGTGCCAGCACCTGCGGGGGCATTGCCTGAGTTTATTGCTTTGGGGCCGCCAACGTCGACCTCGTTGCTGATGCCCGCCTCAGCGCATCGTCACGAACGTGCCCCAACGGCTGATGCTACCGTGCGGGTCGAGCTGAGCGCAACGCGGATGAACATTACACTGCATTGGCCGTCTTCGAACAGCCAGGCACTGGCGCACGTGCTGCGGGAATTGATGGCATGATCCGTATCGACCAGGTCTGGATGGCCGTTGAGCCCTGGATATGCGGGCCGGTGCCGATACGGCCCTGGCACGGGTTGTGCGGGTCTTTGGCGCTGCGCATCCGCATCATGCGTATGTGTTTGCCAACAAACGGGCCAATCGCATGAAGGTATTGGTTCATGACGGCATCGGCGTCTGGTTGGTGGCACGGCGTCTGAATCAAGGCCATTTCATGTGGTCAAATGACGGCCATGGCAGCGTATCACTCACTCACGAGCAGCTCGATGCCCTGGTGCTGGGCTTGCCTTGGCAGCGTATCGGTGAGGCTGGCATTATCCGTCTGGTTTAACCCTAAAAGATCGTCATTCTGCAATCGGGGACGTTGCCAATAGCCGGCGCACAGGCGCTGTGTAACACTACGCCTCATGATGACGAACACGCCCGATGACCTTGACCAGCTAGACGCGCACCAGTTGCGCGAACTGGCGCGTCAGCTCATGCTGGCCAATGCGCGCAAAGATCAAGACATCACGTTCAAAGCGGCGCGTATCACGGCGTTGTCTCACGAGATTGCCATCTTGCGCCGGCACAAGTTCGGCCAGAAAAGCGAGCAATTGGGCGGTGAACAGGCGTTGTTGTTCGATGAGGCCGTGGGCGAAGACCTTGAGGCCATCGAGCGCGAACTTAATAAACTTAAAACCCGCCTGCTGCGGGTGAACCGCGCGATAAACCGCGCCGTGCGGCCTTGCCGCCCGAGTTGCCCCGCACCACCATCCACCATGAACCGGCGTCCACAACCTGCGATTGTGGCTGCCAGCTCAAGCGTATTCGTGAAGACGTCAGCGAGAAGCTGGACTACACCCCAGGCACCTTCAGCGTTGAGCGTCATGTGCGTGGGGTCTGGGCGTGTACACACTGCCAGTCAATGACGCAGGCTTCGATGCCCGCGTACATCATCGACAAAGGCATCGCCGCCGTGGGGTTGCTGGCCCAGATCCTGATCGCCAAATATGCCGATCATTTACCCCTGTATCGCCAGGAAGCGATCTTCAAGCGCGACGGCATGCACATCCCGCGCTCGAGCATGGCCCAATGGGTCGGGCAATGCGGTCATGAACTGCAACCACTGGTCGACGCCCTGCGTCGGTGTATCTTGCAACACCGTATCCTCCATGCCGACGAAACCCCGGTGCGCATGCTCAAGCCCGGTAGCGGCAAGACCCATAAGGCCTATTTCTGGACCTATGCACCGGGCAAGTTCGAGTCCTTGAAGGCCGTCATCTACGACTTCAATGAGGGTCGAGCAGGTCTCTATGCCCGCGAGTTCCTGGGGGATTGGCAAGGTCAGCTGGTCGTTGATGACTACTCGGGCTACAACGCCTTGTTCCGCCAGGGGTGACCGAGCTTGGTTGTATGGCCCACGCGCGCCGTAAATACTTCGACCTGCACAAGAACAACCAGAGCCCTGTGGGTCAACGGGCTCTGGAATTGATTGGCGAACTTTACGCGATCGAGCGCGAGGTAGCGACCCTGTCTCCCGCCCAACGCCTGGCGCTACGACAAGAAAAAGCCAAGCCCCTGGCCGATGCCCTGCACACCTGGATGTTGGTCCAACGCCAGCGGGTATTGAATGGTACCGGCACGGCCAAGGCACTGGATTACAGCCTGAAACGCTGGGCGGCACTGACCCGCTATCTGGACGATCCGTTCGTCCCAATCGACAACAATCATATCGAGCAACAGATCAGACCCGTGGCCGTTGGAAGATCCAACTGGCTCTTTGCAGGCTCATTGCGTGCCGGTAAACGCGCGGCCGCGATTATGAGTCTGATTCAATCGGCCAAGCTCAATGGACTGAACCCGCATGCCTATCTGAAGGATGTGCTCACGCGTCTGCCGACACACCCAAACAGCCGGATCGACGAGCTGCTACCCCACAACTGGGTGGCACCTGAGACTAACGGCGTCGACGCCGTTTCTGAAAAAATTTGCGCTTGAGGTAGGGAGGGGAATGTAGTTCCCCAGACGCTTACGGTCAATCGCCCCGTAATTTTCAATAAAGACGATGCCTTTGTTGAGATGGAAGATTTAATTGAAAAAATCGGCGAAAAGAACGTCCAGACCATTGCCCTTAGCCATGCCCAGTGGTTCTACAACACCAACCTTTGGGATAGCGAGTTCGGACACACCTATCCCACTATGCACGCCCTTCTCGATCATCGGCCCGAACTTCTGAAAACCCTTTATGTGCAGGTTTATCCGCTGTTGGACGACCTAAGGGTCATTAACCTGCTGCGTACCTTAGGATTTGATGGCGCCATTTACGCGGGGACCGGTGCATTTCCTGACGAGCCCGAGTATCGTGTGTTTGATGCCGCCCAAGCACAGATTCTGCAAATCAAGGCGTTGATGCCAGGGCACCTGTTAGCGCCGATGTAATACTGACCCACCGGTCAGATCTCCACCGACATTGACAAGCCCCCAGTCCAGTTTGGCGCAACACAAACGTGATGGGTTACGATTAGCCATTCTTTGTCATAAATAATCAAACGTCATGGCATCAAACCCAACGCTTGCCTATTACCCAAGCTACCGCAAAATGGCCAATGGACCTTTAAATGCAAGTAAAAAACCTAGTGACCTGTTGCTACTTGAAGCGGGCGATACCGTTACCAAAAGAAATCTCTTTGATCTCATACAATTTTCAAAAGTCGAAAACTCACCGTACTGGGAAGATGAAAGTTGGCAGATTGGAAACACGCCTCAGCAAGGTATAAACTGGATCGGCGCACTTCCCGTATGCCGTGCTGTACTTATTAAGACTCGCCACGGCTCGTACGAGGATGATGGCTGGACCAACAGCGACAAATTGGCCTACCGCTATTCTTTCAAGGCACGCAATGGGAAAGTCTCACACGCCGAAAAGGCAAACCAAGCCCTTTTCAATCAGCCGGACTATGAATACCCGATAATGCTTTTCACGGAGATATCCCAATCATGGACATATGAAGGCACCTTCGCCGTATCAGATATCAAAGAAAGCCACGTTGTTCTTGAGCGCACATCTGTAACACCACGGAACCCTTTAAGTAACCAACATACGAGTGCCAACTCAGAAGCAGATGCCAGCACCTCTATTGATTTACTGCTGAACAACAATGAAATCTCGAGCTCGGAACGAATCCAGCTGATCAAAGCGCGTATTGGTCAGGGTTTGTTTCGTTCTCGGGTAGCTGTAATCGAACCATGTTGCCGTATCACCAGCATCAGGGATAAACGTTTTCTGATTGCTAGTCACATCAAACCGTGGGCCAAAAGCGACAACACTGAAAGATTGGACGGCTACAACGGCCTACTGTTAGCACCGCACATCGACCGGCTCTTCGATTACGGATTCATCACCTTCAACGACAACGGTCAAGTTCATGTTAGCCGGCAGCTTCCAGCGGAGATTCAACGGGCTTGGGGATTAGACATGAACTTGCGACCCAGACCCTTGACCCCAAAGCAGCAGCACTACATGACGTATCATCGAAATGAGATTTTTAAAGCATGATATGGCGATCAATAGTAAGTGGCTAACCTGGAAATTTCACCAAAAGAAATCGGTGCAAATTTTTAAGCCCGCAGAAAATCGAAGTGCGAAACAAGATTTTGGAAATTTAGATTTTCCTACTTTGTACAGCTTATGCTTCGTGCCAACCAGTTTGATTTCATGACTAATCAACCATCTATGCGTGATGCAAGATTTTTTATCGTTACCACCAGAATAATGCAGTGCAGCAATTTGGCTAGAGTAACTAGACCCCATTAAAAAGTAAGTAGACGATGTTGGCGATCTGGCGAGCGAGCAACGGAGGAACTGCGTTGCCGACCTGATGATATTGCTGCGTGCGATTCCCCTGAAAAAGTAGTTGTCCGGAAAAGTTTGGACCCTTGCGGCTTCGCGGACTGTCAGACTACGACACTGTTTAGGATCCGGGTGAATGAAATAGTGTCCATCCTTGGATATATGGCTCGTTATTGTTGTGGCCGGGCCTTCAAGGCGCTGGACCCTGAACCTGTCGGAAAACTTTCCCGACTCCCAGTTTGCGTGAAGCGGGCGCAATTTTTCGATAAGATTAAATTCCTCGTGTCCCTTGGGAGATCTCTTGTACTCCAGCGCGAAAGTCGCGGCGTAGACATACCTCATTAGATCGAGCGACATGTGTCCTCGCGCCTCATGATTGAGCCAAACCGAAAGATTAGGATCCTCGTACCATTCCCTTAATCTTTCCGAACGCCACTGGGACATACGACCAGAACGCGGAACGCGCAGTGCACCGGTTGTAAGTCCTAATGGGATTTCGGCCGACAATCTTGCAAAGTGAGCGGCCAATTCCGTATTGCCTTGGTGCCGGGCGGCCTGTTCCAGCTCGCGGAAATGTTCGCGTACGGTTTCCTGCCAAGCCCTGCCTGAGTCTGCTTGCTTGCTCAAACTACTCCGCAGCGGGGGTAGCCCGATCAATGCGTCTGCAAGAGTACATTCCAGGTTGGCCTTGGAAAGTGTACGTATTCGGTCTGGCTCAATATCCTCTCGCACTCCCAACAGGATTACCCGGTGTCGAGCCTGTGGAATACCGTATTCTTCCGCTCGAACGATGAACTTCCTAGCATCGATCAGCCTAGCATCGCCCCCCTTTCGAACACGACGTCATTAGACAGAGAGTGGATGCGGTATCCGAGCTGACAACTTGCCTTACCGGTTGCGCGATCAGGGTCGGACAGATCGTTCAGTATGGAGTGAAAAATGTGCTCCCCTCCGACCTTGGAGGACAGAATGCCCTTTACATTTTCCATCACGAAGACGGCAGGGCGATATTTCTGAATGATCCGAAGATATTCACGATAGAGAAAGTGACGATGATCCTCTTCGGGGCGATAGTCAGTCTTGCCGCGGTTTCGGGAACGTCCCACCAGCGAGTACGCTTGGCACGGAGGACCACCGATAAGGACCCACGGCATCGTCTCGCCGAGGCCATTTTTTCTGATGATTGCATCCAGTAGCGCATTATCGTCTGCGTTGCCGAGTGTCAATTGAAGTGCTTCCGATGATGCTTCCGCCCAAGCGGACTGAATTGCCAAATCGTCTGGCAACAGAGTACCGAGATTACACAGGTCGTAGTAGGGACGAAGCATGTCGCCTCCCATTCTGCGCAAGATCCGGTAAAAAGCCCTTAAACGCAATGTCGCATGGGCATGCTTGTCCATTTCGGCGGACACCACGATCCGGAATGGATCGCGAGGCAAGGAAGAGAATCCCTCACCCAAGCCACCCGGACCGGCAAAAAGGTCAACGATCGGAATGGAATTTCTGGAATTCATGCCCATCTAAAACTCAGTCTTTACAATATTTTTCGGAGAGCGCCCAGGATACCAGGAAACATGGACAACGTCGATACCTCCACACGATCACGTATGATGTCCCGCATACGTTCGACCAATACGCAGCCTGAACTGGCGGTACGCCGTTTTCTACATGCAAACGGGTTCCGTTTTCGACTCCATCGAATCGTCGCTCACATCACCAAGGACGAGCACTACTGCATCAATCCAGATCCGTCCCAGTGCCTAAACCTAACCGTACGGGAGGCCGCCCGTCTTCAGACATTCCAGGACAACTACTTCTTCGCCGGCAACCTTACCGAGTAATACATGCAGGTCGGCAACGCAGTCCCGCCTCGTCTCGCTCGCAAGATCGCCGGCGTGGTGTTGAAATTCATGGACGCTTGGAATCGGAGCAGAACTCCCCGCTTACCTCTGAGCCGTCGATCCAGCGGCGCAGTAGCTCGGGCAAAGCCTCCCTCATCTCGGCCGACCGCGTCGCGCACTCCCAGACCACCAGCACGCGCCACCCTGCGGAGAGCAGAGCGCCCATCGCTCGCACGTCCCGCTCAACGTTGGCCATGAGCTTGGCCTCCCAGAACTGCCTGCGCGAGGCAGGGATCTTCGCGTAGCGACAGCATCGATGGGCGTGCCAAAAGCAGCCATGCACGAAAATGGCGATTCGACGCCCGGGCAGAACGACGTCGGGACAACCCGGCAGATCCTTGCGGTGCAGACGAAACCGGAAGCCGGCTGCGAACAGCGCTTTTCGGACGATGATTTCCGGCTTCGTATTCCTTCTCCGGTAATCCCCCATTTTTAGCAGTAAGCGGCAGTAGAACTATTTAAATATTTACTGGCTAATTTCTGTCGTGGGGTAATGCCGCCCAGTGCCATGTTTGGCCTTTCATTGTTGTAAGTCCAAAGCCAAGCGGTGGCACCGAGTTGAACTTCGTCCAGACTGCTAAACAGGTTTTGGGCCAGCCAATCATAACGCACCGTGCGGTTATAACGCTCGACATAGGCGTTTTGCTGCGGATTGCCAGGCTGGGTATGGATTAGCGTAATGCGTTGCCTGGCAGCCCATTGAAGCATGGTTTTGCCAATATATTCAGGGCCGTTGTCGCAACGTATACAGGCAGGTTTACCGCGCCACTCAATGATCTGATCCAGGGCCCGTGTTACGCGCTCTGCCGGCAAGGAAAAGTCCACCTCGATTCCAAGGCCCTCACGGTTAAAGTCGTCGACGACGTTCAGCAACCGAATCCCACGTCCATCGGTTAGCTGGTCGTGCATAAAATCGACGGACCAGACTTGATTGATATCCGTCGCCGTGCCCAGCGGATCCGGTCGCTCGCGCACCAGTCGCTTCTTGGGCTTAATGCGTAAATTCAGCTCCAGTTCACGATAGATGCGGTACACCCTTTTGTGGTTCCATGGGTAGCCTTTAATGTTGCGCAAATACAGGAAACATAAGCCAAAGCCCCAGTTGCGTTGGGCCGTTGTCAACCGTATCAGCCAGTCGGCAATGACCTCGTTTTCGTCGTTGTGTTTGGCCTGATAATGGTAGGCGCTTTCGCTGATGCCAAACGCCTGGCACGCCAGGCGGATACTGGATTTAAAGTGCTTAACGGCGTTTTGCGCCATCTCCTTGCGTCGAGATGGCGCTACCACTTTTTCGCAGCGCCTCCTGCACCATTTCAGCCTTCAAACGCTCTTCGGCATACATCTTCTTGAGTTGCCGGTTTTCGGCCTCAAGCTCCTTCAGACGTGCCATCATCGAGGTGTCCATGCCGCCGTATTTGGCGCGCCACTTATAAAACGAAGCGCTGCTCATGCCATGCTCACGGCACAATTGCGGCACGGGCGTACCCGCTTCAGCTTGCTTGAGGATCGCCATGATCTGGCTGTCGGTAAATCGAGATTGCTTCATTGTGTGAATTCCCTTGTAGTGGAAATTCTACCCTCGATCACTGCGGTTTAACGGGAGGATTACCCTGTCTCCCTCATCCCGGACGAGCGGAGCGGCTCTAAATGGCAAATGAAGATCGACGTCCCCCCAGTCCTCGTCTCGGTCAACGACTTTGTGGCGCCCGATGGCCTCGTGAACGTGTCTGGCCGCCTCGGCAACGGCCGCGTCGCCCTCCGGTGCGGATACTTCCTCCTCCGCCTCCCAGTCGTCGGCGAAGATGTATTCCAGCGGCTCGTCGTCCAGCGCGAACAAGTTCGGTTCGTCCTTAGGCGCAACTACTGAGACAGACGCGCTCGAAGTATCGGCTACTGTGGTGGACGACTTCTCGATTTCCGTCAGCTGCGAGTCATCGTCGGCAGTAGAGACGACCACGACAGTCTCCTCCCAAAAGGGCGGTGCTTTGGAGTTCGGCGTTTCAACCGTCGTAGGCGGAGCCCCCGACTCGCCGTCCCGTACGCTCTCGACCAGCTCGACAGACGTCTCTTCGACCTCGGCGACGGGTTCAGTCGAAGGTTCCGGCACAGCGAGACGCGCGACGGCCTCCGTCAGAACGGCTATGATCTCGGGGCAGCCGCCTTTGAGGGCGTGCGCCAGCGCGTCCATTCCGCTCTGGTCGGCGAGCGTTGGGTTTGCCCCGGCATCCAGAAGCAGCCTGACCGCCCCTTCCTGCGCCTCCCGGCGGCGAGGATAAGGGGCGTCGCGCCCGAACCGTCCCGAGCATCGAGATCGTCGCCTCGGCGAATGTGCAGCTTGATCGCCATCTCGACGCCGGCGATGGACGCGAGACGCAGAAGCGGGTTGAGCTTCCTCATGTAACTATCCACGGTCGCCGTGCTCCGGAAGGTGGTCCGAGGCAATGGCCCTATTGACCGACGCTAGGACCTCGATGGCTGACCGGTTTATCCGGGCAGGATAATCGCAGGGGGCCAGACCGCGCGCTGAGCCTACCTGCCCGTACCCGAAGACTCGGTGCAACGGGTTCTCAACACGCCAATGCTGTTGCTTTGCTTGCAGCACCTCATCAGCCGTGAGTTCTTTACTGCCGATGAAATACCATATCAGACTAGTCCCTTTCTGTGCGGTTGTGCGATCCAGTTGTACCGCCGTAATCGTCTTGGCTTGCCAGCCTGAAGCCACCGGCAGCTCCATGTCGTGCATGACCCAGCACTGACGTAACTCTAGGCGCCCGTGCTTCTTCCTTTGCTGAGCACAAAAATTATCACCGGGAGCATCATCCAGATTAACTTGCCAGGAACGGTCGAAGTGTTCCAAGACATCTTCGTGCAGCGTGCGTTGATTGCTTTTGACCGCCAGGAGATAGTCGGCTTCATTTTTGCGAATGGTCTTGGCAATGCACTTCTGGCATACCATGGCATCAAGGGTCAACACCCCCCTAATGGCCAACATGTTCAGCAGCTCAGGCACCGCCGTGATTTCATTCGACTTGGCATCGACCTTGTAGCGCCCAAGCGAAATGCCCGCCCCACTGGCCCAAGTATTGACCATGTGAATGGCACCCTTGTGACCACTCGAGCCACGCACCGTTTTACCATCAATGGCTACAACGCCTGCCGACGGCGTGTCTATCAGCATGTCCTGCACAGGAACTGACGGAACCAACCTTCACGCATCCGCGCAAAGAACGCGATAGCATTACAGCCATCGGCACCGCACAATAAAGAACACGTTGCCATGAAGATGACCTCGCTCAGATTGTGGGCGCACTTTGCAGATTGGCGGGGACCTTTCAGTTCCATAGGCGATCAAGTAACGTGCTCTTGGGCATGGGAAAAGCCCAAAACATCCTGCTTTTACAGGATAAGCGCAAGTCGACACGGCGCGAACCTAGAAGCTCAGATGGGCAAAAAGTGTTCATGCATTTGCCCTAGTTGGTGAGGTCTTCCGTGCTGTGACACTACAAACTGAAATATTAGTAAATACCCTCATGGTTTCGAGTTTACATAACCGTTGCATTTGGCACAAGTCGTTTCGTTTGTTGCTATTTAGACTCTTATTATCAAGAAATTAAATTCTTTTAAACCGTTGCCTCTTGATAGTGGTAAAAGTCCACACTGCCCCTGCTCGACGACGCCTTCGGTACTATTCGTCCTGCCAAAAAATGTAGGGCGAAACAAGCACTTCTCCCGTATCCACGCTAATCCATCCATCACCTTTCAGACGCCGTGCATGATCGGATACGGGCACAAGAGCTTGCAGCCACTGCGGCCAGCATGCCCTTGCAATACGTTGGCGCACCGACACATCAATACCACCATAGCCAAGCACACGGGCGTTCTTAGGAAGTTGTGTTGACGATGCATGAAATTTAGACATGTACTTTCCCCATCCCGTGATCGAGCGGCACGCTTCAAGCCAGGTCGAATCCCACGGCCACCAACGCTCAAGCTTCGTAATCCACTTGTTCATTCGAGAAAACAAGCTCGCTAACGGCAAAGCGGCACCATTTACTTACTTTGGAACGGCCACTTACCTAAGCCATCAAGGCAGCGAACCCATGAGCATTATTCTTCAACTGGATGCTTGAAAGCCGAACTAATGTCGTTCATTGCCATCGATAGGAAGTTAGCCCTTCACGTCGCGGTAAAAATTTTCGTGGGGGCCGACAGCTTCGAGATACACCAACCGAACGCCGTCGTCGCGGGTGTAACCCAGCAGATAGAGCTGCCCCAGGCAGCGAAATTTGTAGACCCACAACGCTGAGAGATCGCCTTTCTTCTTCTCGCCAATGTCCGGATTGCCTGCAACCACCTCGATTGCACCATCGACCTCGGTCACGACATTGTCGTGCAGCTTCTTGTAGATGCGCGCAAATCGCCGCGTCTGGCGAACACCCCAAGTCATGCCTTGGTTGCTGAGCGGGGGATGAAGACAGTGCTGTCCTCACGTGGCTCGGCCATGCTCATCAGGCTCTCGGCAATGAACGAAGCCGGTAAATCGGGGTTGTCGAGTGCTGCTCGACCCACTTTGGCCCAGAACTCCATTTGGCCCTGTACGGTACGGAACTCGGCTTTCGCAGCAGCGCGTGCGGCAATGACCAGCTCTTCATCGATACGCACAGATACAGTGCTCATCGCAATCTCCTTTGAGATTTATTTACCACAATTGTAGTCATGCGCTGCGCTGTGGTCAAACAAAGCCCTGGATGCAGAGCCGTCACCCTGATGGGGTTGAAATACCCTAAATCATGATTCGGCGTTCCAAGGGTTGATAACCGACAGCCCTACCGCTTCAAAAGGGCTTGTGTCGCGTGTAGCTACCTTCAAGCCATGCGCGGCGGCAGTGGCGGCAATGTAGCCGTCTGCCCTGGCTATGGCCTTACCCTCCACCCTCGCCCGTGCCATCAGGACGGCATAGGTTTGGGACGTTGGTATCAATGACGATCACTCAAACCTCATTGGCTCGGCTGGTGTCTTATCGCGCAACTGGTTGAATCGTTCGGCTTCTTCCTCGGTCATTCCGCCCGCCTCGCGGGCTATGGATGCCAGCAAGGAACCCAATTTGACGTTTCCGGTGGGCTTGGTGGCCTGCTCAAGAATGAAACGAATTTCAGCTTCGGTACTGCGGCCATGAAGGGCCGCAAGGGCTCGCGGTCAGCGCGGTGGTCGCCCTACCCTCTCGTCGGAAAAATTTGCAGGCCAATTTCCAGGGTAGTGACCTCAGTTCCGATGGCAGGCTGATGCTGTTGCGACAGATTGATGCCAACCCAACTCTGGTTTGCACTCGGTGAGGCAAAAAGTGGGGCAAAAACGCACACAATCGAAAAGGGGTTACAGCAATTAAGCTGTAACCCCTTGAATTTATTGGTCGGGACGGAGTGATTCGAACACTCGACCCCTTGCACCCCATGCAAGTGCGCTACCAGGCTGCGCTACGCCCCGACTAAAGAACGCTATTCTAGCATTAAAAAATTAACTTTCGCAAGCGAACTCGAATAATTTTTCACGCCCTAGTCCACACAGAGGACCTCCCTCGCCAGCGGGCGTAAGACATCCTGCGCATATTCAGTCTCCGTCGTCGTCTCTATAGTTTCCCGGACCGCTGTATCTACCCGTTAACGAACGTGGCTGGGGTAAAGAATGGCATCAAAGAAACGACAAACGGTAAATCTTTTGCAGGCACTGCTACTGGTGGGGTGTGCAACAGGGTTACCCGCCGAACGCATTACAAGGAAACGGCAAATGGCAAACATCACCATCATCGAGCCCCATGCCCTGTTGCCGCTGGGCCTGATTCAACTGCTGGCCGAACTGGGGCCTGACATTTACCTGCACAGTCGCGACTTCCCGGCCCCGGACACCCTGACGACGCCCGGAATTACCTCTTGTCTCAACCCTCGTCTTCACCGGCCTGCTGCAACGCCCACATATGGGCATAGCGGCCATCGACAGCCAGCAATTCGCGGTGCGTCCCCTGCTCGATAACCCGTCCCTGATCCATCACCAGAATCTGGTCGGCGTCCGCCACGGTGGACAACCGATGAGCAATGATCAGCGTGGTGCGATCTCGCGAAATGATGTTCAGCTCTTCCTGAATCGCCCGTTCGGTAGGCGTATCCAGTGCACTGGTCGCTTCATCCAGAATAAGAATGGGTGGGTTTTTGAGCAGGGTACGTGCAATGGCCACGCGCTGTTTCTCACCGCCCGACAGCTTCAACCCCCGCTCGCCCACCTGGGTGTTGTAGCCTTCCGGCAAACGCATCACGAAGTCATGGATGCTGGCCGCCCGGGCCGCCTGTTCAATCTGCGCTTGCGATGCACCCGGATTACCGTATGCAATGTTGTAGCCAATGGTGTCGTTGAACAGCACCGTATCCTGCGGCACGATACCAATATGGCGACGCAAGCTGTCTTGTGTCAGTTGCCGGATATCCGTGCCGTTCACGGTAATCGAACCGTCCGAGACATCATAAAAACGGAACAGCAAGCGCGACAGGGTTGATTTTCCAGCCCCCGAGGCCCCCACCACAGCCAGTGTTTTACCCGCCGGAATGGCGAACGACACATCAAACAGTATCTGGCGGTTGTCCTCGTAGCCAAAACTGACCTGGTTGAAACGGATCTCGGCCTGCCGTGTATCAAGTGTTGCAGCGCCGGGCGCATCGGCCACTTCCTGGGCCTTGTCCAGCAACCCGAACATGCGCTCCATGTCGGCCAGCGCATGCTTGATTTCCCGATACACAAAGCCCAGGAAATTCAGTGGCGAATACAACTGGGTCAGGTACGCCGACACCAGAACCACATCACCTACCGTCATGGTCTGGTTGACCACCCCTTGGGCTGACATCCAGATCAGCGCAGTGATACCCAACGTAATGATGATGCCCTGCCCCATGTTCAGAAAATTCAGGGACACCTGGTTTTTGACCGCCGATTCCACCCACTTGGCCAGATTGCCGTCGTAGCGATTCAGCTCGTAGCCTTCATTGCCAAAATACTTGACCGTTTCATAATTCAGCAGGGCATCAATCGCTTTACTGTTCGCCTTGCTGTCCAGATCGTTCATGCTGCGCCGGTACACCATCCGCTTTTCGGTCACCACCAGGGTGAACATGATGTAAGCGGCAATTGTGCCCAACGTCACCACCGCAAACCAGAAGTCATAACGCCAGAACAGTATCGTGGCCACCATGACGATTTCCAGCAAGGTAGGCAGGATATTGAAAACCGTGAAATTGAGCAAGAATCCAATACCCTTGGTACCCCGCTCGATATCGCGGCTCAGGCCACCGGTCTGTCGCTGCAAATGAAACCGCATCGACAGGGTGAACAAATGGCGATACAACCGTGTGGCAATGGTCCGGATTGACCCCTGCGTCACGCGGGCGAACAGGGCGTCACGCAACTCGCCAAATACGCTGGTCGCCAGACGTGCAAAACCGTAACCCAGCAAGGCAGCAACCGGCATGACCAGCAGTGTTTGCGGCATACCCAACTGGTCAACCACATCTTTCAAAAACAGTGGTGAAATAACGCTGGCCACCTTGGCGGCAACCAGACAGGCAATGGCGACCAACACCCGGCCCTTGAATTGCCACACGTAGGGCAACAGCGACTTCAGGGTTTGAATATCGTTGCGGTTGGCAGGAGCCTGGCCGCGTGCAGTAAATCTCATAAGCCCAACAGAGCGGCAAGCGCGCCCCGGTTCCGTAATCAATCAAAGACGGGCATTTTACGCTGCCCGGGCACTGCCGCCTCGAATGCCGCACTACAATACAGGGCAATGTCGGCGCCCTCACGGTGCCTGGCGGGTACCAGAATCAACCCCAACTCCAAACCCGAGGTTTCATGGCCCTCAGTTCCTTCAACTACAACTCAATTTTGCTGCGTTGCGGGCAAGGTGATGCCGCCGCACTGACCGTGTTGTTCAACCACGAATCGGCCGTCATGCTGGCCCTGGCACAACAAATGCTTGAAGACCCGGCCAAGGCGCAACAAGCGTTGCACGATGTGTTTGTCATGGTCTGGAAACATGCCGACCACTTCGACCCGGCCTCGGGCAGCGCCCGCGCCTGGATCTACAGCATCTTGCGCTACCGCCTGATGCGCGAACTTCGTCAACCGCCCGGCAACCCCGATGCAACACGCAGCAGCCTGCTGCGCACATGGCTGCAAGACAACGCCCGCATGCTTCACGACGATCTTGATGATGGCCTGGCCCAGGCTGACCCAACGGCCATTGATGCCATCGGGCTGGCGTACTACAAAGGGCTGACCGCCCCGCAAATTTCAACACTCATGCAAATTCCCGAGGATGAGGTGCGCGGCCACTTGCGACGCGCTTTGCATCGTCTTGAAACACGGGGAATCACATGACAAACCGCACACCCTCAGCCCCCTTCCGCCCGACACCCGCCTGAGCATTGCCGAATACACGCTGGGCACGCTGTATGGCCAGGAAGAAGTTCAGGTTCGTGAGCTGATCAACAGCAACGACGAAGCCGTACATCTGGCCTTGCACTGGGAAACCGTGCTGCTGGCCATGGCCGACCGCCTGCCGCCTGCCACACCAGACCCACTGATCCTGGCGCGGGTTCAGCGCACACTGGGCCTGCCACGCCTTGATCCGGAAGTTCAGCCACTGTGGCGCCCGGAAGCCCCCCTCAGTCACACAACCCGGCATCGACGCCGTCGCAAAACATAACGTCGGGGGCTTCACGAAACACGACGTCAGCACCGTCTCGCAGCCCGACACCGCCAAGCACCGGCACCTCGCAGAGCATTGATCCAGCCGCCCGAACCAGGCAGCCGCAGGTGGCATCATCCCGGCGTGCCGAGCCAGCCTTCAGCGGCCCGGATACGCACAGCATCGCCACCACGGGCAGTGCCCGCCCCGGCCATGACAGCCCGTCTTCCTTACCCGATCAACCTCAGGCCCAGCCTGACAGCCACGCCGTATCGACAGCCCACGGGCCAGACATTGGGCATCGCCCGCAAGCGCAACAACCGGCCTGGTACGCCCGACCCATCGGTTGGCTCGCCTTGGGGGTTCTGGCCGGCATCGCGGTGCTGGCTTACACGGCCTTGCGCCACGGCCTCACGTCCAACCCGCCGCAAACCAGCGTACAACAGGCGACACCCAAGCCACCCGAACTGTTGTCAATTGCCATTTTGCAGCCACCCAACAGCAGCTCAACCCCGGGGTGGGTCATCACGCAAGCCGGTCCGGGCCACTTGCGTGCCGAGCCGCGCCTGCAAAGCAACAAAACCGCCGATCAAGGCCTGGCGCTATGGACACGTGCCACAAACTCACCCGACACGCACTTTTTGGGTTGGCTGGATGACACCGCAGTCAACACGTTGGCCTTGCCCGATGGGGTGGCGCTTGATGAAAACACGCTGTTTGAAATCACCCTCGAAAAACAGGGCATTGACACCGCCCGTGCGCCGGAAGGTGTTGTGCTGTTCATCGGCCAAGGTGTAAAAACGGTTATGCCAGACCCTGAGGCACCGTCGTTGAAACCGGCTCCGACTGCAGCGCATCAAGCTCAGCCTCGGTAAACCCGGCAGCTCGCCGCGCCTCAAGGTTGAAGGGGCCTTTCAGGCGCGGCGCCCGATACTGCGCAGCCAGTACCGCGTACTGCGTCAGCGGGTCAAGACCCTGCTGCTCGCATACATAGCGGTACCAGTCATTGCCAATGGCCACGTGGGTAATCTCGTCACGCAGAATAATGTCGATAATGCCTGCACCCACGGTGTCGCCTGCCGACTGCAGCTTGGCGCGTACCGGCGGCGACGCATCCAGCCCACGCGCCTCAAGCGTGCGCGGCACCAGTGCCAGACGTGCCATCAGATCGTTGGCCGTACGCTCGGCCATTTCCCAAAGCCCGTCATGGGCGGGAAAATCACCATACTGATAGCCCATTGATTGCAAATGGCGACTCAGTAAATCAAAATGCAGGGCTTCTTCGTGTGCGACCCGTAACCAGTCGGTGTAAAACGCCTCGGGCATGCCAGGAAAACGCCAGATGATGTCCAGCGCCAGATTGATGGCATTGAATTCAATATGAGCCAGGGCGTGGATCAGCGCGGCCAGCCCCTGCGGGGACCGGGGCGAACGTTGCTTGACATTGAACGGAGGCACCAATTCGGGCCTGGCAGGACGCCCGGGCACAGTGGCCGGAGGTATCAGCACCGCTGCGCTGTCAATGCCATACGGTTGACCTGAAGGGTGCCTGGCCCGGCCGCACACTGACGACCCTGGGCAGCAGCAAGACGGCCACCCTGCCCGGAAGCACGATCAAGGCAGCCACTAGGCGCAAAAGCGGCGTGCAGTGCATTGACCGCTACGATTTTTTGGGCAGGGTCTGTCAGGCACAGGGCCTGCAGTGCTTGGGCCCGCATCAGCCCAGCGCAGGGGCGCCAAGAGCCTCTGACAAGCTGTCACGGATGGCGGCAAGTTCGGTGCGCAGCGCCTGGAACTCGGTGCCCGACAAACGTACGGCGGCTTCCTGGTCGTGATCGACCTCGCGCACATCGCCCAGACGGTTGCGTGCCCCGCTGATCGTGAAACCCTGCTCGTACAGCAAATCGCGAATACGACGAATCAACAACACCTCGTGGTGCTGGTAATATCGGCGATTACCGCGACGCTTGACCGGCTTGAGCTGCGTAAACTCTTGTTCCCAATAACGCAGAACATGTGGTTTGACGCCGCACAAATCGCTGACCTCGCCAATCGTGAAATAACGTTTGGCGGGAATCGGCGGCAAGGCAACAGAGGTTTCTGGAGTACTCATGGGCGGAATAACGGCCTGTCTATAGGTTAAAATCGGTTAAGGCTGTCGATCATAACAAACACGGGACAGAACTCAAACCTTGTCGGCGGCAGGGGTAACCGGCCCGGTCCCTGCCTGCTCAACAGCGCTTTTCAGCTTCTGACTGGCATGAAACGTAACGACACGACGCGCTTCGATGGGAATGACTTCACCCGTTTTGGGGTTGCGGCCCGGACGTGGCGGCTTGTCGCGCACCTGGAAATTGCCAAAACCCGACAGTTTCACTTCCACGCCGTTGGCCAGCGCGTCCCGAATCTCTTCAAAAAGGTATCCACCAGATCTTTGGCTTCACGTTTGTTCAGACCAACCCGGTCAAACAGCAATTCAGCCAGCTCGGCCTTGGTCAGGGTGCGTGTTTCTTGATTCATCCAAATCTCCGGTCAGGCGCGCTGACGAACGCCATGGGTGGTGACCAGGGCATCCAGCAACCGGGCCATGCACTGTTCTACCTGCGCGTCATCCAGTGTGACTGCAGCATCTTGCAGCCAGAACCGCAAGGCCAGGCTGGTCTGCGCATCGGCCTGGGCCTTGTCGCGCCAGACGTCAAACAAACGAATGTCTTTCACGATGGCCAGACTGTCGTCGGCCGCAATAGTCGCCTGCAGGGTCGCCATCAGATCTTGCCACGCCACACTGGCATCCACCCAGACCGCCAGGTCACGAATCACGATGGGCTGACGCGACAGTTCAGCAGGCGCGGGCAAGGCGATTGTGGAAATCGCATCAACATCCACCTCGAAAACTACGGGGGCATGTGCCATATCCAGCTGTTGTGCCCAACGCGGATGCACTTCACCGATCCAGCCTATGGGCTGCCCGTCCAGCAAAAGCTGTGCAGAACGCCCAGGATGCAGGGCCGGGTGGGATGCGGATTTGCAGACCAGGTCAGCCGCACGTGCCCCCAAAGGGCCTCAAGATCACTTTTCACGTCGTAGAAATCAACCGGACGAGTCGGTGCGCCCCACTGCTCGGGCAAGGCCGGCCCCCACGCCGCAGCAGCAATACGCTGTGGCTGGCTGACGCCCTTGACGGTCAGATCACCGTCAGCGACACGGCTGTCGCGGGCAAACACACGACCCAGTTCAAATACCCGCACACGTGACTGTTTGCGGTTGGCATTGTGACGGATATTGGCCAGCAGACCACCGATCAGACTGGAACGCATGACCGCCAGCTGGCTGGCAATCGGGTTCAACAAGCGAATCGGGTCGGCATTACCGGCGTAATTTTGCTCCCAGGCCTCTTCAACAAACGAAAAGTTGATGACTTCCTGATAATCACGCAGTGCCAGGCGCTGGCGCAACAGGTGTGGCCCCTGCAGGGTTTCAGGCTGTACCGCCATGACGGCAGGCGCAACCGGAGCCTGATCAGGGATCTGTTCGAAGCCGTAAACGCGGGCCACTTCTTCAACCAGGTCTTCTTCAATGGCAATATCGAAGCGGAACGAGGGTGGTGTGACACGGAATACCCCGGCGTTCACCTCAAACGGCAACCCCAGGCGCGTGAAAATGTCTTCGACCTGAGCCTGATCAAGGGGTACGCCCAGAATGCGGCGGCAACGGTCAAGACGCATTTCGACAGGATCGCGCTGCGGCAAACGGATAATCTGGTCATCGAGCGGACCCACCTGCCCACCACAAATGTCCACGATCAGGCGCGTCATGATTTCGAGGTCTTCAGGAATGTTCGCGAAATCGACACCCCGTTCAAACCGGTGGCTGGCTTCCGAGCTGAACTTGAAGCGGCGGGCACGGCCCATGATGGCCTCGGGCCACCAGAACGCGCCTTCGAGGTAAATATCGGTGGTATCCAGGGTAACGGCACTGGCATCGCCGCCCATGATACCGGCCAGGCTTTCCAGCTGGTCGCCGCTGGCAATCACGCCGACGTCAGGCTGCAACGCGACGGTTTGTTCGTTCAGCAGCTTGAGTGATTCGCCCGCATTGGCCCAACGCACCGTCAACCCCTGGCTGATGGTGTTCAAATCAAACACATGGGTCGGACGGCCCAGTTCGAGCATGACATAGTTGGAAATATCGACCAGGGCCGAGATGGCGCGTTGCCCTGCCCGCTCAAGCCGGGATTTCATCCAGGCCGGCGTTTGTGCACGCGCATTCACACCACGAATAATACGTCCGGCAAAACGACCGCATAAATCAGGGGCCTGAACCGTCACCGGCAGGCGGTCTTCCAGCGTGACGGGCACCGGCTGATACGGGCGGCGCACCAGCGGTGCGCCTGTAAGCGCCGCCACTTCACGAGCAACGCCCAGAATTGACAGGCAATCGGCACGGTTAGGCGTCAGTTTCAGGGTGAACAAGGTGTCGTCCAGATCGAGCATTTCACGAATCGATTGACCTGGTTGCGCACGGTCGTCCAGTTCCAGCAAACCGGCATGGTCTTCTGACAAGCCCAGTTCGCGAGCCGAGCACAGCATGCCAAACGATTCAACACCGCGCATCTTGACCTTGCCGATTTTCATGCCGCCAGGCAATTCGGCGCCCAGACGGGCAAACGGCACCTTGAGGCCCGCCGCCGCGTTGGGTGCGCCACACACGATCTGCAGCAGCGTGCCGGAGCCGTCATCCACCTGACAGACCCGCAGTTTGTCCGCGTTGGGGTGTGGCGCAATTTCGGTAATGTGACCCACGACAATGCCGCTGAACGGCGGCGCCACGGGCTGGGTTTCTTCAACCTCAAGGCCCGCCATGGTCAGTTGATGCGACAGCGCTTCGGTGCTCAGGTCGGGGTTGGTGAATGAGCGCAGCCAGGATTCGGAAAATTGCATGATTGAGAATGAAATCCGTATTCAGGTTAACGATTGAACTGACGCAGGAAGCGCAGGTCACCTTCGTAGAACTGGCGCAGGTCATTGACCCCGTAGCGCAGCATGGTCAGGCGTTCAAGGCCGGAGCCGAACGCAAAGCCAATGTACTGCTCGGGGTCAAGGCCGAAATTACGGATAACCTCGGGGTGGACCTGGCCGGAACCGGAAATTTCGAGCCAGCGCCCCTGATTGGGGCCGGACGTGAACATCATGTCAATCTCGGCAGAAGGCTCGGTAAACGGAAAGAACGAGGGGCGGAACCGCACGCACAAGTCGTCGGTTTCAAAAAACGCCCGCAGGAAATTGGTGTACACACCCTTCAGATCGGCGAACGAAATGTTGTCGGCAATCCAGAGGCCTTCGACCTGATGGAACATGGGTGAGTGTGTGGCATCGCTGTCAACCCGATAGGTACGGCCGGGCGCAATGACCTTGATGGGTGGTTTGTTCATGCGGGCATAACGCACCTGCATGGGACTGGTGTGTGTACGCAACAAAAACGGCAAGCCTTGCTCATCGTTCATGTCGACATAAAACGTATCTTGCATGGAACGCGCCGGGTGATTTTCCGGGTTGTTCAGGGCAGTAAAGTTGGTCCAATCGTTTTCGATTTCAGGGCCATCAGCCACTTCAAAACCAATCGAACGGAAAATGGATTCAACCCGCTGCCAGGTCTGGATGACCGGGTGAATACCACCCATGCCCGGCCCGCGACCGGGCAATGAGACATCGATCGTTTCAGCCGCCAGCCGCTTGTCCAGTTCGGCCTGAGCCAATTGGGCCCGGCGTTCTGTCAGCAGCGCCTCGACCTGCTGCTTGAGCACATTGATACGTGCCCCTTCGCTACGCTTTTGTTCGGGGTCAAGCTGGGCCAGATTTTTCATCATGGCGGTCAGTGCGCCTTGTTTGCCCAGGAAACGGGCTTTGGCGTTTTCAAGCGCGGTCACGTCAGCAGACTGCGCGAATGCTTCTTGGGCCTGAACGATCAGGTCATCAACCGGGGAAGTCATGAATATCGCTTTTCCAAATACAAACGGAGCCCAGAACGAGCCCCGTTTTTGTCACTACACTGTCGGCAAACCGATCAGGAAGCCAATGCAGCCTTAGCCTGAGCAACGACTGCAGCAAAACCTGCCTTGTCGTGAACAGCCATGTCGGCCAGCACTTTGCGATCGAGCTCGATAGCGGCTTTCTTGGTACCGGCGATGAAGACGCTGTACGTTACGCCCAACTCGCGGCACGCGGCATTGATACGCGTGATCCAGAGGGCGCGGAAAGTGCGCTTCTTGTTGCGACGGTCGCGGTAGGCGTATTGGCCTGCGCGCATGACCGCTTGTTTGGCAACCCGGAATACATTACCGCGGCGACCGCGATAACCTTTGGCTGCTTTGATAACTTTTTTGTGACGAGCGCGGGCGGTAACGCCGCGTTTTACGCGTGGCATAGTCGATCTCCGTTAAATCAAGCGTAAGGCATCATGCTGCGTACGGACGCAACATCTGACTTGTGAACCGCAGCAGAACCGCGCAACTGACGCTTGTTCTTGGTGGTTTTCTTGGTAAGGATGTGGCGCTTGAACGCTTGACCCCGTTTGATCGACCCGCTGCCGCGGACCTGGAAGCGCTTGGCGGCGCCCCGTTTGGTTTTCATTTTAGGCATGGTGATAGCTCTGTTATTTGCGCCTTCAGGTGGTTGCTGTACACCGCACACCTGTTGTACGGCCCGCAACGCTTGCCAACCTGCAAAGCGCGACACACAAACCCCGGCAGGCTAAAGAGTGGCCAGCCAAGGGCGTTTTTTCGCCAAAGGCGAATTCTTTTCTGCAAACCCGTTTGGCAGTTTGGCACTACTGCCAAACCCGATTAATGGCATTACTGCCAAACCTCAAACCTGATAATGGTGCAACTTTCCCTAACCGGTTTTACGAAAAGCCTTTGATTATATGATGTTTTCGTTTGCAAGTCCACTGGCCGGGTTTCGCTTACAACACTACCAGGCAGGCCTGTACTGTGCAGCCTCGAGAACGTGATCCCGCGTCAGAACATCAGGCCCGGCCAGATCAGCCAGGGTACGCGCTACCCGCAAGACCCGGTGAATCACACGACCTGACCAGCTATGCCGCAGCGCAATGTCATCAAGCGCCTGACGCGCCTCGGGCAACAATGAGGCCTGACGTTCCAGCGCACCGCCCGCGAGATCGGCATTCAGGCACCCCTGACGCTGCATCTGCAAGCCTCGGCAGCGTGTGACTCGTTCGCGCACTATCGCCGACGACTCGCCCAAAGGCAAGGATGACCAGCCGCGGCCGACAGCCCCAAGCACCACCTGTAAATCAATGCGATCAAGCAACGGCCCCGATAACCTGGACCGATAATGATCGATGCGATCCGGGGTGCACCGACACGCACGAACGCCATGCCCCAGCCAACCGCAAGGACACGGGTTCATGGCTGCAACCAGCTGGAATCGGGCAGGATACACGACTGAACGCGAGGAACGGGCGATACTGACCGAGCCGGTTTCCAGCGGCTCACGCAGCGACTCCAGCGCCTGGCGACTGAACTCGGGCAACTCATCAAGAAACAACACGCCTCGATGCGCCAGACTGATTTCGCCCGGTCGCGGAATGACGCCACCCCCGACCAGGGCCGCCACCGAACACGAATGGTGCGGCGATCGAAAAGGTGGCGTTAAATCCAGGGGCTGGTTTCGCCCGGCAACCCCCGCCAGCGCCATGGCCTCAAGCGCCTGGGCATGCGACAACGGTGGCAATAATGACGGCAATCGATTGGCCAGCATGCTTTTTCCGGTACCCGGCGGGCCTGACATCAACAGGCTGTGACCACCCGCGGCGGCAATTTCAAGCACACGCCGCGCTACGGCCTGACCGCGCACTTCGGACAAACAATACCCTGTCATATCGGCTGCCTGTAGCGTCTGATAGCCAACCACAGTCAAACCGGACACCCCGGCAAGGTGCGCCGCCACATGGGCCAGACTGTCGGCTGCCAGAACAGTTAACCCGGGAACACTGGCCGCCACATCGGCACAGCGCGCGGGCACGACCAGAATCGCCCCGGGTGTGTCACGCGCTACAGCCAGCGCGATAGCCAGCACGGCATCGATGGAAACGACGGCCCCGGTCAGAGACAGCTCACCGGCAAAGACCAGCCCCGCCATGTCGGTATCATCGGTACACGCGACCTGCCCGGAGGCCAGCAAAATACCCAGAGCAATAGGCAAATCAAACCGCCCCGAGGCCTTGGGCAAGTCGGCCGGCGCCAGATTGACCGTTACCCGGCCTGCCGGAAAATCAAAACCACTGCTGAGAATGGCCGAGCGAACACGATCACGACTTTCACGCACACCCGCACCCGGCAGACCAACCAGGTTGAAGGCCGGAAGCCCCGGACCGACGTGCACTTCGACACGCACCGGCACGGCCTCAAGCCCGAACAAGGCACGGCTGGACACCACTGCAAGCGACATAACCCACCCCCGATACGCGAGCGCGACAGCCGGGAAGCATTCGTTCCTGGCCAAACCATTGACGCGCTGATTGATACCGGTCAGTTTGCCGGAAGGATGGGCGACACGGGAACCCTGCGGGATAAAACGGTCAGACGGGGAAACCCCGAACTAAAGACAGATACTGCGACCAAACCGGGGCAATTAATGCCACCGGACGGACTGCACAGCCCGCCGCATTGACCTGGAAATCAGGCCGGGGACTCAGGCGTCCGGGCCTGTCTCGCTAGTACGTGCCTCAAGCGCCGCCAACCGGGTTTCCAGCGCAGCCACACGTGCCAACGCCTTTTCCAACAGCGCCGCCTGGATGTCAAACTCTTCACGCGTCACCAGATCAAGACGCGTAAACGTTTGGGCCATCATCGCCTTGACGTTGCGCTCGATATCTGCTGCCGGGCTGTTCTTGATCATTTCGGACACATTTTTCTGCAGGTCTTCAAACCAGTCAGTACGATTCATCATGCCTTGCCCCTGAGTAACTATCAAATAGCATCAGTTTAAATAAAAAACGGGCGCATGGTGCGCCCGCCTTGCGGTATCGGCCCCAGACTGACCAGGGCTAATGATGGATTCAGGACTTGACTTCCTCGACCACCTTGTCTGCCGCCTTCTCAGTGCTCTCAACGGCTTTTTCGGTGCCCTCGGCTGTCTTTTCTGCGGCACCGGCAGCGGCCTCTTTCGCCTTGTCAGCCAGCTCGGCGGCACCCGCAGCCGCTTTCCCGGCAGCGTCTTGCGCACTGGTCAAAGCGCCCTGAATTGCCTTGTCGGCATCGGCGGCACCCTGTTTGAGGGCATCACCCACTTTCGCAGCGGCTTCTGCAGCCTGGTCACGGACTTCGGCAGCTTTCTGTGCTGCGGCATCGGTCGCGCTCTGGACGGCCTCTCCAACGGTAGGCTTGTCAACAGGCGCGGGCTGCTCAACGGCAGGTGCTGGCGCGGGCACCGGCGCCGGCTCTTCCTTCGAGCACGCGGCAAGAATACCGGCAGAAGCGATCAAAGCAAGGATGGCCAGATGTTTACGTTGTGTTTTCATGCGTATTCCTGAGTGAAGTTACTGAAGGTCGTTACAATTCTATCGAACCGGGTCAAAAAGTCGACCGTATTAGTGTAAGCCCTAATTACAAAAGCAAGAATTCACCTTAATAAAAACAAGAATAAAGCACCGCATGATAAGGGTTTGAGTCCACAGACGTCCAGACACGGATATACATCACGACACAATACCCCCACAAACCACCCTGGTTTGTTACAAATGCCTCAGCCGCACCAAAGATCTCTTCACCCTGGTGCAAAACCCCATCAAAACAGCACCGTAATGGTGCAATCCGGCTCGCACGCACCACTTACGTACCCAGGCACGCATGACCAGCCCCATTTACGCACCCGTCACAGGCAATGCGCACGGCCGCTGCGTGCCAAATATCGCATCGCCAACGCCGTGTGTAATAAGCGTGCCGATATTACCAATGCCATCCCGCACCGGTCAGGCCAATTGACCGATACGGATCAAAAAACTGGCACGCAAATTGCTTCAGAGGAATCGATCGCCCTCTAAAAGGAAGCACATCATGAAACTCATCACCGCAATCATCAAACCATTCAAGCTGGACGAGGTCAGGAAGCTCTGGCCGAAGTCGGTATTCAAGGCATGACAGTGACTGAAGTCAAAGGGTTCGGACGCCAGAAAGGCCATACCGAACTGTACCGGGGTGCCGAATACACCGTGGACTTCCTGCCCAAACTACGCATCGAACTGGCCGTCACCGACGACCAGGTCGAACGGGCTGTTGAAAGTCTTTGCGCGGCCGCCCACACCGGCAAGATCGGGGACGGAAAGATTTTCGTCACCCCCTTGAACAAGTCATCCGTATTCGCACCGGCGAAGACGGCGATGCCGCCATCTAGGAGTTACTGAAATGAATGCAGCCGATTTTGTATGGGTCAGCGTTTCAACGCTGCTGGTTTTGATGATGGTCGTACCCGCCCTGGCCTTGTTCTACGGCGGTCTGGTGCGCTCCAAGAATGTGCTGTCCGTGCTGGCACAAGTCCTCACCACCTTTTCATTGGCCATTGTGGTCTGGTTCGTCTACGGTTACTCCGTTGCGTTCACTGAAGGCAATGCCTTTTTCGGTGGTTTTTCCCGTCTGTTCTTCAGCGGCATGGCCAACCTGGACACTGGCGAATACGTCATGGCCGGCACGATTCCTGAAATCAGCTTTGCCGCCTTTCAGGCGACATTCGCCGGCATTACCTGCGCACTGATCGTGGGAGGCCTGGCCGAACGCGTCAAATTCTCCGCCGTGATTGTCTTTACCCTGATCTGGGTCACCTTCGCCTACCTGCCCATCGCCCACATGGTCTGGGGCCCCGGCGGATGGCTGCTTGAAAAAGGCGCCCTTGATTTCGCCGGCGGCACTGTCGTGCATATCAACGCAGGCGTTGCCGGACTGGTGGGTGCGTACTACCTCGGCCCGCGCCTGGGCTACGGTCGTGAAGCCATGCCCCCTCACAACCTCCCCATGACCATGATTGGCGGAGCCCTGCTGTGGGTGGGCTGGTTCGGGTTCAACGCTGGCTCGGCGCTCGGCGCCAATGAAACGGCTGCCCTGGCCTTCTTTAATACTTTGGTTGCCACAGCGGCTGCCCTACTGGCCTGGCTGTTGACTGAATGGCTGGTCAAAGGCAAGCCATCCATGCTGGGCGCTGTATCAGGTGCCGTCGCCGGCCTGGTCGGCATCACCCCCGCGGCCGGTCTGGTTGGCCCCGTCGGTGCCCTGGTGATTGGTGTCCTGACCGGTGCTGCGTGTGTGGGGTGTGAATGGCCTGAAACGCATGCTGCGCGCTGACGATTCTCTGGATGTCTTCGGCATTCACGCCCTGGGTGGCATTGTGGGTGCAGTCCTGACCGGCATCCTGAATGCCAAGGCCATGGGCGGTCCCGGCCTGGACAGCGCCGCCGACATCCTGCCCCAGCTCTGGGTTCAGATCGAAGGCATTCTGGTAACGTTCGTCTGGACCGGTATCGTTGCCGTCGTTGCCTACTTCATTGCCGACAAGCTATGCGGCCTGCGCGTCAGCCCGGAAGCCGAGCGCGAAGGCCTGGATATCAGTACTCACGGGGAATCAGCCTACACCCGCTGAAGCGGAAAAATCCGGGCAGAATCTGCCCGGCATTGGCAACTATGCAAAACCGGCCGATGCTACCCGGATCAAATTATCGGGCATCGGCCCATATTTTTATGAGCTACCCAGAATTATCCGGCAGCCAGCGCTGAAAGATCAATACGTTCGGCCCGGTTAAGCGCAGAGGCCACCTTGACACGAAGTGCGTTGGTATGCGACTGACGCACTTCTTTCTTAATATCGAGCAATTGCTGCGGATGCATGGAAAATTCCTTCAGCCCAAGCCCGAGCAGCATGCGGGTCACCTGTGAATCACCCGCCATTTCACCACACACGGCCACCGATTTACCCGCACGGTCGGCGGCGTTGATGGTGTGTGAAATCAGGCGTAATACGGCCGGATGCATCGGGTCGTACAAATCGGCGACCGCATTGTCCGCACGGTCGATGGCCAGCGTGTACTGGATCAGGTCATTGGTACCGATTGACAGGAAATCGAGCTGTTCGACAAACGGTTCAATGGCAATGGCAATGGCAGGAATCTCGACCATGGCGCCAATTTCCACGTGTTCAGCATAGGGTTGACCCCGCTCATCGAGCTCTTTGCGGGCGTGATCCAGTGCCCGCTTGACCGCATGCACTTCGTGCATGTGAGAAATCATGGGTACCAGAATACGTACCCTGCCGTGTGCCGATGCCCGCAGCAGCGCGCGCAGCTGGGTGCGGAAAAGATCCGGATTTGCCAGACAATAGCGAATGGCCCTCAGCCCCAACGCCGGGTTGGTGGCCACTGTAGTATCACCGTCAAGGGTTTTGTCGGAACCAATATCGAGCGTGCGAATCGTGACCGGACGCCCCTGCATGGTTCTGACCACCGTGGCGTACGCCTCGTATTGCTCTTCTTCATCGGGCAGGCTTTCCCGGCCCATGAACAAAAACTCGCTGCGAAACAGGCCAATGCCATCAGCACCGGCTGCCAGAGCCTGCACGGCCTCTTCAGGCAGCTCGATGTTGGCCTCAAGCATGATGCGAACGCCATCAAGGGTTACCGCCTCGGCGTCGCGCAGCAGCGCAAGCGCGGCACGGTCATCCGCATACGCTTCCTGCCGCCGGCGATACTGCTCAAGCACGAATGCCGGCGGGTTGACCAGCACCGCACCCGTCATGCCATCGACAATCAGCAAATCACCGTCACGTACGAGCGAGCGGATATTCCCCATACCCACCACTGCGGGTACATTCATGCTGCGCGCCACGATAGCGGTATGCGAGGTCGGCCCCCAGGTCGGTCAGGAATGCACCAAAGTGGGCCCCACGCAATCGCAGCATATCGGCAGGGGAAATATCCCGCGCCACAACGATCAGTTCGCCCGCCTGCGCCGATTCAAAATCGGGCAAAACCACCGGCCGACCCGACAACACCCGCAAGACGCGCTCGATGACTTGACGGATGTCTGCCCCACGTTCACGCAGATACTCGTCTTCCATGCCCGCAAACTGTTCGGCCAGCGTTTGCCCCTGGGTTGTCAGGGCCCATTCGGCGTTATACAACCGTTCTGCAATCAGCAAACACGCCTGATCTGACAACATGCGATCAGCCATCAGCATGCAATGTACCGTCAACAACGGGCCCATTTCACGCGGCGCATCGTCGGGCAAATGATCAATCATGTACTGCAGCTCGCCTTGAGCTTGCAACAATGCCTCTTTCAGGCGCTGGCATTCGGCTTCAACGTCTTCAGGCTGAATCCGGTAATGAACCACCTCGAGGGCCGCTGCGCCCATGACTACCGCACGCCCGATCGCGTAACCTCGCACCACCGCCTGACCCCGCAGGCACAGCATGGTATTGAGCGAACCGGAAACCGACGCAGCTGGATGATTCATGATGGAACCTGACGTTACTGGCCTTCGCCAAATTTGTTGTCAAACAAAGCCTTGATTTCGGCCAGCGCCGCATCGGCATCGGCACCCTCGGCATCGACGGTGACCGTAACCCCCAAACCCGCCGCCAGCATCATGACACCCATGATGCTTTTGGCATTGACGCGCTGGCTACCACGCGCAATGAAAATTTCGGTTTGCGCAAAACGCGACGCGAGCTGCGTCAGTTTGGCGGCAGCCCGCGCGTGCAGGCCAAGTTTGTTGCTGATGACAATATCAATAGACGGCATAGTAATTATTCTGTTCAGATAAGCCAGGACGCACGAACGAGAAGCGCGTTCATGCTAAATATTAAGACGGGTCACCAGCACACACAATACCCCGCGTGGCTGCGGCACGCACAGCACGCAGAAATGCACGAAAATCATCACGCGGCGCCGTAAGCGCCTTGAGCACCATACACAAATTGGCACCGGCCATCACTTCAACTTCAAAACCATCAGAGCGTGCCAGTTCCATCGCCTTGCGTGCGGCATTGAATGGCGAAGCACCGAAAATATCACACAACACCAGCGTGGGCACACCCGGAGTCGCGGTCAGTGTGTCGACGATTTCAACCAGGCGTTTATCGGGCATGTCTGTGGCCACAATATCGAAAACGTCAAGCACGGGTTCCTGACCCAGGATATGGCGGGCGCACGACGCCAGCGCCGAGGCCAACGGATCGTGCATGACCAATACGATACGGGTCATGACCTAGACCCCGGCCGCCCGCTCAAGGGCTTGCGCAAAACAATCGGCAACATCAAAGCCGGTTTGCTCGGTAATTTCGACAAAACAGGTCGGACTGGTGACATTGACTTCAGTCAGATAATCGCCAATGACATCCAGACCAACCAACAGCAACCCACGCTTGCGCAGGATCGGACCGAGTGTTTCGGCAATGTGGCGATCTCGCTCAGACAGCGGTTGAGCCACCCCACGCCCACCCGCCGCCAGATTGCCGCGTGTTTCACCCGCCAGCGGAATACGCGCCAGCGCATAGGGAACGGGTTGACCGTCAATGATCAGGATACGCTTGTCACCATTGACGATCTCGGGAATATAGCGCTGCGCCATAATGGTGCGCTGCCCGTTCACCGTCAGTGTTTCAAGAATAGCCCCCAGATTGGGCTCTTCAGGCTGAATGCGGAAAATACCCATGCCACCCATGCCATCGAGCGGCTTGACGATGATGTCACGGTAACGGGTATGGAATGCACGCAAACGCGCGTTGTCTGCAGTGACCAGCGTGGGAGACGTGAACTGCGAGAATTCCGTGATCGCCAGCTTTTCAGGGTGGTTGCGAATGGCCGACCCCGAATTGAACACTTTTGCGCCCTGCTGCTGCGCAAATTCAAGCAAATGGGTGGAATACACATATTCCATGTCAAACGGCGGGTCTTTGCGCATAACCACGGCATCAAACGTTGTCAGGGCGTGTTCAGCCTTGACGCCACAAGCCACCCACCAGTCTTTGCCATGCAAGTCTGCACCGGCCACCAGATCAATGGCCGAACTGTTGGCCATGACCACGCCTTCATCAATGTACAGGTCACCCTGCAGCGCAACACTGATCGAATGCCCCCGCGCGCACAGCGCACGCATCATGGCGACCGAAGAATCTTTATAGGCCTTGAGCGACGGCAAGGGATCGATAATGAAGAGAACGTGCATGAGGTACCTGCGAAAACAAACCCCACCAGACAGCGCCTGGTGGGGATGCATGACAATAGATCAGGAGGCTGAATCGCCCTTCTGCGGCGCTTTCTTGCGTGGCGCCAGAACCATAACCATTTGGCGGCCTTCGAGCTTGGGCATGGCTTCGACCTGACACATTTCGGTCAGGTCATCGCGAATGCGTTCGAGCACACGCATACCCAGTTCCTGGTGGGCCATTTCACGGCCACGGAAACGCAAGGTGACCTTGGCCTTGTCACCGTCTTCGATGAACCGCTTGAGGTTACGCAGCTTGACCTGGTAATCACCTTCGTCGGTACCCGGGCGGAATTTGACTTCCTTGACCTGAATAACCTTTTGCTTGGACTTGGCTTCAGCCAGACGCTTTTGTTCCTGGTACTTGAACTTGCCGTAATCCATCAATCGGCAAACAGGCGGCTCGGCGTTTGGCGCAATTTCGACCAAATCCACTTCGTGTTCTTCAGAAAGCTGCAGTGCATCAGCTATTTTTACGATGCCCAGCTGTTCACCGTCGACGCCAATCAGTCGCACCTCGGGAACACGAATTTCACCGTTG
Organism: Neopusillimonas aromaticivorans; assembly: GCF_030344915.1. GTDB lineage: Bacteria > Pseudomonadota > Gammaproteobacteria > Burkholderiales > Burkholderiaceae_B > Neopusillimonas > Neopusillimonas aromaticivorans. The sequence continues at coordinate 3,047,958 of NZ_CP128233.1, read as the reverse complement.
ATGCGATGGTTTTTATCGGTTGCGATATCTAGAACTCCTTGGTAATTAACAATTATTCCTGCCCGGTCTGACGCCGGGAGGCGATATCATTTTGCAGACGACCGGCAAAATCTTGCAAGGGCATGACACCCAGATCGACGTTACCGCGACTGCGAACCGCCACCGTGCCGTTATCGCGTTCTTTTTCGCCAACGACAAGAATGTACGGAATTTTTTGCATACTGTGCTCACGGATTTTACGAGTGATTTTTTCACCACGCAAATCTGCTGACACTCGCAGGCCTTGCTGCTTGAGCTTTTGCACCACTTCTGTGGCGTAATCGGCATAGTTTTCAGAAATACAACACACCACCGCCTGCTCGGGAGCCAGCCACGGAGGCATGGCGCCGGCGTGATTTTCAATAAGAATACCGATGAACCGTTCGAACGAACCCAAAATGGCCCGGTGCAGCATGACCGGGGTCTTGCGCTGGTCGGACGCGTCAACGTATTCGGCACCCAGACGCGCTGGCATGGAGAAGTCAACCTGAATGGTGCCGCACTGCCAATGACGGCCGATGGCGTCTTTCAGGGTGTATTCGATTTTCGGGCCATAGAAGGCGCCGTCCCCTTCGCTGACTTCATAGGTACAACCGGTACGATTGAGACTTTCCATCAGGGCCTGCTCGGCCTTGTCCCAGACCTCATCGCTGCCAATGCGCTTTTCGGGGCGCGTTGCGACCTTGTACAAGATTTCGGTAAACCCGAAATCGGCATAGACCTTTTGCAGCAATGCGGTAAACGCAGCGCACTCGTCTTGCAACTGATCTTCAGTACAGAAAATGTGGCCGTCGTCCTGGGTAAACCCGCGCACGCGCATCATGCCGTGCAACGAACCCGAAGGTTCATTACGATGACACTGACCGAATTCACCATAGCGAATCGGCAATTCACGATATGAATGCAACCCCGCGTTGTAAATCTGGACGTGACCCGGGCAGTTCATGGGCTTGAGGCCGTAAACCCGGTTCTCAGACTCGGTCGTGAAAATATGCTCGGAATAATTGTCCCAGTGGCCGGTTTTTTCCACATCGACAGATCAAGAATTTGCGGTGCCTTGATTTCCTGGTAGCCGTTGTCGCGGTAGACGGCACGCATGTACTGCTCAACCTGCTGCCACAGGGTCCAGCCCTTGGGGTGCCAGAAAATAAGGCCCGGCGCCTCTTCCTGGAAATGGAAGAAATCGAGCTCACGCCCCAGCTTGCGATGGTCGCGCTTTTCGGCTTCTTCGAGCATGGTCAGGTAGGCCTGCTGCTCTTCTTTGGTAGCCCATGCCGTACCGTAAATGCGCTGCAGCATTTCGTTTTTGCTGTCACCGCGCCAGTAGGCACCGGCCACGCTCATCAGCTTGAAAACCTTCAGCTTGCCCGTTGACGGCACGTGAGGGCCGCGACACAAGTCAATGAAATCACCTTCGCGATACAGGCTGATGGGCTCATTGGACGGAATCGAGGCAATGATCTCGGCCTTGTACGCTTCGCCAATGCTTTTGAAAAACTCGACGGCATCGTCACGCAACCATTCTTCACGCGTGACCACCTCGTCTTTGCGCGCCAGCTCGGTCATTTTCTTTTCAATGGCCAGCAGGTCTTCAGGCGTAAACGGACGCTTGTACGAAAAGTCGTAATAAAAGCCGTTATCGATGACCGGACCGATGGTGACCTGCGCATCGGGGAACAATGTTTTAACCGCATACGCCAGCAAGTGCGCTGTCGAGTGCCGGATAAGATCAAGACCGTCGGGGTCTTTGGCCGTTACGATCGCCAGCTGTGCGTTGCGATCAATGACATAACTGGTGTCAACCAGCGTGCCATCTGCACCGTCAAAGGTCACGCGCCCAGCAAGGGCTGCCTTGCCCAAGCCTGCGCCAATAGAATGAGCAACATCACTAACCGAGACCGGACCGGGAAAGTCGCGCTGCGACCCGTCGGGCAACGTAATCTGAACCATAGAATTTCCTGACGAAAAAACGCGGCACCCGCCGCGTTTTCTTGATTATGCTGGTTGAACACCCTGCCGCGTTAACGACAAGCATGCGAATGACCGAGTGTAGCTTCTTAGTGTAACATCACCGCCCTGCAAGAATTGCACAGAAAATAGTTTGCGTGTCGGGTTGGGAAATTCGGCCCGGGTTGGGAAATCAGGCTTTTTATAAGCGAATCTTTTCCTTGGGTCTGCTTGATTTCTGCTTGACGCCTACCTGATTTCTGCCTGACTCCCCTTTCAGGTCAATAAATATTCATTTCAGGCAAAAAATTTTCGCATTGCTTGACACACGAATAATTTTTGGGTTATAGTTTTGTTCTTCAGGCGGTTAGCTCAGTTGGTTAGAGCGCTACGTTGACATCGTAGAGGTCGCTGGTTCGAATCCAGTACTGCCTACCAAACATACATTTCAGAGCTTTCACCTTAAAGCTCCGAAACTTAAAAACCCGCACAGCGCTTTGCTTTGCGGGTTTTTTATTGTTTTCCATCCTCACCCCAACAACGACACCGGGATAACGGCCATTTACAAAGCCGTGCTATTTGTACTAGCATTCAGATCCATAAAGATACAAAATGACGTAAGCAGTCATTTTCTGAATTGCCATCTTCAAACGGGAGGCCTGATGTCGTTTCTGAAAAACTTGCTGTCTTTGTTGCAGAAATCACCGGAAAGCCAGAAAAAAATCACCGAAGACGATATCCGAGGTGACGACACACGGATGGCCGTATCCGCACGGGGCGAAAAGCTCAAAGACGTGCCCGGCATGAAGCCAAAGGTTACCCGCACCAGCGTTGTCCGAAGTGTCAACCAGCGCCTTGAAAATGAAAACGAAAGAAAACGTCAGGTGATGCAACAATTGCTGCACGACCTCAATAGAAAAAAGCCTGATCCACGTCAGGCTTGATCAGCGGTGTCAGGCTTTACAGCGATAAACCCTTTTGGAGAAAAAGGCCGTCGATTGCCGCATCATTCCCGCTTGGGGCCGACCAGCCGGGTGCCCGGCACCCGCGAGCCAATCGGACACCAGAATTACGGATTACGCACCAGCGCACCGATGCCACCCGTGTAATACGAGTCAGAAAACAGTATTTTTTCTGAACGCTCAGGTGAAATGGTGATACAGGCCCCGATCAAGTCAACCTTGCCGGCAAGCAGCGCGGGAATCAATTCACCAAACCCCATATTGACGATCTCGAGGGTTTTGCCCTGCTGCTGGGCAATGCGATGGGCCAGTTCAATATCGAAACCGGTAACCTGCTGCCTGGCATCAACAAACGAAAACGGCTCGGTGACCGCCGCCGTTCCCAGGCGCAACACCCCGTTTTTACCGGTCAACGGTATTTCAGGCATGACCGCCGGGGCACCACTGTCGGGCAACCAGCGCTTGCGCATGGCCGCATAAACACCGTCTTTCCGAAGTGCCGCAAGAACCGTATCAATCGACTGTTTCAGGGCAGCATCACCCGGCCGAACACCAAACCCGTATTCATCTACCGTTAGCATTTCCGGCAGCACCACCAGTTCACCGGCACTTTTAGCCGCAATGTTTTTCAGAATTGGCTCATCATAGGCAACCACATCAACCTTACCCGCCCCAAGCGCCGCAGCCGCATCAGAAACACTACGGTAGTACTCGAATTTTGCCTGCGGAAACCGGGATGAAACCAGCTTGTCGGCAATGGTGCCCTCGGGAACGGCAAATGTCTTTTCTGCAAACGTGGATAACGAAGGCAGTTCAGCTGCCACCGCCTGGCCCGACACAGCGATAAATGAGGCCGCTGCCAAAACTACGCGGATCGGGTTCAAATACGTTCTGAAATTCATGTGAGATGCTCCGAAATGTGTCAATGGAATGAGCCTGGGGTTAGCCTAAAATGACAGCAGGCGTTGTTTGCCGCAATAATTTTGCTCTGTGGAACACGCAAATCTCATGATAAATGAAATAACACGGCTGTGAGTTACCGGCAAAACGCAACAAATGCGTCTTGACCGATTAATCAGGATACAAATACATGGACATCAACATGCACATTGCCTCACGGGTGTTAGTCCATTCAACCATGCCACGTTGATCCATTCGTACCTTTGCGAATAGCCGCCAAATGAGCGCCTCGATACAGTAGCCCTACGTGCTGCCAGCTTGGTGGCCATCGGAAGGAGCAACCATGGATCTGTGGCGACGACTGGAAACATGCACAAGGGGTTCGGGCTTCAGGCTGGCCGAGCTTGTGCCAGACCCCGACACGGCGGACCGGATGAAGGCTGGGGCTGGGTCAGCAAGCTGGTATTGGCTAAACTATTGAAATATTGGAGCTATAGCGTTAACCAGCGGTTTCAGCTGATGCTGGTCACTGATACCCTGCTGACCTTGCCCGAACCGCTGGAAGACGCCTTTTACGACGCCGCCCAGCATATCGAGGATGAACACACCATGGAACGACTCAACAGCTTTCAACGCGTACGCCTGCGCCGTGAAAAACAGGCCTCTGAAGAAATCGGCATGCAAAAAGGCAAAGAACAAGGTGTCCACACCGGAATTGCAGGCATGCTTCATGCTCAACTGCAACAAAAATTTGGTGACCTGCCCGACTGGGTAAATCAGCGGCTGCAGCACGCCGACACCACCGTGCTGCAGCACTGGGTCGTCCGCATTATTCACGCCCAATCGCTGCACGACGTGTTCGAGTCCTGAACCTGTCATTTCAACACCTATTCCCCGCACCGGCTATGTGTGAACCGTGATGCTTTAAGTGGCGACAACATGCGACAACATTACATTCGCGCACCGCTCACCCGGTAACTGTAGGGCGGTGCACCCGATCGATGCAGCGAATTTTATCCTGAAGCACGGCTACTGCTACCAATACCCACTGACGGCATAAAAATCAGATCAAACTGGCTTCAGGTATTCTTTCACCTATCCCACCTTGCCACAGCCCTTCAATGATTCGCACCTCCCTTCTCTGCCTTGTCACCGCCTTGTCCCTGGCAGGCTGCGCACATAACCTGCCTCAGACCCCCGAACCCGTCAGCGTCAAACTGATCGCCATCAACGACTTTCATGGTCGGCTGACGGTTGACCCGAATGACACGGCCGCAACAGTCGCTGTTAAAGAAAACGATGCAGCCAAGCGTGTGTTCGCCGGTGGGGCGGCCTACCTGGCCACCCTGGTGGCCCAACTGCGAGCCCAGGCGCCCCATTCTGTTTTTGTCTCGGCCGGTGACAACATCGGTGCGGCCCAATCCATATCCGTACTGACGTCGGAAGAAGCGTCGATTGACGTGCTTAACACGATGGGGCTGGAACTCAGTGCCACCGGAAACCACGAGTTTGATGCCGGCAAAGACGAACTGCTGCGCATGCAATATGGGGGCTGCCGGACCAACCCTCCCCCGGGAAATCAACCTGTCTGGTCAGCAACCCGTCAACCCCTGACGGCAAATTTGGCGGTGCCCGCTTCACGTATCTGGCCGCTAACGTCATTGATGAGGCAACCGGTAAAACGCTGTTCGATGCTACCCATGTCAAAAAATTCGGCACGGCCAGCATCGGATTCATCGGCGTCACCTTGCAGGCCACGCAGAAATCAACACGCGGCGCGGCGGGCCTTGGCTTTCTGGATGAAACCGACACCATCAACCGGTACGCCGCAACGTTAAAGCAGAAAGGGGTTGATGCTATTGTCGTGCTGATTCACCAAGGCGGCCAGACCAAAGCGTCATACATCAACGACACGACTTGCCCCGGGATGACCGGGCCGCTGCAACCGATTGTGGCCCAGCTGCGTCATGTCGATGTCGTCATCAGCGCACACACGCACCACGAATATCTTTGCACTGACCCTGCGACAGGCATCTTGTACACCTCGGCGGGATACTATGGTCGACTGGTCACCGACATCGATCTGAAAATCGTGCCGGGTCAGGGCGTCATCGAAAAAACCGCACGTACCCTGCCGGTCATCAACGCCCTGAATACGCCACAGACCCTGCCATCGGGCCATGCCGTACTCACCGAACACCCGGCAACCCGCCAGGTCATTGACGCCTATGACCAGGAAACCTCAAAACTGTTGAACGAGGTCAAGGGGTATATGGGTACCCCGCTAAGCAACTGCCGCGGCGCCCAAAGCATCGAAACGCCACTTGGAAATGTCGTGGCCGATGCCTTTCTTGACAGCTACCTTGCCCGCGACAAATCAGCGCGTAACGTGGTTGCCTTCATGAACCCGGGTGGCATACGTGCCTCACTGCCCAGACCGGATGACGGAGCCGTCACCTTTGGCGCCCTGACCCATGTCTTGCCCTTTGGCAACCGCCTTGTCTATGTCGACCTTACCGGCAAACAGCTCAAACGCTTGCTGGAACAGCAATGGGAAGCGGCCAACTGCAAAAGCAAGGCGCTGACAGCTACCCCCATTTGCGGGCGCCTGCTGCAACCCGCCCGTACCCTGCGTTACACCTGGGACTGGCAACGCGGCCAGGGCAAACCCAACGGTCAGGGCAACCTGCTGGTGTCTGCCGAAGTGCTGGACCTGGCCAGCAAGCGCTGGAACCCGGTGACAGATGACCAGATTTACCGTGTTGTTACCAATGAATATCTGGCTGACGGCGGTGACCGGTTCACGATCTTCAAAGGCGTCGAAAAACACAATACCGGCCACTATGAAATCCAGGCGCTGGCTGACTACTTCGGAAAAACCTTGCCGTCGTCTGCATCTGAACGCAGCAACAAATCCTCGCCTTCAGTCTCGATTAGCCCGATTGATAAAACCGTGACTACAGACATGTCCGCCGCACTGCAACCGCCAAAAGCGCGAATCACCTGCAGAAATTGTCCTGAAACGGCACCCGCCGATGCTGCGTTGTGTGAAGCTTTACCCGATATGCGATAGCTTCCAGAGGCTTCCAAGGCAAACGGCTACAATGGGAAGCTTACCTAGGAGCATTATGTTAGAACTTCAGCCCGGCGCACGGGCGTACCTTACGGAAATCAAAGCACTCTCGACCGATGAAGACGGAAAAGAACGGTTCGTCGGGCTCACAACAACAGAGTCAATCTGGTATCACGACTATGTTCGGGCCTCTTTCAGCGGGACGGCTGATCGGGCCGCGGTATCCGAAGCCAAGTATTTGGCGCTGCACGACAAGCATGAAGAGATGCGAAGAACGGTCCTGGCCGGCGATTCGCTCATGCGTGCAGAAAACGTCTGAAATTCAAGCCCGGCTTTCCCTTTCAGCCTTCAGCTTTCAGTTCACTGAATAACTGCTAGTCCCTGGCCATTCCGGCCAAAATCACGTACCCCGCGCGGGTGGGGGTGGGGTGGACACAAGGGCTTGAGCCCGCCGCCTTGGGGACCATGGGCGGGGAGGCAAGGGCGCGGTGTCTGAGCCGGCGCTTTCGACCCACCGGGTCGAGCCGGCGAGTTTAGCGCCCGCCCCGGCCACGGCCCACAAGGCGGGAAGTCCCGAAGGGACCGGGCTCTGTCCGCAGGGCTCACCCCACCCCCACCCGCGCAGCGCACGCAACAACGACACGCATGCCCAAAGCACCCCGGTTCACCCATGTATAATCCACCCCGTTTCAGGTGCTGTCATCACCACGATGACAGTTAAACGGGAAAGCGGTGCGTCTTTAGCCAACACAAAGACCAACCCGCTGCTGCCCCCGCAACGGTAAACAAGTGCGGGCACGCCACAATGCCACTGGGCTTCACCCCCGGGAAGGCGGCGCGTCAAGACTTGTGAGCCCGGATACCGGCCTGTAAACCACACGGCAACATGTCACGGGGACCTGACACCGGCTGTCACGGCCCGTCTGCGCCGTCATGGTCAGTTACATACCCTTGGCATGTCCACTCACACACAACGGCATGCGGGGTCGCTTGCCGCAAAGGGAACACCATGACCATTCGCCACACCCCATTGGCAGCCCTGCTGTCGATGGCGCTTTTCACATCGGCCAACGCAGAACGCCTGCTGGAACCCATCGTCGTCACCGCGTCACGCTTCGAGTCGGCCAAACAAGACCAACCGATTGCCACCCAGGTCATCACCGCCGACGACATTCGTGACAGCACCGCTACCAATGTCTCTGAAGTTCTGAACAAACTGGGCGGCGTCTACACCCGCATCAACTTCACCGGCCTGCCAGACTCCCCTGGACCTGCGCGGATTCGGCATGACCGGTGACCAGAACACCCTGGTCCTGCTCAACGGCCAGCGCCTGAGTGACTTCGAAGGCGGCACCGCACGCCTGTCTTCCATCCCCATCGAATCCATCGAACGCATTGAAATCCTGCGCGGATCCGGAGCTGTTCAATACGGCAGCGGTGCCACCGCCGGTACCATCAACATCATCACCAAATCGCCCATCGGCAGCCCCTGGGCGGCTACCTGTTCGGCCAGGCCGGCAGCCACAACTCACGCGATGCGCGCGGCGGCATCCAGGTCGGTGGTGAACACTGGGGCATGCGGCTTGACGCCCAGCATTACGAATCCGACAACTATCGGGACAAAAACCGTGCCAAAACCGATAACGTCAGCGGCGAACTGCGATTCGGCAACCAGAAAGACTATGTTGCCCTGTCATTTACCGCTGACAACCAGAAAACCCGCCTGCCTGGCGCCCGCACTGAAGCGGAGCTGAAGACGGACCGGCGCGGCACACGCAACCCCGACGACTATCTGAACAGTCGTGGCCACCTGTACGCCCTGCGCGCCGAAAAAACCTGGGGGCAGTCACCCTGGCACTGGACGCCAGCTACCGCGACAAAACCGAGACCTCCTTTTACCAAGACCTTTGGGGCTCCCGATCTCGTAAAACCGATGGTCACGTGGTCACGGTATCGCCGCGCCTGCTGCTTAAAAACAAATGGGGTGACACCGAGAACACCTTCACCGTCGGTGCAGACTGGAGCGAATGGACATTCGACAGCTCGATGCAGGCCACCGGGTTCTACTCAACCCTGGACGAACGTGGCCGTCAGGAAAACAAGGCTGTCTACGCCCGCAACGAAATCAATTTCCCCACCGGCACACGACTAAGCCTGGGCTTGCGCCGTGAGTTCATTGACCAGCATCAGCGCCAATGGACGCCGTTCGTGGCTGACCGCAGTACAACCGCCCGTCTGACGGCCCACGAAATCGCCTTGCAGCAGGCTCTGGGCCTGGGCTTTTCGGCCTATGCCCGTACCGGCCGCAGCTTTCGGGTTGCCAACATCAATGAGAACTATTGCAGCTTTGCGCCTTGCGCCGAAATGCTCAAGCCTCAAACCTCACACGACCACGAAATCGGCCTGGAATGGAAACATCGCATCGCCGCACTGCGCGTGAGTCTGTTCCGCATGGACGTGAACAACGAGATTCATTACAACAATCTGACCTGGAGCACCATGAACCTGTCGCCCACCCGCCATCAGGGCCTGGAGCTGGAAGGCCGCGTGCAGGTGTGGAAAAATGTTGATGTCGCCGCCCGCTACACCCGTACCCAAGCCACCTTCCGGGAAGGGACATACGGCGGTGTCAACGTCACCGGCAACGACGTCCCCATGGTACCCAAAGACCGTATCGGGTTGAATGTCGGCTGGCAAATTACCGGCAGCACACGGGCGTCGTTGAATGTGCAATACGTAGGCGGCCAGCGCTACGACAACGACCAGGCCAATCGATTCCGCAAAATGCCTTCATACACCGTTACCGACCTGAAAATCATGCACGAAATCGGCAACTGGCGACTGGCCGCCGGGGTCAACAACCTGTTTGACGAAAAGTACTATTCCTACGGTATCGTCAACGGGTCGTACTCCAGCTTCAACGCCTACCCCGAAACGCGTCGCACCGTTTATGCCAGCGCCGAATACCGGTTCTGAACCTCCTCGGCTGACAGCCGCGCACCGTCATTGCGGTGCACGGCTGGCTGCAATCGGCCTGTCCGGCATAATGGTCTGGTCAGCACCATCGGTAATGGCCAGCGTGCATCTGCCTGAAACACAAACACAGGCCACCCAGCTGTCCGAAATACCATCAGAGGCCGCCATCGCCGTACCAAAGCGCATCGTTTCACTGGACCTGTGCACGGACTGGATCCTGGCGCAACATGCCGACGCCGAACAGGTGGCGGCCGTTTCGCCCTGCAGCCACGCTACCGGCCCGAGGGGCTGCAACACGCCTGGCCGCACCACGACGGTACGCTGGAACGCATCATCGAACTCAAGCCCGACCTGATTCTGGCCGGAGAGTACAACGCCATTACACTGCGCAACCGACTGAAAACGCTTGGGTTTCGTGTCGAGGTTTTGCCTCTGCCCACCAGTCTTGACGCTATCCGCAGCTACGAGCTGAAAACACTGCGGTTGCTCGGCAAACCCGCTGATCTGGCGCATCCGGGCCGACACGACCTGCAGCCATCCGATAACACAACGGGCTTGACCGCCGATACACCCCGCCCGACCGGAACAAGGCACTGCCCAAAAGTCAAGGCAACGCATGGGCAATACAGGAAAAGCCACCCGGGCCGCGCTTGCTTTTGCTGGGTGCCAACGGCATCGGCACGGGCACACACACGTTTGAACACGATGTGTTGACGCGTGCGGGCTGGCACAATTACCTGCAAGTACCCGGCTACCAGCAACTGGATCTGGAACGCATAGTGACCGATCCACCCGATGCGGTGCTCTGGGCATCGACATCGGGAAATGCCCTTGCCAACCGTTTTTCAGAACACCCGGCCCTGCGCCACAGTCTGCCACCCGACCGCTGGTTGACAACCGACTACTGGCGCTGGCAATGCCCGGGACCCTGGACCTGGGGCCTGGTTGACGAACTGCGACGGAAGCTGCCTTGAACCCGCAAGACAATCGTACACACAGCGCCATTCATCCAGACACTCTCGCCAAGAAACGTATGACCACATGGGCGATACCGACAAGCGTCTTGATCATGCTGTCCACTGCCGCACTATCCCTGGGCATCGGCTCGACCCCGGTCGATGTCCTCGCCGGCACTGGGTGACTGGCTGACGGGTGCAACGACACCGGCCGCCCTGATCCTCGGTGACATCCGCCTGCCCCGTACGGCGCTGGCACTGGCGGTTGGCGCAGCCCTGGGCCTGAGCGGGGCAGCCCTTCAGGGCTTATTGCGCAACCCGCTGGCCGACCCCGGCATTACCGGGGCCAGCCAAGGGGCAGCGCTGGGCGCGGCGACCGTATTCTATTTCGGCCTGTTTCCCCAATTGGGCGAAATGGCACCCGCTGCCGCTGGCCTGGCCGGTGCCGGCATCGCACTGATCCTGATGCTGTGGCTGGCCGGCACGGCCCAGGCCTCCACCGTGATTCTGGCCGGCCTGGCCATTTCAACCGTCACGGGCGCCGCTCTGGCGGCTGTACTGAATTTTGCGCCTAACCCCTATGCCATGCAGGAACTGGTGTTCTGGCTGCTGGGTTCTGTCTCTGAACGTGGCCTGGATCATCTGGTCGTTTTACTGCCCGCCCTGTTGCTGGGCGGCCTGATGGTCTGGCGCCAGCGTCGGCTGCTGGTTGCCCTGAGCCTTGGCGAACCTGTCGCGCAAAGCCTGGGGCTGAACTTCGCCCGCGGCAGCCGACACGTCGTACTGGGCGCCGCGCTGCTGGTGGGTGCCTCGGTCGCGGTTGCCGGCAACATCGGCTTTGTCGGCCTGATCGTCCCCCATCTGGTGCGCCCCTTTGTGGGCTATCGGCCCGACCGTCTGCTGGTGCCGTCAGCCCTGATGGGCGCAACCCTGGTCTGCGCCGCCGACATCTGCGTGCGCCTGCTGCCACCGGGCCGAGAACTGAAACTGGGTGTGCTGACCGCCCTGATCGGTGCCCCGCTGCTGTTCTGGCTGATCTGGAAGGAGCGCAAGCAATGGCTGTAATCGACGCACGCCAGTTGAAGACGCGGGGTCTGGACGCGCAGGCGCTTACCTCGCCACCCCGCCTGAGCGCACAGGCTCTGTCTTTGGATCCGCGTCTGCATGACATCAATTTTTCGGTTAATGCAGGACAGATTCTGGGTATCATCGGGCCGAACGGCGCCGGCAAATCGACCTTGCTGCATTGCCTGACAGGTCTGTTGCCACACACTGGCCGGAGCCATCTTGACGACACTGATCTGACTGCCCTGTCGCCACGCGAACGCGCGCGCTGCATGGGCCTGCTCCCCCAGCAAACCAACAGTGTCTGGCCGCTGTCGGTTCACGATGTGGTCAGCCTGGGGCGGCTGCCCTGGGGCGACAACGATACCACCGCCATCGCCAACGCCATGCGCGCAACCGGCATCGAGACTTTGGCCACCGCCCGTATCGACCGGCTGTCGGGCGGTGAGCGCGCCCGGGTCTGGCTGGCGCGCGTGCTGGCCGGACAGCCCCGCATCCTGATTGCCGATGAGCCCACTGCCAGCCTGGACCTGTACTACCAGCAGGTCGTCATGGACTGCCTGCGCACCTACGCCAATGCAGGCCACATCGTGATCATTGCCATCCATGACCTGGCCCTGGCCGCCCACTACTGCGACCAGCTGCTGTTGCTGCAAAACGGCGTCAGCCAGGCCAGCGGCACACCGGCCGACGTATTGACCGAATCTCTGTTAAGCCAGGTCTTCGGGGTTCCGGTTCATGTCGACCTGACCGCACAACCCCCGGTCGTATCCGCCCGCTTCCACAGGCCTGTTGCATAAGATGCAGGCTATTGTCGACCGGCGGTCTGCACCATGCTGCCCGGATCACCTTTTCCATGACGGATGGAACGCTCTTGACCGGATCACCTTTTCCATGAACCCTGGACTATTCCTGCCATGAAACCCAGCCGTAATTTCGATGAAGTGTGCTACCCCTTCATCCATGAAACCTCGGTGCTGTGTGACTTCGAAGTCATCACCGATGAGCTGTGCGGCCACATTGGTGCCGCGTGGTCGCATACCCCGACCGACATGCCCGATATTGCAGCCGATCTTGACCGGCTACAGCCCCTGGCCTTTCATGTGAACGGATCAATAAGGGGCGCCTGGCTGTGGATGAACAGGACATTGCCTGGCTGCAGTCACGCCTGAATCATTACCGCATGGAAGTAGCCGAGCGCTTGAAGGGCTTTGTTCTGCCACGCGGCACACTACCTGTTCCACATTTGCATCTGGCCCGGTCAGCCGCTAAAAAAGCGATCCGCGCGATGGTCAGGGTTGAACAAGAAGGCAAAACCGTACCCGACGTTTTGCCCCGTTTGTGCAACCTGATGTGCAACTTTTATTTACGCTGACCCTGGTGATCAACCAGCGCCGGGGTATTGATGAAGTGGCCTTTATCAGCAAAAGTTATGGGCCATTGTCCAAAGACGGAATATAAGCTGCAGCAGATGCCCGGATCACTTGAACGCACCGGCAGAACACGCAACACACCCGCCACCCCGGACGGGGCAAAGTATACGCGCCCGCAGAATCTGTCCCGCTATCGGCCTTGATCTTGCCCACGCAGAGCCTGGTCGGCCTGAGCCACCGCTGCAATAAAGCCCGCCACTTTGTCGGCTACCTTGATACCCGGCGAGGCCTCAACGCCACTGCTGACATCAACGGCGTAAGGCCGCACATGCGTCATGGCATCAGCCACCGTCAGGCTGTTCAGGCCTCCGGCCAGTACGACCGGGCGCGAACGGCCATCGGCACGCACCGCGTCAAGCAAAGAAAAATCAAAGCTGCGGCCGCTGCCCCCATAACCCGCGCTGTAGCTGTCAAACAGCCAGGCAGCAGCCTGATCGAATTCCAGACAGGCCGCCAGAACCTGATCAGAAGACTCGAGGCCGGGCGCGCCCGCGCGAAAGGCCCGCATGTAACGACGACCAAACTGACTGCAATAGTCGGGGGTTTCATCACCATGAAACTGCAGCACATCGGGCTGGACATGCTCGATGACCTGCCTGACCTCGTCGGGTGAGGCATTAACGAACAACGCGACGACATCCACCATGGCTGGCACCGCATCGCGTAAGCGGCGCGCCTGTTCAAGACCGACACAACGGGCACTTTTCGGATAAAACACCAACCCGATGGCATCAGCACCTGCCGCCACCGCCTGATTGACATCCTCAACACGGGTCAGGCCACAGACCTTCACCCGGGTTCTGTATTGCGACATAGCTACGACACCCTCAAACGATACGATCAACCAGGCACTCGTCGATGCAATTCGACGATGGCCCGATAAACGCCAAACATTAACCAAAACAAGCCCAATAGGGTCCGCAACAAAACGGGCTGCTATTGAAATGCCGAAGCGGCATCATCGGTGCCCTGGACACCATCGCCACCGTATTCAGCCCCGTAGCTGGCCCCTTGCAGGTCAATGCTCGAGGTATCCTGCACGGGCGCATCCGACTTGTAATGGGTAACCATACCCGGAAACGCCAATACTGCCGCAACCATCAGCAACTGAATAACGATGAACGGAATGGAACCCCAGTAAATCTGCCCGGTCGTGACCTTGGCGACTTTCTTCTTCGTAACACGATCGATGTAATCGGCCTTGGGTGCCACCGAACGCAAATAGAACAAGGCAAAGCCGAACGGTGGATGGACAAACGACGTTTGCATGTTGACCGCCAGGAGGACACCGAACCAGATCAGGTCAATCCCCATTTTGTCAGCGACCGGGGCCAGCAACGGCACCACGATAAATGCCAGCTCGAAAAAGTCCAGGAAGAACGCCAGGACAAAGGTCAGGATGCTGACGACAATCAGGAAGCCCCACTGCCCACCCGGCAACGAAGCCAGTAAATGTTCTACCCACAGGTCGCCGTCAATGCCCCGGAAGCTCAGGCTGAAGACCGTGGAGCCAACCAGAATAAACACCACAAAGCAGGACAGCCGGGTGGTCGTACCCATGGCCTGCTTGAGCAGGGGCAATGTCAGACGTCGACGCGCAACGGCCATGATCAATGCTCCGACAGCGCCCATGGCGCCGCCTTCAGTGGGTGTCGCCAGACCAATGAAAATTGTGCCCAGCACGAGAAAAATCAGAAACAATGGCGGAATCATGACGAAGGTGACGCGCTCGGCAAGCTGCGACAGCCAACCCAGCTTCAACGCCTTGTTCAGCAACGCAACCAGCCAGCCCGCCAACCCCGCCATCAACAATACAACGACAACCTTTTCATCCAGCGGCACCTCGGTGCGCCCCTCAAACCAGAATCGGGAAGCGAGCCAGGCCACAACAGCAGCAAACACCGTTAATACCGCCAGCGAACGCAGACCACGTCGGCCATTGGGCTCAGCGTACACCCTTGCCTCTGGCGGCAACGCCGGCGCTGCCGACGGCCTGAATAACGACACAATGACCACATACACAATATAACTGCCGGCCAATAACAGGCCAGGTACCATGGCCCCGCGGTACATGTCACCAATGGAACGCCCCAATTGATCGGCCAGAATGATCAGTACCAGCGACGGTGGAATAATTTGCGACAAGGTGCCCGCCGCGGCAATCACGCCCGTGGCCAGACGACGATCGTACCCATAACGCAACATGATCGGCAACGAAATCAGCCCCATGGAAATCACCGATGCCGACACTACGCCGGTCGTGGCGGCCAGCATGGCGCCCACCAGAACAACGGCAATGGCCAGGCCGCCACGAATTTCACCGAACAGCTGCCCAATGGTTTCCAGCAGATCTTCCGCCATGCCCGAGCGCTCGAGGATGAGCCCCATGAGTGTGAAGAACGGCACCGCCAGCAACGTATCGTTGGCGACAATGCCAAACACCCGTTGCGGCAGCGCCTGAAACAGCGCTGGCTGGATCAGGCCCAGTTCAACCGCCACCAACCCATACAAGACACCAATGGCGGCCAGCGTGAACGCCACCGGAAAACCCAACAGCAAGAACACCACCAGGTTGAAGAACATGATGGGCGCAAGATTTTCAATGATGAATGGCAGCATCATGCCCCCGGCCGGCTGAGGCCGCATCGGCAACGGCATCAGCGGTTTCCGATACCGCCGGCAACATAGGGTCCTCACACACCCCTCGTAAATAGCCAATGCATTTGATCAGGTGCGATAGCCCGGCCAGCACCAGCAGGCCAAACCCCGCAGGAATCAGCAACTTTGCCGGCCAACGCACCAGCCCACCGGTGTTGGATGACTGTTCATTAAGCACAAACGAATCAACGAACATTGGAATGGACAGCCAGAAAATCAGTACACACACCGGCAGCATGAAAAACAAAAGACCAAAAATCTCGATCTTGATCTGGGCAGGCCGCGATAAGCGTTGCGACAGAATGTCCACGCGCACATGCTCATTGCATAAAAATGTGTACCCGGCAGCCAACAGAAATATGGCCCCGAACAAGTACCACTGAAGTTCCAGCCAGGCATTGGAGCTGACCTGAAACGTCTTTCGCACCACCGCATTTCCGGCACTGATCAAAACCACCAGCAATGTCAGCCATATGACAACACGACCGACAAACCGGTTCAGGGCATCAATTGCCCGAGCCAGGGATAAGAAAAGGTTCATGAATGTCTCGCTGTGGTTGGCGAACCAGGTCATTAAAAGACTGAAAAACCAAGATTCTAACGCCAATCGATATCAGGGTATGTACCGGTGTTGCTGCTGGCACGGTCGACATTAACCGGCAATACAAATACACAGCCAGGCTAAAACGCCACCAACCCCGACCCGGCCAGGCCAAGATGGTCAATAAATGCCCGGTGGGCATCGGTACCAGGCAGGCCGTACGACTCGGGGTATTCAACCCGGGCAAAGTACAACCCGTTCGCGGCAAAGGTAGGTGCGGCCAACCTGCGATCACGCTCGGCCAGCAACACATCGACCCAGTCGGGCTGCTGCCGACCCAACCCCACATACAGCAAGGTACCCATCAGGTTCCGAACCATATGGTGCAGGAATGCATTGGCCTTGAACGTGAAAATGAAAAACTCGCCATGCTGCTGGATATTGGCCACTTGCAAATGCCTCACCGGGCTGGCCGCCTGGCATTGTGACGAGCGAAAGCTGGAGAAATCGTGCTCACCCAGCAAACGGGTCGCGGCCTTTTGCATTGCGTGAAGATCAAGGGGCTGATACACCCAACCGGCACGTGTGCGAGTCAGGGGCGAACGCACGCGGCTGTTTCGCAAGACATAGACATAGGTGCGTGCAGTGGCGGAAAACCGGGCATGAAAGTCGTCGGGTACCGGATGCGCCCATTGCACGGCAATGGTGTCGGGCAACAACGTGTTCAGGCCACGGACCCATGACTCGAGTTTTCGCTCGGCCTGTGTGTCCAGGTGGACAACCTGCCCCACGGCATGTACACCGGCATCGGTTCTGCCGGCGCAGACGGTTTCTACCGGCTCTGTCGTGAAACTGAGCAATGCCTTTTGCAATTCGTCCTGGATCGTCTGGCCACCCGGTTGGGTTTGCCAGCCGCGCCAAAGCGCGCCGTCGTAGGCGAGGCCCAAAGCGATACGAGCCATGGCAGCCTAGCGCGGAGTGTTTGAACCACCCTGAGGGGGTTCGTCAAGATCAAGATTAATGCCCTGCAGGCGCTCGCGCACCATGTCTTCGGTAATGCCGCCACTAGCGGCGGGCTCAGCACCTGCTCGACGCAGCAACCATACGACAATCATGACAACCAGCGCGAAAATACCGGCGAGAACCGCCCACAAATGATCTTGAAACCAGGACACGAAAGAAAGACTCTTGGAAGATGGATCAGGCACGGACGACACCGACCCCGATGAAAATGACGAAGACGCATCAGGCGATGCCGCTTCAGGAGGACTTGATGCCGACGAGGATGCCGGACTGGACAGGCCGCTACCTGGCGTTGACGCCGGCCGTGTTGCCGCTGCTGAGGGCAACGATGCCCCCGGCAAGGCGGTACCGGTGTCTGCTGACGAAGCGACTGAACCTGCTGCAGGGGAAGAGGCAGCCGTTGTCGCCGTTGAAGCCTCCCTGATGAAACCGCAGTCGTGTTTGAAACGCCAGCGGCAGTTACCTTGCCCGACCCGCTTTCAGCGGCTTCAGAGACGGCATCGACAGCCTTGTCGACAACATCTGCGAGGGCCTCAATGCCCTCCGAGGCGACTTCAGAAGCAGCAATGCCTTGCTGTTGCAACGCTTCACTGAGATTCTTGACGTTATCTTCCAGCGTCGCTACACGACTTTGGGCGTCATGGGTGTTTTTTGCAATGCCAATGCATCATCGGCGCTCGCCCCGTTGGAAGACAGACCGGATGAAAGCACGACCTTGTCTGCGCCGCTGCCCCCGGACTGTTCAACCGGGCCGCTGGTTGACGTCGACACCGTACCACGGCCCGCCTGGGTCGGCTGAAGTGACGCACCGGTACGAGAAGCCATGCGTTGCCGGTAATCGGCGAACGCGTGGGCATGTTGCTGAAACACGCGGCGTGCCTGGGCATCGGACAACGCCACCAGCGCCGACGGGTCGGGCACAACCAGCGTTGCACCCGCCTTCAGCAGGTTGACATTGTCTTGAATGAACGCCGACGGATTGGCAGCCTGAACGGCAACCATCCATTGATACAGTGAGACACCCGGCACGGCATGACGACGCGCCAGGGAAAAGAGCGTATCTCCTTTGCGAACCTGTATGGCTTGCCCGGCGCCAGCACCCGACGGCACAGCATCTGTTACCGTATTTGCAGGTACAGCGCCCATACCCGCTGCCCCCAGAGACTGGTTGACCTGCACCGTCGCCGCAGCCGCCACCTGAAGGTCGGCTGGCGCCAGCACACTGACCTGATGCTGCACCTGACCGGAGGAGGAGCGCACAACCAGCAAAAGATCGGCGATACCCGATGACAAAGGCTGGGCCGAACTGACCGTGACTATTTTAGAGCCCGGCCTGACACCATCGAACACCGCAACCTGCAACGAGGACAGATCGACTGGAGGAACCAAACCTGCCTCATTCCAGGCCTTGGCCGGTGCAACGGCCACTGAAAGTGACTGGGCATCTTGAGCCGAAACACCCTGCAACGGCGTCTGGATTCGCAGTGGCTGCCCCACAGGGGACAGCAAGCGCGAATGCCCGATACTCATCGAGTGAACTACCGTACTGAACGACAGTGCTGCCAACGCAACCCCTGCGATCAGACCCGCCGTGACGGCCCTGGCAGTTACCCGATGAGATTTTTGCATATTACAGTTCACCCAAAGTAATGCGCAGCATGCGACGCAAGGGTTCTGCAGCGCCCCACAGCAGTTGATCACCAACAGTGAACGCGCTGAGGTATTGCGAACCCATCGACATCTTGCGCAGACGCCCTACAGGAATGTCGAGTGTACCGGTAACCGCCACCGGCGTCAGCCCCTGCATGGTCGCTTCGCGCTCGTTGGGAATGACTTTGGCCCATTTGGAACCCTGGGCAATCATGTCAGTGATTTCGTCAAGCGGAACATCGCGCTTGAGATGCAAGGTCAGGGCCTGGCTATGGCAGCGCATGGCACCGATACGTACGCAGAGGCCGTCGATGCGGGTGGGTTCGGTACCGAACGCTTCGCCGCGACCCAGAATCTTGTTGGTTTCGGCTTCGGCCTTCCATTCTTCACGCGATACACCATTGCCCAGGTCTTTATCAATCCAGGGAATCAGGCTGCCCGCCAGGGGAACGCCGAAGTGATCACGGGGCAGATCGGCATCTTTCTGGGTTTGCAGAACACCGCGATCGATTTCCAGAATGGCCGACGCCGGATCGTCGAGCAACGACTTGACGGATTGGTTGATGATGCCGAACTGGGTGAGCAGTTCGCGCATGTGCTGGGCACCACCACCCGATGCGGCCTGGTAGGTCATGCTGGTCATCCAGTCGACCAGGTCGTTATTGAACAAGCCGGCCAGACCCATCAGCATGCAACTGACCGTGCAATTGCCGCCCACAAAGTTCTTGACGCCACGGTTCAACGCGGCATCGATGACCGGACGATTGACCGGATCAAGCACGATGATGGCATCGTCGTTCATCCGCAAGGTGCTGGCCGCATCAATCCAGATACCGTCCCAACCCGCTGCACGCAACTTGGGATAAACCTCGGTGGTGTAGTCGCCGCCCTGCGCCGTAACAATGATGGGCAGTTTTTTCAGGGTTTCAATGTCGTAGGCGTTTTGCAACGGACCGGCACCGTCGGCCCAGGCTGGCGCCTTGCCACCGGCATTGCTGGTGGAAAAAACACCGGCTGGAATAAGGAAAAATCGTTCTCGTCGCGCATGCGCTGCATGAGCACCGAGCCCACCATGCCGCGCCAGCCGACCAAACCTACTGATTGAGTCATAACATTTACCTGAAAGTGATAGAAAAACGTTTTATAAGCAAAAGAAAACGTTTTATTTTAGCGCCTTGAGTACCGCATCACCCATTTCAGAGGTCGAAACGCGTGTCGTGCCTTCCTCATAAATATCAGCCGTACGCAGCCCTTGCTGCAACACTGACTGAACTGCGGCTTCGATACGATCGGCCTGCGCCGACTGGTCAAGCGAATAACGCAGCATCATGGCCGCAGACAACATGGTGGCCAGCGGGTTGGCAATATTTTTGCCTGCGATATCAGGGGCTGAACCATGGCTGGGTTCGTAAAGGCCCTGGTTCGATGCGTTCAGCGAGGCCGAGGGCAGCATACCGATTGAACCCGTCAGCATGGCCGCTTCATCAGACAAAATATCGCCAAACAGGTTGCCAGTCACGATGACATCAAACGCCTTGGGCGCACGCACCAGCTGCATGGCAGCGTTATCGACATACATATGGCTAAGCTCAACATCGGGGTATTCTTTGGCAACATCGATCATGATGTCGCGCCAAAACTGTGAGGTTTCAAGTACGTTGGCCTTGTCGACACTGCACAGTTTCTTGCCACGCTTGCGAGCCGCCTGAAACGCAACATGCCCGATGCGACGGATTTCAGTTTCAGCGTAGTGCATGGTGTCGAAGCCCTGACGCTCACCCTTGAACGGGCCATCATCAAGCAGACGCACGCCACGAGGCTGACCAAAATAAATATCACCGGTCAGCTCGCGCACAATAAGGATATCAAGCCCGGCCACCACTTCAGGCTTCAATGACGAGGCATTGGCCAGTTCGGGATAGAGCACAGCCGGACGCAAGTTGGCGAACAGGCCCAGCGCACGCCGCAACCCCAGAATGGCCTGCTCGGGGCGGTGTTCGCGCGGCAGGTTGTCGTACTTCCAGTCACCGACGGCACCAAACAAAATGGCATCTGAGCGCTTGGCCAGTTCAAGCGTGACCGGTGGCAAGGGTGGCCATGCACATCGTAGGCCGCCCCGCCCACCGGCTGTGTTTCCAGTTCAAGATCAAGGCTCAGCGCACCCAGAACGCGAACGGCTTGTTCAATGATTTCAGGACCGATCCCGTCACCGGGCAAAACTGCGATTTTCTTTGTCATGGTGTATCTTTGCGTGAAGACCGGATCAAAACCAGCAGGCCTGCCAATAGGGCAGGCCTGCGGACCCGTTAGTTCGGCTGACCAACCAGCCAGGGTGCCGAGCTAATCGCTCGGCCTCAAAGGCCTTGATTTTATCGGCTTTTTGCAACGTCATGCCAATGTCATCCAATCCGTTCAGCAAACAGTGCTTGCGGAAAGGCTCGATATCAAAGGCAATGTCACGCCCGTCATCGGTAATGATCTTCTGCCGGGCCAGATCGATTTCAAGCGAATACCCTTCTTTTGCATTCACGTCTTCAAACAGACGGGAAATTTCCGCCTCAGGCAAAACAATAGGCAACAAGCCGTTCTTGAAGCAGTTGTTGAAAAAAATGTCTGCAAACGACGGGGCCAGAATGGCGCGGAACCCGAATTGCAGCAAGGCCCAGGGCGCGTGTTCACGGCTGGAGCCGCAACCAAAGTTCTGGCGGGCCAGCAGCACGGAAGCCCCTGGTAACGGGCCTGATTCAACACGAAGTCGGGATTCAAAGGGCGTTTGCTGTTATCCATGCCGGGCTCGCCCTGATCCAGATAACGCAAGGTATCAAACAAGTTCGGGCCAAAGCCCGTACGCTTGATGGATTTGAGAAACTGCTTGGGCATGATCAGGTCAGTGTCGACGTTCTCGCGATCGAGCGGCGCAACCAAGCCTTTGTGTGTGGTAAATGCTTGCATGAAACTACCCCTTAAATGCTACGAACGTCAACAAAATGGCCCGCAATTGCCGCAGCGGCCGCCATCGCCGGGCTGACCAGATGGGTACGACCACCCTGCCCCTGGCGGCCTTCAAAGTTGCGATTCGATGTGGACGCACAACGCTCACCCGGCTCGAGACGGTCGGCATTCATGGCCAGACACATGGAACAACCCGGATCACGCCATTCAAAACCGGCATCCAGAAAGACTTTGTCCAGGCCTTCTTTTTCGGCTTGAGCCTTGACCAGACCGGACCCGGGCACCACCATGGCCTGCTTGATGTTGGCGGCCACACGCTTGCCACGAACAACCGCAGCGGCCTCACGGATGTCTTCAATACGCGAGTTGGTACACGAACCAATGAAAACACGGTCGGGGCGGATATCGGTGATGGGCGTGTTGGGTTCAAGCCCCATGTATTTGAGTGCGCCCTCAATACCGCTGCGACGTACCGGATCCGTTTCATTGGCTGGATCAGGTACCTGACCGCTGATGGGCAACACCATTTCGGGTGAGGTGCCCCAGGTTACTTGCGGCACAATATCGGCGGCATTGAGTTCGACCACGCGATCAAACACCGCACCCTCGTCGGAATGCAAAGTTTTCCAGTACTCGACCGCCTGATCCCATTGGTCGGCCTTGGGTGCATACGGGCGGCCACGGAAATATTCGATGGTCTTCTCGTCGACGGCAACCATACCCGAACGGGCCCCGGCTTCAATCGCCATGTTGCAAACCGTCATGCGACCTTCGACCGACAGGGCATGCACAGTGCTGCCACCAAATTCAATGGCGTACCCCGTGGCACCCGCCGTACCAATTTGGCCGATGATGTACAACACAAGGTCTTTTGCGGTACAGCCCTTCGGCATTTCACCGTCGACCTTGATCAGCATGTTCTTGCTTTTTCATAAGCAAGGTCTGGGTAGCCATGACGTGCTCGACTTCGGAGGTACCAATACCAAACGCCAGCGCACCGATGGCGCCGTGGGTACTGGTGTGCGAGTCACCGCAAACCACGGTCATGCCGGGCAAGGTGGCCCCTTGCTCGGGCCCGATGACGTGCACAATGCCTTGACGCAAATCATTCATGCGGAACTCGGTAATACCGAAAGTTTCACAGTTGCGATCGAGCGTTTCAACCTGAAGACGTGAAATGGCATCTTTGATGCCCTGGGCACGGCCTTCGGTCGGTACGTTGTGGTCAGCCACCGCAAGGTTGGCACTGATGCGCCAGGGTTTACGCCCTGCCAGCTCCAGACCTTCAAAGGCTTGCGGGCTGGTAACCTCGTGCAGCAACTGCCGGTCGATATACAGCAAACAGGTGCCGTCGGTTTCTTCGTGCACAACGTGCGCACGCCATAATTTGTCGTACAGGGTTTCGGCCATGACTAGACTCTTGAAAAAGTTGAACACACTACAGTGGGTATTATGACAGCACATTAAGCTAGTACAAGTACACTGAATATACTGGTATAACAAGTAACAGGTAATAGTCTGCGGGCACCATCTGCATCGTTAAAGGCATGCCAATAAAGAAAACCCCTGCACTGTGCATCTGCACGGCAGGGGCAACGCTAAAGGGTGAAACTGCCGGACGACGGCAGCATTCGCTTAATGATCAGCGGCGGCTTTGTTCATACAACGGCATCATTTGGGCGGCAATTGCCTTCAAATCTGCAATGCGGGTACTGGCCGACGGGTGGGTCGACAAGAATTCAGGCTGACCGCCACCGCCCAGACGACCCATTTTTTCCCACAGGGTAACCGCCGCATAGGGGTCATAGCCGGCCCGCGCAGCCAGCTCGACACCCATGCGGTCGGCTTCAATTTCGTGGGTACGGCTGTTGGGTAACGTAAACATCACCTCGGTCAGGGTACCGCCCAGGTCAGCCGTCGCCTGGCTGCCAGTCACCGCCGCCAGAACGGACAACCCGACGTTGGCTGCCATTTTTTGCGACACCTGCTCGCGTGTGTGCTCACGCAAGGCATGGGCGATTTCGTGACCAATGACAGCGGCCAGCTCGGCATCAGAAGCCTGCAACTGATCAATCAGCCCGGTGTAGACCGCAATTTTCCCGCCGGGCATGCACCACGCATTGACATCATTGGACTTGAGCACATGAACTTGCCAGTTCCAACGCGCCGCATCAGGCCGGAACACCCCGACCTGGGCAATAAGACGCTGGGTGATGGCTTGCACCCGGCGTGTCTGGGCCGCATTGACATCCAGGGCGCCTTGGGCACGGGCCTGACTGATCAGCGTGTTGTACTGAGAAGCCGCCTCTTGCTGAAGTTGCTGTTCGGAGACAAGGCTGGACATGTATTGCTTGCGTTCAATGCCGACAGCGCCCGAACCTGTAGTTTGAACCGCTGCACAACCCGCAAGTACAACCGTACCGGACAACCCCGCCAGCGCAATCCAGCGACGAACAGAAAACGTAACCATCGTTGCCCCCTTTGAAAACAAAACACCGGAACCCTGAAACAAAGCATGAATAGACGGTCAGACAAACACACTACACACGCCCTGTCAAACCACCCGACATTTAACCATTAACCACATTGGGCACGATGACGCAAGGCGTGATCCATCAACACAATGGCCAGCAAAGCCTCGGCAATGGGCGTTGCACGAATGCCCACACACGGATCATGACGCCCGAGTGTCTGTACCTGCACCGGCTCGTTGGCGCGATTGACCGAACGACGTTCGACCCGGATGCTGGATGTGGGCTTGATCGCCAGCGACACCTGCAACGGCTGACCCGATGAAATGCCGCCCAGGATGCCACCGGCATGGTTGGTCTGGAAACCTTCCGGGGTAATCTCGTCACCGTGTTCGGAACCACGCTGGGTAATGGATTCAAACCCGGCGCCAATAGAGACCCCTTTGACGGCGTTCAACCCCATCATGGCGTGCGCAATGTCTGCATCCAGCCGATCATAGATGGGTTCGCCCCAACCCGCAGGCAAACCCTCGGCCACCACCTCGATACGCGCCCCGATTGAGTCACCATCACGACGCAATTGGTCCATGAAGGCTTCAAGTTCGGGAACCACATCGGCATTCGCGGCAAAAAAGGGTTGTTTTCAACGTGAGCCCAGTCGTGGAACGGTACCTGAACAGGCCCCAACTGGCTCATGTAGCCCCGGATGACAACCCCATACGTTTCCTTCAGCCATTTTTTGGCAATCGCCCCGCCCGCTACCGTGGGTGCCGTCAGGCGCGCTGATGAGCGGCCACCGCCACGCGGGTCACGATGTGCATACTTTTTCCAGTAGGCATAATCAGCATGCCCTGGCCGGAAGGTATCTTCAATGTTGCTGTAATCTTTGCTGCGCGCATCGGTATTGCGAATCAGCAAACCGATCGGGGTACCCGTGGTCACCCCTTCGTACAGTCCGGAAAGAATCTCGACCTGATCGGCCTCCTGGCGTTGCGTGACGTGGCGCGATGTCCCCGGGCGACGACGGTCGAGCTCGTTTTGAATATCTTGCGCCGTCAGGGGCAGGCCGGGGGCAACCATCGACCACGGCGCCAATAGCCGGGCCATGGGATTCACCGAAATTGGAAACACAAAACAACTTGCCTAAGGTATTACCGGACATGATCTACGCCTGAGGGTGCTAAAAATGAATGGGTTCTGAAAAACACTGCAGAACCTGAATTATGCATGACGATGACGCCTGAGGTTATGACGAACAGCTAAGGGGCATGCTGCCTGCCCCTGCCGGCGGCGGCTCGGCATAACGCTCATAGCCTTTCTTTTCCGTGAAGGGGTCGCGCAAGAGCATCAGCAGGGTCTCGATTTCAGACGGGTCGTCGCGCAAAGCGCCGTCAATGGCCCACTGGGCAATATGATTACGCAACACATATAACGGGTTGGCACGCTGCATTGATGCCACACGCTCTGAATCGACCCCGCCTTCGGACGCCACGCGTTGACGATACCGATCAAGCCAGACGGACGCCACTGAACGATCGGCAAACAGCGACAGGAAGGCATCGGGAGATTGCGGCGCCTGTGCCAGATGACGAAACGCCAGGGTGAAGTCAGCCCCCTGTTCGTGCAACAAACGCCACCAGTCATCGACCAGACCGGCATCCGTGTCGTCATCCCAATACGACAAGCCCAGCTTGCGCATCAGGTTCGAACGGTAAGCCTGAATGAACGCCGGCTCGAATTTATCGAGCTGAAACGCCAGCGCGTCAGCCTCAAGATCGAGGGTGGACAGGGCATTGGCCAGCCGGTGCAAATTCCAGAACATGGCTGACGGTTGCACATTCCAGGCATAACGCCCGTTACGATCGGTACGATTACAAATATGGTTGATGCGGAACGCATCCATGAAACCAAACGGGCCGTAATCAATCGTCAGCCCCAGAATCGACATATTGTCGGTATTCATCACGCCATGACAAAACCCTGCCGTTTGCCAGTCAGCCACCAGTCGCGCCGAACGGGTCACCACCTCACCCAGAAGCCGCAAGGCTGTCGTTTGTTGCGGCGTCGCCCCACCCAGCTCGTCATCGTCGGGGCCGGGCCGGGCACACTGGGGGTAAAAACGTGTCACCACGTAATCGAGCAAGGTTTGCATGGCCTGCGGGTTTCCGGCCCAGTGTTCAAACGAACCAAACCGTACAAAGCTTGGCGAAACCCGCGTCACAACGGCGGCGGTTTCGTACACCTCGCGCGCGACGGTGTCGTCGGCGACCACCAGAGCCAATGAACGGGTGGTGGGAATACCCAGCCCAAACATGGCCTCACTGGCCAGGTACTCACGTACCGAGGAACGCACCACGGCACGGCCATCTCCGAAGCGGGAATACGGCGTCTGACCCGAGCCCTTGAGCTGCAATTCGAAAGGCCCTTGTTGCGTATTGATCTCGCCCAGCAAATGGGCACGGCCATCGCCCAGTTGACCGGCCCAGACCCCAAACTGATGGCCGCTATAAACAGCCGCCAAGGTCTTGCCGCCGGGTAACGGACGGTTGCCGGCAACCACATCAAGAAACGCAGGCGTCGTCAGGGCCGCGGCATCAAGCCCGAGCATCCGGGCGACGTCTGGATTGGCGTGCAGCACACGCGGACGAATCAGCGGCTGCGCATCAAGTACGGTGTGAAAGTCAGCCGGCAGGTCTGCGAAGGAATGGCTGACATCCAGCGCGCCGAACGGGCCGGCATGAACGCCATCAGCGGCCATTTTCACCCCCGATGGTTTGGGATGACTGAGTGGCGTGCAGTGATTTGGCCGCCCTCGCAGCTTTCTTGGCCGGCCGGACATACAGAATGGCACACAGGTAAAACACCACCGCCAGGCCAAT
This sequence comes from Neopusillimonas aromaticivorans, assembly GCF_030344915.1. GTDB lineage: Bacteria > Pseudomonadota > Gammaproteobacteria > Burkholderiales > Burkholderiaceae_B > Neopusillimonas > Neopusillimonas aromaticivorans. The sequence goes on along the minus strand of NZ_CP128233.1, from coordinate 3,020,433 downwards.
TTCAATACCGGCCATCAGGCGTGACACCGGCGAACTGTCGGAAAATGCGCGCACAACGCCTTCCATGAAATACAGCAGCACCAGCATTGAGGCCCACTGCAAGGTATACAGCCTGCCCCTGATGACGCCCGGCAACGGCAGCAACAAAGGGATCAACTTGAAAACCAGCCAGGAGACGCCCACCAACGCCGACAGTTCGGGGCGCCAGGGCGCCACGACAAGCTCCCAGACAAACGTCAAGGCAATCAGCCCGACTAGCGAAAAAATGGCGCCAAAGCGCAGGACGGGATTCAATTCGGGTTGTTTCATGCTGGTATTATTACCCGAATGTCAAACTTCGTCATACAACCTGCCTTTGATGACTGAACAACAAGAACCAGTCCACGACACCGTTTCCCGCATCGACCGCGCGCCTGGCGGATTTCGCCAATGGTGTGGTGATGCCCGGCAGGTCATCCGGTATGCACTGCAGCACGCAGCAGAAAAAGCTCACCCAGGTTGCCTCCAGCCTGACCTTCACCACCGTGTTGGCCATTGTGCCCATGCTGGCCGTCATCCTGGCGCTGTTCACCGCGTTCCCGTTGTTTGCAGAATTCCGGATGGCGCTTGAAGAGTTCCTGATCAACAGCCTGTTGCCGCCTACGGTATCCGACACCGTCATGCAGTACCTGAATCAGTTTGCCGCCCAAGCGTCACGCCTGACCGCCGTAGGCACGGTATTTTTGCTGGTCGCTTCGGTCATGCTGATTTCCACCATTGATGCGGCCTTGAACGATATCTGGCAGGTCGAACAGCAGCGGCCGCTGCCCCAGCGCATGCTGGTGTACTGGGCCATCATCACGCTAGGGCCGGTGCTGGCCGGGGCTAGTCTGTGGTTCACCTCCTACCTGGCGCAACAGGCCCTGCTGAATGTGGGTGAGATTTCATCCGGCATGCGGTTCTGGCTGTCATTCATCCCCATGGTGATCACCGGCATTGCGTTTACCGGGCTGTTCGTGTGCGTACCGAACCGCCAGGTGTACTGGCGTGACGCGCTGGCCGGTGGTTTGGGCTCCGCAGTAGTATTGGAAGTCATGAAATCAGGTTTTGCCTACTACATCACCAAATTTCCCTCGTATACCGTTATCTACGGGGCCTTCGCCACCCTGCCTATTTTCCTGCTCTGGATTTATCTGTCCTGGCTGGCCATTTTGTTTGGCGCCACCGTCGCCGCCACCTTGCCCTCCTTGCGTCTACGCCGATGGGCGGTACAACGACAGCCCGGCGCCACCTTTATCGATGCAATCCGCATCATTCGCGTACTGCGCAGCGCCCAAGGCTCAGACCAACCCGGACGGACCACCCGCTTTCTGGGCGCCCACTTGCGCTTGCACCCCGCAGAACTGCACGCCGTCATGCGCACGCTGAAATCCCTGGGCCATGTCGTAGTCACACAGGAAAAAGGCCAGGAACGCTGGGTTCTGGCCTGTGACCTGCGCAATGCACAATTAGGTACCCTGGCTGATGCACTGCTGATAGATCGCAATCAAAGCGGGCTGGCTGATGACCCGGCCCTGATGCATGCGCTGGCGACCGTGCTGGCAAGCACCACTCCTATCAGTCTTGAAGATGTCCTGAACGGGAAAACCGCACTACCCGAAACAGCCGCATCAGGGCAGAATAAAATTGCAGTATCAGAAACAGAAACGCCCCAGGAGGCAAAGCCATGCTAAAAGTCAGTGAAATTTTGCGCGTCAAAGGCAACACCCTGTATACCGCCTCGCCTGACACGCCCATCAATCAGGCCCTCGAAACCATGGCCGAGCAGGACATTGGCTCATTGGTCATCATGGAACACGGCGAGCTGGTCGGCATGCTGACCTTTCGCGAAATCATTCGTCACCTGACGAGAAATGGCGGCGTTATCGGCGACTACACGATTCGCAGTGTCATGGATGACGCACCTGTCAGTGTTACCCCAAACACCAGCGCCGACGAAGTCCAGCGCCTGATGCTCGACAAGCACGCACGCTACACACCCGTCATGGACGGCCCGGTACTGCAAGGCGTTATTTCATTCTACGACATGGCGCAAGCCATTGTGGCCGCGCAGAAATTCGAGAACAAAATGCTCAAGGCCTACATTCGCGACTGGCCCGGTGGCCGGGAAGACCCCGAAGACGAAAAGAACTGAGATTTACCGGGCCAAGCCTTCACCACTGGCCCCCACCAACGCCAGCGCTTTGGCCAGTACCGACACATCGTTCTGGTTCAATACACCCGGGTCAGACAACATGCGTCGCCAATGACGCGCGCCGGGGCGGCCATTCATCCAGCCCAGCAGGGGCCGGGTCATAACGCGTAACGGCACGCCCCGTTCCAGTTGCCGGGCGGCATATTGCGCAAACTGATCAAGAATTTCAGCCGGCGGGCCAATGGGTGTTTCAGGCCAGCAACGCTGGTTGATCTCTGACAGCACACCCGGATCGTGCCAGGCAGCGCGACCCAGCATCACGCCATCAAACTGATCCATCAAAGCAACAGCATCGTCAGCACTGGCGATGCCGCCGTTCAATACAAACACCGCATCCGGGAAATCATCACGCAACCGGGCCGCTACGTCGTAGCGCAAGGGCGGAATCTCGCGGTTGTCTTTGGGACTCAGCCCCTTCAATACCGCATTACGGGCATGTACAACAAACACACGGCAACCCGTCAGGTAAATGGTACCCACAAAGTCGCGCACAAAATCATAAGACTCGTTGTAATCAAGCCCCAGGCGATGCTTGACGGTGACCGGCACACTGACGGCGTCTTGCATGGCCTTGATGCAGTCGGCGACCAATTGGGGCTCCGCCATAAGGCAGGCACCAAATGCACCTTTCTGCACGCGCTCGGAAGGGCAACCGCAATTGAGGTTGATTTCGTCGTAGCCCCACTGTTCGCCCACTTTGGCACCATAGGCCAAAGCATCAGGCTCACTGCCCCCGAGTTGCAGGGCCACCGGCTGTTCAGCCGCGTCAAAATCGAGCAACCGGGGCAATTGCCCGTGGCCGATCGCACCGGTTGTGATCATTTCGGTATACAAGCGCGCCTGCGGCGCCAGCAAACGATGAAAATACCGACAATGACGATCGGTTACGTCGATCATGGGCGCAACACACAAACGCCACCCCGGGTGCCCGCGCGCAATCGCGCTGTTCAAATCAGTCACAAAACTATCCGTATCAAGGTTATGCCCAAAATTTTAACGCGACCCGGCAGCACGCTGCGACGGGGTAGACTAAAATCGCCCCTTTGTTCACGCCTCTATTGACTACGTATTCGCGCCATGGCCGTTTTCACCCCTGTTTCCGACTCCGACGCACAAGCCCTGTTGTCCCGCTATACACTGGGCGACCTGGTTTCCCTCAAGGGCATCACTGCCGGTATTGAAAACACCAACTATTTTCTGACGACCACCCGTGGCGAATACGTCCTGACCATTTTCGAAGTGCTCACCTTCGAACAGTTGCCGTTCTACATTGAACTGATGCACCACCTGGCCGAAGCAGGCATTCCGGTACCCGAACCGCAAACCGATTGTGACGGCAAGCGTATCGGGCAACTGCACGGCAAACCCTGCGCCATTGTGACTCGCCTGAAAGGCAGTTACGAAGCGGAACCCGGCCCTGCCCATTGCGCGCTGGCGGGCGAAACACTGGCCCGGACCCACCTGGCCGGCAAGTCATTCGGTATTCATCAGCCCAACCTGCGTGGCCTGTCGTGGTGGCAAACCACCATTCCGAAAGTGCTGCCGTTTCTGAATCCCGACCAATCGGCATTGATCCAGACGGTACTGAATGAACAAACCCGTTTCGCGCAAACCGCACTGTATGCTGAATTACCCCATGGCCCGGCACACTGTGATCTGTTCCGCGATAATGTCCTGTTCGATGGCACACCCGAAGCGCCGGTCATGGGCGGCTTCATTGATTTTTACTTCGCGGGTTGCGATACCTGGCTGTTCGATGTGGCGGTCAGCGTCAACGACTGGTGCATTTACCGGCACGACGGTACCTTCGACCCGGAAAAGCTGGCTGCCTGGTTAAAAGCGTATGCCTCGGTACGTCCATTTACCGATGCCGAGCGCCAGGCCTGGCCGCTTATGCTGCAAGCGGCAGCGCTGCGTTTCTGGGTTTCGCGTCTGTTTGACTTTTTCCTGCCACGCCCGGCACAAACGCTGCAACCGCACGACCCGACCCATTTCGAGCGGGTACTGCGCGCCCGGCGCGAACCGGTCCTTGACCGACTGCCATAAACATGCACCATGCCACGTGCCCGGCACAGCACACCGGGCGTTGCGCGCCCCAACAGTTCACTTTCAGGATATCAAGCCCATGCAAGCGGCAATCTTGCCTTTTTCAGCCGGTTGGCAGTGGATCAATGACGGCATGCGCCTGTTCAGACGTCAGCCCATGGCCATGTTTTTCTGGAGCCTGATCACTGGTCTGCTGATTTCGCTGACCTACATCATTCCGCTGTTTGGCCAAATGGCACTGATCGCCGCCATGCCGTCGCTCACCTTCATTGTGCTGAATGCCTGCCGCAACATTGAAAACGGTCGGCAAATCATGCCGGGAATGTGGTTGGAGCCCTTGCGCGACACCCAAGCCCGTAAAGGGCTGTTCCGGCTGGGGCTGGCTTACCTGGCCGCCTGCCTGCTGGGCGGGTTTGTGGCGACTGTGCCATTTCTGGATACCCTGATGGCAGCGGTCGACACCGAAGGGCAAATCGATGCGCAAGCCCTGGCCCAGGCGGTGCAAGGCCCATTCGTTACTTTTGCCATCATGTATGTTGTGATTTCAGCCTTGTTCTGGCATGCGCCGGCGTTGGTGGGCTGGCATGGCATCAAGATGACGCAGGCCCTGTTCTTTTCCATGGTCGCCTGCTGGCGCAACAAGTGGCCGTTCCTGCTTTACGGGGCAAGCTGGGGTGGGATTTTCTTTGCCATGCAATTCATTGATGACCTCCTGACCGGAATCGGCCTGAGCCAGGGTGTTGCACAACTGCTCATGACTCCGGTCAACCTGCTGGTTGCCGCAGTGCTCTACTGCAGTTTTTACCCGACGTACATGAGTGTTTTCGGGAATAACTACCGGCAAGAGATCGCAGCAACCGGAACACACTGAGTCACGGTTCACGCAGAGCCGGTGCGGGGGTATGGGAAGGAGCTTGACACGACGGGTTCAAGATTCGAATACGTCGTGCAGCGATTGGGCATGCACGAACCGGACGACCCAGTGCTGCAGTACGGCAGTGTCCGCTTGTTGCAGTCGTTGATCAACCCACGCGGGCAGGTCTCCAAATTTTTGTTGCAATAGCGTGTGGAGCGTTTCGGCAATTCCGGTGTGGGTGCCTTTCTCAATGCCTTTTGCCATCCCTTTCGCCAGACCTTTTTCTATCCCCCGCTGCTCGAATTCTTCGGCCCAGGTTTCAAAGCGTGCGGTCAGTGTCATTTTCAGCTCCTTCAAGTCGTCGATCTTGGGCAGTACCACCGCATGCCTGCTTCGGCGCAGCACCACGGCACGGATCCAGATGGCAAAGATCCGGCGTAGTTCCGGGTTGTCGGCCAGCCAGTCGTTCAATAAATCGATCAAGTCAAACAAGGCCTGACTGCTGGCCGGGTGTTCAACCCGAATGATGGCGGCTACCAGGTTGTGCATGGCGGTCAGCGTTTCATCAGTGTACTGGTTCTGTTCGATCAACAGGTATTTTAGCTGTGGCAAGTAGTTTGCCACCAAACCCGGGGCCCGAGGAATCAGATCGGCGATGTCGGTCGTGGCTTTCCAGGGGCGGCGCCGTTGTACAACACGATGGGCAGGACGGGCGGAAGTCGATTTCCCGGCAAGACGTCGCCGCGCCGGATCAAGTCCTGGTACAGCAAACCGACATACACCATCATGCGCACCGGCATCCAGGGGTCGGATTCGCTTTGAAACTCGATCAGCAGATACAGGTAAACCCATTGGCCGTCGGCCCTCACCCGCCAGATGACGTCATCAGCACGCTGGCGCAGGTCGTCGGTGATGTAGGAACCGGGGGCTTCCTGAAGCGGAAAACGGCTTGGGGTCAGGAAGTCAGTGTAGGCAAGGGACCAATGTGCAGCTATTCGCAATGATGCGAATGGATCAAAGGGTCCCGTTTGAATGGGGGGCACGCTGGAGCGGGTTTGGCTGGAACAGGTCAGCCTACGATATTGCCTGTTGCCTGTTGCAAGCAAGCGATGTCGAACGGTGCAGACATAACCTGTAGCGAACCGTGGTCACGATTACTTCTGTCACGGTATCACGCAAAGCCGGTGCGGGGGTATGGGCCTGCGGGCACGGGCACGGCCCCTGCGGGGCTTCCCGCTGTCGGGTACCGTCGCGAGGCGGGCGCTGAACTCGCGGATCGAGCCGCCCCCGGCGGCTCGACAACGCCCGCTCGAACACCGCGCCCTTGCCTCCTCGCGCCGGCACCCGCCAGCGGCGTGCCCAAGCCCTTCGGCCCATACCCCCGCACCGGCTTGGGAAGGGTGAAAAAAGGACTGGCGCTGTTACTTTGCCTATACCCAATTGGCCCATACCGGCGTCAAGCCGGCTGGCAGACCCGGCAAGGCGCCAAGATCAATGTCGCTTTCGTCAGGCGAATGAAAGTCTGATCCGCGTGAGGCCTGAAAGCCGTAATAGCGGGCGATGCCCGCATATTCGGCATACTGATCGGGCCGATGGCTGCCGGTGACCACTTCAATGGCTGTACCCCCGCATCGCGAAACGTGCTGTACAACGCATCAAACTGCTGTTCAGTGAATTTATAACGCCCCGGATGGGCGATAACTGCGGTGCCGCCTGCTGCACGTATCCAGCGTACCGAATCTTCCAGCGTCGCCCATTTGCCCGGCACGTTACCGGGCTTGCCATCGCCCAGATAACGGTCGAACACATCTTGCATGGACACGAACCAACTCTGATCAACCATGAACCGCGCAAAATGGGTACGGCTTAACAGATTCGGATTGTCGGCATAACGCAGGGCGCCTTCGTAACACCCTTCAAAGCCCAGACCCGCCAGACGCTGGCCCATTTCCTGGGCCCGGGTTTCACGCCAGCCGCGCAACTGGTCCAGCGCCTCGACCAGTACGACATGAGTCGGATCGATATTCAACCCCACAATGTGAACCGTCTTGCGTGCAAACGATACTGAAATCTCGACGCCGGGCACAAACTGCAGATCAAGTTCGGCTGCCGCCCAGGCAGCACTGGGTCAGGCCTGCCAGCTCATCATGATCGGTCAACGACCAGAGCTGTACTCCTGCCGATGGGCACGCAGGGCCAATTCAGCCGGCGACAACACCCCGTCGGAAAATGACGAGTGACAATGCAGATCAGCATTGGTAGGGGTGGCAAGTGACATGGCGGCGTCCTGAAACATATGGGTTCTGATTTTATCAGCAGGGATAGACCAGAAACACTCTGAAGACGCGCATATCTGCCGATAGCCTTTACGCCCTTATGCCGCTTCAATCACGTTATTGCGACATCAACGCCCTGTCACTTCTGACGTACCCAGGGCACAACGCCGGCATTGCCTCCCGAGTCCTGGCGCTGCCAGTAGCGCGGACGCGTCTGCCGTTCAGCCTGAACCTGCAGGCCATCGGGCATGGACGCCAGCGTCACTGCGCCATGCCAGTCGGTACGCCAGAATTGCGCCCCATGGTCTTGCCAGCGCTGCTGCACGGCCGGGGCCGGATGCCCGTAGCGGTTCAACCAGCCATTCTGTGAAATCACGTGCGCGGGCCGGGTTGCGTCGGAAAACACCGCAGATGACGAAAAGCGCGAACCGTGATGCGGCGCGACGACGACATCGACCGCTCCCAGGCCACGGCGAACCAATTGACGCTCTTCAGCAACTCCGATATCACCGGTCAACAACATACTGTGATGTTCGCCTGATACCCTTAGCACACACGCCTCTTTGTTGCGTTGTCTGGACGACAGTTTGGGGGTAACACTGCCCGGCAGCACGCCGGCAACAGGCACAGGCCACAAGAACTCGAAACTCACCCCGTCTACCGCCCAATGAGCGCCATAAAAACACGATGTGCGTGCCAATGGCAGCTGCAGTGGCTCATCATCATTCAACAGGCGGCGAGATTTGGAAATATGTGCTTCAAGATCGAAGGACGCATACGACTGTCCCACCGGCAAGGCCTTCAACACCGACGATAGACCGCCTGCATGATCCATGTCGGCATGCGACAGCACCAGCACGTCGATTTTGCGCAAACCCATAGACCGCAAGTACGGCACCACGGTCCGCGTACCCTCGTCGGAGTCTGGCCCGTGACGCACACCCGTATCAAACACAAGCACACGGCTGGCGGTCTGCACAACCAGGGCGCTGCCCTGCCCGACATCGAGCGCCGTCAATGTCCACTGCCCGTGACCCGGCCGTGGCGGTGTCCATGCCAAAGCCGGCACCATGAACAGCCAGCCAAGACCCCGCAAGGGCAAGCCATAGGGGCCAATGGCAAGCAGCAACCCGAAAATCGCCCACACGGTCAGACCCAACGGCGCTGCGGCCACCGTAAAGCTGGACCAGGGCCACTGCGCCAGCCACACGGTGGGTACCATAATCAGGTCCATCGCCCCATGGCCGACCCAGGCCAGCAGCGCGGCCAGCCAACCCAACCCCGGTACCACCGCAGCCGCCGCGCACAGCAGCGATAGCGGCGTAACGATCAAACTAATGACCGGAATCGCATAGGCATTCACCAGCGGGGACACCACCGAGACATCATTGAAAATCAAGGCCAGCAAGGGCATCAGTCCCGCCGTAATCGCCAGTTGCATCCATACCGCTACCCAAATTGCCCGCATAACCGTCACGCGACGGCCTGGCTGCTCGCCGGAAACCCGCTGGCCCCACCACCGCGCACTGGCCATCAAAATGTAAACCGCGCCAAATGACAGCCAAAAACCACTGGCAAACAGCGCCCACGGATCAAGCACCACCACAATGACCGCAACCGCGGCCAGCAACCTCGACAGCGACAGAGGCAGGCGCAAGATTTGGGCAACGGCGACAACCGCGAGCATTAAAAAGTTCGGCGAGCCGGTACGCCCCAACCTGCCAGCAGGCAGTACAGCCAGGCCACCAGCAGGGCCGCAAGCGCTGCAGCAACCTGTGCCGGCACCTGCTCTGCCACGGCACGGCCCCGCAAGCGCAGCCGGCGCCACAGGGCCAGCATGGCCAACCCGCCGGCGGCGGCAATCATCGTGATGTGACTTCCGCTGATAGAGACCAGGTGGGTCAAGCCTGCCCTGTTGAACACCAGCCAGTCTTGCGGGCCCACACTGGCCTGGTCTCCAATGGTCAGGGCCAGCAACACCGCCCCGTAACGTTTCCCTTCCAGGTAAGGCTGCATCGCCTCGCGAACGTAATGGCGCGCACGCTGTGCCGAGCCCGACACCCCCACCCAGCCGTCATCGCGCACAAGCTGCGGCGAACCGCGCACGGAACCCTTGGCGCGTACGCCCTGCGCAAAGACATAGGCCTCATAGTCAAATGCCGACGGGTTTCTGGCCCCTGACGGCGTGCGCAGGGTCAACGCCATTTGCCACACCTGCCCAGGCACCAGTTCAGGAAATTCGGCCGGCGTTGCATCACGCCGCCCATAGACGCCGGCATACCCCGGCGCATTCCAGCTGACCATAATCTGCGACGGTACCCCCTGCGGTCGTGATGACAGCACCTCGGCCTCGAACTGACGGCTGTCCGGACTCTGGCGCGGCAAACCGGCAATGCGCAAAACCACACGCGATACCTTGTCTTCGTTATCGGGAGCCAGATGATCCGCCAGGCGCGACTCCACGCGCCATACCGTAAGGGCAAACATCACAAAGGCCGCCCAGGCCGCATAGCGCACACCATTGGCCCAAGCCGGCAGCACCCGCCCCGCCACCAGCAAGGCCACCAGCGTCATACCCAGCGCACCTGTCGACGGCATGACCGGCAGCAGGTGCACTGACCCTGCTGCGCATAACATCGCCACTGCACACCCTCGTCCCGTCACCTGTCACCCTGAAATTGCTCATGGTAGAGCCCGGAGTACTTCTAATAACGGACTAACTGGACAACAAAGGCCACCGCAATACTACGTGCACGCCCCAAGGACACCGGTCAATCATGAATCAAGCTACCTGACATTGAACAACGCTGTTTTTGCTATGATCTGCCGGTTATCAACGGAGACTAAAAAGTGAACGTCATCATCACAGGCGCAGGTATCGGCGGGTTGTCACTGGCACTGATGCTGCATGCGCGCGGTATTGAATGCGATATTTATGAAAGCGCACCCGAATTGAAACCGCTGGGCGTTGGCATCAACCTGCTACCGCATGCGGCCAATGAAATGGACCAGATCGGCATGCTGGATACTCTGGCAAAGAATGCCGTGTCAACATCGGCGCTGCACTACTACAACTGCCATGGGCAGAACATCTGGCAAGAGCCACGAGGCCTGGATGCCGGCTATCCGGTGCCGCAGTTGTCAATCCATCGCGGCAAGCTGCAGATGCTGCTCGCCGAAGCGGTCATTCAACGCTTGGGTGCCCATCGAATGCACACCGGCATGACACTCAAATCCGTAGACCAGGACGCTGACGGAGTTACGGCGCAATTCGTTCGACCTGACGGCACCCTGCACAGTGCCCGCGCCAATGTGCTGATCGGCGCTGACGGCATTCACTCAGCCGTTCGTCGCCAGTTCTACCCGGCCAATGACGGTTTTCAGTTTTCCGGCCGCATTCTATGGCGTGCCGTGACCTACACCCAACCCTTCCTGGATGGTCGGACCATGTTCATGGCAGGCCATCCCGATGTGAAGTTTGTAGCCTACCCGATTCTGGACGACAACACGCCCGAGGGCCTGACGGCCATCAACTGGATTGCCGAACTGACGGTACCCGACTACAACCTGGGCAACACCGACTGGAACCGGCGCGTCGACAAAAGCGTGTTTGAAGGGCCATTCCAGTCCTGGAAATGGGACTGGATCGATATCCCCGCCCTCATCAACGGCGCCGAGGCGATTTTTGAATTCCCGCTGGTCGACAAGAACCCCTGCCACGCTGGTCATTCCAGAATACGACCTTAATGGGCGATGCGGCCCACCCGCTGTACCCGATCGGTTCCAACGGGTCAGCCCAGGCCATTCTTGACGCTCGCTGCCTGGCAGACCACCTGCAAAAAACCGTGCAAGGCAAACATCGTTCAATCGCTGCCGCCCTGAAAGAGTACGAAGCCGACCGCATCCCGCCCACCACCGGGATCATCTTGCGCAACCGTCTGAATGGCCCGGAACAGGTCATGCAAATGGCCCACGAGCGTGCCCCCGAAGGCTTCAATCATATTCATGATGTCGTGTCGGCTGAAGAGTTGGAAGAAGTATCGACACGCTACAAGCGTATTGCAGGTTTTGACCCCAAGGCCCTGAAGCGGGCGTAAGGCAAGCTCGGCGGGCCTGCTTCCTGCGGCAAGTCAAACGCCCTGGGCCAATAGCCCCCCAGGCGCGGCAACACCCGGCATGCCGTTTGGGCTGTTTGCTCAATGACCTGACCCAGCGGCAACTGGCGTAATTGGGCCAATGTGTTTGCAATACCCGCCACTTCGGCGGGTTCATTGCGAGCCGCCAGGCCACCCGGCTGTCCAAGCCATGCCGGTGCAATATCGGGCGCATCGGTTTCAAGCACCAACGCATCCAGCGATAACTGCGTCGCCAGACGTCGAATCTGCAAGGCGCGAGAAAACGTCATGGCGCCCCCATACCCAGTGCAAACCCCTGATCAATGAACTGCTGCGCCTGCTGGAAGCTGCCATTGAAGGCATGGGCAATGCCACCGACACGACGCCGCCGGCGCAGTGCGCGCAGCAGTTGGTCCTGGGAGCGGCGCACATGCAGCAACACCGGCAAGCCATATTTCAGGGCAAGATCCAGCTGGGCCTCGTAAAACCACTGCTGACGCGCCTGCATGACCGGTTCGCACAACGCGGGAATGAAAAAATCAAGCCCGATCTCGCCAACGGCGACCAGCCGTGGGTCATCACAGCAACGAGCCAGCCAGTGCTCAAGCACTTCAAGATCAGCGTCAGCGGCCTGCGGCACATACATCGGGTGAATGCCCAGCGCATAGGCCCCGAGGGGCAGACGATGTGCCAGGGTCTGCACCGCCTGGAAATTGGCCACCTCGACGGCAGGAATGACGATGACGCCCACCCCCGCCTGATGCGCACGCGCCATGACCGTCTCGCGATCGGTATCAAACTCAGGTGCGTCCAGATGACAATGGGTATCAATCAGCATTGCCGGACCTCCACTGTGTGGCACACATGAACCTGAACCCACGCCCGTCCTGAGACCGTCTCAATGCGTCGCAAGATACTGTGCTGCATCCACCAGCACGCCCTCATCCATATACAGCTGACTATGTGCCAACGCTGCCAGCGCCGGATCGTGGGTCACGATGGCAAACGCCATGCCGGTTTCGCGGTTAACCCTGACCAGCAAGTCAAACATGGCACGGGCGGTATGACGGTCAAGGTTACCGGTGGGCTCGTCGGCCAGCACACACGCCGGGCGCGTGACCAGGGCTCGCGCCAAGGCCACACGCTGACGTTCACCGCCCGAAAGCTGCCCTGGGAAGTGATGAACCCGATGTGCCAACCCGACCTGTTCCAGCACCTGCAGGGCCTGTTCGCGGGCGGGCGGACGCTTTTCACCCCGTATGATCAGGGGCATGGCCACGTTATCCAGCGCAGAGAACTCAGGCAGCAAGTGGTGAAACTGGTACACAAACCCCAGACTGCGGTTGCGCAAGCCACTGCGACGCGCCTCGGATAGCCCTGACGCGGGTTCGTTATTGATACGAACCTCGCCGGATGTCGGCTGGTCCAGCAGACCCAGGGCGTGCAGCAGGGTACTTTTGCCCGAACCCGAGGCGCCGACAATCGCCACCATTTCACCCGGAGCGACATGCAAGCTGACGTCACGCAGCACCTCGATGCGGCTGCCGCCTTCTTCATAGACCTTGGTCAGGTGCTCGGCGTCGAGCACGTTGTGCGTAGGCGTTGTTTTAGTCATGGCGCAGTACCTGGGCAGGTTGAAGCCGGGATGCCCTCCAGCTGGGATACAACGTGGCCAGCAAGGACATCACCAGCGATGTCACACCAATCACCACCATGTCAGACACCTGGGGACTGGAGGGCAACTCGCTGATAAAGTAAATTTGTTGTGGCAGGAACTCGATGCCCATCAGATTTTCAATAAACGGGACAATGACATCAATGTTGTAGGCCACCAGCGCTCCCAGCAACACCCCCGCCGCTGTACCCACCACACCGATCAGCGCCCCCTGAATCAGGAAAATACCGGCGATATCGCCGGGCGTTGCCCCCAAGGTACGCAAAATGGCGATATCCGACTGCTTGTCTTTGACGGCCATAACCAGCGACGACAGCAGGTTGAACGCCGCCACCGCAACAATCAGGGCCAGAATCAGGAACATCATGCGTTTTTCGGTTTGCACGGCGGCAAACCAGGTACGGTTGTTTTGCGTCCAGTCGCTGGCGCGCACATACGACGGCAAGGCCAGCATCAGTTCGCGGGCCACCAGCGGAGCCTGCTGCATGTCGGTGATACGCAAACGCACGCCGCTGATACCCGAATCGCGAAACACCCGGGCCGCATCCTCGACATGAATGAACGCCAGGGCCATGTCATACTCGTAATACCCCGACGAATAGATGCCGCCCACCGTGAACTGGCGCATGCGCGGTGTGAACCCGGCCGGTGAAATGGCCCCCTGCGGGGCCAGCACCATCACGGTGTCCCCCACCCCGACACCGAGCGCGCGAGCCAGCTGGTTACCCAGCACAATATTGAAACTGCCCCCTTCCAGAGCATCCAGCGACCCGGCAACCATCTGGTCACGCAAGTCAGACACGGCCGATTCGGTGGCCGGATCAACCCCTCTGATCTGCGCGCCGTTCAACGACTCGGCTCGCGCCACCATCGCCTGCGCCGACACAAACGGCGCCTTCCCCACAATCGACGGACTGGCCTCGGCCGCCTGATCGGCAATCGATTTCCATTGCTCGAGCACTTGCATCGGCGAAGCCGAAGGCACGAACAATTCAATGTGCGGCAAGACCGATAACATGCGGTCACGCACTTGCGTCTGGAAGCCGTTCATAACGGACAGCACAATAATCAGTGCGGCCACACCCAACGCAATACCGGCCATGGAACTGGCCGCAATAAATGACACAAAGCGGTCTCGCTTGCGCGCCCGCCCACGCACGCGCGCCAAACCCGCGTAACGGCGACCTATCCAGAATACATACGACATCGTTGAACTCACCACATTGTCAATAACACTACAATAACGCCATGCAGATCGTCATCCCTGGCGCCCTGCCCGATACGGGCACGGCGCGCGAGCTAATTCCCTACCTTGAAAAAACCGCACCGGCCTTGCTGAAGCGGTTCGAACGCAGCCACGCCCAGCACCGCCAGATCAACCTGCTGGAAACAGCATGCACCTGTCTGGAGTTCTGGCAGCTTGAGCAGCACGGATTTAAACCCACGGGTTCGCAAACTATGTCATCCGGTCTGGGGCCACTCTGGCACCCCGCTGCGCCGCCCGACCAGGCCATCTGGCTGGCCGAACTGGTTCATGTATCACCGTCACGCGATGGTGCCGGCCTGTTGACTGCCCAGCAGCTTCAAATAACGCCAGCGCAGAGTTTAGCCTTATTCGATGCGGCCAAACCGCTGTTTGATGCGCCCGGCACAGAACTGATGGCCACCGGCACAGACCGCTGGCAGATCCGACTACCCGAAGCGATGGTACCGGCCAGTGCCAGCCCGGCTCTGGTCAGCGCCACCCGGGTCAACGACTGGTGGCCACAAGACCCGTCCACACGCCCCCTGCGTCGCCTGATCAACGAGCTGCAAATGACCTGGCACGAACACCCGGTCAACCAGGACCGGCAGGCCCAAGGGCTGGCACCGGTCAACAGCCTGTGGGTTTTCGGCGGAGCGCAGCGCAGCCAGATTGTTCCCTCCGCTGTCGGCCATGAGCTCTGGAGCGATCTTCAGACTCCCTTCAACGCCAGCGACTGGTCCGCCTGGTTACAGGCACTTGCCCAAATCGATGAAAAAATTGCCCGTCTAAGCCCGATCAGTCCTGTAATCCTGCTGGGCGAAGACCGTATCGTCACGCTCACCCCCCGGCCTGGGCTCGCGCCTGGCCCTGTACTTTTCAAAACGCACGCACTGGAGACACTGGTGGTCACCCCGAAACTCGTAACCCGCTCGTCCAACCCTCCAGCCACCGAAGCACTGGTTGCTGCCGGGGTTCACCCCTGCTGGCCAGGCTTTGGGCCGCACGCGGGGTACAGGGTCTCAACGACATCGGCCAGCAGTGGGCCCACCTGATCCCGCCGCAAAACCTGACCCACGTCGATGAAGCGGCGAACTGGCTGGCCGACGCCATTGCTGCGGGCCAGAAAATGCTGGTCGTGGCCGACTACGATTGCGATGGTGCCACCGCCTGCGCCGTCGCAGTCCGGGCACTGCGCAGTATGGGTGCCCATGTCGATTACCTGGTACCGAACCGTTTCGAAACCGGTTACGGTCTGTCGCCCGAGGTTGTTGCCCTGGCCACCCGCCACCGCAACGGCAAACCCGACCTGCTGATCACCGTCGACAATGGCATTGCCAGCGTTGACGGGGTTGAAGCCGCCTTGGCAGAAGGCATCGAGGTTCTGGTGACCGACCATCACCTGCCCGGTGATGTCCTGCCCCGTGCGCGCGCCATCGTGAATCCCAACCAACCCGGTTGCGGTTTTCCCTCCAAGAACCTGGCCGGGGTCGGTGTAATTTTTATCTTATGCTCGCGCTACGGGCCGTCCTGCGCCAGCGCGGCGTGTATCCGGCAAACGGCGGCCCGCGACTGGACAATCTGGCCGACCTGGTGGCGTTGGGCACGGTCGCCGACGTCGTCAAACTCGACGGCAATAACCGCCTGCTGGTCACCCAGGGGCTGCAGAAAATGCGCAAGGGTGCCTTGCATGCCGGTTTGCGTGCGCTGTTTGCCGTGGCCGGCCGTAACCCGGCCCAGGCCAACGCCTTTGACCTGGGCTTTGCCATCGGCCCGCGCATCAATGCAGCCGGCCGTCTGGCCGACATGAGCCTGGGTATTGAATGCCTGATCACCGACGATGAAAACCACGCCTTGCAACTGGCGCGGGAACTGGATCACATCAATCAGCAGCGCCGTGGCATCGAATCCACCATGCAGGATCAGGCCCTGGCCAGTCTGGAAGGTATCGAGGCCGCTGACCGGGCCAGCGTCTGCGTGTATCACCCCGACTGGCATCAAGGCGTGGTCGGTCTGGTCGCCTCGCGCCTGAAAGAAGCCTGGTGGCGGCCCACCCGGCCTTCGCCCGCTCGGGCGACGACGAACTGCGAGGTTCAGGGCGCTCAATCCCTGACGTGCACCTGCGCGACGTACTGGACCTGGTCTCGAAGCGACTGCCCGGTGCCATCCTCAAATTTGGCGGGCATGCCATGGCCGCGGGCCTGACGTTGCGGGAATCTGCCTACGAGCACTTTCAGACAGCCTTCGACGAGGCCGTCAAAACACTGACCGGCAAGTCTCATTTTGAGCCTGTCATTGAGACCGACGGGTCACTGGAATCTGGCTACGCCAATGCCGAGGTGGCCGGCCTGTTGCTGCAACAGGTTTGGGGTGCCGGTTTTCCAGCCCCGGTGTTTCGCGACACGTTCCGGGTTGCCCACCAACGCCTGCTTAAAGACAAACACCTCAAACTGAGTCTTGAACGTGGCCATCAGCGTTTTGATGCCATCTGGTTCAACCATCCGCAAACGCTGCCGGAAACCATTGATGCCGCCTACCGGCTTGACCAGAATGTCTGGAACGGCATGATCAGTGCACAGCTTATTATTGAATACGCAGGGCCTGCCGAATGCTAACGATACGCCCTCATACCACGCCGGCACCGGGGCAGAGGCATTAACGACTGGCTTGACAACACCCCTCCCCCGCCATTCAGTGCATTGCACACTGAGAACAAAGCGCCTATATTTTTGGTTCGTTCGCTGACTTTGCCAAAGGGGGCATCATGGCGCACCGAAAAACCGTCAACACCATGTGGCTGGATGCCGTCAACCTGCTTGAACGTGCCGACCAGATGCATCGGCAGTTCTTCAGCCTGGCCAGCAACGGGCAATCCGGCCCCACCGGGAGCCCCCAACCGACATCTTCGAAACACACGACAGCCTGTCTGTACAGGTCGCCCTGCCCGGCATCAGCCCCGAAAACCTGCAGGTGACCATCAACGACGATGTCCTGCACGTCGAAGCAAACCGCCCCATGCCCGGGCCGCGCGGTGCCCACCTCAAGCGACTCGAGATTCCGTACGGCCGATTCCAGCGTGCCATCCGCCTGCCTTCCGGCCACTATCAGATACAAGACTCGTCGCTCAGCCAGGGCTGCCTGACGCTGATCCTGAAAAAACTGCGCTGAACCCGGGAGGCCACGATGTCCCAACCTGTTTCGAAGGCCGGCAGCATCACCGGCAACGCCCCGCTCCACGACAGCACCGCCAACGGTAATCCGGCAAACACTGAAACCAGTGCCCCGGGCACTGCTGAACCTGGCATCAGCAACGTCGTGTCCATCAACCCTGACACCGAGCTGCACTTGCCCGAAGACAGCCTGATCCTGATCCCGGTTCGCAACTTTGTGCTGTTCCCGCAACTGGTTGTACCCATCAGCATCGGCAGGGAACGTTCAATCGCGGCGGCACAGGCCGCCGCGCGCAGCAAACGCCCCATCGGCATCGTGCTTCAAAAAGATAACGACATCGATGACCCGGGCCTGAATGATCTGCACCCGGTGGGTACCAGTGCCAGCATCTTGCGCTATGTCACCATGCCCGACGACAGTCACCATATTATTTGTCAGGGTGAATCGCGTTTCAGCATCGTCAGTGCCATTGAAGGCTACCCGTTTCTGGTAGCCCGCATACAACGTCACGAACCCGCCCATAGCGAAGGGCCTGAAATCGATGCCCGCATGCTGCAACTCAAAGAGCTCGCGGCCGCCGTCATCGCCATGCTGCCCGACGCCCCCTCGGCATTGCACGACATTACCCGCAGCATGGATTCACCGGCCATGCTGGCCGACTTCATCGCGGGCATGATCGACATCAAGCCCGACGACAAGCAGGACATCCTGGCCACCTTCGATCTTAAAGAGCGGCTGGACAAGGTATTGACGCATCTGGGCCGTATGGAGCAGGTGTTGCGCATCCGGCACGATATTGCCGAAGAAACCCGTGAGCGCGTCGATGATCGCCAACGCGAATACCTGCTTCGCGAGCAACTGAAAACCATCCAGGAACAGTTGGGCGAAGACGATGAGCAAAGTGCCGACATCACCGAACTGCGGCAAAAAATAGATGAGGCCAACCTGCCTGAAGCCGCCAACACTGCGGCGCGCAAAGCCCTTTCCCGGCTTGAGCAAATGCACGAAGCGGCCGCCGAATACAGTATGCAGCGCACCTGGCTGGAATGGCTGATCGAACTGCCCTGGAACCTGGAACCTGAACCTCCCATCGATATCGCCCATGCCCGCAGTGTTCTGGATAACGATCACTATGGCCTGGAAAAAATCAAGAAACGAATTCTCGAATACCTGGCGGTGCGCAAGCTCAACCCCGAAGGGCGCAGCCCGATTCTATGCTTCACCGGGCCGCCCGGTGTCGGCAAAACGTCATTGGGTCAAAGCATTGCCCGCGCCACCGGGCGCAAGTTCGCCCGACTGGGCCTGGGCGGCGTTCACGACGAAGCCGAAATCCGCGGGCACCGCCGCACATATATCGGTGCGTTGCCCGGTAACATCATCCAGGCGATTCACAAGGCGGGGGCGCGCAATTGTGTCCTGATGCTCGACGAAATCGACAAACTGGGCGCCAGCGCGCACGGTGACCCGGCGGCGGCGCTGCTTGAAGTGCTCGACCCCGAACAAAATGCCGAATTCCGGGACAACTACCTGGGCATGGCCTTTGACCTGTCAAAGGTGTTGTTCATCACCACCGCCAATATTATCGACGCCATTCCCGGGCCGCTGCGCGACCGCATGGAGGTCATCCCGCTGCAGGGCTACACCCCGGAAGAAAAACACCAGATCGCCCAGCGTTACCTGCTCGACCGCCAGCGTAAACTCAGCGGCCTGAGCGCTGATCAGTGCCAGATAGATGATGACGTGATTGATGCCATCATCCATAACTACACCCGCGAAGCCGGCGTGCGTAATCTTGAACGCGAACTGGGCAATGTTTGCCGGCATGCCGCCATGCAAATTGCCGAAGGCAAGCACACCTCTGTTCACGTCACGGTTGATACCCTGTCCGTCATTCTGGGGCAACCGCGCTACGAAAACGAAACCGCCCTGCGCACCAGTCTGCCTGGCGTCGCCACCGGCCTGGCCTGGACACCGGTAGGCGGCGACATTTTATTTATTGAAGCCAGCCGTACGCCAGGCAGCGGGCGCCTGATCCTGACCGGCCAGCTGGGCGATGTCATGAAAGAAAGCGCCCAGGCCGCACTGACACTGCTCAAGGCCCGCTTTGATGCCTTCGGGCTGCCGCAAGATTATTTCGAAAAACACGATATTCACGTGCACGTGCCTGCCGGGGCCATCCCAAAAGACGGGCCCAGCGCGGGGGTGGCCATGTTCATTGCCCTGGCGTCGCTGATCAGCAACCGTCCGGTACGTCACGATGTGGCCATGACCGGGGAAATCAGCTTGCGTGGCCTGGTGCTGCCGGTCGGGGGTATCAAGGAAAAACTGCTGGCCGCACTTCAGGCTGGCATCACCACCGTCATGCTACCGGCACGCAACCAGAACGATCTGGAGGATCTGCCTGCCCAGGCGCGCGAGTCACTGAACATTGTCGCGCTTGAAACGGTTGACCAGGCGATGGTCAGTGCCCTTGAGGTGCTGGCCCCCGAAACGAACGACACCGAAGACCCGGCACACCCCAAAGGAATATGGCGCTGGTCACCGCCGTAGCACCACAGCACTACTCCAGCGGCGCGTTATGGCAGCTCGCGCTCAAGCGCGCCTATCGTTGCCGCGTCACCCTTAAGGCCTTAAGGCCTTAAGGCAACTGGCCGCTGTCCGTCTTGGCGGCCAGCAAATCCACCAGCAAGCGATCACGCTCGGGTACAAATGCCGCTTCACTGTGCCCCTGCAGCATCTCACGCACCCCTTGCGATACCTTTTTCTTCAATTCCGGCGTCATCGACGGGTCACCCAGGTCGTGCCACCAGTTTTCAATCGGGCCGCCCAGATGATCAAGCAAATGCTCAATACCCGCTGCACCGCCCGACAGGTGCAAATTCATGAATGGCCCCAGCAAGGCCCAGCGCAAGCCCGGCCCGTGGGCAATTGCCGCATCGATATCAGCCACGCTGGCAACACCCTGATCCACCAGATTGAACGCTTCACGCCATAATGCAGCCTGCAAACGATTGGCAATATGGCCTTTCACCTCTTTGCGCGGATGGATCGGCCGTTTGCCGATATCGGCATAAAACCGCATGGTGCGTTCGACCACCTCGGGCGAGGTCTGTTCGCCCCCAATCACCTCAACCAGCGGGATCAGGTGCGGCGGGTTGAACGGGTGGCCCAGTACCACGCGCTCGGGAAAACGACACTCGCTCTGGATGCGGCTCATGAGCAAGCCGGACGAGCTGGACGCCAGAATCACATCGGCCGGCAAGGCCTGGTCCATCCGGCAAAACAAATCAATTTTCAGGGACTCTTTCTCGGGGCCGTTCTCCTGAACGAAATCCACCCCTTCCAGGGCCTGTTCAAGATCACTGAAAAAAGCGATACGCGTTTTATCGGCCCCCGCAGCCAGACCGATTTTTTCCAGGCTGGGCCACAGTGAATCAATGGCCTGCATCAAACGGGCCTGCGCATCAGGGCCGGGGTCAGTGGCACGCACAGACAAGCCCTGCGCCAGGAAATAGGCAGCCCAACTGGCACCGATAACTCCGGTACCGACCACGGCCACCGTCTTGATGTCACGCGAAGAAACACTCATGAAAAAACCCCTTTTTCGGTTGAACACACCTGCGGCTGAACCAGCTGCAGCGCTCTGTTGCGCACCGCAGCACCATCCAGCAGCGTGGTATCGATATCGGCATGCGCCAATGCGTACAAATTACGTCGCGCCGTCAAGGCGCTGACAATGTTGGCCATGGCCTCATCACGCAACTGTGGCGTGGCAATGCGCACATCGTGCTGGGCCATGACACGGCGAAAATGCACATCCGGCGTTGCATGCAGCCAGATAGTGAAAAATGAATGCAGCAAAAGCTCGTACGTGGCGGGCTCAGCCACAATGCCGCCCCCGGTGGCCAGCACCACCCTCGGGTAACGGTCAATAACCTGCTCAAGGCATTGACGCTCAAGACGCCGGTACCCCGCCTGGCCATAAATGGAAAACACTTCATTGATCGACATGCCTGCCGCCTGGATCACTTCTGTATTCAGTTCGACAAACGGCATGTCCAGGGCGGCAGCCAATGCCGGACCCAACGTGGACTTGCCGGCACCGCGCAACCCTGTCAGGGCAATACGCTGAGACGAACCGGCATGGGGCAATGGCGGCTTATGCTCAAGCTGCGATACCAGCCAGCCACGAATACGGCGCAAGCTATCGGACGGCTGTCGCTTGAGCATTTCAACAATCAAGACATAGTCGGGACCAAGGCGCTCGTGATCGGACAACAGCACGTCAATGGATACATTCAACGCCCCGGCCAGACGACCCAGAACCGCAATGGATACATTGCCGTCGCCCCGTTCAACCCGGGACAAATACGGCATGGAAATGCCCGATTCGGTCGCCAGTTGCTTGAGCGTCATGGCCCGAGCGGCACGGGCCGAACGTACCCGCTGCCCCAGGCGGCGTGACAGCCCTGCAGCATCGTCAAGTTGTTCGCGAGTCGCGTTCACCGCTGACCCCGGCTACAGAAGAATCACATCCGGACCTGGCTCGTCGGCGTACAGCGCCTCGACCAGCGCCGCGCGCTGGCGCAACGATGCCGACTGATTGATATACCCCTTGTCGGTGATTTCACCGGCATCCACCGAAGGGGGCAGCCATCAGCAAGGCACGGTCGGCATGGGTGGAACTGCCTTTGCTGGTGGCATGCAGGGCATCCAGCCCCGCCTTGACTCGCTCGCGAACAGCCGGATGAGACAGCACGGTGGAAACATCGGCCTCATCAGCCAGCCCTGCCAGGCGCCGGCAGGCCGGAACATTCGGGAAAATAAGGTAACCGACCGAGTTGCGGCCATGACCCGTTACGACAATATCCTGGGCCACGGGAGCCAAATGCTCAACACCCTTGACACGAACGGTACCCACGCTGACCCAGGTGCCGCTCATCAATTTAAAGTCTTCAGACACCCGGCCATCGAACACCAGACCGGCTTCAGGGCGATCGGGGTCAGCGAACTTGACCGCGTCTCCGATCTTGTAGAACCCTTCTTCGTCGAACGCCTTGGCCGTATCTTCCGGTTGCTCGAAATACCCCGGCGTGACATTCGCGCCCTTGACACGCACCTCGGTCTTGTCGCCATTAGGTACCAGCTTCAGGGTTACGCCGGGTACAGGTACACCAATGACCCCGGAGCGATCGGCCTGGAAGTGGCAATCGGTCGCCAAGGGTGATGTTTCGGTCGACCCCCAGGCAGTCACCAACGGTACAGCGTAGCCAAGCTCCTGGCGAGACAATTCCATCAGGCCGTCCCACAGATGCTGCGGCAACGCTGCCGCCGCATAAAAAATGACCTGTAACTTTGAAAGAAATTACGGCGTAATGCCGCGTCTTCGCGCAACGCCGGTACCAGCATGTCGAACGCCTTGGGCACGTTCAAATACAACGTGGGAGCCACTTCGCGCAGGTTGTTGACCGTGGTGTCGAACAGGCCGGGAACCGGCTTGCCACCATCAAGATAAAACGTGCCGCCATTGCCCAGAATAATGTTGAAATTATGATTGCCCCCAAACGTGTGATTCCAGGGCAGCCAATCAAGCAGCACCGGCGGCTGTTCGGCCAGAAACGGCCAGACCTGTCGCTTGGCCTGAAAACTGGAACACAACATGCGCTGCGGGTTGACCACCCCTTGGGGTAACCCGTCGAACCTGAAGTGAACAGAATTTTTGCAACCGTATCCGGCGTAATCGCGGCGTAAGCTTTATGCACGGCCGCCATGTCCGCCTCGACCAGCATGTCAGAGAAATGCAAGGCCTCGGCGTTGGGCAACTCGTCTTCATCGGCCACCACCAGCTGCGCCCCATGCAACCCGTCAATCGCCCTCAACGCGGCCTTGAAACGCCCGGCCCCACCCACATAAATCACCCCGGGGTTGATACGCTGCACCAGATTTTTAAGCTTGGCGTGGTCTTGGGAAAGCAACGAATACGCCGGAGAAATACCGGAGTACGGGATACCCACGTGCATGGCCGCCAGCATCAGTACGCCATGGTTCACCTGATTGTCAGACAGCACACAGACGGGCTGACCAGGGCGCAACCCCAATTTGAGCAACCAGGACCCGATTCGATGGACCTTGTCCAGCGCTTGCCGGTAAGTCACACCCACCCACAAACCAGCAGGGCTGCGCTCCAGCATGAAAGGGCGATCGGGTGCGTGTTCAGCCCAATACTCAAGATACTCGCCCACACAACGGGCATAGGGCTCGAGCGGAATAGGGTTCTGGACAAGTGTGGCGCCATCGTCACGATGCGTTACCTTTACGGCAGGCGTCGCGAACAGCGCAGCTGCCGGGGGCAGAGGCTGGTTCATTGCTGTCTCCTGAATATTATCTGTACGACGGTCAAGGCCGCCTTTGAGGTGACTATACGAAAATATAGTTATCAATGCAATCTATAGTTTAAATTGCATGCACTGCATGGCACTGCGCAACGGTTATATGCCGCTGGCTGACCTGTGTTGTGGCATCATTGTCCGTATGCAAACACTGCCACTTTTTCCGCTGGGTCGCGCCCTGTTCCCCGATGGGGTCATCTACCTTAACCTCTTCGAGGTCCGCTATCTCAACATGATCAAGGCCTGCCTTGACAATGGCACTCCTTTCGGCGTGGTCGCCCTGACCACCGGTACCGAAGTGCGTCGGCCCGGGGTAAAGGAAACCTTTGTCGACGCCGGCACATTGGCAGTACCCGAACGTATTGACGACGGCTCGGGTCCCGCAGGGCTGATCCAGGTCCGGTGTACCGGTACGCAACGATTCCGCATCAACAGCGTTGAACAAGCACTGGCCGGTTTATGGGTCGCCGATGTCACCGTCTGCCCCCTGAACCCGACACACCCGTACCCGTCGACCTGAAAGATTGTGCCGACGCGTTGTCAGATGTCATTGCCCAATTACAGCGTGATAACGTTCCGGCACAGGCCATGCCCATCCACGCCCCTGGCGTCTTGACAATTGTGCCTGGGTGGCCAATCGCTGGGCCGAGCTTCTGCCCTTGCCGCCCACCCAAAAGCCGTTCTGCTCAAAACCGACGATCCGGTCGAACGGCTCGATATGCTGCGCGAGGTACTGATCGTGAAAGGGGTCTTGCCCTAATGACGAACCCGACGCGTTATCGCCCGAAAGTGGGCCTGATCCTGGGCAGCGGCGCGGCGCGGGGCTGGGCCCACATCGGGGTTATACAAGCCCTGCGTGACGCCGGCCTGCATGTGGACATTGTCTGCGGCACCTCCATCGGTGCCCTGGTCGGCGCAGTCTATGCCAACAGTCGGCTTGATGCGCTGGATGAGTGGGTGCGTACCCTGTCGGTGCGCGATGTGGTGTCCTTCATGGACCTGACCTGGACGGGCGGGGTGCTCAAGGGTGAACGCCTGATGGCATTTTTCCGGCAACGCTTCCTCGACCGCAACATAGAAGCCCTTAACCTGCCCTTTGGTGCCGTCGCCACCTCGTTGTACGGTGGAACCGAGGTCTGGCTGCGATCGGGCAATACCCTGAACGCCGTACGTGCCTCTATTGCGTTGCCGGCCCTATTTGCCCCCGTACGCCACAATGGGCAGATTCTGGTCGATGGAGGCCTGGTCAACCCGGTACCGGTATCATTGGCACGCGCCATGGGGGCCGACATCCTGATCGCCGTCGATCTGAATTCTGATTTACTCGGGCGCCACCTGCGCCGCCCGACACCTGTAGCAACGCAAGCCCGCCTTCCTGAATCACCCGAGATCCACGCCAATAACTGGCTCGACAAGCTGCAGAACAACCTCAGCGCCCTGCTCCCCGATTTTGCTGGCAACGATACAAACGAACCGCACCTTGAAATACCGTCGATGCTCGATGTGGTGGCGGCCAGTATCAACATCATGCAAGAGCGTATCACCCGCAGCCGCATGGTGGGCGAACCCCCGCATGTCGTTATCACGCCGCGCCTGTCGCACCTGGGCCTGATGGACTTTCACCGGGCCCAAGAGGCCATTACCGAAGGACGGCGTGCCGCACAGGAAGCGCTCGACGACATCCGTACGTTCGACGTCAAGCTGACCGGCTGACCCATTCGCCCAGTTGACAAATTCAATGCTCTGCCGCACTGACCCTTCACCATCTGCCTATCTGGCTGCCACCAATAATTCACTGGACGACCGCTTTCAAATTCATTATGGTTTACAGCGGTTCAACTCCTGGAAACTCATTTATGCAATCATCCACTTCTGTCCGTGACTCTGCTGAAAAATATGGCCTGGTCACCCGCGTCCTGCATTGGGGCATGGCCCTGCTGTTCGCCTGGCAATTCACTTCAGCATTAGCCCATATGCTGTTTGAAGACACCGCCATTGATGAATTCTTCTGGGGGACGCACAAGCCAGTCGGGCTTGTCCTGATGGTGCTTATTCTCATTAGGGCAGTGTGGGGGCTGCTGAACCTGAAACGCCGCCCTCCTGCCGACAGCATGGCAGCCGGGCTGGGTCATCTGGCTCTGTATGTGCTGATGCTGGTCGTTCCAGCCGTTGCCCTGTTTCGCCAATATGGTTCGGGGCGAAAATTCGAGGCCTTTGGCATGACCATCATGCAAGGCTTTGAAGAAAGCCAGAAAATCCAGTGGATGATTGATCTGGGCAGCAACTTCCACAAAATACTGGGTTACCTCCTGTTGATTATGATTGTGGGCCATATCTTTTTCGCCATCCGCCATTACCTCAAAGGCGACACGCAAATCACTGATCGAATGTTATAAATACTGCCGTTGGCCCTGCGCCAACGATGCAGGCAACCTGGGGGCATACCCGAAGACCTGCCTTGAAGCTGCCCCCAAATACAACAACTGGCCCCAAATCGGGGCCAGACCCTGAATATACTAGGGTTTTCCTTGACTTCATCAAGCCGTCACGTTACCCTTCAGAGGTAGCTGCCCCTGGGGCAACATTCAATTGGCAAAGCGCAAGTACCCTCGCGGTGGCTTTGCTGTCAATTTGGGTGCCACACCGCGTGCACCTGCTCTTCGCAGCATCTGGCTGCGCTTGCATGTAACCCGTTTCATTAACGGTTGCCCCTGGTGGGGCCTGCCACAGCACGTCTTGCGCAAAGCATGGCGGCAAGAATTATTTTTATAAGGAAATTGTACGTATGGCAAAAGAAGAATTGCTTGAAATGACCGGCTCGGTAACCGAAGTATTGCCCGACTCGCGCTTTCGCGTCACCCTGGAAAACGGCCACCCCATCGTGGCGTATACCGGCGGAAAAATGCGCAAACACCATATCCGCATTCTGGCTGGCGACAAGGTCAAGCTTGAAATGTCACCCTACGACCTGAGCAAAGGCCGTATCATTTTCCGTCATATCGAAGGCCGCCCCGTCGGCAGCAGCGCGCCGCGCCGCCGCAACTAAACACGGCATAACAACCAACGACTACAGCGGGTTGCTTGCCGGCGTCGCAAAACGCTCAAGCTCACCCGAATGGTCGCTTATATCGGCCCAACCGGCCGCGTCAGAAAAATCAATAACCGCCAACCCTGCTGGCGGGAAATCATGACGCAAACGCACCAGCGCATTGGCTCCGCCCCGACCGATCAGGCGCGTGGCCAGCGCTGAAATGCCGGGGTTATGCCCTACCAGCACCACTGTACGGTACTTGTCTGGTGCCGCCCTGACCACCTCGAGCAACGCCCCCACCGCCGCTTCGTAAATGCGCGGTTCGAACACTGCCGGCACCTGCTCGGGCAACTGTTTCTGAACTGTCGCCCAGGTTTCGCGAGTACGCTGGGCAACCGACACAATCGCATAGACAGGCACAAGACCTTCCTGGGCCATGTACCCCCCATTTCAACCGCTTCGTCGCGCCCGCGATCTGACAAGGTGCGATCAATATCTGCCAAACCCTCACGATGGCCTGAGTGGGCATGGCGCAATAAAACCAGACGAAGCGGATCAGACATGGTTACGATTCCTGAAACGTGTAAAAATTCAAACGATAAACGCGGCTTACCTGGCCACAGCCCCGTGGGGCATATACGACCAACCCGCGAACGACAGGTTGCGGGTGAAACAATCCCTCATGATAACTGGCTTGCCCGACAAACGCTTTGCACTCCGATCATTTTATCCACCCGTAACAGCATCACCGCCGATTCTCACTGACCAGACCATCCGTGTGGCGCCAATCAGGTCGAATCAAACAGGCCGAACGCCACCGTTGGCGTATCGCTGCGCCAGAATGGTGTAGCGCGGACCGCCCGGCCCCGCGCCCCCGGAACGGGCCAGCACCATCTGGTCTGCCCACCACACAACCGGCGGGGCCAAACGCTGCTGTGGCACCACCACCTTGCGGGCCAGCGTTACATGAGGCCGGAACACAAGACGCTTGTCCCACCAGATGCCTTGATCATCAAGTGCGGCCCAAAAAATATCGTACAACGTCTGTAATGCAAGGGGTATCTGCGACGGCCCTGCCCACGACAACCCGATTCGCCTGAAGGCATCCACTTGATCCAGTACCAGCTCAAACGCCGTGAACGGTATGGCCTGCAACAGATGATGAAGTTTTACCTCGTCAGCCTCGGAAACCTCGCCCAGAAAGGCCAGCGTCAAGTGCAGGTCGGCACCATGCGTCAAGCGGCCAGCCGGCAAACGGGCCTGAATCTGCTGAAGCTGCCGGGCCACCACGGGATTGGGCCACAGGGCAAAAAATAGCGCGATGCATGCATCGCGCTATTTTGACGGGCTTCGAACTGGTGAGCAAGCCGCTGGCATAACCCTCAAGCCTGCCAAACACACTGAAATCTCGGGCACCCTGTGCCCCGCAACTACAGCAGCGGACTGACCAGCGGCCAGCCGCCGCCCGACCAAATTACACCGTTGTCGCTACGGCCGAGCGTTCTTCGGCCGAGACTGAACTGCGGATCAGGTGATCAAAGGCACCCAGTGCCGCCTTGGCACCGTCGCCGCACGCAATAATGATTTGCTTGTATGGCACCGTTGTCACGTCGCCGGCCGCAAATACGCCGGGCAACGACGTCTGGCCTTTGGCATCCACTTCAATCTCGCCGTAGCGCGACAGCTTGAGGGTACCCTTGAGCCATTCGGTGTTGGGCACCAGACCAATCTGAATGAATACCCCTTCAAGGTCCACTTTCCTTGATTCACCCGACGTGCGGTCAGTGTACGTCAGACCATTGACTTTCTTACCGTCGCCGGTAATTTCAGTCGTTTGAGCCGACACGATAATGTCAACGTTGGCCATACTGCGCAACTTGCGTTGCAATACAGCATCAGCACGCAATTCATCGCCGAATTCAATCAGGGTGACATGGGCCACCACTCCGGCCAGGTCAATAGCCGCCTCGACGCCCGAGTTGCCACCGCCAATGACGGCAACACGCTTGCCCTTGAACAAGGGGCCATCGCAGTGCGGGCAATACGCCACGCCAGCATTGCGATATTCTTTTTCACCGGGCACATTGATTTCGCGCCAGCGCGCGCCGGTTGCCAGAATCACGGTCTTGCTCTTGAGCGTTGCACCGTTCTCGAGCTGTACCTCGACCAGGTCGCCCGCAACCAGCTTGGTCGCCCGCTGCAGGTTCATGATGTCAACGTCGTATGCCTTGACGTGCTCTTCAAGGGCGGCAGCAAAACGCGGGCCTTCGGTTTCTTTAACCGAAATGAAGTTTTCAATGGCCATGGTGTCCAGCACCTGACCACCAAAACGCTCGGCAACCACACCGGTACGAATACCTTTACGGGCCGCATATACAGCAGCTGCGGCGCCGGCAGGCCCGCCACCAACCACCAGCACATCAAATGCTTCCTTCTTGGCCAGCTCATCGGCCTTGCGCGCACTGGCGCCGGTATCGAGTTGCGCCAGAATTTCCTCAACGCTGGAGCGACCCTGACCGAATTTTTCGCCATTCAGGTACATGGTCGGAACCGACATGATCTGGCGCTGGTCAACTTCCGATTGATACAGCGCGCCATCGATAGCCACGTGACGGATGCGCGGATTGATGATCGACATCACGTTCAGCGCCTGCACCACGTCAGGGCAGTTCTGGCAGGATAAGGAAAAATACGTTTCAAAATTGTAATCACCATCGAGGTTGCGGATCTGTTCAATAACGGACTCGTCAAGCTTGATGGGGTGACCGCCAACTTGCAGCAGTGCAAGTACCAGCGATGTAAATTCGTGCCCCATGGGGATACCGGCAAACGTAACCTGAACATCTGTACCGGTGCGGGCAATGGTAAACGAAGGTTTGCGCTGCGAGCCATCGGTGCCTTGAACCAGGGAAATCTTGCTGGACATGGCGGCGATTTCCTGCAGCAGTTCGTGCAGTTCGCGCGATTTTGCACCCTCGTCGAGATGCTCGATGATCTCGATAGGCTGCGTGATGCGTTCCATATATGATTGCAACTGGGCTTTGAGGCTGGCTTCTAACATGACAATGACCTTATGTAAGAATTATTTTTAATGGGGCTGCAGCCCGGTTTTTGACTGGACCGCAGCTTGAGAGGCTGCGCCCGCTTTGTCAGGCGCAAACCACAATGGCAGACGAAATTTAGATCTTGCCGACCAGGTCCAGCGAAGGCTTCAGTGTTTCAGCGCCTTCTTCCCACTTGGCGGGGCAAACTTCACCGGGGTGAGCGGCGATGTACTGGGCTGCCTTGACTTTACGCAGCAGCTCGGATGCTTTACGGCCGATACCGTTGTCGTGAACTTCCATGACCTTGATCTCGCCTTCGGGGTTGACGACAAACGAACCACGCAGTGCCAGACCTTCTTCTTCGATCAGAACTTCGAAGTTGCGGGCCAGAACCTGTGTGGGGTCACCGAGCATGGGGTACTGAACCTTGCCAATAGCTGCCGAGGTGTCGTGCCATGCTTTGTGCGAGAAGTGGGTATCGCACGAAACGGCATAGACCTCAACGCCCAGCTTCTGGAATTCGGGGTACAGATCGGCCAGATCTTCGAGCTCAGTCGGGCAAACGAATGTGAAGTCGGCAGGGTAAAAAACAAAAACGGACCATTTACCTTTTACGGACTCGTCGGTGACGTCAAAGAATTTGCCATTCTGGTAAGCCGTGCTTTTGAATGGTTTGATTTTGGTGTTGATCAAGGACATTTTTGTTTCCTCTGTTGTGGTTGAAAAGTGAAAGTAAAGTCAGTATAGGCAAGCGCCAAGCATTTGTAAAATTGATTGATTCAATAGCATCAGTAAATTTTAGCTATCGGCCTAACTTGCCCATGGCCGCGCCGGACGTTGAACTAACAGACGCTTGATCTAAATGGCGTCAAGCGCCGTTTTATCAAGCGCTGCACCCGGCTATGAAACAACGATTCTCCGGGTCAATCGCAGGTTAACAGCGAATGACGCCCAAATGGCAGTCAGCCGCATCCGAAGCTCCTGGCAACCTGCGTTAAAATACAGGGCTATCGTAAAAGACAATAATTTCAGGAAAATTATGGAAGCCGAACGCCAAAACCAGCTGATCGCCCGCATCGAAGACTATGACGAGCGTCAGCATGCTTTACGGGGGTATCTTTGACTACGCTGGCAAAGCTGAACGCCTGCAAGTTGTCAATGCCGAACTCGAAAGCCCCGACGTCTGGAATGACCCCAAACACGCTCAAGACCTGGGCCGCGAGAAAAAAGTCTTGAAACCGTCGTCGAAACGCTGACCGAAATCGGAAGCGGCATTGCCGAAGCCCGCGAACTGTTCGAACTGGCCGCTGCCGACAACGACGACGATACCCTCGAAGCCATCGAAGAAGACTGCAAAGCCCTGGGTGAAAAACTCGAAGACCTCGAGTTCCGTCGCATGTTCAACAACCCGGCAGATCCGCTCAATTGCTTCATTGACATCCAGGCCGGTGCCGGTGGCACCGAGGCCCAGGACTGGGCGTCAATCCTGCTGCGTCAATACCTGCGCTATTGCGAACGCAAGGGCTTCAAAACCGAAATTCTTGAAGAGTCGCCAGGTGAAGTGGCCGGTATCAAATCCGCCAGCATCAAGGTCGAAGGCGATTACGCCTTTGGCTTCCTGCGCACCGAATCCGGCGTACACCGTCTGGTTCGTAAAAGCCCCTTTGACTCCGCCAATGGTCGGCACACCTCTTTTTCAAGCGTGTTTGTTTACCCTGAAGTCGACGACTCCATTGAAATTGATGTCAACCCGGCCGACCTGCGTATCGACACCTACCGGGCCAGTGGTGCCGGCGGTCAGCACATCAACAAAACCGACTCGGCGGTGCGTATCACCCACATGCCCACCGGCATTGTGGTGCAGTGCCAGAACGACCGCTCGCAGCACCGCAACCGCGCTGAAGCCATGCAGATGCTGAAATCTCGTCTGTACGAACTCGAAATGCGTCAGCGCATGGCCGAACAGCAAAAAATGGAAGATGCCAAGACCGATGTAGGCTGGGGGCACCAAATCCGGTCCTACGTACTCGATCAGAGCCGGATCAAAGACCTGCGTACCAGCGTTGAAATTTCAAACACGCAAAAAGTCCTTGATGGCGATCTCGATCCCTTCATTCAGGCCAGTCTCAAACAGGGTGTCTGATGCAGGGTGACGGCCATTGTCCGTCGCCTTGCCTTGCCCTGCACTGCCAGCTCACCCAAACCGACACCGTTTCATCCCGCCCGACCCTTGGGGTCGGGCACACCTTGATTACACTTGACCATGACCACTACGCCCACCCCCGCTACTGCTGCTGCCGACGAAAATCACCTGATTGCCGAACGCCGCGGCAAGCTGGCCAGGCTACGCTCGGAAGGCGTCGCCTACCCGAATGATTTTGTGCCGAAAGACCGGGCTGCCGACCTGCACACGGCGTGCGAAGAACTCGACAAAGCCGCGCTTGAAGAGCTGGCCAAGCCCGCCAGTGTGGCCGGTCGCATGATGCTCAAGCGGGTCATGGGTAAGGCCAGTTTTGCCACCTTGCAAGATGCCACGGGCCGCATCCAGATCTATCTGGACAAAAACAGCCTGGGTGAAGATGTCTACGAAAACTTCAAGACCTGGGACATCGGTGACATCATGAGCGTCACCGGGGTCATGTTCAAGACCAATAAAGGCGAACTGTCGGTACGTGCCAGCGAAATCCGCCTGCTGTCAAAATCGCTGCGTCCCTTGCCCGACAAGTTCCATGGGGTCACCGACCAGGAACTGCGCTATCGACAGCGCTACGTCGATCTGATCATGAACGAAGAAACACGGCAAACGTTTGTCGCCCGCAGCAAGGCCATTGCCCGCATGCGCCAGTTCATGGTTGATGCCGGGTTCATGGAAGTTGAAACCCCCATGCTGCACCCGATTCCGGGTGGTGCCGCCGCCAAACCGTTCATCACCCATCACAATGCGCTCGATATGGAAATGTACCTGCGCATTGCCCCCGAGCTGTACCTGAAACGCCTGATTGTCGGCGGGTTTGAACGGGTGTTCGAACTGAACCGAAACTTCCGCAACGAAGGGGTCAGCCCGCGGCATAACCCGGAGTTCACCATGATGGAGTTCTACGCGGCCTATACCAACTATCACTGGCTGATGGACTTCACCGAAAATCTCATTCGCCAGGCTGCGATTGCTGCAACCGGCAGTGCCGTACTCACTTACCAGGACCACCCGCTCGATCTGGGCCAGCCCTTTGATCGCCTGACCATCGTACAGGCCATCATGAAATACGCACCCGGCTATACCGAAGCGCAATTGAATGACCACGAGTTCCTGCGCGCCGAGCTGAAGAAACGCCGGGTCGATGTCAATGGCCCGACACTGGCACGTGCGGGAACCGGTGCGCTGCAACTGGCCTTGTTCGAAGAAACGGCTGAATCCTTGCTGTGGAATCCGACCTTCATCATCGATTACCCGATTGAGGTGTCCCCTCTGGCCCGGGCATCCGATGCCCGCCCCGAAATCACCGAGCGCTTCGAACTATTCATCACCGGCCGCGAAATCGCCAACGGGTTCTCTGAACTGAACGACCCTGAAGACCAGGCGGCACGCTTTCACGCCCAGGTCGAAGCCAAGCATGCCGGTGACGAAGAAGCCATGTTCTTCGACGCCGACTATATCCGGGCCCTCGAATACGGCATGCCCCCACGGGTGGATGCGGTATCGGTATCGACCGTCTGATCATGCTGCTGACCAACAGCAGCACCATCCGCGACGTACTGCTGTTCCCTCACCTGCGTCGCGAAGACTGATTCCGGTCAAAAGCCCTGTTGCGATCAAAGAAAAACCATTGCTCCGTAATACTGAAGCAATGGTTTTTTTGACTATTACACGCAAGAACAAGGCAACAAGAAACCGCGCCACCAGAATTACTCGCGTTATGGAAACAGAGTACGATTCCTACGCTACAGATTCATTCCTTTTGTTGCAGATCAATCACGCATCTACCGTCTTAATGCCCCTCTTTCGCGTGATTGATGGTGTATTTTGGAATTTCAATCGTCAAATCAGCACCGGCGACCTTGGCCTGACACGACAGACGCGATGTGGGCGTCAGGCCCCAGGCGCGATCAAGGTAATCTTCCTCGTTGTCGGTAGCTTCTTCCAGAGAGTCAAAGCCCTCACGGACAATGACGTGACAGGTCGTACAGGCACACGACAACTCGCACGCATGTTCTATTTCAATGTGATTATTCAACAGTACTCGACAAATCGACTCGCCAACAGGTGCGTTTTCAATAACAGCACCTTCAGGGCAGATTTCGGCGTGAGGCAAAACGACAATCTTGGGCATGGCAATAAAAATCCGGTCAAATCCGCTGCGTTTCAGATGACGCAACGGATAATTTCTGGCCGCCAAAAAGCGGATTTCCTGGGCCACCCTAAAGCAGCCTGAGGTAACGATCAACAACACGGCACACGGGTGACGATCAAATCTCGTTAACCGAGCGCCCGGACAAGGCTGCACGAATGCTGCGATCCATACGGCGCGCGGCAAACTCATCAGTGGCCTGGCTGAACGTTGCCACTTGCGCCCTTACGGCATCGGCGTCAATACCCGCCAATGCCCCCTCCTGAGCTTCCAGGTTCTGCAGCATGGACTGACTTTCAGCCAGCAACGCATCAATGGTGGCACGCTCGGTACCGGACAACAGATCGCCATCGGCAACCAGTGCAGCACTGACCGACTCAAGCAATTGCTGCAATTCAACCTGCTGCTCGCGTAGCGCACGCGCTTTCGCGTCGTCAGAGGCATGTGCCATGCCATCGGTCAGCATGCGAGCAACTTCGTCATCAGACAAACCGTACGACGGCTTGACGGTGACACTGGCTTCGACACCCGTACTTTCTTCACGGGCGCTGACATTGAGCAAACCGTCAGCGTCCACCTGGAATGTCACCCGGATGCGGGCCGCTCCTGCCACCATGGGTGGAATACCGCGCAACTCGAACCGGGCCAATGAACGACAATCAGACACCAGATCCCGCTCGCCCTGCACCACATGAATGCTCATGGCCGACTGACCGTCTTTAAACGTCGTGAACTCTTGCGCCCGCGCCACAGGAATGGTGCTGTTACGGGGAATCACCCGTTCGACCAGACCACCCATGGTCTCCAGACCCAGCGACAGAGGCGTCACATCAAGCAGCAACCAGTCTTCATCGGCAGCACGATTACCCACCAGCATGTTCGCCTGCAAGGCAGCACCAAGGGCAACCACCTGGTCAGGGTCCAGATTGGTCAAGGGTTCGGTATTGAACAAGCGCCCTACTTCACGCTGGATCACCGGCATGCGGGTTGCCCCGCCAACCATGACCACACCCTTCACCTCGGCAAACGACAAACCGGCATCACGCAAGGCCAGACGCGCGCGATCCAGCGTACGATCAACCAGCGGCTTGGCCCACGCTTCAAAGTCAGAGCGCAAAATGGTCTGAGAAACGACCTTGCCGGCGACACTGGCCTGCAAGGTCGCCTGATCAGCCTGCGACAAGGCTTCCCGTGTGGCCCGTGCGGCCACAAACAAGGCACGCAGATCAGACCTGTCAAGCGCTTCAAGCTGCTGATGGCGACAGACCTGATCAACAATGATGCGGTCGAAATCATCGCCACCCAACTGGGTGTCGCCACCGGTGGCCACGACTTCAAAAACGCCCTTGGTCAGACGCAGCACCGAAATATCGAAAGTACCGCCGCCCAGATCATAAACGGCATACACGCCTTCGGCAGCATTATCCAAACCATACGCAATCGCGGCGGCCGTCGGCTCGTTCAGCAAACGCAATACGGTCAGCCCCGCGACACGGCCGGCATCTCGGGTGGCCTGACGCTGGGCATCATCAAAGTAAGCCGGCACCGTAATCACGGCCCCGACCAGTTCACCGCCCAGCACGCCTTCGGCACGCTGACGCAAAGCCCGCAAAATCTCAGCCGACACCTCGACCGGGCTGACATCGCCCCGACGGGTTTTCAGGCGCACCATGTCATCGCCATCGGCAAATTCGTAGGCAGCCCCTTCATGACGGGCTTCAGCCAGTGAGCGCCCCATAAAGCGCTTCACAGAAACAATGGTATTGAGCGCGTCGACAGACTGCTGTGCACGCGCCTCGTAGCCGACCTCGACACCCTGGGGTGCATAACGCACCACGGAAGGCAACAAGGCACGGCCTTGTTCGTCAGTCAGGATTTCAGGCACGCTGCTGCGCACGGACGCGACCAGTGAATGCGTCGTGCCCAGGTCAATACCCACCGCAAGCTTGCGCTGGTGAGGAACCGGGGACTCCCCGGCTCGGAAATCTGCAATAGAGCCATAAATTCAGTGTTGACGGTCGGCCAGTTCGTGCGAAGCACTCTGCACTTCGGCCGACAGTTTATCGATAAACATCCATTCGCGTATCTTAATGGCCGCGACGTCAAAGTTGCGCTCGCGATCGATAAGCTCGGCAACGGATGCTTCCATGTGAACACGGGCCTGGTGAATCTCTGACGCCAGGCGTGCAAACGCATCCGGATCACCAGACGCACGCGCGTCATCCAGCGCTTCGCGCCATTCCATCTGCCGCATCAGAAACGCACCATCCATGCGCGTATTGCTTTCGGTTTGCAGATCAAATCCGGCCTGCTCGCACAGATAGCGCGCGCGCAACAGGGGCGACTTGAGTACCCGATAGCCCTCGTTGATGGTCGATGCCCACTGCATGGCTACACGCCGTTCGGCCGGGGTGGCCGTGGCGAAACGGTCGGGGTGAACGCGCGCCGCCATCTGACGCCAGCGCGCTTCAAGCGCAGACGAATCAAGCGCAAAACCCTGAGGAAGTTCGAACAGCGCGAAATAGTTTTCAGCCACGCGTGTTACACCGTGAAAGACTCACCACAACCGCAAGTGGCCTTTTCGTTAGGGTTGGAAAACTTGAACCCCTCGTTCAGGCCTTCGCGACCGTAGTCAAGCTCGGTCCCTTCAAGATACGGCAAGCTTTTGGCATCAACAAACACCTTGACGCCAAAATGTTCAAACACCTGATCATCTGCGTTGGGCTCATCAACATATTCAAGCTTGTAAGCCATACCGGAACAGCCCGTGGTACGAACACCCAAACGCAGACCCAGGCCCTTGCCACGTTTTGCGAGGTAGCGGCTGACGTGGTCGGCAGCCTGCTGAGTCAGCGTAATAGCCATAAATCAACCTTGTCTTATTCAGGATGTTTTTCTTTGTAATTCTGGACCGCAGCCTTGATGGCATCTTCGGCCAGAATGGAACAGTGAATCTTGACGGGCGGCAACGCGAGTTCTTCGGCAATTTGCGTATTGCGAATATCGAGCGCCTGGTCAAGCGTCTTGCCTTTGACCCATTCGGTCACCAGCGAGCTGGACGCAATCGCCGAACCGCAGCCGTAGGTTTTGAAGCGTGCATCTTCAATGATGCCGGCCTCGTTGACCTTGATCTGCAGTTTCATGACGTCGCCGCAGGCCGGCGCACCGACCATGCCAGTGCCGACGTTTTCGTCGGATTTGTCAAAGGCCCCGACATTACGGGGATTCTCATAATGATCAATTACTTTTTCGCTGTAGGCCATGATGATGCTCCTGGTCTTGGTATGTTTAGAGGTTGGGCCTTCTTAGTGGGCAGCCCATTGAACCGAATTCAAATCAATGCCTTCCTGTGCCATTTCCCACAGCGGGGACATGTCACGCAATTTAGCCACGCGCTCTTTCAGCAGGTTGATGGCAAAATCGACATCGTGTTCTGTCGTAAAACGACCCAGAGTGAAACGAATGGAGCTGTGCGCCAGTTCATCGTTACGACCAAGGGCTCGCAACACATACGAGGGCTCGAGACTGGCCGAGGTACACGCCGAGCCGCTGGACACCGCCAGTTCTTTAATGGCCATGATCAGCGACTCACCCTCGACGTAATTGAAGCTGACGTTCAGATTGTGCGGCACACGCTGCTTGATATCGCCATTCAGGTAGACCTCTTCGATTTGTGAGACACCCTGCCAGAGCCGGTCGCGCAATGCGCGAATACGCTCATTTTCTGCGACCATTTCAAGACGGGCCAGACGGAAGGCTTCACCCATACCGACGATCTGATGCGTTGCCAGCGTACCTGAACGAAACCCACGTTCGTGACCACCACCATGAATCTGGGCCTCAAGACGCACACGCGGCTTGCGGCGGATGAACAGTGCGCCGACCCCTTTGGGCCCGTAGGTTTTATGCGCACAAAACGACATCAGATCGACTTTGAGTTGCTGCAGGTCGATGACCACCTTGCCAGTGGCCTGAGCGGCATCGACGTGAAAAACAATACCTTTTTCACGACAGATTTCACCGATAGCGGCGATATCCTGGATGACACCGATCTCATTGTTGACGTACAACACCGAGACCACACTGGTATCCGGGCGCAGGGCGGCCTTGAACGCATCAAGGTCAAGCAAGCCGTTTTCCTGGACATCCAGGTAAGTGACCTCGAAGCCTTGACGCTCAAGCTCGCGGCAGGTGTCGAGCGTGGCCTTGTGTTCGGTTTTGAGGGTAATGATGTGCTTGCCGCGCTGGGCATAGAAGTGTGCAGCGCCCTTGATGGCCAGGTTGATGGATTCGGTTGCACCGGACGTCCAGACCAGCTCACGGGGATCGCAGTTAACCAGCTGGGCAACTTCAGAGCGCGCCTGCTCGACCGCCTCTTCGGCTTCCCAGCCATACGCATGGCTGCGCGATGCAGGGTTACCAAAGTGCTCGTACAGCCAGGGCACCATTTTGTCGACAACACGCGGGTCAACCGGCGTGGTTGCCGAGTAATCGAAATATACGGGACGTGAGGACATCGACCAACTCCTAAGTGACTTTATTCATGCCGGCAACGGGGACGCAATTTTAGCGCTACCCACCTGCCCGACTCGCACGGCGCTATGACCTTGAGAGGTTTCAAGCAGACGCATGCGTTGTTTATCAACCAAATCTTGCAATGAGACTGAATCGAGGTACTCAACCATTTTGTGATTGAGTGTGCTCCAGAGTTCGTGCGTCATGCACTGGCTGGATTCACCGGTTCGGCCGACGTTGCAGTCTTGCTTGCCACCGCAGCTGGTGGCGTCAAGCGGTTCATCGACAGCAAAAACGATGTCAGCCACGGTGATTTCGCGAGCCAGACGAGCCAGCGAATAACCGCCTCCTGGACCACGAACGCTTTCTACCAGTTCATGGCGACGCAACTTGCCGAACAACTGCTCGAGGTAAGACAACGAAATGTTCTGGCGCTGACTGATCGCGGCCAGGGTGACCGGGCCACTGTGCTGACGCAAGGCCAGATCAATCATGGCAGTGACGGCAAAACGCCCTTTTGTCGTTAAACGCATAGTGTTTTCCTTGCCTTTGTGTTTCTTGCCCGGGCAACCGGCCGGCAGGTGTTTTAACCCAACCCGGCAATACCCGACTATTACGCTCAAGTATACCGAATACCCGACTGAATTGCTAGGGTTAAAAGGCAAAAAAACCGGGCCATGCGGCCCGGTCAGGAAAAAGTTAACTAGGCGGCCTGGTACTGGGTTACGCGCTTTCGCACAACCTCGAGAACACCCTGGCAGGCATCTTCAAGGCAATCAAGCACCTTGTTGAAGCCCTCGAGGCCACCGTAATAAGGGTCAGCGATCGTAGCGTCTTCGAATTCGTTGGCAAAGCGCATCAGGAGCATGAGCTTGTGCTGGTAAATTTTGGGACACTGTTGCTGCAACGCAGAAAGGTTTTCCCAATCCATGACCAGAATGAAGTCGAATTCGCGAAAGTCATCGGCAGTGATTTGCCGGGCGACACATTTGGAAATGTCGTAACCTCGCTTGCGGGCAGCCGACTGGGCGCGCGCATCGGGGCTTTCGCCAACGTGGAAGCCGTGGGTAGCGGCTGAGTCGACCCCTACGACGCTGGCAAGACCAGCCTCGGTTACCATATGGCGGAACACACCCTCCGCGCTGGGGGAGCGACAGATATTACCCGTGCAAACGAAAAGTACCTTAGTCATCATGGGTGAGATTGTGAGGGAAAACCCGCAATTAGGCAATAGATTTCAACGCCCTGCAGGCCACACGAACATGACATACGCTCGGCGATTATCCCTACGATTTAAAGGGTTAATCCTCAGCGTTCACCGAAGATGGCAACAGCAGCAGCCGATTTTCCACCCTCGAACCTTTGCAAACGCTGTATTTACAAGAGCCTCAGACATCTGTGCCGAAACCAGCCCATTAAAGTGTCGGGACGAGTCGTGATCAAGCAATCGTGCATCGCAACATCCACACCTGAAAATTTGTTGCAACCGAGCAACATCACTGCACACTGCCCACGCAATCAGCTTAACAACGCTTTTTCCTTCAGTCGCGTCAAGGCATCACGGGTAGCGGCAGCCTGTTCGAACTCAAGATTGCGGGCATGGTCCATCATCTGCTTTTCAAGCCGCTTGATTTCGCGCGCCAAGGCCTTTTCGTCAGACAACAATTCGGGCGCGACATCATCGTGCACCACCTTGCTGGCTGTCACCTCGATACCGTCGATCATTTCACGAACGGCCTTGTTGACACCACGTGCCACAATGCCGTGCGCTTCATTGAAGGCCAGTTGACGTGCCCGCCGCCGCTCGGTTTCATCAATCGCCCGTCGCATCGAATCGGTAACCCGGTCAGCATACAGAATGGCACGCCCCTGCAAGTTGCGCGCCGCCCGGCCAATGGTCTGGATCAGGCTGCGCTCTGATCGCAGAAAACCCTCTTTATCGGCATCCAGGATAGCCACCAGCGAAACTTCGG
This sequence comes from Neopusillimonas aromaticivorans, assembly GCF_030344915.1. Lineage (GTDB taxonomy): Bacteria > Pseudomonadota > Gammaproteobacteria > Burkholderiales > Burkholderiaceae_B > Neopusillimonas > Neopusillimonas aromaticivorans. Next base: position 2,979,520 of record NZ_CP128233.1, on the reverse strand, counting down.
GAATATCCAGCCCTTCGCGCAGCAGGTTAATGCCCACCAGAACATCAAACACCCCCAGACGCAGGTCACGAATGATCTCGACCCGTTCGACCGTGTCAATATCCGAGTGAAGGTACCTGACTTTCAGGCCGTTCTCGGTCAGGTAGTCGGTCAGATCTTCGGCCATGCGCTTGGTCAGGGTGGTGACCAATACGCGCTCTTTAGCTGCGATACGCAACTTGGCTTCGCCCAGAAGATCATCGACCTGGCTGGTTGCTGGTCGCACCTCGACGACTGGATCCACCAGCCCGGTGGGGCGCACCACCTGTTCCACCACATTGTCAGCATGTTCTTTTTCGTAGTTTGACGGTGTCGCTGACACAAAAATGGTCTGACGCATCCGCGCTTCGAACTCCTCCATTTTCAGCGGACGGTTATCCATCGCCGAAGGCAGACGAAACCCGAACGTGACCAACGTCTCTTTGCGGGAACGGTCGCCCTTGTACATGGCGCCCAATTGCCCGATAGTGACGTGACTTTCATCAATCAGCATCAATGCGTCTGCAGGCAGGTAATCGATAAGCGTAGGCGGCGGCTCGCCGGGTGCCGCTCCCGACAGATGACGGGAATAGTTCTCGATGCCCTTGCAAAAGCCCAGCTCTTGCAGCATTTCAAGGTCGAACCGGGTCCGCTGCTCAAGACGCTGCGCCTCGACCAGTTTGTGGTCGGCAACCAACACCTTCACCCGATCACGCAATTCGGTTTTGATGCTTTCAATGGCGCGCAGAACCGTTTCACGAGGTGTGACGTAATGCGACCGCGGAAACACGGTAAAACGAGGCACCGTCTGGCGAATCTTGCCGGTCAGGGGTCAAACAGCTCAAGCGTTTCAACCTCGTCATCGAACATTGAAATGCGTACGGCCAATTCAGCGTTCTCGGCGGGAAACACATCGATGGTTTCGCCACGCGCTCGGAACGTACCCCGGACGAAGTCCACATCATTACGTTCGTACTGCATCGCCACCAGCCGCCCCAGCAACTCTTGACGCCCGATCCGGTCGCCGGAACGAAGGGTAAGCACCATCGCATGATAGTCACCCGGGTTACCAATACCGTAGATGCACGACACCGACCCGACAATAATCGTGTCCCGACGTTCCAGCAGGCTTTTGGTGGCCGACAAGCGCATCTGTTCAATGTGTTCGTTGATGGACGAATCTTTTTCAATGAACAGGTCACGCGCCGCGACATAGGCTTCCGGTTGATAGTAATCGTAGTACGACACGAAATACTCGACTGCATTTTTCGGAAAAACTCCCGAAACTCAGCGTACAACTGGGCCGCCAGCGTTTTATTGGGTGCCAGCACCAGGGCCGGTCGACCCGTACGCGCAATCACATTCGCCATCGTGTAGGTCTTGCCAGAGCCCGTCACCCCCAGCAGGGTCTGGAACATCAGGCCATCCTCGATGCCCTCGACCAGGGCCCCGATCGCCGCAGGCTGATCACCCGCCGGTGGATAAGGCTGGTAAAGCTGAAAAGGGCTGTTCGGATACTGGACAAAGCCGGGTTCGGACATGCTAGACACCTAAGGGTAAACCCCTTATTATGTCATTGTTGTGCGTATTGCGTACATGCGCTTTACCCGCGCAACATTTCCGCGAACTTTCCCAACATACAGGCAACATGACCTCTATCTTCGAAGCTGTCGAACTGGCACCCCGCGATCCCATTCTTGGTCTCAACGAGCAGTACAACACTGATACGCGCACAGAAAAAGTCAATCTGGGCGTCGGCGTCTACTACGACGATGAAGGTCGAATTCCCTTGCTGAAGGCCGTCCAGCAGGCTGAAGTTCAACGCATCCAGGCTGCCGCCCCGCGCGGTTATCTGCCCATCGAGGGGTTGGCCAGCTACAACAAGGGGCACAAACCCTGTTGCTGGGCCAAGACTCCGACATTGCTGCGTCAGGCCGTGCCCTGACGGTGCAAACCCTGGGTGGTACAGGTGCCCTGAAAATCGGCGCTGATTTCCTGAAACAAATTTCACCCGATGCCAAAGTGGTCATCAGCAACCCCAGTTGGGAAAACCACCGCGCACTGTTCGAACGTGCCGGCTTCGTTGTTGAAAACTACCCGTATTACAACGCCGAAACGCATGGTCTTGATTTTGAAGGCATGATTGGTGCCCTGAAGTCACTGCCCAAAGGCACCGTCGTTGTCCTGCATGCGTGCTGCCACAACCCCACCGGCGTTGATCCCACCCCTGCCCAGTGGCAAGAAATCGCAAACACCGTCAATGACGCAGGTCTTGTTCCATTCCTTGACATCGCCTACCAGGGTTTGGCGATGGCCTTGACGAAGACGCTTCGGTAGTTCGCCTGTTCGCCAGCATGGGCATGACCATGCTGGTCAGTTCATCGTTCTCGAAATCGTTCTCGCTGTACGGTGAACGCGTCGGAGCCCTGACACTGGTCTGCAGTTCCAAAGACGAAAGCACCCGTGTACTCAGCCAGCTCAAACGCGTCATTCGCACCAACTACTCCAACCCGCCCACACACGGCGGCACCGTAGTTTCTGCGGTCTTGAACACGCCAGAATTGTACAGCCTCTGGGTGGACGAACTGGGCCAGATGCGCAACCGCATCCGCGACATGCGCAAACAACTGGTACAAAAACTCAAAGACCAGGGCGTCAAGCAAGACTTCGACTTCGTACTGGCCCAGCGCGGCATGTTCTCGTACTCGGGTCTTACAGCGCCCCAGGTTGACGTTCTGCGTGACAAACACGGTGTTTATGCGGTCAGCAGCGGTCGCATTTGTGTTGCCGCACTCAATAGTCGCAACATCGACTATGTTGCCAAAGCCATTGCCAGTGTTCTTGGCTGAACGCCAGCGGCCATTGGCGACAGGCTAAACCCCGCTCTGGGGTAAGGCCTGGCGGGTCGTTGCGCTTGCCAAGGTGCCCGCCTTCATGCAAAATAGGGCTGTATAAAAATACAGCCCTATTTTATTTCATGGCCATCAAACTTACCGTTCGCCAGCAACAAATTCTCGATCTCATCCGTCGCCAACTCGAGCGCACCGGCTTTCCGCCAACACGCGCTGAAATTGCACGCGAACTGGGGTTTCGTTCAGCCAACGCTGCCGAAGATCATCTCAAGGCTTTGGCCAAAAAGGGGCTATCGCCCTGACCGCAGGCGCATCCCGAGGTATACGGCTGCTGTCAGGCAACAATCCGGCTATTACAGCCCCTCTCGCCCCTGCTCATGCAGCTCGGGCATCAGGCAGCACGGCCAGCGCTTCAATGGCCATGGCGACGCCCCCAACGATTCTGCCCATGCAACGCCGGCGCTCACCCGGCCATCCAGTGTAGCCCTGCGTAACAGCCCTCTGTCCATGGTCTCAAGTCTCGCCGAACAGCTGGTATTGCCGGTCGTCGGGCGAGTCGCGGCGGGTCACCCCATACTGGCTGCCGAACACGTCGATCGCGAAATCAGCGTCGAATCCTCGCTCTTCTCCCAAACGCCCGACTACCTGCTCAAAGTACGAGGGCTCAGCATGCGCGACGCCGGCATCCTCGATGGCGACTTGCTCGCGGTTAAAAAACCACCGATGCCCGCAACGGCCAGATCGTTGTTGCCCGCCTGGGCGATGATGTCACCGTCAAACGCCTGCAGCGCCAGGGAAAACAAGTCACCCTTTTACCTGAAAACCCCGATTTTGATCCTATTGCGGTTACCTCTGCCGACGAATTTACCCTCGAGGGTATTGCTGTCGGCCTGATTCGTACCGTGCAATAACACCTCCTTCGCTTATTAAAAAACCCTGGTAGACCAAATGGCCTGCCAGGGTTCAGTGTGACTGCGCCGACCACACTCGCAGTCAGCGCTTGAACAGCACGCTCAATGCTTCATGATGGCATCGTGCGAGTTATCGCCGCCTGAAGCTTTGGCACTGGCCATTGCTTCAGCCGTAAGGCGTGCCACCTCTTCATCAGACAGGGGCTCTGGCATGGTTTGCAAGGCGACCTCAAGCACACGGTCAATCCAGCGCACCGGAACAATTTCAAGATGATTCTTGACGTTATCCGGAATATCGGCCAGATCTTTGACGTTCTCTTCGGGAATCAAGACCGTCTTGATGCCGCCCCGGTGGGCTGCGAGCAGCTTTTCTTTAAGACCACCGATAGCAAGAACCTCGCCGCGCAGGGTGATTTCACCGGTCATCGCCACATCGGCACGCACCGGGATACCCGTCAGTGCCGACACCATGGCCGTTGTTACGGCAATACCCGCCGAAGGCCCGTCTTTGGGCGTCGCCCCTTCAGGAAAGTGAACGTGAATGTCACGCTTCTCGAAGACCGACGAGAAAATACCCCATTTATGGGCCCGGGAACGCACCACTGTACGTGCGGCCTCGACCGATTCTTTCATGACATCGCCCAGCGAACCGGTGCGGATCACATTACCCTTGCCGGGCATATCGGCCACTTCGATGGTCAGCAAATCGCCACCCACTTCTGTCCAGGCCAAACCGGTTACCTGGCCGACCTTGTTTTCCTTTTCGGCCATACCGTAAGTGTATCGGCGTACACCGAGGAAGTCCGACAGGTTATCGGATGTAATGACAACTTTTTCGGTGACCGGCGCCTTTGCACCCTTGCGAGCCGGCTTCACTACTTCAGGACTGGCTTCAAGCATTTTCTTGACGACCTTGCGACACAGCTTGCTGACCTCACGCTCAAGCGCCCTCACACCGGCTTCACGAGTGTAATAACGAACGATGTCCCGAATCGCAGACTCCTGGACTTCCATTTCGCCTTCCCGCACGCCATTGTTCTTCATCAATTTGGGCAGCAGATGATCAAACGCAATGTGCACCTTTTCGTCTTCGGTATAGCCCGACAGGCGGATGACTTCCATACGGTCGAGCAACGCCGGCGGAATATTCAGGGTATTGCTGGTAGCCACGAACATCACATCGGACAGATCGAAATCAACCTCGATGTAATGGTCCTGAAAGGTGTGGTTCTGTTCAGGGTCAAGGACCTCAAGCAAGGCCGAAGACGGATCACCGCGGAAATCCGCCCCCATCTTGTCAATTTCATCGAGCAGGAACAAGGGGTTGCGCACCGCGACCTTGCTCATGTTCTGAAGGATCTTTCCGGGCATTGAACCAATGTAGGTGCGACGATGACCACGAATTTCAGCTTCATCACGCACGCCGCCCAAGGCCATACGCACGAATTTGCGATTCGTGGCGCTGGCAATCGACTGACCCAATGAGGTTTTACCCACACCGGGGGGCCGACGAGGCACAGAATCGGCGCTTTCAGCTTGTCAACGCGCTGCTGCACCGCCAGATACTCGATAATGCGTTCTTTAACTTTCTCAAGACCATAGTGGTCTGCATCAAGTACCCTTTCCGCGTTGGAAATCGAGCTGTTGATACGACTCTTTTTACGCCATGGCAAGCCGACCAGGGTTTCAATGTAGTTGCGAACCACCGTGGCCTCGGCCGACATCGGCGACATCAACTTGAGCTTCTTGAGCTCGGCTTCAGCCTTCTTGAGCGCATCTTTGGGCAATTGGGCCGCCGCGATTTTCTTTTCAAGCTCTTCAATGTCCGCGCCTTCTTCGCCCTCACCCAGCTCTTTCTGAATGGCCTTGACCTGCTCGTTCAGGTAGTAGTCACGCTGACTCTTTTCCATCTGCTTCTTGACGCGGCCACGAATGCGCTTTTCGACCTGAAGAATATCAATTTCAGACTCAAGCTGCGAAAGCAACTTTTCAAGACGCTCGACGGTACCGATAACCTCGAGCAAATCCTGCTTTTGTTCGATTTTCAGCGGCAGATGTGCCGCGACGGTATCAGCCAGACGCGCGGCTTCATCAATACCGCCAAGTGATGTCAGGATCTCTTGCGGAATTTTCTTGTTGAGTTTGACATACTGCTCGAATTGGGCGACGACAGCGCGACGCAAGGCCTCGGCTTCGGCACTTTGTGACGCCTCGGGGGCAAAGCATGAACGCTGGACATGAAATGCGTGTCAGCATCAACAACCGACCCGATTTTTGCGCGTTGAAGGCCTTCAACCAGCACCTTGACGGTACCGTCGGGCAACTTGAGCATTTGCAAAATACTGGCGACACAACCGATTTCGTGAAGGTCATCAGGGGTCGGATCATCTTTTCCGGCTGACTTTTGTGCCACCAGCATGATGTTGTTGCCGGCTTCCATTGCCACCTCGAGCGCCTTGATCGAACGTGGACGGCCGACAAACAGCGGGATCACCATGTGAGGAAATACCACCACATCCCGCAAAGGCAAGAGGGGCAAGTCCATTGGTTCTGAAGAAAGAATCGGGCTCGCAGACATAGTATTTTCCTTAAAAAACGCTGCTTTAGAAGCAAAAGGGAAGCCTGCGCCTCCCTTTTGTGGTACTGCATCTATCGTACATATGGCGACGATTACGACGTTTTCAAGCCCCCATCAGGCAGCTGCATCTTTCAGCTTCTGCGAGGCGGCCTTGTCACCACCATCGACGGGTGACGCTTCAGACTCGTCGGCATAAATGAGCAAGGGTGACCCACCACCATCGACAGCATTCTCGTCAAGTATGACCTTTTTGACGTTTTTCTGCGAGGGAAGTTCATACATGGTACCCAGCAAGGCCTGTTCAACAATGGAACGCAACCCCCGGGCACCGGTACGACGCTTGAGTGCACGCTGCGCAATCGCCTGCAACGCCTCGGGACGCACCTCAAGCTCGACATCTTCCATTTCGAACAGTTTCTGGAACTGCTTGATAATGGCGTTTTTAGGCTCGGTAAGAATACATACCAGGGTATCTTCCTGCAGTTCTTCAAGCGTGGCCACCACAGGCAAACGGCCAACCAGTTCGGGAATCAGCCCGAATTTGACCAGATCTTCGGGCTCGACCTCGGCAAACAGCTCACCCGTACCCCGTTCTGACTTGTCGCGAACAGCCGCCGAAAAACCGATACCCGATTTTTCAGTGCGGTCTTGAATAACCTTTTCGAGACCGTCAAATGCCCCGCCAACAATGAACAGGATATTGGTGGTGTCGACCTGGACAAAATCCTGGTTGGGATGTTTTCGCCCACCTTGCGGTGGCACGGAAGCTACCGTACCTTCAACGATCTTGAGCAAAGCCTGCTGCACCCTTCCCCTGAAACGTCGCGGGTAATGGAGGGGTTATCTGATTTACGCGAAATCTTGTCGATTTCGTCGATGTAAATAATGGCGCGCTGCGCCTTTTCAACATCGTAGTTGCAGTTCTGAAGCAGCTTTTGAATGATGTTCTCGACGTCTTCACCGACATACCCCGCTTCTGTCAGCGTGGTGGCGTCAGCCATGACAAAGGGAACATCAAGCATGCGCGCAAGGGTTTGCGCCAGCAATGTCTTGCCCGAGCCGGTGGGCCCGATCAGCAAGATATTGCTTTTGGACAATTCAACATCGTCACCCTTTACTTCACCGTAGCGAATGCGTTTGTAGTGGTTGTAAACCGCCACCGCCAGGCTGCGTTTGGGCGTGTCTTGCCCGATGACGTAACCATCGAGAAAGGCCTTGATCTCTTGCGGTGTAGGCAATTCGTTACGCACAGCATTGCGCGCGGCATCTTTGGTTTCTTCGCGAATGATGTCGGTGCACAAATCGATGCACTCGTCGCAAATGAACACCGAAGGGCCGGCGATAAGCTTGCGCACTTCATGCTGACTTTTATTGCAAAACGAACAATGCAAAGCCTTTTCGGCTGCAGGTCCTTTTTTATCGGGCATATGACTCTTTGACTAACTGTTTAAGGGCTATTCGTCGGAACGAGACACCAGAACCTTGTCGATCAGACCATAGGCCTGGGCATCAGCGGCAGACATGAAATTGTCGCGTTCGGTGTCTTCGGCAATACGTTCGACGGGTTGCCCGGTGTTGGTGGCCAGCATGGCGTTCAGGCGTTCACGCAAATCGAGAATTTCACGCGCCTGGATCTGGATGTCAGAGGCTTGACCCTGGGCACCACCCGATGGCTGGTGAATCATGATGCGGGAGTTGGGAAGCGCATAGCGCTTCCCTTGGTACCGGCAGCCAGCAGGAACGCCCCCATGCTCGCCGCAATGCCTGTACATAACGTAGAGACATCGGGCTTGATGAACTGCATGGTGTCGTAAATGGCCATGCCGGCATACACTGACCCACCCGGCGAGTTGATGTAGAGCGAAATATCTTTGCCCGGGTTCTCGGATTCGAGGAACAGCAACTGCGCCACAACCAGGTTGGCCGAGTGGTCATTGACCGGGCCGACAAAAAAGATCACCCGCTCGCGCAACAAACGCGAGTAGATGTCATAAGAACGTTCACCCCGGCCCGACTGCTCTACAACGATAGGCACATAGCCCAAACCTGTAGGAACGACCGAACCACCACCGTGCATCGCCGCGTAGAAATCAGTGAATCGCTGCATTTATGCAGCCCCCATCAGTTCGTCAAATTCAACGTTTTCGTCAGTGATCCGGGCTTTTTCAAGCACATGGTTGACCACGTTGTCTTCGAGCACAATGGCTTCAATTTCAGCGCGGCGCTGACGATCGGACAAATAGTAGGCAACAACTTGAGCAGGCTGTTCGTAGTTCTGGGCCAGTTCTTCGATGCGTGCACGCACTTGTTCAGGTTTGGCTTGCAAATCGGCCTTGCCGACCAGTTCAGATACCAGCAAGCCCAAACGGACGCGACGCTCGGATTCGGCGCTGAACGCTTCAGCGGGAATTGGCAGGCTGTCGGCATTCGGCACACCGCGCGCTTTCAGATCGGCACGGGCGGCATCAATGCGGCTTTGGGTATCGCCTTCGACCAAGGCCTTGGGTACGTCAAAGGACACGGCGGCGGCCAGAGCGTCAAGGACGCTGGCTTTGGTACGCGACAACGCACGTGCCTTGGCTTCGCGCTCGATGTTGTTGCGGATATCGGCCAACAGTTTCTCGACATCGCCTTCGGGCTGACCCAGCGACTTGGCAAATTCGGCATCGACTTCCGGCAGAATGGCTTCAGCCACTTCAGTGACCTTGATTTCAAAGTCAGCTTTCTTGCCAGCGACTTCTTTACCGGCGTAATCGGCGGGAAATTCAAGCGGGAACGTTTTGGTATCGCCAGCTTTCATGCCGCGAACCGCTTCTTCGAACTCGGGCAGCATGCGGCCCTGGCCCAATACGAACGAGAACCCTTCAGCCGAACCGCCATCGAAGGCAACGTCATCGATCTTGCCAACGAAGTCGAGCGTGATACGGTCGTTGTCTTGCGCCTCACGGTCTTCACGAACTTCGAAGTTGGCACGCTGCTTGCGCAGGATATCGACGGTACGCTGAACTTCGGCGTCGCCGACATCAACGTTGGAACGGGTAACGTTCAGTGCCGACAGGTCGGGCAGTTCGATCTCGGGATAGACCTCGAAGGTTGCCGAGAACGCCAGCTGACCGTCTTCGACGCCTTCGGTTTTGGGTTCGAGACTGGGGGTACCGGCAACACGCAGCTGTGTTTCTTTCAGCAGGTTATCGAGAGCACGACCCACTTCTGTATTGATGACATCGTAGCGGATGCCGGGGCCGTGGCTGCGCTCGACCATGGCGAGCGGTGCCTTGCCTGGGCGAAAACCTTGAATTTTTGCGGTACGTGCGACGCGCTTGAGCTGCGTCTGGACTTCTTTTTCGATGTCGGCCATCGAAACGACCAGATCAACACGGCGCTCAAGGCCGGACAGAGTTTCAACCACGGGCTGCATTAGGGACCTATATAAATTAGAAGTAAAAGACAAATAGATGAAATGAACAGACCATTTTACCGGAAAACCCGGGGCATCATCAGGCAGGCGCCCTGGCGGGCGCACCAACGCAGAATAACCCGCTCCGTGTCCGGACAGTCAATGGCATTTAATCTGTTTTTAACATATCCGGCGCGAGACCTTGCCGGGTAACCCTTTCCAGCACGGGGGAAAGATCCGTCTGGACCATGAACCTGTCAGGCGGAATAAAACGGTAACACGGGCTCAATTGATGCAAGTGAAAGATTCTTGCCAGCAATGTCAACCCCAGCCCGGAGCCCTCGGTGGCCGCATGCGCCGGATGCCGGAAAAATCGCTCACCAAGACGCTGAAGATCCGGCTCATGGCCCGGCACCACGATATTGCTGACCTCGAAGAGGCCCCCGACATAAAACGCACGGTTACCGTTGATTGGTCTGCCGCATATTTGCACGCGTTATCAAGCACGTTGCGCAACGCCACCAGAAACAACCCATGGTCAACGCGTACGGTGATACCGGCCGGAATATCCAGCGCCCAGTCCACACGCTCGAGCAAGCCCGGGCTGACCTGGGCCAATGACTCTTGCACAAGTACGGCCAGATCGTGTGAGGATGTGTGTATTTTTGAACCTGCTCCAGCTTTTCAAGTTCCATCAACTGGCTAACCAGGTAAGACAGCCGCCGCACCCCCATACGAATCGCCCGCGCTGCGGAATCGACGTCAGACCGTTGCCGTGCCTGATCAAGATTCTTGCTATGGACGGCCAAGATGCTCAAGGGCGTGCGCAACTCGTGAGAGACATCCGCAATGAAGCGCTTTTCACGCGAAATGTATTGATGCTGGGCCTCGAGAAGCCGGTTGACGGCCACTTGAACCGGCCTGAGCTCTTCGGGCAAGTCGAGAGTTACCGTGCGGGCATGAGCCGGATCGATGGCGCCAAGGGTAGAGGACAACGTGGCAATAGAGGCCATGCCCCGACGCACCACCCACCACACCAGCAAAAGCATCGGAATCAAAGATAATGCCAGAGGCCCCGACTGCCCCAGGGCCAGATACAGGCTCAACTCATCGCGCACGTCATTGCGCTGCGCCGTAAGCACCCAGACATCGAGACGGGCGTTGAACAATGCAAACGTAGTCCAACGGTTATCTGCAACGACCATGCTCCCGAAACCGCTGACTTTACTTGCAACAGGCTGCTGTGCCGGAGCACTTTCACTACGCAACAGCATCGTGCCGTCGCTGCGCCAGACCTGAAAGGCGATTTTCCGCTCGTACTTGTGAACTGCATCAGCCATGAATGGAACTGTACCGGTGCTTTTCGAAGCCTCCTCGTCCAGGGCCACCCCATCGGGTAAGGGAATCACAAACTGCTCACCTAATGACACTGTATTGGCCTCAACCAGCAAGCGGTTGATCAGACGCGCATACTGGGCCAGTTCTGCGTCAAATAGCTCATCAACCTCGTGCTGAGTACTGAAATACGTTGCCACACCAACCACAGCCATCAGCACCACAATCGTGCCGCCAATCCCCCACAACAAAAAACGCCGGATACGTTCAGGTTTCATCAAAGCCAGACAGTAAATAACCTACGCCGCGCACGTTGCGTATCAGATCGCGGGAAACTTTCTTGCGGATATTGTGAATGTGGACCTCGACGGAATTGCTTTCTGTTTCGCCCTGCCAGCCGGCATTGATCTCATCCAGGTGCTGACGCGACAGAATCTTGCCGGGATGAAGCAGAAACTCTTTAAGCAGCAAGAACTCGCGTCGCGTCAGACTGACGGGCTTACCGGAAAAGTGACACGCCCAGGTGTTAAGGTCGAGCGATAAGGGGCCATGCGTCAGAATATCTGACTGCAACTGACCACGCCGCCGGAGCAAGGCACGAATGCGTGCCTCGATTTCACGCACGTCACACGGCTTCAACACATAATCGTCGGCGCCGGCATTCAGGGCTTCAAGCTTGGTTTCCAGGTGGTCAAACGCCGTCAAAACGAGAATCGGCGTTGCGTTGTGAGCTGACCGTATGTGCCGGATAACCGGCACCGCAAGGCCGTCTGGCAAACCCAGATCAAGCAAAACACAATCAAACTGCCCTTGACCGACCGCAACCCGGGCCTGACTGCCCGTAATGCAGTGCTCTACCCGATAACCCATGCGATCCAGCGCATTAATCAACCCTTGCGCCAGCAAGATATCATCTTCAACCAGCAACAGTCTCATGACGCGTCACCCGGCATCACCACAAAATAACCGCCCACGTGAACAATGCCCCCAACACAGAAATGAATACGGCCGCCGACCCAAGATCTTTGGCTTTGCCGCTGAGTTCATGGCGTTCATAGCCAATGCGGTCAACCACCGCCTCGACAGCTGAATTAAGCAGTTCAACCACCAGCACCATGACGAGGCTGAGTACCAGGGCCACTTTTTCAAGCGCAGTGACATCAAGCCAGAACGCGAGCGGCGCCCCGACCAATAACAAGACCACTTCCTGACGTATCGCCGCCTCGGATTTCCAGCCGCTGACCAGCCCGCACCATGAATACCCCACGGCAGCCACCACGCGGCGCCACCCTTTTGCTTTGACCTGCATTGTGTTTTTCTCCTGGATCCGCCAGCATACTGGAACTGTCTTAAGTATTCCTTAATTCAAAGCACCCTACACTCTGAAAGTTATCTGACATACACTCGACCTCCCCTATGCACGACTCGGCAGGACAAAAATCACATTTCGCATGGGCTGGCCCATATGCCCATATCCTTCTGATGATTCTTGCCGGGGTGGCGATTCTGGGCGCAAGTCGTCTGGGCCTGATCCTCTGGTTGTCAGATCGCGTGTTGGCCACTGATCAGTTAGCCGACATTATCCTGCAAGGCTTGCGCGCCGACCTGATTCTGGTGTGCATGTTTGCCGCCCTGCCTGTTGCTCTGGCCTTGCCATTGGCCCAGCGACGCTGGCAATCGATATGGTTCAGGTTTACCTACCTGTGGTGCGTTGCGTCTCTGGTTCTGATCACCTTCATGGAAGTCTCGACACCGGCTTTCATCGCTCAATACGATATCCGGCCCAATCGCCTGTTCATCGAATACCTTCAATACCCGAAAGAAGTCTTTTCCACGCTTTGGCAAGGGTTCAAAGTACCGCTGGTTCTGGGCGTACTTTTGACAATAGCCGCTATCGTCCTTTTCAGCCGGTGGCTGCGAATTCCAAAGGCATCCCTGTCCGTGGGCCCAGTGTGGGCACGCCTGCTGGCCTGGCCCCTTGCGGTCTTCCTCGTCTTTGCCGGCATCCGCTCAACTACAGACCATCGTCCTGCCAACCCGGCCCTGTTCGCCATTACCTCCGACGCCATGGTGAACTCGTTGGTCATCAACTCGGGATATTCGGTGCTGTATGCACTTTACAGCCTGAAACACGAAGCGCGCAGCACCGAGATTTATGGTGAACTCGACGTTGACCAGATGCTGGCTGACATCAGGCAATGGCCTTGGATGGCCGGTAACCGGTATCTGTCAACCGAGCTTCCGACTCTGCATCATCAGGCCGCCACCGCCGTGCGGCCCAAACCGTTGAACATCGTCATTATCCTGCAGGAAAGCCTGGGTGCCACATTCGTCGAATCACTGGGTGGCATACCGGTAACTCCCGAACTGGAAGCATTGAAAAACGAAGGCATCTGGTTCGAGAATCTTTATGCGACCGGGACACGATCTGTGCGCGGTATCGAGGCGGTGGTTTCAGGGTTTACGCCCACTCCGGCTCAAAGCGTTGTCAAGCTGTCTGGCAGTCAACGCGATTTCACCACCATTGCCTCTATCGTCAAGAAAGCGGGGTACACCACCAGCTTTATTTACGGCGGCGAGGCCCATTTCGACAATATGCGCAGCTTTTTTACCGGAAACGGTTTTGATCACATTATTGATGCTGCCGACATCAAGAACCCGGTATTTACCGGCAGCTGGGGGCCAGTGACGAAGACCTGTTCAACAAAACCCACGAAACGCTGCTTCAATACCAGGCCTCGGGCAAACCTTTCCTGACGCTGGTGTTCACCTCAACTAACCACGAGCCCTTCGAATACCCGCAAGACCGCATCGCACTCTATGAAGAACCCGCGGCAACAGCAGCAAATGCCGTCAAATACGCAGACTGGGCCATGGGCCGGTTCTTCAAACAAGCGAAGGCCAGCCCCTACTGGAAAGACACACTCTTTCTGGTGGTCGCCGATCACGACATTCGCGTCTACGGTAACGAACTGGTACCGGTTTCGCGCTTCAAGATCCCCGGGCTGATATTGGGTGCCGACATCGAACCGGCACGCATCACGCCCATGGCCAGCCAGATCGACCTGGCACCGACACTCCTTAGTCTGGCCGGCATATCGTCGTGTCACCCCATGACCGGACGTGACTTCACAAAAGACGCTTCAAGCCCTGGACGCGCACTGATTCAGTTCAACGATTTATTTGCCCTGGTTGATGACGATCAGGCCACCATCCTGAAGCCAAACGCGCCAGCGCTGGCGGCGAGTTTCGACAAAACAACGGGCAAACTCACGCTTAATGATTCTGACGCCACCCCTGAAGCCGCTCGGCGAGCACTGGCCCACGCGCAACTGCCGTCTTGGCTCTATCGGGAAACGCTGTACCGCGACACAGCGACATGCCCGGCTTCCCGGTTCGCAGCCACCAAGCCGGTAGTTCAGTAAAGCAAACGCCGGCTGGAGGCTCGTGCAGGCCTCCACTCTTGTTACAGGCAAGCGGTGCCGAAACACGAGCTTGTCACCTGGGCGTCGCCAAATTAGCCTATAGTCGTGCGTTTACACGCTGACTCTTTTGGTTAACATGCAAGCGTTCGCCTACTTTGAGCTTATCCCCTTCGTTGACTCGGTCATTAGCCTGGCTGCCGCCTTTATTCTGGGCGGTGCGATTGGCCTGGAACGACAGTTTCGCTTGCGAACCGCAGGCTTGCGTACCAATGTCCTGGTTGCTGTAGGCGCCGCCTTGTTTGTAGACACCGCCATGCGTTTTCACCAGATCCACGGTGGTTCGCCAGGCACACTTCAAGTCCTGGCCTACATCGTGTCGGGCGTCGGCTTTCTGGGCGCTGGGGTCATCATGCGTGAACAGGGCAACGTGCGCGGTATCAATACCGCCGCAACGTTATGGGGTTCTGCAGCCGTCGGGTGTGCTGCAGGTGCAGACCTGTTGCCCGAAGCCATTCTGGGAACCGTGTTTGTGCTGGCCGCCAACACACTGCTGCGCCCGGCCGTTGACCGGATCAACCGCCGCCCGCTGCACCCTGACGAGGTTGAGGTAACCTATTCCATCCATATCATCACAGCGGAAGCGCACTGTGAAACGATTTTATCCGCGCTTGAAAAAGCGTTGAATACTGCCAACCTGCCTTTTCGAGACACCGAAGTCACCCCTTTTGGCGAACAAAAGGCAGAAATTGAAACTCACTTGCTTCCAGTATCCATTCAGGGGCCGGAACTTGATGCCCTGCTGAAAGAAATCAAGACACTACCCGGTGCGCAACAGGTGTTCTGGCGGGCGAGTACCACCGTTTAAGTATCGCGGCACCATTTACAATGGCCACCGCTAGACACGGGGCCATGTCAAGGGCATGACGCTTTACCCTCAATGTCTGATCAATTACGCAGCAAACGTTCGAGCAGCGCTTCGTAAATCGGTTGGCCGCGCAACAACCTGGCCATCGTCAACGCACACAGGCAAGTTAACATCAAGGGCAACAGCAATGTATAGGCCCCTGTCAGTTCTGCAATCAGGACAATACCCACCAAGGGCGCGTGCACTGAGGCGGTAAATAACCCACCCATCGCCGCCAAACCAAATAAAACCGGATCGGTACCCAGGTGTGGCAACACCCATTGGACCAAGAGCCCAAACGCCAAACCGGCGCACATGGCCAACGACAGAATGGGCGCAAAAATACCACCCGGAACACCGGTAGCATAGCTGAGCACGGTCGTGGCAAAACGCAGCACCACCAAACCCAGCAACAAGGCTACCGACGGCATCGTTACCCCCAGATCATGCACAAGGTGTTCCCCCCGTCACGGCCATGGGAAATACAGCCAGCAAAACACCCGCTGCCGCACCAACCACAGCCTGGAAAACATAGGGCGCGCGTCGATGGAAACGCGGTACCACGGTTCCCATGAACAACAGCGAACGATTCAGTAAAACCCCCAGCACACCCATCACTAACCCAAGTACGGCAAACCAGGGTAAAACGGACAACGCAGGAGGCTCGGCAGACACCGGCATAAACAGGTCAGGCGCACTGCCGCCCATGGCTTCAGAGACAACGGTCGCCAATATGCAGGCCAACCCTACCGCCGTCAGGTTCTTGAACGAGTATGGAAAATGACGCCGCATCTCCTCGATCACAAAAATCGTGGCGGCCAACGGCGCATTGAAGGCGCACGCCAAACCTGCGGCTGCACCCGCCGCCAACAACCCCTTGTGGTCAACCTCACCAAGTCGCAGGCGCCCCGCAAATGCTGCTGCCACCGAGGTACCGATATGAATCGTGGGCCCTTCGCGCCCCAGCACAAGCCCGGACGATAACGACGCAATGCCACCAAAAACTTTACCGGCAGGACGCGCTGCCAACGCAGCACCCGCTGATCAGCCATCACCCCCTCGATTTCCTGCACACCACTGCCTGCAGCCTCAGGCGCAAACCGACGAACCAGCCACGCAACCAAAACGGTCAGTGTTGCGGTTACCAAGGCCACAAGCAAAATCGACAACCACCCCGGTTGCGACAACACCAGCGACGAATGCCACCCGGAAAGCGCGTCAATGGATCGGTGAAAAAACCACCCACCAGCCCTACAACCGCCCCCACACTACAGGCCAGTAGAAAATAGAATAACTCGGGCGCTGACCGCAGCAACGTCACATCAGCCTCGGCAAAAACGGCTCATGTATCAGCAACCCGCCCAGGCCATGCGCAGCCCCGTGTAACCCGATGTGCTCAATCACGTGAAAACGGACGGCCCTGAAAATCAACGGTAACCAGATTGCCATCAAGCTCGCCCATACCGGGTGAATTGGCAGGCATTCCCGGCGCCGCCACCCCTTTGATTGAAGGATCAGTCAGCATCTTGCGCACCGCATTGGCGGGCACATGACCTTCGATAACCTGTCCGGTGCCCGAAACGACAGCGGTATGACAAGACCCCAACGCAGGCGGCACGCCCAGCCGGGCCTTGTGTGAGGCCATATCCGTCGTTTTGATAGTCGTGACACTGAAGCCGGACGACGCCATGTGCTGTGCCCACCCGCTACAGCACCCGCAATTCGGATCCTGATAAACCGTCAGGTGCCCATGCTCCGGGCTGGCAACAACCGGGCTGGTGATCAGCGCTGACAAAAGAGCGACCCAGACGTTTTTCATGCTTTTCCTCGCAACAATTGAAACTTGAAACCGTATCGTAGCAGCATGGGGAACCGTGCTTGCAGGCACACAGACCATCTGCGATGCTAATGGACAGCGACATCGGAAAAAACATTGATCACGACAACGCCGCAAACGATCAAGGCCATTCCTGCCAGCGCCCCCAGTCCAGTCGCTGCCCGTGAAACCACCAGGCCATTATCGAAACAAGCACAATACCAACGCCTGACCAGATGGCATACGCAATGCCAGTCGGGATACTTTTCAGGGTTTGCGCCAAAAAATAAAACGAAACGAGATACCCCAACCCGCAAACCAAACTGGGCCAAAGCCTGGAAAACCCGTCTGAAGCCTTCATGGCGGTGGTCGCAACAACTTCAAAAACAATGGCACTGCCCAGCAAGATATATGGGTTCATGAGCGCAAAAACTGAAATAGCCGCTTACGTATTGCCTGCAACGATATTGACGCTGAGCGCAATCACGACCACGTTAAAGAAAAAGGCAATCATCGCGTGGGCCAGCGCCACACGCCGGATTGCGCGCGAATCGATCTGTACATCAGAAACCTGAAAAGTCATTCCAATGACAAACGCGAAATACAGGAAATCCCAGTAGTCGGGGTCAGAGGTTCCTGGAAAATTCAGACCTACGGGTTCACGATTACTGTTGACATAGTAGTCATGGGCATAGTGCAAAGCGAAGATGGTATTCATGAACAACCATGCCAGAATCAGGCTACACACGGCCAGCGCTATATGAAGGCTGTTGGCTGACTTGATCGTGTTCAGCTCGACGGCCAAGGCGACAAGCACCACAGCCGCGATGGCGGCACTGCTTAAGAGAAAGCCCCAATAATCTTCATCTTCTTTACGTACACGCTGCCGGATGGTCTGGGCATCGGAACGTGCAAACATGATGACGGTGGTTGTCAGAAACGTGACAACCGCGCTGTCAAATGCCAGAAGAAGGCTGAGCTCGGGTCGCAACCCGATCAGAACCAGAACCAGGGCAAGCGCAACAAAAATCAAGGCGCTGACAGTGAAATGGCGACGCCGACGAATACGCCGCCAGCTGCGGACAATCAAGCCCGGAGGCACCTTGTCTTTGCGAAGCGTCATGACGATGCACCTTCATCTACTGTACGCCTGCGGGCCATTCTTCAACCCGGTGAACGCCGACGCTGCCAGAATGCCTGTTCTGCCCATCGCGGCTGCGTCTGGTAATAAAAATCACGCTGCGATACATAACTTTGCCACAACTGCTGCTGCTGCATAACATATTGCCCGATGTAATGATTATCTTGACCCAGTTCACTGCCGGCAACCTGGCCGTCAGACAGCGCATAATGAATCAGATGGCCCGCATGGCTACCCGTCCGTAGCGCTTTATCAATCCCCTGGGACGATAATGGATCGTATGCTTGGGCAGCATCCCCCACTGCCATCCAGGCATCACCACAAAAAGACACCAACCGCTGGCTATTGGCCGCAGCACCACGAATCGCACCCAATGGACGATAGCCCTGCTGCTCAAGCAATGGCCCGATATGCGCAGAATTGCCCAGCAACTGCTGAAAACCGTCGGGGCTGGCCGCCATTTTCGCCTGAGGCAAATCTTTGTCGGTATGGAAAACCACCAGACGCCGGGTAGCGCCCTCTTGAATACCCGGCAGCCGGTTGGTATACCACCACCCGTGTGGCCCGGCTTCGATCCGGGTGTACGGGTCGGCATCAGGCCCGGACGTTTCAAACCATTGCGCGTAAGCGAACAGCATGTCATTCGTCTCAAGCATCGAACCGCCCAATGCCCTGGCAACAACCGCCCGCCGACCCGAGCAATCAACCAGATAACGCGTGCGCTGTGCAGCAGCCCCGGACCAAACCCCAGTTGCCAATTAAACGCCGTATCTGCAAGCCGGGAGCAGGACTCAAAACGCAAGCCCCTGTGCAGAATAGTGCCGGCTGCAACCGCTTTTGTGCGCAACGCTTCATCGAATGCGACGCGATCAACACATAAACCGAAGCCGGTTTGCGTGAAGAAAAATCAGTGGTCTGTGGCTGTTCGGTGCCCCAGACAGAAACGTTACCTGCCGTCCTGAATACCCCACACTGCACTTCTTCAGGCGCCTCGATATTGCCCAGAAAATGCCTTACCAAACCCACACACACCGGCGGCAACGATTCACCCAACTTGGGTCTGGTGCCCCCTGCTCGTCGACCAGAAGGACACGCCGACCAAACCTGGCCAGCGTCATCGCGGTTGCCGACCCCGCCGGCCCACCACCCACGACAACGACGTCCCAAGACGTCTCGGTGCCTTTGTCGAATAACGCTGCCAATGCAATCAGTTCCCTTTTGCGGGGGCCGATTTAAGGTGGGATCACGCTCTTGCTCAACGAAGACAACGGACCCGTTGTCTTTCAAGAAATCACCCTCGGGGGTTTTGATCGGCAGCACCATGCCCAGCTTCGGCCAGGCATACGCCATCTGCTCGTACCCATCGGTAGACGAAAGTGGCTCACCTTCCGCGTCGTAACCCCGGAACCACTCTTTATAGGTTCGGGTTTTCGTGTTCGTATCGTAGTCGAAGACAATATCGGGGCGCTGCGTCGGCCACCAGGCCTCGTTACACGACCAGAAGTCACCTTGCCACGGGCTGGACATATAGGCTGACAGCGAACCGGGCTCAACCTCTTTACCAACCCGGAAGGCTTCGGCGAAAAACTCCCGGTAAATGATGAGATACGGAAACTCGATGCCCGGGTGAAAACCGCCGCCAATGGTTGGCTCAAGAGCCGCGCTGTCAAGGGCATGCGGCTGATCGCTTAGCGGTAATTTTTCAAGCGGTGCAGGCTTTTGAAGTGTTCCGACCTCAAAATCACCCTCGGCCCAGTTTTTCAGGTGATTCAACTGCCAATCTGTCAGGCTCAGGAACTGGTCCGGCAAGCTGATACCCAGTTGCTTGTTCTGCAACGGCTTGCCACCCGTACCCCACAATTTAGGCATCAGGGTATCGACCTCGGCGCGTTTGAACTCGTCATTTTTCCAGCTGGTCGGACGCTGTGGCGGTGGCGGCATCAGCGAATCGACCAATCGCCCGCGTTGCCCTGGCGCATGGCGCATGAGACGGTAAATGGTTTGCCTGACCGGTTTCATGCCTTCAGCGGGATCGCTCAGCAACGCCAGGTAGCCCGGGCTGAGCAAGTTGCCCGACTGGGCCGGGCCATGGCCCTTGTTTTTAGCTTCGGGCAAGACGCCCGCCGCTTCTGCACTGACCCACCCATAATGCACGGCATTGGAAAATATCGGATAGATATCCCGGTAAAAATTGGTTTTCTTGCCGGCATTGGGGTAGGCTTCCGGAAAGGCCTCGTACACCCGATCAAGAATAGATACCACGTGGTACATATGCGGCGCATATTTTGGTGGCGCGGTAATGATCCAGGCGCCTGCGTTGGGGTTGCGAGCCCCATCATCCGCTTCCGACGTGACGTTATCACGCGTGCTTAACACCGTGCCATCACTCAATGTTACGGTGACGTCAATTTCGCCACCACAGGTGTCATCCCACCACCCCGGCACATTGAAATACGCAAACTGGTTGGTCAGCGGATTTTTACCGTTTTCCGGGCCATTCGGCGGCTCAACGGTTTCACTGGGGTTTGAGAGCACAACCCGAGGTGTCGTCACGCAATCACCCTTGCCCGGTGCGGGTATAAAGAGCAAGCGATTCTGGGCATCGAGCCGTAACTGCCCCAACTCGATATCCTTGGCAGCCGTGTACGTTACTTCTACCTCTTGGGAAGGATCTTTGGGGGTGAACCCCTCAAACCGCAACGCGCCTGGAAGCATCCCTTTTTCAATGCCGGTGAAGACGTCCCCCTTCATCACTACCGGCTCAGTCTGGCCAGACGTAATGGTGTGAACACCCGGATCAATAATCAGCTGCGTACGTTCAATGGGTTTTTTCCCAGGTTGAATCGACGGATTGCGCAACGCATCGGGGTCAAACAGATAAGCCCCCTGAAAGGCATAGTTTGCCGCTTTCATGTTTCTGACATGCACACGCCAACGCAACGACTTGACCAGACCGGAATCGGAGGTCAGTTCGCCCACCACATTACCGTCTGCGTCATAGGCATAAACACGATAACGCTGTGCCTGGCGCTTTAGCCGGGCTTTACTGTCACGATAACTGCCCCCATCCGGGCCCGGGCCCCCGCTGCCACCCGGATCCACAACGACCCCGGGCGCTTCCGGCCCGATGTAAAACTCGTCACTGTTACCCAGGCGTGCCAGGCCAATGCCCGGATGAATACGGATGCTTTTAATTTTTTGAGACACGGCCTTGCTCCTTTCAGGGTGTATCTATTAACAGGGTCGCGAAGCGTCAGACCGCGCTGAGGATTTTCCAGTCAATCTGGTCTGCGGAAGCCACGGTGTAGCGGTTACCCTGGTGCTCGATATCTGCGTAAGTCAGCCCTTCAGACTGGCGATGACCACGTAATGCAAAGCCGCCACCGAAACCCGCCTTGATGGATTTTTCAATTTTTGCGCTGGCATCAGCCGCAGGCGAACCCAGGTTGCTTTGCAAAGCCGCCGCACCGGCCAGGCCCGGCACCAGCAAAACGCACGCCGAGGTGCACCCTTTGATAAAGTCTCTACGGTTGATCGTCATGGGCCATCTCCTTGGGCTGCGTTTCTGTTGAACTAAGTTTCCCGACAGATTACCTCAGATTTGTGTCAGTTTGACCACCTTTTCTACGCCAACGGCACGAGCGCGCAACTGGCCGCAACCGGCGTCCACGTCCTGCCCCGCGCTATTCCTTACTTTGGTCAGCACACCACGACGCTGAAGGGAACGAACGATTTCGCGGATACGTTCGGCATCGGGACGTTGGTAGTCATCCCCTTCGAGACTATTGAACGGGATAACGTTGAGCACCCCGTACTTGCCCTTGAGCAGCGTTACGACCCCATCGAGTTCGTCGTCACCGTCGTTGATGCCTTTGAGCAGCGTCCATTGATACTGGATGGGATAGCCGGTATCACGAGCGTATTGCTCGCCAAGCGCAATGAGTTCTTCCGGTGAAATTTTCGGTGCACGCGGCAACAGGTGGGTACGCAGTTCGGCTTTGGTCGTGTGCAGCGACAAGGCCAGAGCAGGCTTGACGCGTTGTTGCGGCAAGGCTTCGAATACACGCAAGTCACCCACGGTAGAAAACACAAGATTCTTGTGGCCGATATTGCCCTCGGTGCCGAGCACGTCAATGGCTTCAAGCACGTTGTCGAGATTGTGCGCGGGTTCGCCCATGCCCATGAAGACAACTTTCTTCACTGCGCGCAAACGCCGCGCCAGCACGACCTGGGCAAGAATTTCCATACTCGTGACCTGACGGATCAGGCCGCTTTTACCGGTCATGCAAAAGCGGCATCCAACCGCACAACCAACCTGAGTGGAGACGCAGAGCCCGTCGCGCGGCAACAGCACGCTTTCAACCATCTGCCCGTCGGCCAGTTCCACAAGCAGGCGAGACCCGTCATTACCGGGGTGCTCGGAGCGGACACGAGCGAGACCGTCGAGTTCTGCCGTCAGGACAGGCACGGCATTACGCAACGCAAGAGGCAGAAAATGCTCGGCGCTGCGTCGTCGCGTACCGGTGTCGAGCGCCTGCCCTTTGAGCCAAGTACGTACGACACGGCCACGATGAACGGGCAGCGCGCCGAGGGCGGCGAGGCGTTGGTCAAAGTTTGAAAAGCGCATGTAGGGAAAAGCGAGCTTTAATCGCTGTCGCAGGGGATTGCGTGCGGGATTTTTGCGGGACCAGTGGGGCCTTTATGGGGCCGTTGCTTTGGAATTTTAGATTCCATGCAATCAAAAGATTGCAGGGAAACCATATAACTGACTGATATTTAAAGAAATTGACTGTATGGCATCAGTCGATTTCAGTATAGTGGTGCGAACGGAGAGACTCGAACTCTCACACCTCTCGGCGCCAGAACCTAAATCTGGTGCGTCTACCAATTCCGCCACGTTCGCAATGTGAAGCCCATCAGTATACCAAGCCCGAAATATTGTGGCAAACAAGCCACCGTGCAAACGCAGACCCGACGGCCTTGCTAAAATGCCGGGCTAACTCTGGACTCCTCGAGCATGAACCCAAGACTCGGCCTTTTACACCCCTACCCCTTCGAAAAACTGCGCGCACTGCTGGCGCAGGCAACCGTACCGCCGGCAGGCCTCACACCCATCAGCCTGTCCATCGGCGAACCCAAACACCCAACCCCCTTTCATTATCGAGGCCATGCAACATGCCATGCAGGGTCTCGCCGCCTATCCCCCGACCAAGGGCGATGCCCTCTTGCGTGGCACGATTGCCGACTGGCTGACACGTCGCTACGGCATCTCGCGCCCAGACCCCGAAACACAGGTGCTGCCGGCACTGGGGTCGCGTGAGGCCTTGTTTTCGTTCGCTCAGGCGATTGTAGATGGTCAACGCGGGGGCTATGTGGTGTGCCCCAACCCGTTCTACCAGATCTACGAAGGGGCCGCGTTGCTGGCAGGGGCAAGCCCATGGTTCATCAATGCCGATGAAACCCGCCAGTTCGGTTACGACTGGGCCGGCGTGCCGGCCGATGTGTGGGCAAAAACACAACTGGTGTACGTGTGTTCACCCGGAAATCCGGCAGGCAACGTGCTTGAACTGTCCGAATGGAAAACACTGTTCGAATTATCGGACACTTACGGGTTCGTGATTGCCGCCGACGAATGCTATTCCGAGATCTATTTTGATGAGTCAGCGCCGCCACTGGGCGCGCTGGAAGCCGCCTGCCGCTTGGGGCGCAACGATTACAAAAATCTGGTCAGTTTTTCAAGCCTGTCCAAACGCTCGAATGTACCCGGGCTGCGCTCGGGTTTCATTGCCGGCGATGCCAACCTGCTCAAACAGTATTTGCTGTACCGCACTTACCACGGCAGCGCCATGAGCGCCGTCGTGTCGGCGGCCAGCGTCGTCGCCTGGAATGACGAAAGCCACGTCCAGGCAAACCGTCAGCAGTATCGCGAAAAATTCGATGCCGTATTGCCTATTCTTGCACCGGTCATGAAGGTTGAACGCCCGCAAGCCGGTTTCTACCTGTGGGCACAGACACCCGGCAGCGATACCGACTTTGCCCGCGACCTGCTGGGTGCCACCAACGTTACCGTACTGCCTGGCAGCTATCTGGCCCGCGAGGCTCAAGGCTTCAACCCGGGCGCCAACCGGGTTCGCATGGCGCTGGTGGCCTCTAAAGCAGACTGTGTCGAAGCCGCCCACCGCATTGCCGCCTGGCTGAAAGATCGGGGCGCGTGACGTCCGCTTGTTTACCCATCACTCCATTACTACCCATCATCATGACAACAAATCTGCAAACCACCATTGAAAACGCCTGGGAAAACCGCGCCGACATCAACCCGGCTACAGCACCCGCCGAAGTTCGCGATGCCGTCAACCACACATTGGCTGAACTGGACAAAGGCAGCGTGCGCGTTGCCGACAAATCAACCGGCGAATGGGTAGTTCACCAGTGGATCAAAAAAGCTGTTTTGCTGTCTTTCCGGCTTGAAAACAACGGCATTATCGGCCAGGCACCGGTACAGTACTACGACAAGGTCGGCCTTAAATTTGCCGACTATTCCGAGCACGACTTCGCCACTGCCGGTTTTCGTGTCGTACCACCGGCCGTTGCCCGCAAAGGCTCTTTCATTGGCAAAAACGTTGTCTTGATGCCCTCGTACGTCAATATCGGTGCTTACGTCGATGAGGGTACGATGGTTGATACGTGGGCCACGGTGGGTTCATGTGCGCAAATCGGCAAGAATGTCCACCTGTCCGGTGGCGTCGGTATCGGCGGCGTGCTTGAACCCTGCAAGCCAACCCCACCATTATTGAAGACAACTGCTTCATTGGTGCGCGCTCTGAAGTCGTTGAAGGCGTCATCGTCGAAGAAAACTCGGTATTGGCCATGGGCGTTTTCCTGTCGCAAAGCACTAAAATCTATGACCGCACAACCGGCGAAATCCACTATGGTCGTGTCCCGTCGGGGTCGGTCGTGGTTCCTGGTTCACTGCCCGCCGCCGATGGTTCGCACAGCCTGGCCTGCGCGATCATTGTCAAGCGCGTCGACGCACAGACACGTTCTAAAACCAGCATCAACGAACTGCTGAGGGCTTGATGGCATCATCCGCTGTACTGCAACTGACCAAAGACCTGCTCTCGCGCCCGTCCGTCACCCCTGACGATGCCGGGTGCCAGGCCCTTCTGGCCGAACGCCTGGAACCTCTGGGGTTCACCGCCGAAACGCTGGTCTTTGAAGAGGTTACCAACCTCTGGATCCGCAAGGGCAGCGCACGCCCTTGCGTGGTTTTTGCCGGTCACACCGACGTCGTACCGACCGGCCCGCTTCAAAGTGGGCATCCGACCCGTTCACCCCAACCGAACGCGACGGGATTTTGTATGCACGCGGTGCCGCAGACATGAAAAGCAGCATTGCGGCCTTTGCGGTGGCCGCAGAAGAATTTGTTCAGGCCCACCCCGATCACAACGGTTCCATCGCCATGCTGATCACCTCCGACGAAGAAGGGCCGTCCATCAACGGCACGGTCAAGGTGTGCGAAGCCCTGAAAGCCCGCAACGAAGTCTTTGACTACTGCCTGGTGGGCGAACCCACATCGGTTTCGGCACTGGGCGACACCGTCAAGAATGGTCGGCGCGGGTCGCTGTCAGGTCGACTGACCATCAAGGGCAAGCAAGGTCATGTGGCTTATCCGCACCTGGCGCGCAACCCGGTACACCTGGTCGCGCCGGCCCTGGCAGAACTCACCCGCATCGAATGGGACCAGGGTAACGACTACTTCCCGCCCACCACCTTCCAGATTTCCAATTTTCATTCGGGTACCGGTGCCACCAACGTCGTACCGGGCGAGGCCATCATTGATTTCAATTTCCGGTTTTCCACCGAAAGCACACCCGACACCCTGAGAACGCGTGTTCACACCCTGCTCGACAGCCACGACCTTGACTACGAACTGGCCTGGACCTTGTCCGGCGAGCCCTTTCTGACCCCGCGCGGCGAACTCAGCCAGGCGCTGTCAAAGGCGATCCGCGCAGAAACCGGTATCGACACCGAACTGTCCACCACCGGCGGTACGTCCGATGGCCGTTTCATTGCCAAAATCTGCCCGCAGGTTATCGAATTCGGGCCCATCAATGCCAGCATTCATCAGGTGAATGAACATATTCGGGTCGACTCACTCGAACCCCTCAAAAACATCTATCGCCGCACGCTTGAAAACCTGCTGCTTACCTAATCAACCTACGGGCACACCATGAATCCTTTGGCCTTCCAGGAACTTCTTACCGTTCGCGACTTGCTGCGCTACACCGTCAGCCAGTTCAACGCCGCAAAACTCAACTTTGGTCATGGCAGCGACAACGCCTGGGATGAAGCGGTTTACCTGTTGCTGCACGTCTTGCACCTGCCACTCGATACGCTCGACCCCTTTCTCGATGCCAAAGTGCTGCCCGATGAACGTGAAAAATTCCTGAAAATGGTCGATCGGCGCCTGACCGAACGCGTACCTGCCGCCTATCTGACGGGTGAAGCCTGGTTGCAAGGCCACCGGTTTGCAGTAGACCCCCGCGTCATCATTCCCCGCTCACCGATTTCGGAGCTGCTGGCTGAACAATTGTCGCCCTGGGTCGCGGAACCCGATGACGTTGATTACGTGCTTGATCTGTGCACAGGTTCGGGCTGTCTGGCGATATTGGCCGCCCTGGCGTTTCCAGGCGCCCAGGTGGATGCGGTTGACATCTCGGAACACGCCCTGGAAGTTGCTGACCAGAACATCGAGCACTTCGGTCTGGACGGGCGGGTGACGGCCCATCGCAGTGACCTGTTCGACCAGTTGCCCGACTGCAGCTACAACGTCATCATCTGCAACCCGCCGTACGTCAACAGCCACGCCATGGAGGCCTTACCGGCCGAGTATCGCCATGAGCCCACACTGGCGCTGGCAGGCGGCGACGACGGCATGGACATCGTGCGCCGTCTGCTGCGCGATGCACCCCGGTTCATGGCACCGGAAGGCATTCTGGTTCTGGAAATCGGCAACGAATACGAGAACTTTCTGGCAGCCTTCCCTGAACTTGAACCGGTCTGGCTCAGTACCGAGTCGGCGGAAGACCAGATCCTGCTGCTCACGCGTGAGCAACTTGACGCCATGAGGCCTGCCGTATCGTGATCCGTGCCAGCAGCATCACCCTTCGGCGGGGCACCAAAGTTCTGCTCGACAATACTGACTTTGTCATCAACCCGGGCGAACGTGTCGGTATTGTCGGCAAGAACGGTGCAGGAAAATCGACTCTTTTCGCCTTGCTCAAGGGTGAACTTGATGCCGATGCCGGCTCAATCGACTTACCCGGCAGCTGGCGCACTGCCAGCGTCGAACAAGACATCTCAACACCCGATCGACCGGCCCGCGAATTCGTCATTGACGGCGATGTCGGCCTGCGACGCCTGCAAGCCGAACGCGAAGCCACACCCGACACCGATGGCCACCGCATCGCCGAGCTGGAAGCGGCCCTGATCGAGGCTGACGCCTGGAGCGCCGCCTCGCGGGCCGAGCAGTTACTGGCTGGCCTGGGCTTTGCCCCGCACGAATGGATGAACCCGGTTCGCAGTTTCTCGGGGGCTGGCAAATGCGTCTGGCATTGGCACGCGCCCTGATGGCGCCCTCAGAATTGCTGCTGCTGGATGAGCCGACCAACCACCTGGACCTGGATGCCATGCTGTGGCTTGAGCGCTGGCTGGCCGCCTACGACGGCACCGTACTGCTCATTTCCCACGACACCGAATTCCTGGACGCCGTTGCGAAAGCCATTCTGCACTTCGATAACGGCAAACTGGTACGTTACAAAGGCGGCTATGAAGACTTCCTGACGCAGCGGGCCGAGCGTATCCGCCAAACCCAGCTGGCCCACGACCGCCAGGCCCGCGAAACTGCGCGCCTGAAAAGCTTCATTGACCGCTTCAAAGCCAAGGCCACCAAAGCAAAACAGGCTCAAAGCCGTGTAAAGGCGCTGGCCCGCATGGAAACACTGGCTCCGCTGCACGTCGATGCAGGCGTTGATATTCGTTTGCCCGAACCCGACAGCATGCCCGACCCATTGCTGGTGCTTGAAAACCTCAGCACCGGTTACCCGACACCCCATGGCAGCCCCAAAAACCGGTGCTTCAAGATATCAATCTGATGGTTCGCGGCGGTGCCCGTGTCGGCATCCTGGGCGTCAACGGTGCCGGTAAAAGTACCCTGATCAAAACCCTGGCCGAAGAACTGGCCCCGCTGTCCGGCCAGCGACGTGCATCCAAAGGCCTGAAAATCGGCTACTTCGCCCAGCAGCAACTGGACATGCTGGATGCTGACGCGACCCCGCTGCAACATCTGGTCCGTATCGCCCCCGACCTGCGCGAGCAGGAGCAGCGTAACTATCTGGGCGGGTTTGGTTTCAGCGGTGACATGGTCAACCAGAAAATTGCCCCGTTGTCAGGCGGGGAAAAGGCGCGGCTTGCCCTGGCTCTGGTGGTTTGGCAAAAACCGAACCTGTTGCTGCTCGACGAACCCAGCAACCACCTGGATGTCGAAACCCGCGAGGCGCTGGCAACCGCACTGGCCGAGTTCGAAGGCAGCGTCCTGCTGGTGTCTCACGACCGCCACCTGTTGCGCACAACCGTCGACAACTTCTGGATTGTCGCCGATGGCAAGGTCAGCGAATTCGATGGCGATCTGGAAGATTACCGCGACTGGCTGAACCAGCGGGCCGCAAACGTGCGGGCCGAAGCACGTAACGACGTCAACAGGGAACGCGACGAGGCGAATGGCGGCCTTGCCGTTGACCGCAAAACCCAGAAACGACTGGATGCCGAAGAGCGCCAGCGCCTGTCGGCGCTGCGCAAACCCTTGCTGAAACAGGTCGAATCACTGGAAAAGAAAATGGCCACGGCACGGGCACGTCTGGACAGCCTGGATGCACTGATCGCCGACCCCGATTTCTACAGTGACGAGCGCCGTGACGAACGGGTGAAGGCCCTGGCCGAGCACGGCGAACTGGGTAAAACACTTGCGCAACTGGAAGAAGACTGGCTGATGGCCCAGGAAGAGCTGGAAGCCATCGAACAGGCGGGGTGAAGCAGAGGCCACAACACGAGATTCATGGCCGGGTATTCAGCCCTGCACAATCGCCAGCTTGGCCACCCCAAGCGCAAGTGTTTTGGTGCCCACATCGCGGAACTGGATCTGTGCCTGCGCATCGGTGCCGGTACCGCTTAAACCAATGATGGTGCCTTCGCCAAACCTGGCATGGGCAACCCCTGACCCACCCTGAAGTGCTGTTCGCCCACCGTGACCCCGGTCGTAAGACTACGGGCCGCAGTACGCGGTGCCAGCGTGGCAGGAGAACGGGCATACGCATCGCCACGCCGGTAAGCCCCACCCCACGACACCGGATCAGCCATCGTGCGCTGTTGCTCACGCGGGGTAAGCCACTTGAGATGTTCTTCAGGAATTTCAGACAGGAAGCGTGAACGCATGGCGTAACGCGTTTGACCATGAAGCATGCGGCTTTGTGCCAACGTAAGATACAGCCGTTGGCGTGCCCGCGTCATGGCCACGTACATCAGGCGGCGCTCTTCTTCAAGCCCCCTGTTCAGTGAGACTGTTTTCATGCGGGAACAGGCCCTCTTCCAGACCGGTAATGAATACGCAATCGAACTCAAGACCCTTGGCGGCATGCACCGTCATCAATTGCACAGCGTCTTCGCCGGCCTGCGCCTGATTATCGCCCGCTTCGAGCGAGGCATGCGACAGAAAGCTGTCAAGTGCTGACTGGCTGGGGGTGCGACACCGGCATCGGGGAACTCAAGGGCATCGGACGATGGGCCCATGCGTGCTGACGCCGGCTCACCCATCAAGCCCTCTTCACCGACAAACACGGTTGCCGCGTTGACCAGCTCTTGCAAGTTTTCGAGGCGGTCGGCCCCTTCTTTCTCGCCCATGTAGTGATCACGCAAACCACTGTGATGAATCACATGTTCGATCAACTCGGGTAACGGCAAGACGCTGGACTGTTCAGAGAGGTCGGACAGCAACTGAACAAACGTGCCCAGCTTCGCGCCACTTTTACCCCCATGGCGCTGACTGCCGCATACAGGCTGCTACCCTGTTCTTTAGCCAGATCGCCAAGTTGTTCGAGCGTACGTGCCCCGATGCCACGCGCCGGGAAATTGACGACCCGCAACCACGACGTGTCATCGTTCGGATTAGCCACCAGGCGCAAATATGCCAGGGCATGCTTGACCTCCTGACGCTCGAAAAAGCGCTGCCCGCCATAGACCCGGTACGGTATGCCGGATGAAAACAGCGTGTGCTCGATGACCCGTGACTGCGCATTGCTACGATACAAGACAGCAATATCGCGGCGACTATGTCCACCCGACACCAAGGCCCGGATCTCATCCACCATCCACTGGGCCTCAAGCAAGTCGGTGCCTTGCTCGCAGATGCGGACGGGTTCACCCTCGCCTTGTTCAGTCCAGAGGTTTTTTCCCAGGCGGGCTGCATTATGGGCAATCAGGGCGTTGGCCGAGTCAAGTATGTGGCCGTACGAACGGTAGTTCTGTTCAAGCCGAATGACATTGCCTTGGGCGAATTCACGCTCAAAGGCGGCCATATTGCCTACATTCGCACCCCGGAACGCATAAATAGACTGATCATCATCCCCCACCGCAAACAGCGATGCCCCGCCACCCGCCAGCAATTTCAGCCAGCGATACTGCAGGTCGTTGGTATCCTGAAACTCATCAATCAGAATGTGCTGGAAACGACGCTGATAATGCTCGCGGATAGGGGCATTGCGCAGCAGCAATTCGTAAGCGCGCAACAGCAACTCGGGGAAATCAACCACCCCTTCGCGTTCGCACTGGACCTGATATTGCCGGTACAAGTCGATCAGGCCACGCCGGTGCGCATCGTACGCATCGACATCATCGGGCCGCAACCCCTGCTCTTTGGAACCGTTGATGAACCGCTGGACATCGCGCGGGGAAATTTGTCATCATCAATACCGGCCGCCTTGAGCAGGCGCTTGATGGCCGACAACTGGTCGGCCGTATCAAGAATCTGGAAGGTTTGGGGCAGGCCTGCATCGCGGTGGTGTGCACGCAACAAGCGGTTGCACAGGCCATGAAACGTACCCACCCACATCCCGCGTGTATTGATGGGCAGCAATGCGGAAAGGCGCGTGAGCATCTCACGCGCCGACTTGTTGGTAAACGTTACTGCCAGCAAGCCAAAGGGGCTAACCTGCCCCCTGGATCAACCACGCCATGCGGGTGGTCAGCACCCTGGTTTTACCGCTTCCCGCCCCGGCCAGCAC
The DNA here is from genome assembly GCF_030344915.1 of Neopusillimonas aromaticivorans. Classification (GTDB taxonomy): domain Bacteria; phylum Pseudomonadota; class Gammaproteobacteria; order Burkholderiales; family Burkholderiaceae_B; genus Neopusillimonas; species Neopusillimonas aromaticivorans. The sequence goes on along the minus strand of NZ_CP128233.1, from coordinate 2,947,809 downwards.
CAGGGCATGGCCAGTGGGAAGTGTAACGGCGGCTTGCTGTTGCGGGTTAAGCGACCCGATCATGCCGCGTAGCGGCGCAGACGCAGGGCAAACTGCTCAAGGCTTTCAATGCCGCTTTGCTGGGCACGCTGCAACCAGGCTTGCAGGTCGCTGACGAGCTGCTCGCTGCTGGCACTGGAACTTTCCCAGATACGGGTCAGGTCGCGACGCATTTGAACCAGGGTAGACAGCGACTGGTTCTGAGCCAGAACGGTATCGAGCTGGGCACGTTGTGCGGGTTCAAGCTTGCTTTCATCAACCTGGCCGAGCCAGTCTTTGGCACCGGCCAGCAAGGTGAAATTGCATTCGGCACTGTCTTTCTGACGGGTTGCCTTGAGCTTGGCCATTTCTTCGGCCGCTGCTTTCTTGACCAGGTCAGTGTAGCGGGCAAGAATTTCGTAGCGGTGCATGATGACGCCTTCAAGCGTTTTTGCACTAACGGAGGCATCGGCATTGGGTTCGAGCTTGAGCTTGGGCGCAACACGACGCACCTTGGCCAGACCCAGCGCACTGAGAATCTTGATGTAACCCCAGCCGATGTCGAATTCGTACCATTTGGCCGAAAACTTGGCTGATGTACCATGCGCATGGTGGTTATTGTGAAGCTCTTCGCCACCGATGATCAGGCCAATGGGAAAGACATTGGTGCTGGTGTCGGGGCTGGCGTAGTTACGATAGCCCCAGTAGTGGCCGATACCGTTGACAACACCGGCCGCCCAGAACGGGATCCAGGCCATTTGAACCGCCCATACCGTCAGGCCCAATGCACCAAACAAGGCAAGGTCAATGCCCAGCATGATGAGGATACCCAACGCGCTGTGACGCGAATACACATTGCGCTCGAGCCAGTCGTCGGGCGTACCATAGCCGAAACGCTTGAGGGTGTCTTGATTCGCCGATTCTTCGCGGTACAGTTCAGCACCTTCAAAGAACACACGGTTGATGCCGTAAATCATGGGCGAATGCGGATCACCTTCGCGTTCGCACTTGGCGTGGTGTTTACGGTGAATGGCAACCCATTCTTTGGTCACCATGCCAGTGGTCATCCAGAGCCAGAAACGGAAGAAATGCATGGCAATGGGATGAAGATCGAGACCGCGGTGGGTTTGGCTGCGATGCAAGAACAACGTGACGCCCACAATAGTGATGTGCGTCAGCACCAGCGTAACGAGCGCCACCTGCCACCAGGAAAGTTGCAGCAAACCGCCCGAAATAAAAGATAAGACGTAGTCCATAAACCGTGTGTTAGACCCTTACAAAGTAACCCGCCAAGTTTAGCGTAGTTGGTTCTGCTGTGACAGCAGTGTTGCAAATAAGTTCTTGCGAAAAATCAAACGGATGCCGGTGCCGGCGCTGGTTTTGCCCGCTCCAGGACCGCCGCAAAGAAGCCGTCAGTGCCATGCACATCAGGCCGCAACGACAGCCAGGGGCCGTCAAACGTCAGGTTTTTACAACGATCAGCCACCACTTTACCGGCATCTACCACTGAAAACTCAGGATTCTCGGCCAAAAAGGCTTCAACTTGCTGCTCGTTTTCTTCGGGCAAGATACTGCATGTCGCATAGACCAGACGTCCACCCGGTGCGACACACTGGGCCGCCTGACGCAGGATCCGGGCTTGCAAGGCACGCAGCTCCTCAAGGGATTCGGGATGCTGGCGCCATTTCAGGTCTGGATTGCGCCGCAAGGTGCCCAGACCGCTGCAGGGCGCGTCAACCAGCACACGCTGCGCCTTGCCGCGCAACCGCTTGACCCGCTGGTCGTTATTTTCGGCAATGACCACCGGCACAATGTTGGACAACCCGCTACGGGCAAAACGCGGTTTGGCGCGCGCCAGACGTGCGGCCGACACATCGAAGGCATACAAGCGGCCTGTAGATCGCATCAGGGCACCCAGAAGCAAGGTTTTGCCACCGGCACCAGCGCAATAATCAATGGTCATTTCGCCACGCCGGGGTGCCACCAACGCCGCCAGCAATTGGCTGCCTTCGTCCTGCACCTCGATTTCGCCTTTTTCAAACATGGGCCAACGATTGACGGGCGGCCGGCCTTGCAGACGAATACCCCAAGGGGAATACGGCGTAGGTTCAGGGTTGAACTTCAAGGCCTGGCTGTTGCGCAGTGTTTCCAGCATGTCGTCGCGCTCGGCTTTGAGCGGATTGATGCGGATATCCAGCGGCGCCGGCTGATTTAATGCCGCAACCAGCGCATCAGCCTGCGGCAATGCTGACAAACGCTCGTCAAGCCAATCGGGCATGCTGTCGCGTACCTGACGCGGCAGGCGATCGAGCGGAATTTTCCGGACATGCTCAAGCCATTGCTTTTCATTGTCCGACAAGGCTTCAGCCAGAAGGCTTTCACTGACAACCGCCGACAACCCGAGAATGGCCAGGCGACGTGCACCCGGGCCAATACCGCTTTCGGCAAAATGACGGTAACGGCGCAGGTGGCGCAACACATCAAATACCGCATCGGCCACTTCACCGCGATCCCGCACCCCAATTTGGGGTGGGCTTTCATCCAGCGCGATAACACCACATCGGCCGGATGGGCCCACTGCAAAATGTCGCCCAGTACCGACTGTACCTGCTCGACACGCGCCGCGCCCAGGTTATACGGGCGTTGCGGGGTCTTTTTCTGTTTCATTTCAAGCCTTGATTAAAGTAACGTCGGCAGCGTCGGCGTCATTGGACGCCAGTACGCACGCGCGGGTAGGAAGATCTGTGACGGCAACACGTCCGTCATCCTGCAAACTGACGCGTCCATCAGCCAGCCATTCAACCACATCGGCGTAAAGCCGGTGCTCAACCACCAGCACACGCTCTGCCAATGATTGCGGGGTATCGGTTGCCAGCACCGGAACAGCCGCCTGACCGATAATGGGACCGTTATCCAGTTCTGGCGTAACAAAATGGACGGTGCACCCATGCCACTGCACCCCGGTTTTGAGCGCATTTTCGTGGGTTTTCAACCCCGGAAACGACGGCAGCAGCGAGGGGTGGATGTTGACAAGGCGGCCGCTGAACTGATGCACGAAGGCGTCGGACAAAATCCGCATGAAGCCCGCCAGCAACACGTAGTCGGGCGAATAAGCCTGAACCGTTTGCGCCAGCGCCTGATCATAGGCTTCTCGGTTAACATAAGCGCCCGGTTCAAGCGCGCAGGTTTCCAGCCCTTGCTGCCGGGCCCAGTCCAGACCTGCCGCCGCCGGTTTGTCTGACACTACGGCAACAACCTGCGCCGCCAGGCCCGGCTTTCAATCGCCCGGACAATAGCCTGCATGTTCGAGCCCCGGCCCGATACAAGGATGACCAGACGGCAGGCGCCCGACGAAACGGTTGAGGTGGTTGAAGCTAACGAAGTCAAAATGCGGTTCCTGAGCAATGCAACATAAAATTGTAAACTGTCGCCTGTGAAATCTGCCCTTAAAATTTATCGTTCTCTGCCACGCCACGACGATGCCAGCCCCAGTGCCGTGTCAATTGGCAATTTTGACGGTGTCCACCGCGGGCACCAGACTATTCTTGCACGCGTGGCCCAGGTCGCCCAGGAAAGGCACCTGACGCCTTCGGTCATGACGTTCCACCCGCACCCCCGCGTCTATTTTGCACGGGCGGGCAACCGGCCCGAACTCATGCCCACCCAGATCAGCAGCCTGCGCGACAAGATCTGGGGGATACAACGTCTGCACATCCGGCAGCTGGCTCTGATGCGATTCAACCAGGCCTTGGCCGACCTGTCGGCCGAAGACTTCGTTAAACACACCCTGGTTCAGGGGCTGAACACACGCTGGCTGCTGGTTGGCGAAGACTTCCGCTTCGGGCACCGTCGCACCGGCGACATTGACCTGCTGCGCAAACTGGGGCGCGAACAGGGTTTTGAAATCGACCTGATCACCGATGTCGTCGATGAAAACGGACACCGGATTTCCAGCTCTGAGGTACGTACGGCCCTGGCTGTGGGGAATCTTGCCCACGCCGAGCATTTGCTTGGCCACCCCTACCGGATCAGCGGTCACGTCGTGCACGGCAAGAAACTGGGGCGCACGCTGGGCTACCCCACATTGAATGTGAATGTACCCCAGTTATGCGCCGCACGTTCCGGAATTTACATCGTGCGGGCCTACGATCTGGCCGACCACCCTCTGAACGGCGTTGCCAGCCTGGGTGTACGGCCCACGGTCGACAATAACGGCCATGTGCTGCTGGAAGTGCACCTGTTCGATTGCAACGTCGATGCATACGGTAAACTCACACGCATTGAATTCCTCAAGTTTCTGCGCGACGAAGAAACTTTTCCCGACCTGCCCACAATGACCGCTGCCATCGACAACGATGCGCGGCAAGCTCGCGATTACTTTGCGCTCCATGGACTATAGAAAAACTCTGAACCTGCCCGAAACCCCTTCCCGATGCGTGGCGATCTGGCCAAGCGTGAACCCAAATGGGTTGCTGAATGGGAAGAAAACAAGGTTTATGCTGCCATTCGCGCAGCCAGCCAGGGGCGACCGAAATTTGTGCTGCACGATGGCCCGCCGTATGCCAATGGCGACATTCACATCGGCCACGCGGTCAACAAAGTCCTGAAAGACATCATCGTGAAAAGCCGCAATATGGATGGCTTCGATGCCCACTATGTGCCCGGCTGGGACTGCCACGGCATGCCCATCGAAATCCAGATCGAGAAAAATACGGCAAGCACTTGCCTGTCGGTGAAGTGCAGGCCAAAGCACGCGCATACGCCCTTGAGCAGATCGAACGCCAGCGCATCGACTTCAAACGGCTGGGGGTTCTGGCCGACTGGGACCGTCCCTACCTGACCATGAATTTCAGCAACGAGGCCGACGAGCTGCGTGCGCTGGGCAAAATCCTGGAAAAGGGTTTCGTGTTTCGTGGCCTGAAACCCGTCAACTGGTGCTTTGACTGTGGCTCCGCACTGGCAGAAGCCGAAGTGGAATACGCCGACCGTACCGACCCTGCCGTTCATGTGGCGTTCCGTTTCAATGACCCTGGCCGCGTGGCTGCCATTTTTGGACTGGACCAGCCCGTAGAAGGCGCTATCGTCATCTGGACAACAACCCCTGGACGTTGCCGGCCAACCAGGCGCTGAATGTTGGCCCTGAAATCAGTTACGCACTGGTCAAGCTGGCCGAACCACGCGCCACCGGCGAATACCTGCTAATTGCCACCGACCTGGTCGAATCCTGTCTGCAAGACTGGGGGCTTGAAGGCACTGTCGTGGCAACCGTCGCCGGCCAGGCGCTGGCCGGGCTTGAATGCCGTCACCCCTTGTACGACGCCGATACGGGTTACCAGCGCGTTGCCCCTGTCTACCCGGCTGAGTACGTCAGCCTTGACGCGGGAACCGGGGTGGTCCACGCCGCCCCCGCCTATGGTGTTGACGACTTCCTGGTCTGCAAGGCCAATGGCCTGACCGACGACGCCATCATCAACCCGGTCATGGGTGATGGTCACTACGCCAGCACGCTGCCGTTGTTTGGTGGCGAACTGATCTGGAAAGCCAACCCGAAAATCGTCGAAGCCCTCGACAACGTCGGCAGCCTGATCAAGCAGGCACCGCTCAAACACAGCTACATGCACTGCTGGCGGCACAAGACACCGGTCATTTACCGTGCGACCAGCCAATGGTTTGCCGGTATGGACCGCATTGTTGCAGACAGCCCCACCCTGCGTGAAATGGCCCTGAAAGGGGTCGAGAACACGCAGTTTTACCCAGCCTGGGGTCGCGCCCGCCTGCATGCCATGATTGCCAACCGCCCTGACTGGACATTGTCGCGTCAGCGTCAGTGGGGCGTTCCCATGGCCTTTTTTGTTCATAAAGAAACCGGCGAACTGCACCCGCGCACCCCCGAATTGCTCGAACAAATCGCACAGCGTGTCGAAAAGGAAGGCATTGAAGCCTGGCAAACACTCGACCCGACCGAGCTGCTGGGCGACGAAGCCAGCCTGTACGAAAAAAATCGCGATACGCTCGACGTGTGGTTCGATTCGGGCACTACCCACGCCACCGTGCTGGGTGGGCGCGATCACGCCATCAAAGGGTCCCATGCCGATGAACTGACGTGGCCTGCCGACCTGTATCTGGAAGGTTCCGACCAGCACCGCGGTTGGTTCCATTCGTCCTTGCTGACCAGCTGCATGCTGTATGGCGAACCGCCCTACAAGGCGTTGCTGACACACGGTTTCGTGGTCGATGGCAAGGGCCGTAAAATGAGCAAGTCGGTGGGTAACGTTGTTGCGCCACAAAAAGTTTCCGATTCGTTGGGTGCCGAAATCCTGCGTCTCTGGACCGCTTCCACCGACTACTCAGGTGAACTGTCGATTTCAGACGAAATCCTGAAACGTGTGGTTGAAGGCTACCGCCGCATTCGCAACACGCTGAAATTCTTGCTGGGCAATATCCAGGACTTCAATGTCGCCGAGCAAGCGGTGTCAGACGATGACCTGTTCGAAATTGACCGCTATGCCCTGTGCATGACGGCCCAGATGCAAGACGAAGTACTGGCCTGTTATCGCCGCTATGAATTCCATCCGGCGGTATCACGCCTGCAGATTTTCTGTTCGGAAGACCTCGGAGCCTTCTATCTGGATGTCCTGAAAGACCGCCTGTACACAACCGGAGCCAACAGCGTCGCCCGCCGTTCGGCGCAAACCGCGCTGTACCACATCACCCATGCGTTGTTGCGTCTGATGGCCCCCATTCTGTCGTTCACCGCCGAAGAGGCCTGGAAGGATCTCCACGAAGGCCGCGATGCCGGCACCATCTTCACCGAGCTTTACCACACGCTGCCCGAACACGCCGATGCCACGGCGCTTGCCGACAAATGGTCACGTCTGCGTGACATCCGCGCCGAAGTCATGCGCCGGATCGAAGTGGTGCGTACAGCAGGTGACATCGGTTCTTCGCTGGCCGCAGAAATTGACATCCACGCCTCTGGGGATGACCTGGCCCTGCTGCAATCACTGGGTGATGACCTGCGCTTTGTACTGATCGTTTCAAGAGCCACGGTGCATGCCGGTGAGGGCGAACTGTCCATCACGGTCAGCCCGACCGGCCACGCCAAGTGTGAGCGTTGCTGGCACCACCGGGAAGACGTCGGTGTCGATCCAGACCATCCGCATATTTGCGGGCGTTGTGTCGACAACCTGTTCAAAGACGGCGAGCCACGCACGCATGCGTAAATCACGTCTTGGCTTTGCGGGCTGGCTGCTGGGGGCTGCACTGATCATTGGGGCCGACCAGATCACAAAGATCTGGTTTGACACCCACCTTGCCTACGGCGAACGCTGGCCCATACTGCCCTTTTTGATTTCACCCTGCTGTACAACCCCGGGGCAGCCTTCAGTTTCCTGGCCGAGGGGCAAGGCTGGCAGCGCTGGCTGTTCAGCGGCATTGCCCTGGTCGCCGCCGCACTGATAGTGCACCTGCTCTGGAAAAGCCCGGGCCAGCGCCTGTTTTGCACCGCCCTGACTGCGATTCTGGGCGGTGCACTGGGTAATCTCATCGACCGCCTTCAACATGGTCATGTCATTGATTTTTTGCTGTTTTACTGGCGACAATGGCATTTCCCGGCATTCAACATCGCCGACGTCGCCATTACGTGCGGGGCCATCTTGTTGATTCTGGACGAACTGCTGCGCTATGTACGGCACCGTCGCCAGGCCCGGCTTGCCGACCACTAACCTGAAAAAGCGACTTTTCTGCCATGGGTGATCTGGACAACAAACGTATCGTGCTGGGCCTTAGCGGCGGCATTGCCTGTTACAAAACCGCTGAACTGCTGCGTCGTCTGCAAGACCAGGGCGGCGTAGCTGATGTTGTCATGACCGATGCGGCCACGCATTTCATGACACCGACAACCTTCCAGGCGCTGTCGGGTCGGCCGGTCTATACCAGCGCGTGGGACACGCGCATTCCGAACAGCATGGCCCATATCAACCTGACCCGTGATGCTGATGCCATCCTGATCGCTCCCGCCAGTGCCGACCTGATTGCAAAACTGGCTCATGGTCTGGCCGACGATCTGTTGACCACACTGTGCCTGGCTCGTGGGGCCTGCCCGCTGCTGGTGGCGCCGGCCATGAACCGCGAAATGTGGGAACACCCGGCCACCCAGCGCAATATCCGCCAATTGGCCGATGACGGCGTCATCGTTCTGGGCCCCGGCTGCGGTGACCAGGCCTGTGGCGAAACCGGCGATGGCCGCATGCTTGAACCCCACCAGTTGCTGGCCGAACTGATCGCCTTTTTCCAGCCTAAAGTGCTGTCAGGTCGGCATGTATTGATCACCGCCGGCCCAACGGCCGAACGCATCGACCCGGTGCGGGTCATCAGCAACCGTTCGTCCGGTAAAACCGGCTACGCACTGGCGCAGGCGGCCCGCGAGGCGGGCGCCACCGTCACCCTGGTGTCCGGCCCTACCGCTCTGCCGTGTCCTTGGGGCGTTGAGCGTATCAGCATCGAAAGTGCCCGCCAGATGCATGCTGCCGTCATGCAGCACACTGGCCAGGCCGACATCTTCATTGCAGTAGCGGCAGTGGCTGACTGGCATGTGGCCAATGCCGCCGATCACAAGATCAAAAAGTGGAAGGCCAGGCATCGTCCGGCCCGCCCGCACTGCAGTTCGCCCCCAACCCGGACATTCTGGCCGAGGTTGCCGCCCTGCCCGATGGCCCCTGGTGTGTCGGTTTTGCGGCCGAAACAGAAAATCTGCACGAGTACGCGGCCGCCAAGCGACGTCGCAAAGGCATCCCGTTGCTGGTTGGCAATCTGGCCCAGGACGCCATGGAAGGCGAGACCACCACCTTCATTCTGTTCGACGATAACGGTGCCCACCCGCAACCCAAACTGCATAAACTGCAAGCGGCACGGGCCCTGATTCAGGCCATTGCCCAGCGCATCCCATAACGCTGACCCTGGCATCAATAGCTGCCCTTCCCGTTCTTCATCAGGCCTCTCATGGAACAAATCGTTAACGAAATCACCCTGTTCATCAATAACAACCAGGAATGGGCGGCCTTCATCCTGGGGCTGCTGGCCATGGGTGAGTCACTGCTGGTCGTCGGCATCGCGATCCCCGCCACAGCCGTCATGCTGGTCGTCGGGGGCTGGTTGGAAACGGTACGCTGGATGCCGGGCCTGTTGTTTTCTGGGGTATCGTCGGTGCGGTAGTGGGCGACGCCATTTCTTACTATATTGGACGTTTGCTGGGGCCCAGAATCATTCATCGCTGGCCCCTTAACAAGCAGCGTCGTGCCGTCGCGCGGGCCCGGCACTTCTTTTATCGGTACGGCATGCTGTCCATTTTTGCCGGGCGCTTTCTGGGCCCGTTGCGCGCGATTTTGCCAACCGTCGCTGGCGTCATGAAAATGCGCCACGGGCGATTTCAGGTCGCCAACATCCTGTCTGCCATCGTCTGGATTCCTGTCATGTTGCTGCCAGGCTACCTGACCGGAAAAAGTATTGGTGCGCTGGGCTCAAACGGCACCAACGCCGGGCTGGTCATCAGTTTCGTGCTGTCGGTAGTCATTGCCGTCTGGATCACCCTGACCCTTATCCGCAAGCGCAAATCACGCACCATCAACGAAGACGTCTGACCCCATGAAAAAATTGCTCTGAAAGTGCTCGACCCCCGTATGCAGGATTGCCTTCCGGCCTATGCCACCCCGGTTCAGCCGGACTTGACTTGAGGGCCTGCCTGGACGAACCCTTGATACTTGAACCCGGACAAACACAACTGGTACCTACCGGTTTATCAATTCACATCGGCGATCCTGGCTATGCCGCCGTCATTTTGCCACGCTCGGGGTTGGGCCATAAACACGGTATCGTGCTGGGTAATCTGGTTGGCCTGATCGATTCCGACTACCAGGGGCCCCTTATGGTGTCAGCCTGGAACCGCGGGGCAACGCCCTTCAAACTGGAACCCATGGAACGGCTGGCACAGCTGGTTTTTGTACCTGTTCAACAGGTCGATTTCGACCTCGTTGACGACTTTGAAGAAAGCAGCCGTGGTGATGGTGGTTTTGGCAGCACCGGGCGTAGTTGATGCCGCCCCCAGCCGCATCATAATCAAGACGATGGCCCTAACCTGAACTGTCGTACTCGACTGGCGGCACCCGCCAGCGTTAAACCACAGTCGTTGAAACCGGCGCCACTTACAGAAATTTAAACACTGGCCCGACTCACACAAGCAGGCACCGGATTTCCGTCAATCGGCAGCCCCGGAGCAGCCTTGCCAGGTCAACCCTGAACTCAGATCAATTTTCGGGTGGGTCATTCCGGCGTTGTCACCCAGACGGCCTGCCGCGACCTGGGCCGCAATCACATCAGCAACCTGCACCAGAGCCTGCTGGTAGGCGCGTACCGTCGCGTCAACCCCGCCAACAGCAGGAACCTGTACATTCGCGCGGCAGACTACAGGCAACCCATCGCCTTTTGTTTCAGGCCGACGAGACAGGCGCCAGCTGGTCTGAACCTGCACGTACTTGCCGTACATGGCCTCAAAACGCTGAACATCCAGCTTTACACCCCACAAGGGCAAATTGGCGGGGGCGCCCGTACCATTCACATCGGGCACACCCAGTTGCTGGCCGAGACGGCTGGCCACCGCCAGACGAATCTCGTCGGCAAGGGTGCCACCCATAACGAATCGTTCATGACGCTGACAGCCCCGTCGGTACGACCCGCTAAAACCAGCTGCGGACGGTCAACCTGTGCCGGAATACTGACGCTCTGCACGTTGAGGGCGTCAGCGATTGAATTCACTGCCTTTGGCCTGGAATCAGACACTGTCTGCAGACTGTAATACTGGCTGTTTGAAGCGGCACACCCGGCCAAAGCAACAGCACACGCCAGACCACTCGCGACACGCCGAACTACCCGCGCAGTAGAGGCCATGGCTGCAGTGGAAGAAACGCGTGCACGGCCAGAACGCCGCATCGGAAAAACACAAACACTGGAAAGCAACTGACGACCTGCAGTCATACTAAGCATCCTATTCAGGCAAACGATCGGCACCACGACCACCGATCAACGCATTGGGGTGAGCCTGCAAATAATCACCAAGGTTACGCAGGGAACGTGCTGCCCCGGTCAATTCACGCAACGTGCGCTCAAGATTGGTGCCACTGGGCGAATCGGCAGACAGTAAGGCATTTACATTTTCCAGAGAACGACGGGCCTCTTTGAGCGCCGCTGCGGCCTGGGGGCCACCGACGTATTGATCTCTTTGAGCAACGTGTTCATGGAAGCCAGCCCATCGCGCAGGTCTTTACCAATACCGTCAAACGGAACCGCGTTAAGTTTGGTGACAATGGCACTGATCTGTTCCTGCAAACGGTCAAAATTGCCGGGAATGGTCGGAATCATGACCGGGTCCTGCGTTGCGTCAAAAGTCACTTTATCGGCCTGCGGGAAAAAATCCAGCGCGACAAACTGTTGACCCGTCAGCAGGCTGCCCGCCTGCAACTGCGCCCTTAACCCATGATTGATCATTGGCCCCAGGAGCAGACGCCCCGGGTACTGGCTGGCAGACTCAAGGGTCATGATTCGATCGTAGGCATTGCCAAAACGACGCGGATAGAGATTGGCCTTGACCAAGACATGAAACTGCCGTTTCTCGGTGTCGAACTCAAGATCGATGTCATAGACCTTTCCGAGCTCCATGCCGCGAAACTCGACGGGCGCACCAACCTTGAGGCCTCGGACAGACTGATTGAACACCATATCGACCCGGAAGGCAGGCCCATCGGGCTCGGCCATGGCTTCAACTTCAGTCTGGAACAACTCGAATGTCGTGTCGGCCGGTGCAGGCACTTCGTTAGCCGGATTGGCATTGGCAAAGGCCAACCCGCCGGCGATCATGGACGCCAACGACGCCGTCTGGACTGACACACCGGTTGTCGAAAGCGACACATTGACGCCGCTGACGTTCCAGAACCGTGTATCAGACGTGACAAAACGGTCATTGGGTGAGTCGACAAAAATCTGCACATCAACCGAACGCCCCTGTTCGTTCAAGGCGTAGTCGATAATTCGACCCACCGGAATCTGGCGGTAGTAAACCGGAGCACCGATTTCAAGGGAGGCCAGATCGTCGGCGCGCAAGGTATACCGAGTCCCCGGACGGTCACTGGTAACGGCGGGCGGCTTTTCAAGCCCGATAAATGAATACGTGACAGAAGGATCATCCACAGTGCCCTCGGGGGCCACATCGGCAGCAATATACGCCCCCGAAAGCAATGTTCCCAGACCTGAGACACTACCGATGGTCAGGCGCGGCTTGACCACCCAATAGAGCGCACCCTCGCGTGCCAGATATCGCGAGGCTTCGCGGTCGAGCTCTGCCTTGACCAGCACATTAGAGCGATCGGACGCAACCCGGATATCCGTTACCAGACCCACCACCACATCCTTGTAGCGCACCTTGGTCTGTCCGATTTCAAGGCCCTCGGCAGACTCGAAGGTGAGCGTGATGGTCGGCCCCGTGCTCATCCAGTTACGGACGATAAATGACAAACCGACAATTGCGGCAACCAGCGGCACCAGCCAGATCCATGAAATACGGGCGCCCTTGCGTTCGGTAACGAAAGGGTCTGCAGCAACAGGATTCGTGTCAACAGAAGCCGACGCCGGTGGTTTTACTTCTGACATGCAATTCCTTCAATGATGTACAGCCGGATGATTGACGGACCTGGATTCGTGACACTGATCCCAACCCAGTCGGGGGCCGTAGCTCATGGCGGCCAGCATGGTCAAAATGACCACCAGACCAAAAAATGCGGCACCGGGCTCAACGCGAATCTGGGCAAGCCCCGGGAAACTGACCAGTGCCGACAGTAACAATACAACAAACACGTCCAGCATCGACCACTGGCCGACGAACTCGACAATGGCATACAGCCGCGTGCGCTGGCGCTGCATCGCAACTCCGCGCCAATGGTAACGCCGTACCATCAGAATCGACAACGCCAAAAGTTTGCTGGAAGGCACAACCACACTGGCAATGAACACAATAAGCGCGAGGTCCCAGGACCCATAGTTCCAGAGTTCGATCACACCGCCCAGAATCGTATGGGCGGCCTCGCCGGTAGGCATACGCAAGGTCATGACCGGCCAAACGTTCGCAGGAATATAAAGAATGGCTGCCGTAATCAGCAGTGCCCAGACACGGTTGCGAATATGCGGCTTGCGAAAATGAAACCACGCACGGCAACGGCCACAACGCATGACACCTGACAACGGCATGTTCTGAACACAACCGCACGCCGTGCACGCGGCAACCGGCCTGGCCAGATCAACCCCTCACCCGAACGCCGCACCAATCCGGCCTCTTCCGCGTAGCGCCACAGCCGATAGGCCGACATGCGGGTAAGGATGGTCAGCAAAACACTTAACGCCCCAAACGCCCACAGCCCTTCGCCAATGTGCAGCACCGCCAGATCACCCAGCTTGACCATGGCCACCAGAATGCCCAACAGCAACACCGGCACCATACTCCAGTGCGACAACACTTCGAGCATGCGCAAGCCATAACGGAAATCACCCGGCAAACGTCGTTTGCGAATGCATTGCAGCGCCCACATGGCGAACAGGATCTGACCCAACGGGAAGAAAAAGGTGAACAGGGTCGCAGGCAGGGCCACCAGCCAGGCGCCTTGCTGCCAGGTCATGACCAAGGCATCGAGCAAGGTGGCCTGAAGGGTTTGCCCCTGCATGGAAAGCCGCGCAACCGGAAAATAATTGGCCAGACAAAAAACAGCCAGCGCACCCCAGGTCAGGGCGAGCCAGGATTGCAACGACAAGCGGGACTCGCGATACAGCTCGGTACCGCAGCGCACGCAAGACGCCACTGCGCCCGGCTTCAGAGAGATTCTCTGGTGGAGCCGGGCGCAATGGGGACAAACAACCAGCGAACTGTCCATTTAGTCGATGAGTTCGGCTTCAGACACTTTGGGGGGCCTTGACCGATGGCGCTTCGTTATCGAACAGCAGCACCACCTTGCCCTCGTCGGAGAGATCGACCGTGACATTGCCACCGTCGGTCAGTCGCCCGAACAACAGCTCATCGGCCAAGGCACGACGGATCGTGTCTTGAATGAGACGTTGCATGGGCCGTGCGCCCATGAGCGGATCGAAGCCTTCTTTGGCCAGATAATCACGCAGGGTTTGCGAAAAGACCACTTCAACACGTTTTTCATGCAACTGGTCTTCAAGCTGCATCAGGAATTTGTCGACCACACGCAGAATGATGTCGCGCGTAAGCGGTGTGAACCCGATGATGGCGTCAAGACGGTTGCGGAATTCTGGCGTGAATGTACGCTTGATGTCGACCATTTCGTCACCTGTTTTGGGTGCCGATGCAAAACCGATGGTCGTACGGTTCAAGGCTTCGGCCCCCGCATTGGTTGTCATGATGATGATGACGTTGCGGAAGTCGGCCTTGCGCCCGTTGTTATCGGTAAGCGTACCGTGGTCCATGACCTGAAGCAAAATGTTGTAGACATCGGGATGCGCCTTTTCGATTTCGTCGAGCAACAGCACACAATGCGGCTGTTTGGTGACCGCTTCGGTTAGCAAGCCGCCCTGATCAAAACCGACATAGCCCGGAGGCGCACCGATAAGACGCGAAACCGCATGACGTTCCATGTATTCGGACATATCGAAACGCAACAGCTCGACACCCAGCGTAAACGCGAGCTGACGGGCCACTTCGGTTTTGCCGACACCGGTTGGCCCCGAAAACAAGAAAGAACCAATAGGTTTGTCAGGGCGCCCGAGACCGGAACGAGCCATCTTGATGGCTGCGGCCAAAGCTTCGATGGCTGCATCTTGACCGAACACGACTGTTTTGAGATCGCGTTCCAGCGTCGCCAGCTTGTTGCGGTCATCGGACGAAACGTTTTGTGGCGGAATGCGTGCAATCTTGGCCACGGTGGCTTCAATTTCAGCCTTACCGATCGTTTTCTTTTGTTTTGATTTCGGCAGCAGACGCTGGGCAGCCCCCGCCTCGTCGATGACGTCAATGGCCTTGTCAGGCAGGAAACGATCGTTGATGTGCCGTGCCGACAGTTCGGCGGCAGCCGTAATGGCGGCAGAAGTGAATTTGACCCCGTGGTGCGCTTCGAAATGCGACTTCAGACCGCGCAGAATCTCGATGGTCTGACCGACCGTGGGTTCGGCTACATCGATTTTCTGGAAGCGGCGTGCCAGCGCGTGGTCTTTTTCGAAAATGCCACGGAACTCATTGTAGGTTGTCGCGCCCATGCACTTGAGCTTGCCCGATGACAACGCCGGTTTAAGCAGGTTGGAGGCATCAAGTGTGCCCCCGACGCCGAGCCGGCACCGATGAGCGTATGAATTTCGTCAATGAACAACACTGCATTGGTATTGTCTTGCAACGCTTTCAATACGGCCTTGAGACGCTGTTCGAAGTCACCGCGGTATTTTGTACCGGCCAGCAACGCCCCCATGTCGAGCGCATACACATTGGCACTGGCCAGAATCTCGGGGACATCATTTTGGGTAATGCGCCATGCCAGACCTTCGGCAATGGCCGTTTTACCCACACCGGCCTCGCCAACCAGCAACGGATTGTTTTTGCGACGACGGCACAACACCTGAATTACCCGCTCGACTTCAGCCTCGCGGCCGATGAGCGGATCAATGCGGCCCAGACGTGCTTCTGCATTGAGATCAAGGGCGTAAAGCTCAAGCGGTGACTTCTGCTGATCGGACCGCGCGTCTGGCTCTGGAGTACCGGATGAAGGCTGGGCTGCCGCAGCCTTGGGTGGTTCTGCGCGCGGCGGTTCGGGTGTCTTGGTGATGCCATGCGACAAATAATTGACCACATCAAGGCGCGTGACGCCCTGCTGCAGCAAAAAGTACACTGCATGCGAGTCTTTTTCGCCATACATGGCCACCAGCACATTGGCGCCGGTTACCGTATTTTTACCGGAGCTGCTGGACGACACATGCATGATGGCGCGCTGAATGACGCGCTGAAAACCCAATGTAGGCTGGGTATCGACTTCGGCCTCGCCTGGATGTACCGGCGTATTGTCGGCAATGAATTTGCGCAATTCGGTGCGCAAGGCTTCGATGTCGGCCGAGCAGGCACGCAAGACCTCTGCCGCAGCAGCGTTATCGAGCAACGACAACAACAGATGCTCGACAGTTATAAATTCGTGTCGCGCCGTGCGAGCCTCGACAAAGGCCAAATGCAGGCTGACTTCAAGTTCTTCAGAGATCACGCTTCCTCCCGTTACCGAAGCGGACAAACAACATATTCAGGACTGATATGAGTCCATTTGTCCTAAGGTATCACCCATTATGCAGTGAGTACATTGGGTGTGACCCGATTACATCAAAAAAGTTTTCACACGATACTGCAAACTAACCCGCGTCTGGCGCTGGTTCCATGATGCACTGTAACGGATGCTGACGTGCCCGGGCCATCTGGCGGACCATTTCGACACGGGTCGCCGCAATGTCACGGGTATAAATACCACAGACGCCACGCCCCTCATGATGCACTTTCAGCATGATGCGAGACGCTTCTTCCTCGCTTTTTCCGAACACCCGCTGCAATACGCCAACCACGAACTCCATCGGGGTGTAGTCATCGTTCAATAAAACGACCTGATACATGGGCGGCGGCTTGACCTGTTCTTTTTGTCGATCGAGCACGGTATCGCGCTGAATATCGGTATTAATGGCCATGATTCATTTCAAATCTAAGTAATTTCCATAGTTGACTACAGCGAGCAACATTGAGCATTATCGTTCTGTTCCGGAAAAGGGTCGGGGGACCAGGCACTTTCCGGAACCGGCAGGCTACCGCAACGCCGGCGGCCCTGGTTTTTACCTAACACTATAGTCGAGAGAGGCAGTACGTATGTCCGAATCTAGCACCACCTCAGCCGGGGACACCCAGAAGCTGACTGGAACCGTCAAGTGGTTCAACGACGCGAAGGGCTTTGGCTTCATCACCCCCGACAACGGGGGAGAAGACCTGTTCGCGCATTTTTCGTCGATCCAGATGAATGGCTTCAAAACCTTGAAAGAAGGTCAGAAAGTGGCGTTTGAAATCGCCCAGGGCCCCAAGGGCAAACAAGCCCTGAACATTACTGCCTCTTGACCAACAACTCGTCAAACCAGAAGAATAATAATACTCAATAAAAGTCGAACTGGCGGGGTGCAATGCCCCGCCTTTTTTATGTTTTGAACGGCCTGCACCGTCTTCGCCTTAAACTACGCACACTCGCCTCATGGTCAAACCTTTTCTTTGCGCAACGCTATGACTGTCTTTCGATCATTGTTTTACGGCATGGTGCTGATGCTTGCCGGCCACGCGACAGGCCAGGCACAAAGCCTGCTGCCTTCCATCGAACTCACAATAAACAACATCACGATTCAGGCCGAACTGGCCACGACCAGCGCCGCCCATCAGCAAGGGTTGATGCACCGCACCAGCCTGCCGCAAAACCATGGCATGCTGTTCGTGTTCCAGACACCGGTTTTCCAGTGCTTCTGGATGAAAAATACGCCATTGCCCCTGTCAATTGCCTTTATCGATGCCGGCGGCACGATTACGCGTATTGCCGACATGACGCCTCATGACGAAGCGGCCCACTGCCCACCCGGCGACATTGTCTATGCGCTTGAAATGGAACAAGGCTGGTTCCGCCACTACAACATACAGGCCGGGGCTTCCGTCAACGGGCTGCCGGCCAACTGATCGGGGCTCAATTCGGTTCTTGAAAAAACGGGGCAAGCCCAAAAACAGGCCTGCCCCGATATGTGATGCGCCAAGAGGCGCATCTGTACTACGTTAATGACGCCAGGTCTGGACTACAGCCAGACAATCAGACGCGCTCGATAATAACCGCAATACCCTGACCAACGCCGATACACATTGTGCACAGTGCGTAGCGGCCACCGGTGCGATGCAGGTGATACATGGCCGTAGTGGCCAGACGCGCACCACTGGCACCCAGGGGTGACCCAGAGCAATGGCGCCACCGTATGGGTTGACGCGTGGGTCATTGTCGGCAACATTCAGCAAACGCAATGTGGCAAGACCCTGGGCCGCAAAGGCTTCATTCAGTTCGATGACATCGATCTGGTCAATCGTCAGACCAGCCATTTTCAAGACTTTTTCTGACGCAGGTGCTGGCCCGATACCCATGATGCGAGGCTCAACGCCGGCAGCCGCCATGGCCACGATACGGGCACGTGGTGTCAGACCGTTGGCACGGGCGGCTTCTTCCGAGGCTACGATAAGGGCACATGCCCCATCGTTCACACCAGACGCATTACCTGCCGTAACGGTACCGTCAGGGCGCACGACAGGCTTGAGCTTGGCCAAGGCTTCCAATGTGGTGGCACGGGGGTGTTCGTCGGTATCGACAATAATCGGGTCACCCTTGCGCTGGGCAATGGAAACCGGTGTGATTTCTTCCTTGAAAATGCCTTTTTGCTGGGCATCAGCGCATTTGGTCTGGCTGGCCAGAGCAAACAAATCTTGGTCTTCGCGCGAGACCTTGAACTGGTCAGCCACGTTTTCAGCCGTTTCGGGCATGGAATCGACACCGTATTGTGCTTTCATCAGTTTGTTGACGAAGCGCCAGCCAATCGTGGTGTCGTAAATGGCGGCGCTGCGCGAGAACGCAGATTCAGCTTTACCCATGACAAACGGGGCCCGGCTCATGCTTTCGACACCACCGGCGATCATCAGGCCAACATCGCCCGAACGGATAGCACGGGCTACCGTACCCAGCGAGTCAAGACTCGAACCACACAGACGGTTGATGGTTGAACCGGGAACGGTTTCAGGCAAGCCGGCCAGCAACGAAGCCATGCGGGCCACGTTACGGTTGTCTTCACCCGCCTGGTTGGCGCAACCGAACACGACGTCATCTACACGCGACCAATCGACATTGGGGTTGCGCTCCATGAGCGCCTTGAGAGGAATAGCCGCCAGATCGTCGGTACGAACGGAAGACAGCGCGCCGCCATAACGGCCAAACGGAGTGCGAATTGCATCGCAGATGAAAGCGTGAGTTGTCATAATGAAACCTGAAGGTTTTTAAAGACAAACCCCTGCCACACCGGGTGTGACAGGGATAAGAAACAAAACAAGAGATGAAACGCCTTGGGGAATTAACCCAGGTTTGCTGCCGCAAAATCCCAGTTCACCAGGTTCCAGAAGCTTTCCAGATACTTGGGACGGGCGTTGCGGTAGTCGATGTAGTAAGCGTGTTCCCAGACGTCACAGGTCAGCAGCGCGACATCGGATGTTGTGAGGGTGTTGCCGCGTTGCTGGTGTTGACGATATCGAGGGAACCGTCAGCTTTCTTGACCAGCCATGTCCAGCCCGAACCGAAGTTGCCGGCCGCCGACTTGTTGAACGCTTCTTTGAATGCGGCAACGCTGCCCCACTTGGCCGTGATAGCATCGGCCAGCTTGCCGGTGGGTTCACCGCCACCATTAGGCGACATGCTGTTCCAGTAGAACGTGTGGTTCCAGACCTGGGCTGCGTTGTTGAATACACCACCCGAAGATTTCTTCACGATGTCTTCAAGCGAAGCCGATTCGAACTCGGTGCCGGCAATAAGATTGTTAAGGTTGGTGACGTAAGCCTGGTGGTGCTTGCCGTAGTGGAATTCGAGCGTTTCTTTGGAGATGGTGGGTGCCAGGGCATCCATTGCGTAGGGCAGTTCAGGAAGCGTAAAAGCCATGATCGATATCCTTATTAAAAAACCCGACAACCTGACAGGCCGAGGGGCAACATGGGTTGACACGAATGCAGGCCACCCGCCGCACGCCCTGTCGCGGGCACTTACAACAGGCGACTTGTTTTAAAAACTTCGACATCGGCACTACCCTGACCCAGTTCAAGGGTGAGCCGGTCTCCAACCGATAAGTCTAACGCATTTTTCACCAGTTCCCCATGGGGATTCCGGACCAGTGCATAGCCGCGGCCGAGAATTTTCCGGGGATTCAGCGCCTGCAGTGTCAGCACGGCCGCATCCAGCCGGGCGCGCGGGGCACGCAACTGACGCGCACCGACGGCAACCAGGCGCTGCTGTGCCCGATCAAGATCACGCCGGACGCGGCTCACCGAAGGCAACGCAGCCGTTAACCGGGTAATCAGCATCGCCAGTCGTGTCGATTCAAGCGACTGCCGGCGCCGGGTCGCCTGATGCAGCCGGCGCTGCAGGTCATCGACCTGGAGTCGCTGGCGCTGCAAACGCTGCTGCGGTGACACCAGCAGCGCCATGGCGCGATCCAGGCGCAGCGCGGCACGTTCGAGCACGCGACGTTGCTGACGTTCAAGGTGGATCAGCAATTCGCCGACCTGATCAAGACCGCGTTGACGTGCCGTGCATGACAACTCAGCCGCTGCCGTTGGCGTCGGTGCACGCAGGTCGGCCACAAAATCGCAAATCGTGAAGTCGGTTTCATGACCGACACCACTGATCACAGGAATCGGACTGGCCGCTACCGCGCGGGCCAGGGCTTCGTCGTTGAAGCTCCACAAATCTTCGAGACTGCCGCCGCCACGAACCAGCAGCAGCGTAGCCACCTCGTTACGGTCGATAGCCGTTTGCAGGGACTGTACCAGCTTGGCCGCAGCGCCCTCACCTTGAACAGGTGCGGGATAAACGATAACCCTGACATGCGGCGCACGCCGCGCCATTGACGTCAGCACATCACGCAGCGCCGCCGCTGCCAATGACGTCACCACGCCGACAGCGTGGGGCATCGTTGCGATCGGCCGCTTGCGCGCCGGGTCAAACAGCCCCTCGGCGGCCAGCTTTTCCTTCAGTCGCAAAAAGCCTCGTGCAAGTCACCTTGCCCTGCCCGGCGCAAGGTTTCAACCTGAAGCTGATAATCACCGCGCGGCTCGTAAAGCGTGACAGTTGCTCGAAACTCGAAACGCTCGCCTGCGCGCGGCGTGAATGACAGGGTCTGGGCACGCCCGCGAAACATGACGGCCCGTACCGAGGCACGCTCGTCCTTGATGGTGAAATACCAATGCCCGGACGCCGCCTGGGTAAAGTTCGAGATTTCCCCCTCACCCAGATGCGTGAAAAGTTGCCCTCGAGCAGGTTACCCACCTGGCGATTGAGCTGGGCAACGGACAACACAACGTCAGAAGATTCTGCAGACGGCGCGGCAAAGAATTCAGGGTTCATAACGACGGTTGACGATGTGAAAAATGTCCGGCGAAACAGGGCCAGTCGCACCCGCGACAAGCCTGAAGGGGCGCCAGTATACCCCTTGTTCAAACAATCGACAGCCCCCTGCCGCAGACTGTTGAAAACCCAGCAAAAAAGGGCTTTAAGGTCATTTTCAGGCAAATTCACAGGAAAGCTGTCCACATTTTTTTCGCTTTGTCAAATCGACGTCAGATCAAGCCAATTAGCTGCATACCTCAATAAAAACCTTACATAAACAATATAAACCATTGATTTATATTAGTTTAATAAAAAGTTCAAAAATGAGCTCAAATTGTCCACGGAACCTCAAAACCCCGTCAAACAATGACTTGCGTACAGTTGTACACACAATTATCCACAGATTCTGTGGATACTCTGTGGAAAGCCTTTATTTACGCCATATGACGGATAAAACAGTCCAGCCTGCGCCACCTTTACGCCGGTCTTGCGTGCATAACCGCAGTATTGCAATACGTACACGGAACGTCCGTTCGCCTACGCTGACAGACACAGGCCTTGCCCGCTTGCACCGACACCGTCGCCGCGTAAAATGGGCACCAGACGGACAATCGACCCACCCCACTGAAACCGACGGCTGGTCGCCCTGGCGGGCCAGACCAGACATCCTGCTCCCGGAGACAACGTTTTGCTGCAAATCATTCATGATGCCGGTTGGCCCATCTGGCTGCTGATTGCCACTTCCGTCATTGGGTTGGCTCTGATCATTGAACGCTTTCTGGCCCTGCGCACACGGTATGTGACGCCATCTGGCTCGCTGGAGCACGCCATGAGCCTTGTCCAAAACACCGCCCCGCTGCCCTCTGCGCTTGAAAAACTGGCCGGCAGCTCGCCAGCGGGTCGCGTTCTGGCCGAAGTCATTGCGGTGCGCGAGCACGACATGGCCTATCGGGTTGCCGCCATTGAAGACGTGGGAAAAGACGTCGCGTGGCGGCTTAACCGCTACGTACCCACGCTCGCCACCATTGCCGTTATCTCGCCATTACTGGGGCTGTTCGGCACAGTGGTCGGCATGATCGAAATTTTTGCATCGTATACCCCGGCCGGTGGTGACCCTGCCCAGCTGGCACGCGGCATCTCGGTTGCGTTGTACAACACGGGTTTCGGCATTCTGATCGCGGTACCCGCCCTGATCTTCCATCGCTATTTCAAAGCCCGTGTCGAACATTTCCTGCATCACATCGAGCACCAGGCCAGTACACTTGACCGACTGCTGCAACAGCACCCAGGCCGTTCTGCATGAATTTTCGTCGCTCCATGTCCTCCGACGAGCCGGAAATCAACCTTATCCCGCTCATCGACATTTTGCTGGTCATCCTGATTTTCCTGGCGGCCACCACGTCGTTCCATCGCTATCAACAGATCAACGTGTCATTGCCCAAGGCCAGTGCCCAGGCACTGGCCGGCGAGCCCTTGCGGCTGGCCATCAGTCAGGAGGGTCAGTATGCCCTCGACAGCCATCTGCTGGACGGCAGTTTGGCTGCAGACCTCGCCATTGCGCTTGAACATGCCAGCCAGGGTCAGGATGACCCCGTCTTGTTGATCAACGCGGATGCCCAGGCACCCCACCAGGCAGTCATCACGGCCATGGAGGCCGCACGTCAGGCCGGCATTTCGCACGTCAGCTTCGCCATCCAAGCCCCATAAGGCCTCACCTTGACATTCAGGCAACGCTTAACCCAACGCATCCACGCCCTCTGGCAAACTCCCGGGCTGGTCAGCACACTGCTGTTACCCCTGTCCTGGCTGGTCGGACTGGCCATAAAAACCAAGCAACGCCGCTGGCAACGTCAGCCCCCTGAACGTGTCGCCCCGGTACCGGTCATTGTGGTGGGCAACCTGATGGTGGGCGGAACCGGGAAAACGCCGGTGGTAATCGCGCTTGTGCAAGGCCTGCAAAAACTGGGATGGACACCCGGCGTCATCAGCCGCGGATATGGCGCCCGCATGCCAAAAGATCAGGCGCGTTGCGCCGTCAGCCCGCTTGACCCCGCCTTGTTCGGTGACGAACCCAGCCTGATTGCAGCAGCAACCGGGGCACCGGTGGCCGTACATCCCAAACGCACCCTGGCACTTTCAACACTGCATCAGCACCGGCCGGATGTCAACGTAGTCATCTCGGACGATGGACTGCAGCACCTGGCCCTGGCCCGGGATATGGAGATTGTGGTGCAAGATGGGCGTGGGCTTGGCAACGGCCGTTTGCTGCCGGCCGGTCCGCTGCGCGAACCCCGATGCCGTCTCGGCCAGGTCGACCTGATCATCAACAACGTCAGTGCAAGCAATGACCAGGAGGCGGTCACCAACCCGCATCGCCACAAACCGCTGCCCGGGCTGCCCCCGCATGTACCTGCCTTGCAGATGCAACTGCATCCGGTCAGTTGCACCCACCTGCTGACCGGCACTGTGGTTGCCTGGCCTCAGTGGCGCCAAACGCATGGCACCAGGCCCTGGCCGCCGTTGCGGCCATTGGTCAACCTGAACGCTTTTTCGGCATGCTGCGTCGGCTGGGCCTCAACCTCGGACAGTGCATCGGCTTGCCTGATCACGATGACTTCAGCGACCCGCCCTTCAAGCGCATGACCGCGTCACTGATCCTGGTTACCGATAAAGATGCCGTGAAATGTCGTCGTCTGGGCGATGAGCGCCTGTGGTCGGTCCAGGTCGCACCACGGTTTTCTGACGAGACCTGGATACAGCGTATCCACCAACAGCTAAAATCACTTCGTTCCTGAACAATCATCATCACTCTCATTCTGAACCTGTACGGACCTTGCCATGGACTCAAACCTCTTACAAATTCTGGTCTGCCCCGTCTGCAAGGGCCCACTTCAACACGATGCCCAGAACCATGAACTGATCTGCAAGGCAGACAAACTGGCATTTCCCATCCGTGACGGCGTACCCGTCATGCTCGAACATGAAGCGCGCGCCCTTCAAACTGAAGCGGGCGGTGCCAACGCGGCCAGCGCATCATGAGTTTTGTCGCGGTCATTCCGGCCCGTGCCGCATCCACGCGCTTGCCGGGCAAACCGCTGCTCGATATCGGCGGCAAACCCATGGTCGTTCGCACCGCCGAGCAAGCCCGTCGTTCAACCGCCCGGCAAGTTGTTGTCGCCACCGATGACGACACGATCTGCCAAACCGTCAAGGTGCACGGGCTCGAGGCCATCATGACGCGCACCGATCATGCGACCGGTACCGACCGGCTTTCAGAGGTCGTTGATTTCCTGGGTTTGCCCGATGAGGACATCGTCGTCAATGTGCAGGGTGATGAACCACTGATCGACCCGGCCCTGATTGATGCCGTGGCAACAACGCTGGCCCGGCATCCCGTTGCGGCCATTGCCACATGCGCCGCCCCCATCACTGAGGCGGCCACGCTCTTTAACCCTAACGCAGTCAAAGTCGTCTGCAACCATGACGGGCTGGCGCTGTATTTTTCACGCGCTCCCATCCCTTGGGCCCGCGACGCCCTTGCCGATGGGCAGCAGCGTCTGGCCGCCGGAATTCCCGCATTGCACCATATCGGTCTTTACGCGTATAAAGTGGGTTTCCTGAAAAAGTTTCCTCGTCTGGCTGTGGGCCCACTCGAGCAGTTTGAGTCCCTTGAGCAGCTCAGGGCCCTGGAAAATGGCTATTCCATAGCAGTAATGGTTACCGACACACCGCCTGCAGCCGGGGTTGACACCCCTGCCGACCTGGCCCGTGTACGCGATATCTTCGCAAATCGGTTATAAACCATCTACAAATTTATTCGTCCGGCGCGATAATTGTTGCGCTGCCGCATTAAAAAGAACGTTCAAAAGTACTACTGGAGGTAATTTCATGCGACTGATTCTGCTCGGTCCCCCGGTGCTGGCAAAGGCACGCAAGCCACATTCATCACCCAACAATTTGGTATTCCCCAAATTTCAACGGGCGACATGCTGCGCGCGGCCGTCAAGGCTCAAACCCCGCTGGGCATTGAGGCCAAGAAGATCATGGATACCGGCGGTCTGGTTTCGGATGACATTATCATTGGCCTGGTTCGTGATCGCCTGAAAGAAGCCGATTGCCAGAATGGTTACCTGTTTGACGGCTTCCCGCGCACGATTCCCCAGGCAGATGCCCTGAAAGACGCCGGTGTCGATCTTGATTACGTCATCGAGATGGTTGTCGCCGACGAAAACATCATCGAGCGCATGAGCGGTCGACGTGTGCATACGGCCAGCGGCCGCACCTACCACGTGACCTTCAACCCGCCCAAAACACCCGATACCGACGACGTTACCGGTGAGCCCCTGGTGCAACGCGACGATGACCGTGAAGAAACCGTACGTCATCGCTTGTCGGTGTACCAAAGCCAGACACGCCCCTTGGTTGACTACTACCAAAGCTGGGCCGCCACCGGCGATGCCAAAGCACCCAAATTCCGCCAGGTTGAAGGGGTTGGCAGCGTCGAAGATATCCGCCGCCGTATTACACAAGCGCTTGAAAGTTAATTCACGAATATCATGCAAATCAAAGATAAAGTATTCATCGTGACCGGCGGGGCCTCGGGCCTGGGTGCCGGTACCGTACGCATGCTCGTTGCCGAAGGTGCCAACGTTGTTCTGGCCGACGTTCAGGATGAACCCGGTCAGGCACTGGCCAAGGAACTGGGGCAAACCTACGTTCATTGCGACGTAACCCAAGAGGCCGATGGCCAGGCTGTTGTTGACGCTGCACGTAAACTGGGCCCGCTGTTTGGCTTGGTCAACTGTGCCGGTATTGCGCCAGCCTCGCGCATTGTAGGTAAAAACGGCCCGCACGCCCTTGACCTCTTCCAGAAAGTCATTATGGTCAACCTGGTGGGCAGCTTCAACATGTCGCGCCTGGCCGCCGCCGCCATGTCGGAAAACACCCCGGAAGCCACCGGCGAGCGTGGCATCCTGATCAATACGGCCTCGGTTGCCGCCTACGATGGCCAGATCGGCCAGGCCGCCTACGCCGCCTCAAAAGCCGGTGTGGTCGGCATGACACTACCCGTAGCGCGCGATCTGTCCAAACTGGGCATCCGTTGCATGACCATTGCCCCCGGCATTTTCGGTACACCCATGGTGTACGGTATGCCCCAGGAAGTGCAAGACTCTCTGGCCGCCAGCATTCCGTTCCCGTCGCGGCTGGGTCGTCCTGAAGACTATGCCAAACTGGTACAGAGCATCATCACCAACGAAATGCTGAACGGGGAAACCATCCGTCTGGATGGCGCTATCCGTATGGCTCCAAAATAAGACGCTGACCAGCCATGGGCTTGTTACGGTCCGCCGCAACAGTCAGCAGCTTTACCCTGCTATCGCGAATCACTGGCCTGATTCGCGATATTTTTATTGCCAGTTCGTTTGGTGCAGGGCCCTTGACTGACGCCTTCTGGGTTGCCTTTCGCATCCCCAACCTGTTGCGACGCCTGTTTGCCGAAGGCGCGTTTTCGCAGGCGTTTGTCCCGATACTTGGGGAAGCCAAGAACCAGGGCACGCCGGAATCCGTACGCCTCTTGCTGGATCGCGTCGCCGTACTGCTGACGGTTGCCCTGATGGCCGTCACGCTGATCGGCATGCTGGCCACGCCTTGGGTCGTCAGCGCCATGGCGAGCGGTTTGCGGGCCGCCAGTCGCCAGACTGAATTTGAAGCCGCCGTCTGGATGACACGACTGATGTTCCCCTACATCATTTGCATGTCACTGGTGGCGTTTGCCTCTGGCGTGCTGAACACCTGGCGACGCTTCGCTGTACCGGCCTTCACGCCGGTCTTGCTGAACATCGCCATGATCGTGGCGTGTATTTTTCTGACACCATGGTTTGAAACCCCGATTTACGCCCTTTCCGTTGGCGTGATGGTCGGTGGCGTTGCCCAGCTAACGGTGCAATGGGTTGCATTGGCACGACTGGGGCTGACACCCAGGCTGTCATGGGGCATCAAGACGGCCGCACAAGACCCGACCGTTCAACGCGTCATGCGACAGATGCTGCCGGCCATTCTGGGCGTATCGGTTGCCCAGATTTCCCTGCTTATCAATACCAACATCGCCACCTGGCTGACAGCGGGCAGTGTCACCTGGCTGTCGTTCGCCGATCGTCTGATGGAATTTCCGACGGCGTTGCTGGGCATTGCGCTGGGAACAGTCTTGCTGCCCAGCCTGTCGGCGGCGCATGCCGCCAAAAAACCGATGACTACAGCAACCTGCTGGACTGGGGCCTGCGGCTGGTCATGCTACTGGGCCTGCCAGCGGCCATGGGCATGGTGCTGCTGTCCGAAGGACTGGTTGCCACGCTGTTTCATTATGGGGCTTTCAACGCGGCTGACGTCGAGCAAACGCGCCTGGCCGTCATGGCGTATTCGGCCGGGCTGATTGGCCTGCTGGCCATCAAGATCCTGGCACCGGGTTTTTATGCCAAGCAAGACATCAAGACCCCGGTCAAGATCGCGATTGCCGTACTGATACTGACGCAACTGCTCAACCTGGTGTTCGTGCCACTGTTCGCCCATGCCGGGCTGGCGCTGTCGATTGGCCTGGGGGCAACCGTAAACGCTGTGCTGCTGCTGGTATTGCTTTGCCGCCGCGGCGTTTACCGGCCACGCAAGGGCTGGCTGATGTTCATGATTAAAGTCATCCCAGCCCTGGCTGCCTTGGCGGCCGTGCTGCTGGTCGCCAACCAGCAGATCAACTGGATAACCTTCGACAACGTCTTCATCCGGGTGCTCTGGCTGGGCGGCGTACTGGCCACAGCAGGCGTCACCTATTTTTGTGTGCTGTTTATTACCGGATTTCGCCCACGGCACTTTACAAGAAAAGCCTTGTAAGATAGAATCTTGGTCTTTGCTAATTAAACAGCTGCGGTGGCTTGGCATGTCGTTCATGTAGCCGCCCTGCAGCCTAACTGTAAAACTAATACCACTATGGCTAACACCGCACAAGCTCGCAAACGTGCCCGTCAATCGGTTGCACTTAACAAACATAACTCCAGCCTGCGCTCAATGCTGCGCACGGCCATCAAACGCGTTCGCCAGGCTATTGAAGCCGGCGACAAAGTTGCTGCCACCGAAGTGCTGCGTAAAACCAGCAGCGTCATCGATCGCGTAGCCGACAAAAACATCATTCACAAGAACAAGGCTGCCCGTCATAAAAGCCGTCTTGCTGCTGCTGTCAAAGCACTTTAATGATTGCAGTCGTTTAATTGGCAAAATTGCCTGGGCCGTGTAAACCACGTGGCCCGCAATAAAAATCGGGGCGCTTCGTGCGCCCTGTTTTTTTGCCTGTGCACTGCCTGATACAACCCCTGCTGCCAAAAACACCTAATAAAAAAGCCCGGTTAGTCCGGGCGTTCGGGCGGGGCCTGCCGCTCTTGGGTTTTTAACTGGTTGCTTTTTGCAAAGTCGGCCACGAAAGCCCAGGCCAAAGGTTCAAGATCGCGTAACCTGTGATCAACCACCACACACCTGACACCATCGATATACGTCGGGTAGACATACGGTGAATAGCTGAGTGGACCACCCTTGCTACCCGGGGACGAAACTGTGACATGACCCCCGCCAGCCTTTCGGCCCAGTCGCTGGGGCGAAACCGCTGACCGGTTTCAGTAACACCAAAAATAATAAGCTGCTGCACGGTTCTGACTGAAGTAAATGTAGCCTTCTATTGTACCGCGTTCCCCTCTGGCGGCACTCAATGAAAATTGTTTATCATAGCCAGCTTGACTGAACAACTACCAGGGCCAACGATGTCTAATGCAACCCCGCAAGCGGCGCCACTGCGTCACTTCCTGCAGTTCACCGACCTTACCCCCAGGAAATCCAGTACGTGCTTGATCGCGCCCGCCTGATCAAAGACAAGTTCAAACGCTACCTGCCACATCACACGCTGCATGACCGCACGCTGGCCATGGTATTCGAGAAGGCCAGCACCCGCACCCGGGTTTCGTTCGAAGCCGGCATGTACCAACTGGGCGGGTCGGTTATCCACCTCACAACCGGTGATTCGCAATTGGGGCGCTCTGAACCCATTGAAGACACCGCGCGCGTGGTGTCGCGCATGGTCGACCTGGTCATGATCCGCACCTTCGAACAAACCCGTATCGAACGTTTTGCCGAACACTCACGGGTCCCTGTCATTAACGGGCTGACCAACGAATTCCACCCTTGCCAGATCCTGGCCGACATCCTGACATTTACAGAGCACCTGGGGCCCATCCAGGGCAAAACAGTGGCCTGGATCGGTGATGCCAACAATATGTCATATACCTGGCTACAGGCCGCTGAACTGATGGGCTTCACCCTGCACGTCTCCACCCCCAAGGGCTACGAGCTTGACCCCGCCCGTATCGGCAACCCGGCCGCAAGTACCCTGCGCATTTTCGACAGCCCGCTTGAAGCCTGCCGTGGCGCGCACCTGGTCACCACAGACGTCTGGACCAGTATGGGTTACGAAGAAGAAAACGAGGCGCGTCGCAAGGCATTTGCCGACTGGTGCGTCGATAGCCGCATGATGGCCGTGGCTGAACCAAACGCCATTTTCATGCATTGCCTGCCCGCCCACCGTGGCGAAGAAGTCACAGCCGACGTCATTGACGGCCCACAAAGCGTCGTCTGGGATGAAGCCGAAAACCGGATGCACGTCCAGAAGGCACTGATGGAGTTCCTGGTGCACGGGCAAATCAAGAACCAGAACTGACGCCTTGACGTTAATCGAGGCAGGCACTTGACGCCCATGATCCGGAAAACGGCCAGCAACCTGAAAACCTGGCCTGGGCCCGGCGACACCAGAAGCCTGTACAACACGGCAAAATTGCAAAAAGCCGCATCCCGTTAAAGATGCGGCTTTTTGCTTTTAATGCGCCGTCAAAATGACACTGCGCCTTATTTATCTTCTTTTTCGAAACGTCTTGCAGCAAAGGCACGCCATTGTCTTTCGACGACGACAGCAACCCGACTTGCGAATACGTACGCAACTTGTCGCGGGTATCGACAATATCAAGGTTACGCATGGTCAATTGGCCGATACGGTCGCGCGGTGAAAACACGGATTCGCCTTTTTCCATCGTCAGGCGCTCGGGGTGGTACGTGAGATTGGACGATACGGTATTCAAGATAGAGTAATCGTTACCACGACGCAGTTCGAGGGTGACCTCACCTGTAATGGCTGCCGCGACCCAGCGCTGCGCGGCTTCACGCAACATGATGGCCTGCGGATCGAACCAGCGGCCCTGGTACAGCAACCGGCCCAGCTTGCGACCGTTTTCACGATATTGCTCGATGGTGTCTTCGTTATGAATACCGGTAACCAGACGCTCGTAGGCGATGAACAGCAACGCCATGCCGGGGGCTTCGTAAATGCCACGGCTTTTGGCTTCGATGATGCGATTCTCGATCTGGTCGCTCATGCCCAGACCATGGCGGCCGCCGATAATATTGGCTTCCATCATGAGATCGACAGCGCTGCTGAACGTTTTTCCGTTCAGGGCGACTGGCTGACCTTCTTCAAAGCGCACCGTGACTTCTTCGGTTTTGACCTGCACATCATCACGCCAGAACGCCACGCCCATGATGGGCTGAACAATCTTGATGCCCGAGTTCAGGAATTCAAGATCTTTGGCTTCATGGGTGGCACCCAGCATGTTCGAGTCGGTTGAATAGGCCTTTTCAGCCGACATCTTGTAATCAAAACCATGCTGACGCATGTACTCGGACATTTCGGCCCGGCCACCCAGCTCGTCAATGAACGTCTGGTCAAGCCAGGGCTTGTAAATCTTGAGCTCGGGGTTGGTCAACAGACCGTAGCGATAAAAACGCTCGATGTCGTTCCCTTTGTACGTACTGCCATCACCCCAGATATTGACACCGTCTTCGCGCATGGCCGCAACCAGCATGGTACCGGTGACCGCACGTCCGATGGGTGTTGTGTTGAAATAGGTGACGCCGGCGGTTGTCACATGGAATGCGCCCGACTGAAGCGCGGCGATACCCTCGGCAACCAGCTGCGGGCGGCAGTCGATCAGGCGAGCTTTTTCTGCACCGTATTCGGTTGCACGACGCGGGATAACGTCATAATCGGGCTCATCGGGCTGACCCAGGTTAGCGGTATAGGCAAATGGAACAGCACCCTTTTCGCGCATCCACAACAGCGCGGCGCTGGTGTCAAGCCCACCCGAAAATGCAATGCCGACCTTTTGGCCGACCGGAACGTTTTGAAGAATAGTGCTCATTGAATGGCTGCCTGAAACATTGCGATAAAAATGAAATTCTACACCGTAAGGAGGTAACGAACCCCCGACGCGTTCAGGCAGGCAACTGCATATTGAAGCCAGGCAAATCAGAGGGCTGGTCGATATCGGCAAAGATCCCCGTCGAGCTGACGGCAACGGTAGTGATGGTCACCGCATTACCCGCCAGCAAGCCCCGTGCGCCTTCATCACCGTGCAACTGACGCAAACGCGGCAACCAGCCGGGCCCCCAGAGTACCGGGTTACCCGCCCTGCCTTCAAACTGCGGACGCACAACGGCCATGCGGCGAGCCTGAACATCGTCGAGCTGACGCCACGCCTGCACCAGGTCAAGCACAATGGCAGGTGATACATCGGGCATGTCACCCAGAAGCACCATCAGGGCGGCCTGCGGGTCAATCGATGCGGCCACCCGGACAGATGCCGCCTGCCCTTCCGCGTAGTCGGGGTTGGGCACCACCTGAACCGGCAATCCTTGAAGCGCCGCCCCGACCTGTTCCGACTGATGCCCTGTCACCACATAAACAGGCCCGCAATTGGCCTCCAGCGCCTGTCGCACCACATGGCGTACCAGAGGCTGCCCCTGATAGTCCAGCAGCAGTTTGTTGACTGGCCCCATACGCCGGCTCATGCCTCCCGCGAGCACACACAATGTCACCGGCGCCCGAAGGGCCTGGGATGAATCTGTTTCAATACGCATAGAATCTGGTTAGACCTTGATATCCGTTAAGAGAGCCGGGGCCCCGTGAAACGCGTTGGCATCCGCAAACGTCGCAGCCCCTTATGATGATGACTTACTCGCAAGAATCATCGGCGACAGACCCTACAGCGATCGGCTCCGGTCGCTTCGCATGGCCAACGTCAATAACAGGACCCAGCCCAATTTTTAAAGCTCTGGTGGATGACCGATCATGATCACGAAAATATCCAATGCAAAATTGCGTGGCCGCGAAGGCCTGTGGTGCATTACCATTATCGACGGAAAAATTGCTTTAATCGATGCACAAACGGGCACACCATCGCCGGCACCACACCAGCCTGCCCCGGACTCAACCCGTAACGCTGTGCCTGTACCACACCAGCCTGCCCCGGATTCAACTCGTAACGCTGTGCCTGCACCACCCCGGCCCACCCCGCATCAGCCCGCTGCGGACCACATCGATGCCGCTGGCGGCCTGGTCATACCGCCCTATGTTGAGCCGCATATCCACCTGGACGCCACCCAGACGGCCGGGCAACCGCGCTGGAACCTTTCAGGCACGCTGTTTGAAGGGATCGCCTGCTGGGCCGAGCGCAAGGCGCTGCTGTCGGTAGAGGACGTCAAGCAGCGCGCCTGGAAAACCCTGAAATGGCAAATGGCCCAGGGCATACAGCATGTACGCACACATGTCGATGTATCCGACCCCTCGCTGACTGCCCTGAAAGCCATGCTTGAGGTGCGCCGTGAAATCGCCCCTGGCTGGACCTTCAGATTGTGGCGTTTCCGCAAGAAGGTATCTTGTCTTACCCCAATGGTGAAGCGCTGCTGGAAGAAGCCCTGAAAATGGGTGCCGACGTGGTCGGCGCCATACCGCACTTCGAATTCACCCGTGAGCTGGGCGTTGAGTCGCTGCACAAAGCCATTGCCCTGGCCATACGCTACGACCGACCCGTCGACGTGCATTGCGATGAAACCGACGACGAACAATCACGCTTTCTGGAAACGCTGGCCATGCTGGCCTGGCGAGAAAACCTGGGCGAGCGTGTTACCGCCAGCCATACCACGGCCATGCACAGTTACAACGGCGCGTATACATCGCGACTGATGCGCTTGCTGACCCTGTCAAACATCAATTTCGTCTCGAACCCGCTGGTCAACATTCACTTGCAGGGCCGCTTTGATGACTACCCGAAACGGCGCGGCCTGACCCGCGTCAAAGAGTTGCTGGCCAACGGGCTGAACGTGTGCTTTGGCCATGACGATGTATTTGACCCTGGTACCCGCTGGGTACCGGCAACCTGTTGCAGGTCCTTCACATGGGGCTGCATGTAGCCCAAATGATGGGCTTTGAGCAACTGGATAACGGACTTGACCTGATTACCACCAACAGCGCGCGCACGCTGGGTCTGAACGGTTATGGCATTGAGCCCGGCAACCCTGCAAACCTGCTGGTCCTGCCTGCCGACAGCGGCTTTGATGTGCTGCGAAGACAAGTGCAGGCGCAGTATGTGGTGCGTCAGGGCAAACTGCTGGCCCAAACCCGGCCTTCCCGTACCGAACTGCACCTGAACAGCATGCACGACATTGATTTTCAATAGGGGCAAAAAATTCGTAAGACAACTCAACCCTGAAAATCAGCCCCATCCTGAAAATGGTCGAGCAATGGGCTTCATCGTTGTGGTTCAGACCCGCAACGCCTCATAGGCCTCGCGGACCACGTCGACGCCATACTGTCGCTCAAGACGCCTGACGGCGAAATGGCCACGCGCCATATCCTGAAAATGGTTGATGAACAAAGTGTTAATGGCAGCGCCACCCGCAGCGCCAATGGCCGGAATGGCTTGCGCCGCCGCCTTTTCGGTGACCTGAACCCCGAACCGCTTGGCCACCTTGGCAACCAGCTTGACCATGAGGGGCGCCCCCTGCTCGGCCAGGCCTTTTTCGGCAATGTATTTGCCGGCTTCGGTCACCGACTGGGCCAGCGCGGCCCGAACCGCAAAATAGCCGCTTTCGGCACTGTCATCCTGTGTCGTTTTGCCCCCAAGGGCAAATACCTCGATACACGCGCGGCGCGTCCCTTCGTCGTTGATCGACTCACCATGGCTGCGTGCGATGTCGGCCACGGAACGCAGCATGATGGTCGTGGACACAGGCAGTTCAATGGCAATGGCCCCCAGCCCAAAGAAACCGCCAACACCGCCAGATACCGCCACGCCCAGCTGATGCCAGCGATTGGATGGCTTGCGGCCAGGCTGATCGCCCAGTGTGTATAACGCTGCATTGGTGGCACGCATCAGGGCCGCCTGCGTCAGGGTACCGATCTGGCGCGTCCAGGACGACGGCAGACGCGCCAGACCTTTTTCAATCGGCATACCGATAACACTGGTAATGCGTGAGGCCAGGCCCGGGTGCTCCAGCAGCTTTTTGGCCTGTTTGAGGGCGTCAAGATCTTCAGGGGCGATCATGGTCGAAGCGCTCTTTCATGTCGGGAACAATGAACAGTAACACTCACCTGAAATAATATGCACGGTAATCGCTGACGTCACTTCAGACGGGTAACCATCACGCTGGCGTCACCCTCATCCGAGGAAACCCAGACGTTATCATCCTGAACATTGATATTCAGGACCATCTTGCGTGCGGCCAAGGCCGTCAGGGCGTTCGTGCCCTCGACATCCAGCATGAACACGCGCAACTTCTGGGCGCGGCCAAGCTTGCCTTCCACACCTTGCCACCACACCGCCGCGTTACGCCCATAGGCAAAAACCACAACATCATCGGCACGCCCGCACGCCTTCAATAGCCGGCGGTCATCCGGCAAACCGGTTTCCACCCATTGGACGATGGCACCGGTAAGGTCTTGCCGCCACAAATCGGGCTCATCCGTTTCCGACAAACCGCGCGTAAACGCCAGCGTGCCGGTGTCGTCGGCCAGCAAGGCGAACGCCAGCAAACGCACCATCAGGCGCTCATCGGTTTCAGACGGATGACGCGCAACCGTCAGGGCGTGGCTGGCGTAATAGCCACGGTCGTTATCAGCAATATTGAGATCGGCTTTGTATACCGTTGAACGCAGGGCCATGGGAACCAGAGGTTAGTTTTGAAACACGGGCTGCACATGCAGGCGGCCGATTTTACATCCGATCGCTGTCACGCCTGGCCACCAGCCCATGCCGCTGCTGAACCGGCAAAGCTGTCTTGAGCGACACAACCACAGGCAAAAGTTTGTAAAACTTAAGGCAAGGGACACTTCATTTGTATTATTTAGTAAGTATGCTGGTGTTATCGGCCCCAACCCCCATAGTGTTCGAGGGGACACTTTTTCCCTTCTAACTAGGATTTACATTGAAAACAGAAATCGGTATTGTGAAATGGTTCAACAACGACAAAGGGTTCGGCTTCATCATGCCTGAATCCGGTGGTAAGGATCTTTTCGCACACTTCAGCGAAATTCAAGGCTCTGGCCACAAATCTCTCGAAGAGAACCAGCGCGTTTCTTTCGTTGCCACGCAGGGCCAGAAAGGCCCGCAGGCATCGAACATCCAGATTCTTTAATTGCCACGCCTGCCCTGAAGGGCAGGTTGTCGTAGCGATCTAAAGACAAGGCCGAACCCCGTGAAACACAGGGTTCGGCCTTTTTCAATGCGGCATGCCCCAGGGCGCTGCAGATTTACTTGGGCATGATAACCGAGTCGATGACGTGAATGACGCCATTGTCGGCCATTACATCAGTCTGTACCACTGTGGCACCGTCAACCATAACCTTGCCGTCTTTGGTGGTGATGGTCAGCGCGCTGCCTTCTACTGTGGCAACGTCACCGGGTTTGACATCTTGCGCCAGCACCTTGCCTGGCACGACGTGGTAAGTCAGCACTTTGGTCAGCGCCGCTTTGTCTTTCAGCAAGGCAACAAGGACCGTACCGTGTCGTACACTTATGAACTGAATATTCTTGCCACACTCACGCCTGTCGACCATGCCATCCCCAATCAAGACCGTCATTCCGCTTTACGCTTCGCTGGTCATGATCTGGGCACTGACGCCGTTGGCCATTGTCTGGAGTGTGGCCGACATCCCGGCCATGTGGGCACTGGTACTGCGCTTTTGCATCGCGGCCCCACTGATTGCGATAGTGATGGCCGTATTGCGCATCAGGTTGCCTTTGAACCGCACCGCGCTCCATAGTTACGTGGCCGGCTCATTCAATCTGATTGTTTCCCAGACGTTCACTTATCTGGCAACCAGCTACCTGTCGTCGGGCATGATTGCCCTGCTGTTTGGCTTTGCGCCGATCATGGCCGGTGTGATTGCCTTCATGCTGTACCGGCAACGACTTTCCGGCATTCAATGGCTGGGGATGCTGGTAGCGCTGGGTGGCCTGTATCTCAATACCATGACCGGTCAGGATGCCGGGATTGAGCCCATCGGCCTGCTGTTCATGTTTTTTGCGATCCTGACGTACACCGTATCGATTTTCTGGGTGAAGCATGTCAACGCCAAAGTTGCCCCATTGGCGCAGGCATCCGGATCAATCTTTATTTCTGTCGTTATCGCACTGACCTACATCCCGTTTATCTGGTCAGATCTGCCCGCATCACTACCCGGGGCACAGTCATTACTCGCCATCAGCTATCTGGTGCTGGCGTCATCGATCATTGCCATGTTTTGTTACTTCAACCTGATGCAAAAAGTCTCACCGACCACGCTGTCACTGGCTACAGTGATTACACCGGTGCTGGCCATCAGTTTTGGCATCTTGCTGAACAACGAACCGTTCCGCATCACCATGGTGATCGGTACCGGGCTGGTTATTGGCGGGCTGTTACTGTACTTTTACCGCGACTTGAAACACATGATGAGCAATGCCGCCACACCGGACAGCCAAAAATAGCGGCATAATCACAAGCATTGCAACAGCACAGCCCGGTGACCATGCCGCTTATCAAGAAGGGAAACACCATGCCCTCATCGTCTGCCGAAGACACCGTACCAAAATCGCAGCACTCGTCAGTTGCCCCCCGATGGCTGGAAAGACAAACTGCTGTTCGCGCAGGCGTTTTTAAGAAATCCGCTGGATGTTGGTGCCATCATGCCCTCCGGGCTCGCGTTGGCACGCGCCATCACCGCTGGTTTGGTACCTGGCGCAGGCAAAGTGCTGGAGCTCGGTACCGGAACCGGCGTGTTCACCCAGCAAATGCTGGCAATGGGGTTTGACCCGACCGATCTGATTCTGGTTGAGCAAAACCCGGGACTGGCAACGAATCTGCGCAAACGTTTTCCCGGCTCAACTGTCTTGCAGACCTCTGCCCAGGCACTGGACGTTCACCACAACCCGATGCTGTCCGATGTCACCGCAACGGTATGTGGTTTACCGCTGCGCAACATGCGCGATCATGAGCACCGACAACTGCTGGAAGCCACCTTTAAGGCCATGCGGCCCGACGGCAACCTGTATTTGTTCACTTATGGCCTGAAATGCCCTATTGCCCGCTCGACACTTGATGCGCACCACCTGGGCAGCGCGCTTAAAAAAGTCGTTATCAAGAATGTGCCACCGGCTGCGGTCTACTGTATTTCACGCAGAGCAGAGCCG
This sequence comes from Neopusillimonas aromaticivorans, assembly GCF_030344915.1. Lineage (GTDB taxonomy): Bacteria > Pseudomonadota > Gammaproteobacteria > Burkholderiales > Burkholderiaceae_B > Neopusillimonas > Neopusillimonas aromaticivorans. The sequence goes on along the minus strand of NZ_CP128233.1, from coordinate 2,909,975 downwards.
GAACCCGGCAACTGAACACTATCAGGCTGACAGCTGCAACGGCCGATGACCGGTTGATGCTGCCACGTAGCCCTCACCGGACAACTTGAAAACGGCAACGGCATTCACCAGATCGTGTGCCTGCGCCATCTTCAGGTTGAAAAAGTTCATTGTTGGCTCAAGAGAGAGGAGGTGCGTAGCCTACTCCTAAAAGCTGGCAAATTTCACCTTTGAAGAGCCCCGTTACTTTGAAAGCACCACAATTGGGCATGACCCAGACCGAATAACGAAGGCCACAACGTGACAAAGAATTACCGTTTTCCATGAACGGGTGGGTACTTGTACTTACGCAGTATCCGTTTCACCATCAGCCGCAGGCTGGCGCGTACGCTTTCACGTTTTGACCAATCCACGGTGATGTTTTTGCGAAGATTTTCGGTCAGTTCGTGGGCTATTTTCTTCAAGGTTTCATCGAACGGTAACCCATGATGAGCCATCGACAAGCGCATGACCTCGGCTTGCTTGATGGCGCGTTGTGTCGCATCCTGTACAGCAGTCACGACGAAAACCTGACAAGAATCCCCCACCACACTAAGATAGAACCCGTGTAATGAGCAGGATAGTTCCGGCAAACCGGAAACTATCACCACAAAAAGCACTTTGGCTGATATAGTTCCGACATATCTGAACAATGAATCGGGCAGACCCTTTCTGCCTAATAATTTCGGGATATCGGAACTATGGCACGAAAACTCCCCCACTTCGATCAGACACTTAGCCCTCGTATACGTGACATAGAGGAGTTGGGAACTCTCATCCGAAACCGCCGAGCCGAAAGTTCGACACGTATCGACGATACCGCCGATATGGTGGGCGTGTCCAAGGATGTTCTGTCCCGCCTGGAGAACGGGAAGCCGATTGGCACTGACAAGCTGTTGACAATTCTGAAAGGGATGGGGCTTGATGTGCTTATTGTCGACAGGCATACCGCTCAGCGAGTCCTGCGCGAACTCGAAACGTCCGCTACGGCATGAATCATGGGTTGCACATGATAAAATCGCTCACGCTGCATGTTCACTGTCAAGGTCATCCCGTTGGCCGGCTGGAATTTGAGCCCAAGGCCAATGCGTTCTCTTTCAGTTATGACCCCGCGTGGGAAAAGCAACCTGACTCGTTTGTCCTGTCTCCGCACATCTCCTTTGAGGCGCAAGCAGATTCATTGGTTGTGAAGCGATTCTTGGAAAACCTTCTTCCGGAAGGGCGGGCCCTTGATATCGTCGCACACACGCACCAGGTATCCAAGAACAATGTTTATGCGCTGATTCATGAGCTGGGCAAGGAGCCCGTTGGTGCCTTAAGCTTCAGCCCCGACATCGCGAATCCCGCGCAGTATGAGGCCCTGGTGCCGCTGCGTCGACCTATCTCCAATAAGGAGCTCTCCTCACGAATCCGGGACCGTGAAACCACCCCTTTTCCGGTCTGGGATGGAAAGGTTCGCCTTTCAGTGGCCGGCTACCAGGACAAATTGCAAGTTCTTGTAGAGGGCAACCAGATATCGCTTGCCGATGGGTCACTCGCTTCAACCCACATCCTTAAGCCTGAATCGCAAAACCGCAATACACCCCACATGGTGGCCAATGAGCATTACTGCATGACATTGGCCTCAGCCCTGGGCTTAATCGTCGCACCCGTATCCCTGCGTCGCATTCCAGAGCCCATCCTGCTTATTGAACGGTTTGACCGGCAACTCGTACTACACAATGACACGCAAACCGTGATGAGCGTCAGGCGCCGGCACGTCATCGATGGCTGCCAAGCACTGGACCTGCCCGTCAGCATGAAGTACGAACGTTACCTGGGCAACGGACGGGATGTCAGGCATATCCGGGACGGCGTTAGCTACGAAAAGCTCTTTAAACTCAATACGTTTAATGACCCGTTGGCCGCAAAGCTCGCCATTCTGCGTTGGGCACTGATTCAGCTTTTGCTGGGCAACAGCGATGCCCATGGGAAAAACATTTCCTTCTATGTGCGTGGTGAGCTCCTGGATGTGGCCCCCTTCTACGACTTGGTATCCGTGCGTATATATGGCAAGAACATCGACCAGGAACTGGCATTAGCGTTTGGGGATACCTTCGAGCTCGACGACGTCGGGGCCTTCGATTTGGCCGATTTCGCTCAACGCGTCGGCATCCCGGCAGCACTGGTCTCGCGCGAGATGACCCGGTTGGCCAAAGCCGCCAGGACATGGGCCCCAAAAATCGCGCAGTTGCCGGACTATTCCCCAGATGAACGTGTTTTCGTTGAAGAAATTGTGGCGCTGGTTCTGAAGCAGGCGAGCCACTTTCTGACCATAGCGCCCCAGGTTCCAAAGATTGACCCGGCACTATTGGCCTGAGCGCATCAGAACGCAGTCAGACTAGTAGCAGAACGTCGGCTCCTGAATTAGCAGGAGCGTCGCGGGAAGGTTGCAAAAGATGTGTATAGGGACGTCGTTATACGACATGTGAATGCATATCCAAAAGGGCGAAATCTCACATGTCACTCATCATTCGAAAGAACAAACACACGGCCAGAATCATGCACCAGCAGTACGTGCGCAAGGGCTCAGAGGGTAATGGCCATGGCTTCGTACGCCAAGTGCTATTAGCGACTATCTCGCTTTCAGCAACCCAGGGGCCGGCAAAGATTTCGGAAATTTTTTCGACAAAAGAGAGAGTCCCTCGAAAAGCTACGATGTGCCTTGTTCAAGGAAACGTGACATCTGGTCAGGCTCGTCATCACCCCACCACATCGTTCCGACAAACCAATACTGCACATCGTCAGGCTGCACTTGTTCATCAGGAGTCGCCTCATCTTCATGGCCTCTGAACTTGGTTGCGACGCTTTTAAAAAGTGCCACAGCTTGAGTATCGGTCAGTTCCTCTGACTGTTTGCCCTTATCCGTTAATGCCCAAACGCCCCTTTTAGGGGAATACACCCACCCCGCTTTGGTCATGTAAAACCGTGCCCAAGCGGCGCGATTCTCAAACGTCGGGCGGCCGTTCTGATTAACCTGGGCCTTATCTTCATCGGTAAGGCCTTCGTGCTCAGCGATGAAGTCGTAAACCTGCCGGCCCGTGGCTTGCCCATCAAAGCTTAGCAAGGCCCGATGTACTGGCTTGAAATAACTGACAAACTGCGGAACGCCGTCTATCTTTGCGTGGAACAACGAAACCGCTTCGGATTTATTCAGTTCGACCATTCTTCACCCAATGTTTCCGCCTGCATCAACACTAGCTCCACCGCCGCATCTGCCATGTCCGGCGGGTATTTGTATTTGCGCAGTATCCGTTTCACCATCAACCGCAGACTGGCGCGCACACTTTCACGTTTTGACCAGTCCACGGTAATGTTCTTGCGCAGGTTTTCAGTTAGCTCATGGGCGATTTTTTTCAGGGTTTCGTCCGTCAGTTCGCGCACGGCTGATTCGTTGTTGGCCAGGGCGTCGTAGAAGCGAATCTCGTCCTCCGTTAGCCCCAGTGCTTCACCCCGGTGGGCGGCTTCACGAAACTTTTTGGCCATCTCGACCAGTTCTTCCATGACCTGGGCGGTTTCAATACTGCGGTTCTGGTAACGGGTTATCACGCTGCCCAGCATGTCGGAAAACTTCTTCTGTTGCACCAGGTTGCTGGCAAACTTGCTTTTGATTTCACCTTCCAGCAAGCGTTCCAGCAGTTCCACCGCCAGGTTGCGTTCGGGCAGGTTGCGGACCTGGGCCAGGAACTCGTCGTCCAGCAAGCCGATGTTAGGTTTCTCCAGACCCACAGCGTCGAAGATGTCCACCACGCTGTCGCTGACCACCGCCTGGCTGATGATTTGCCGAATGGCGGCTTCGCGCTGTTCGTCGGTTTTCTTCTGAGCGCTGATGTCGCGTTTGGTCAAGATGACTTTTACAGCCTGCATGAAGGCCACCTCGTCGCGCAGGGCTTTGGCTTCGTCCAAAGTGCAGCACAGCGAAAAGGCTTTACTTAGTGCTAGGGTGGTGTCAGCAAAGCGTTTTTTGCCGTCCAGTTTGGCGTCTTTTTGCCCGGGTGGCGGGCGCAGCGACAAGATATGGTTGGCCGCGCCGGCCAGCACTTTGTGGCCGCCGGTTTTGAAGCCGGAATAGTCAAAGCCATGCAGCATGCCCTGCAAAATATCCAGCTTTTCCAGCATCACGGACAGGGCTTCGTGGGCATCCACTGTGGGCTTGCCTCGGCCTTTACTGGCCGTATATTCCTTCATGGCAGCTTTCAGCTCGTTGCCGATGCCGATGTAATCCACGACCAAGCCGCCTTGCTTGTCGCGGAACACTCGGTTCACGCGGGCAATGGCCTGCATCAAGTTGTGCCCCTTCATGGGCTTGTCGATGTACATGGTGTGTACACAAGGGGCATCAAAGCCGGTCAGCCACATGTCGCGCACAATCACCAGTTTCAGCGGGTCTGCCGGGTCTTTGAAGCGTTTTTCCAGGCGCTTTTTGACCTGGCCGCTGTAGATGTGTGGGCGCAACAAGGCTTTGTCGCTGGCGCTGCCCGTCATAATGACCTTGATGGCCCCCTTTTCGGGGTCATCATCATGCCAATCTGGGCACAGCTTCACGATTTCGTTGTACAGGTGAACACAGATTTCCCGGCTCATGGCCACCACCATGGCCTTGCCGTCCTGGGCTGTGTTGCGTTCTTCGAAGTGGGCCACCAGGTCGGCAGCGACGCTGGCAATACGCGGCTCGGCCCCGACCACTTTTTCCAGTGCCGCCCATTTCGATTTCAACCGTGCCTGGGTGTGTTCCTCTTCATCTTCGGCCAGCTCGTCCACTTCTTCATCAATGGATTCAAGGTCAGCTTCTTTCAGCTTCAACTTGGCCAGGCGGGACTCATAGTAGATGGCCACCGTGGCGCCATCTTCCTTAGCCTGCTGCATGTCGTAGATGTGGATGTAATCGCCGAACACGGCGCGCGTGTCGCGGTCGGTGCTGCTGACCGGAGTGCCGGTGAAGGCCACAAAGGTGGCGTTGGGCAAGGCATCGCGCAGGTGCTGGGCGTAACCGGCCTGCCAGGTGTAGGTTTCGGCACCGGCAAACTGAGCCATGAGGGCTGTATTTTCTGTATGGTCAGCCTTCAGGTCATAGACGGTTGCGGGCGCGGCTGTCGGGTAGCTTGCCGCGTCGTCGTCTTCAGCCGGGTCAGACGTTTCAGGCCTTTCTGACGTTTCAGGCGTTACTGGCACCGGATTGCCTTTGCCCTGGGCTTCTTCTTGAGTTTTGCCTCAAAGCCATATTGGGTGCGATGGGCTTCGTCGGCAATGACAACAATGTTGCTGCGGTCCGACAGCATGGGGAAGGTGTCTTCGTCTTCCCCGGGCATGAACTTCTGAATGGTGGCAAACACAATGCCGCCCGAGGGCCGGTTGGACAACAGTTCACGCAGTTGCTGGCGGGTGCTGGCCTGCACGGGCTGTTCGCGCAGCAGGTCTTGGGCCAGGCTGAACACGCCAAAAGCTGGCCGTCCAGGTCATTGCGGTCGGTAATGACCACAATGGTAGGGTTCTGCATGGCAGGCTCTTGCATCACCCTGGCGGCAAAGCAGGTCATGGTGATGCTTTTGCCGCTACCCTGCGTATGCCACACCACCCCGCCCTTGCCACGTTCGCTGGCCTTGCCTTGCGGTTGCGAGGCCTGGACCACATGTTGTATGGCCAATCGCACGGCATGGTATTGGTGATAGCCCGCAATTTTCTTGATCAAGGTGCCATCGTCTTCGAACAGTACGAAGTACCGCAGGTAATCCAGCAAATAGTTCGGGGCCAGTAAGCCGCGCACCAGGGTTTCCAGTTCATTGAACTGGCCCAAGGGGTCAAGTTCTACCCCGTCAATGGTGCGCCACTGCATGAAGCGTTCGGCATTGGCCGATAACGACCCGAAACGCGCCTCACTGCCATCGGACACCACCAGAATTTCGTTGTACTCGAAGATGTCGGGAATCTGTTCTTTGTATGTCTGAATCTGGTCGTAGGCTTTCCAGATATCGGCATCTTCGTTGACAGCGTTTTTCAGCTCGATAAGTACCAACGGCAAACCATTGATGAACAGAATGATGTCTGGGCGGCGGGTGTGGTGTGGGCCTTTCAGCGTGAACTGGCTGACCGCCCAGAACTCGTTATTTTGCGGACTGGCCCAATCTACCAGGCGCACGAAGTCGCCGCGTGTTTCACTGTTGTGCTGGTATTCCACATTCACGCCATTGGTCAGCAGCTTGTGAAAACTGCGGTTGGCAGCCAACTGAACAGGGGTATCGAGGTTTTCAACCTGCTTGAAAGCATCTTCGCGGGCGCTGGCCGGTATGTGCGGGTTCAGCCGGTCGATGGCGTCACGCAGGCGACCCGGCAAAATGACCTGGGTGTAGCTGCTGCGCTGCGGGTCGGGGCTGTCGTGGGCAATGTCCGGGCCGCTGCGAATGGTGTAGCCGATGTCGGCCAGCCAGCCCAAGGCTTCATGTTCGAGTTGGTCTTCAGTCATGGCGTCTTGCTCGGGGATTCAGTTGCTTCGAGAGGTCGTGCTCCAGGAACTGCACGATAGGCCTGTTTTTCGTGCGTTGGCTTAGTCGGAAACGCCAGGGTCATGGACCCACTTTTGACCATGCGACTCAAATATTGCTGCCGTAAGCCGTCCGGACTACGGCAAACGAGTTGTGACATCGCGGACAATGTCAGGAACTGGTCCTGACAAATAGACAGAATGACGGACTCCATCCGGGAACGTTCAAGCCTTGACCAGTGGGCAGGCTCCTGCGCCAGCTCTTTCAACGCAGAAAGAAACGTTGGCTCCAGCTTATTCAGGTCGTCCACAATGGGCGCGTCAAGATGCGCGCTCAGCATACGGCCCTGCGCATCCCTCTCCCAAAAACCCAATACATCTTCGGAGTCATGCGCCAAATGTTCGGAGGTGGGCTGCGAATGTTCGGAGGTGGGCTGCGAATGTTCGGAGGTGGGCTGCGAATGTTCGGAGGTGGGCTGCGAATGTTCGGAGGTGGGCTGCGAATGTTCGGAGGTGGTCCGGGCAATTCCGGCATCCATCGAGGGAAAGGTCGGCCCCATGAAAACCAGGTCCGGGGTCGGCAGACTCTCACCGGGCAGGAAATAGACCACTCCACGGGACTTCCCATCAGACACCAGCAGCCCCTGCCTGACCAGGCGTGACAACAGCAGGCTCAAATCGTGGGAATGAGCTTCGCAGATTTCCAACAGCCGTTTATGACTGACAACACGCTCTATCGCGGCAGTAGCCATCACCAGGCGCCCGGTAAAATCCAGCTCCTCGAATTGGTGGCCGAACCGGCTCTTTAGTTGTGCGAGCACGTCTTCGGGCAACAGATCCGCCATTTGCAGCATGAGCTGCGTTTGTTCCGGCTCTACCTTTTCCTGCAATGCTGGCGGGCGCCAGTGCTGACTCTTCCAGCCGCTGTATATTTTAGGCACGCCAGAACCGCCTCGTTCGCCAAGGCCAATCAACAGGAACATCTGATGCAAGATGCGATTGCGACAATCGCTTTCGCCGCCGCGCAACACTTGTTCGATAGGCAAGCGCAACCTGCCTGGATTACGGAAGCCGAACATGTCCGGGCGCTTGACAACCAGCACAGACAAGCGTCCGGTGTAGTCCGCATGAACCAGGGTGTTCACCAAGGCTTCACGAAGTGCGACATGCACAGGCGTATCTTCCTGGCGCTGCCCGTCCTTGAGTGTAAACGGTACTTTCAGGTCAGAGGTCAACTTGCGATAGACCCGACGATAAAACTCAAAGAGATTGCCTGTCCAGGTGCCATCCGGAACCAGCCTGTCTATCCAGCGCAATTCGGTCTTCGCTTCTGGTCGCTCCTGGTAGTCCAGGAAATAGTGCGGCATGGCCTCTTGGATGGCAGCCCATTTGCCGAACATCAGCAGGCCGGCAATCGTCAGCCCCTCTTCACCCGTCTGGCGATCGCGTCGCCATCCACGCAGACTTTTCAGGAAGTCTGCATCATTTTGCTCCAGGTACGGGTGCGCTGGTTTTTCGTCACGCAGCATCTGACGGTAGATACGCAAGCTTTCATCATCAAGGTCATGCATGCCGAAGCCAATCAGGATACGTGCATCGCGTTCGTCCTCAACGTGTTCGGCCAGCATGCGTTTGACCGTCTCTTCATCGCAGTGTCTGTCGCCGTCGTTCAAGCGCAGCCAGGTATTGCCTAGCGGTTGCCCATTCAGGAAGACGGGTTTCTGCTTTCGCGTTGCTGCAGGGATGGAAATGACCAGCACGTTCCTGGAGTCGACGACAGCTGTTGTCACGTCAGCATCGTTCAACAGATTGGTGCTCACCTTGGCACGATTGTTCAGCGTGTTGAAAAGGTCCGCGCGAACCTTGGCCGGGTTTTTCAGGCCTGCCACGCTGAACTGGCCAGCCTTTTCTTGCACCCCAAACAAGACAACACCACCTTGGGCATTCGCCATTGCTGAATACGTCCGCCAGAAATCCTTGGGCACTTCGCCGGTACCGTCCTGCCCTTGCGCGAGCTTGCATTCCAGCTCCAGTGACTCGCCAAGCAGATTGATGTCTTCAAGGGTGTGCAGGTCAAATTTCATGCGGAGGTCTCTTCGACGAGGATAATTGGTCAGCAGCCTGCTGACCATTTTGTGAAGAACCACTTTTCGGGGGACATACCGGTTTGATCATCATGACAGTGCTGCCTCAATCTGCTCCTGGGCTTCGGGCAGGCGAAGTTGGCCGGAGATTAGACGGGGGAGCAGGGTGTCGCGGATAGCACTAAGTAACTGAACAGACAGTTGATTGGATTTAGTTCTTACCAGCAAGGGCTCAACCACTGCCTCGAATTTTTCCATGACAAGCGTATTCGGCAATACATTTCCCAATGACAAAATACTATCTGGTCGAATTCGCTGGTGGCTATTCGATGTTCCAGAAGCCAGGGGAACGATTTGGTCGCGCAGGCCAGGTGATTTCAGTAAACAGTAAATAAAAGGAGTGTTTGACTTGCTTGTTGGCACGAAAGGGAGGAACTCTGTTGAACAAATAGCATTTAGACCAAACTCAACCGGCAACCAGATACGGGGAATAACAGGGTTGAGTTTTGAAAAAAGCACTGCGTTCTCTGGGACAGTTGTTTTGTTGCTTTTTATGGTCGCACCAAACTCCTTCTTAGCCATCATATCTGTATCGTATGCCGGCAAACTGTAATGCAGGTATTCAGTACTCGGCGTCGCTCCCGGGTTTACGCTTCCCTTGTGAAGCTTAAGCAAGTCGGATAGTCGCCCAAAGGCCCACCCCTCGGAATCAACCCCAGCTCCGACTCTTCAAACGAATCTGGAAACAATGCTGCCGTGTCTTCATCCATGCCCTCAGGCTGACGGCCTTCCATCTTTGCCCGCACGGGGTCAAAGTCCACGAACCAGGATTTGAAGATGGCCTGGGCGATGGATTCAAGGGTTTTGTTGGTTTCACGCATGAGGGTGATGCGGTCGTCGAGGGCACCGATTGTGCCTGCAATGGCTTTCTGAATTGAAAGGGGTGGCAACGTGACAGGCACTGCCGCAAGAATGCCCGTATTCAGGTTTGGCATCGTGGCACCAACAGCGTGACGTATCAGCCAATCCTTACTCTCAGGCGAGCACAACATGTAAGAAATAAAACGGGGATTAGCAATCTGTTCCTGACCTAAGCGAACCTTCAAGCAACCTGTACCACATAGCCAACCATCCTCGTCCATGCCAATCAGTGCATTTTTTGTGACGTCACCCCTACGGCTGAAGACGATGTCATCCGTTCTCAGCCGATGCTGAGACAGGCGCTCGACATCTTTTATGCCTACACGAGCGATATCTTCTTGGGAAATTCTGCCTTCGCGTATGTTAGTGGGCATGACAACAGGTATTCCTTTGTCCGTGTAGTCAGAGGTGTGTAATTGGCTACCAAAAGGCCCCGTCTGAATTGAGCCTCCTTGACGGCGGCAGATATCTCCAAGAGTAGTTTCAACCCAATCAGAACTCATACCCCACCCCCAGCTTCTGACCCACCATCAGCACTCATCTCCAACCCCAGTTCCCGCTCAAGTTGTTCAATGCTTGGTAATTCACCCTGAAGCGACTCTGGCAATGTATGGCTCAACGTGTAGGTGGCCAAGCCCATGGGTTTTTGAATGTCACTCAGGGCGTATTCAGCCACCAACCGGTCTTTGCTTTTGCAGAGCAACAGGCCTATGGTGGGTTGGTCGCCGTCGCGCCGCAGTTGTTTGTCTACGGCTTTCAGGTAAAAGTTGAGCTTGCCTGCAAACTCAGGCTCAAAATCACCGGTTTTAAGCTCCACAACCACATAGCAGTGCAAGCGTACATGGTAAAAAAGCAAGTCCAGGAAGAAATCGCGCTCGCCCACTTGCAACGGTACCTGACGACCCATGTAGGCAAAACCTGCACCCAGTTCCAGCAAAAACTGGGTAATGTGCTGCACCAAGCCTGCTTCCAGTTCGCGTTCGCTGTGTTCTTTGGTCAGCGACAAAAAATCGAATACATACGGGTCTTTCAGCACCTGCGCCGCCAGGTCGGACTGCACAGCAGGAAGCGTTTGGGCAAAATTGGTAATCGCCTGGCCTTCTCGTTGCCACAGGCCGCTTTCAATCTGATGCACCAGCACGTTGCGGCTCCAACCGTAGGCCTGCGTTGCCTGCACGTAATACAGCGCCTCGTCATGCCGTTTGCACTTGCTCAGGATGGTGAGGTTATGCCCCCAAGGGATGCCGATCAATTGGGCAACAGGCTGTTGCCCAATTGCGGCCTCACGCCAAAACAGGTGCCATTGCCGGATGTACTTGAGGTTGCGTTCTGAAAACCCCTTCACATCGGGAAATTCGCGCATCAAGTCGGCGCTCAGTTGCACCACAAAGCCTTGACCCCAGGCGTATTGCTGCTGACGCTCCACCATGTCCGCCCCCAGTTCCCAGTAAAACTGAAGCAACGCCGTATTGACGGCTACAGCGGCCTTGAGCTGTACCTGTCGGAATCGGGTTTTTAGTTCGCCCAGCCAGGTACTGTATTCAGGTTGACGGGACACGATTTCAGAACTCATACCCCAGCCCCCCAGCTTCTGCCGAATCAGCGCGTCCAGTTCGGCCCCTTTGGCCATCTGCTCACCCAGCTTTTCCGTCAGCTTCTGCATCTTTTCCGCGAACGCTTCGCCATCATCCTCCACGGCTTCGGCGCCCACGTAACGGCCCGGCGTCAGCACATGGCCATGCTGGGCAATTTCCGCCAGGGCACGCTGCGGCAAAACCCGGGAACATCGGCGTATTCGGTAATGTTCGCACCGTCTTCCGCCTCACCGCGCCACGCAGCAACCGTTTCGGCAATGCGGGTAATGGCGTCGTCATCCAGTTCGGCCTGCACCCGTGAAATCATCTTGGCCATTTTTCGGGCGTCGATGAACAGGACTTCACCTTTACGCTTCTTCTGCCTGGCCAAAAACCACAGGCACGCCGGTATCTGGGTGTTGAAGAACAGCTGCCCGGGCAGGGCCACCATCACTTCCACCACATCGGCCTCCACCATGGCGGCGCGAATCACGCCTTCATTGTTCTGGCTGGAGCTCATCGAGCCATTGGCCAGCACAATGCCAGCCCGCCCGGTGGGCTTCAGGTGGTACAGCATGTGCTGCAACCAGGCGTAGTTGGCGTTGCCTTGGGGCGGGTCGCCATACACCCAGCGCGCATCGCCTTCCAGGCTGCCGTGCCACCAGTCACTAATGTTGAACGGCGGGTTGGCCAAAATGAAGTCTGCCCGCAAATCGGGGTGCTGGTTGCGGGTGAAGGTGTCGGTGGGCTCTTTGCCCAGGTTGAAATCAATGCCGCGAATGGCCAGGTTCATGGCCGCCAGGCGCCAAGTGGTGGGGTTCGATTCCTGCCCGTAAATGGACACGTCGCCAATTTTGCCACCATGCGCTTCGATGAATTTTTCCGACTGCACAAACATGCCACCCGAGCCGCAGCAGGGGTCGTACACCTGGCCTTTGTGTGGCGCCAGAACGGCCACCAGGGTTTTTACAATGCTGGCAGGCGTGTAGAACTGGCCGCCTTTCTTGCCTTCGGCGCTGGCGAACTGGCCCAGGAAGTATTCATATACCTGGCCCAGAATGTCGCGTGCGGCGCTGGCGTCGGTACCAAAACCGATAGTGGAAATCAGGTCGACCAGTTCGCCCAGTTTGCCGTCGGGCAATTGTGCGCGACCATACCGTTTGTCCAGAATGCCTTTCAGCTTGGGGTTCTCGGCTTCAATGGCCGTCAGGGCGTCGTCGATACGCTTACCAATATCCGGCTGCTTGGCGGCAGCGCGCAAGGCTTCCCATCGAGCGGCTTCGGGTACCCAGAAGATGTTGGCGGCGGTGTAGTAATCGCGGTCTTCCAGTTCAGCGGCCAGGTCGTCTTCACTGGCATCCGGAAAGTAGTATTCGTCGTTTTCGTCGGCGAAGCGGGCGCGAAGCTCGGCCTGGCGCGCGGCGAAGGTGTCAGAGATGTACTTCAGGAAGATCAGGCCCAGTACCAGGTGCTTGTACTCGGCGGCGTCCATGTTGGCGCGCAGTTTGTCGGCGGCGGCCCACAGGGTTTTTTGATGTCGTCAACCATGAATTTGACAGCCTTAATGCAAAAGTTTTTATAGCGAAGAACTTAGCACAGAACGGTAGTCGATGCGGGCGTCTCAATCGACCATGTCAACAACCTTGGCTGGACTGCATTACTCGAAGCCATCATTCTGGGCAATGGCGGCAAGCAGCATCAGCAGATCGTCGATATTTTGCTCAAGGCAGGGGCGAATCCAAACCTGGCTGATCGCGAGGGCGTAACCCCACTGGAACATGCCCAAAAGCGAGGCTTCAAAGAAATTGAAAGCTCACTTCGTGCGGCAGGGGCAACAGCCAAATAAAAACCATTCCGGACGGTTAACAAGGAGACAAACCCATGATGAAGAAAATTACCGCCTTGGCTGTCGCGGCCATCGCCCTATTGATCGTCACATCGCAAACGACCCTGAAGAATAGAACCGTCCTAGGGCGGTTTTTTTGTGGGCGCATAAACCGGCAACAAACCAGATCTATACATTTCCATGAATATGTTTAGATGGTTCCTTAAACCTTAAAACCCACAACCTTCAGGTAAAGGGGCAGCCTACGCTGCCCCTTTACCTTGACCCAAACATACTGACGCCGTCAAATAACTGCGTATTCTTGTAAGCGCCAACATACGTGGCAATTCAGGCGGCAGTGCACGGCGATGCCCCCGCTTGGCTTTCTTTTTAGAGGGATTACCACAGGTTCCCTTGCCATAGGTTATAGCCTAACCTATAATCAACCTATACAAACAAGGGAAATCCATGTACGCGGTCAACTGGTCAAACAAGGCGAAAAAGCAACTCCGCAAGATCGACCGGAAGGAACAAAGCACAATCATCGACGCCGTGGACGAGTTGGAAAATTTCCCGAATGCCAAGAACGTCATCGCGCTGACCAAACACGAGTACGGATACCGCATGCGCATCGGCAATTACCGAGTCCTGTTCGATGCTGACGCCGAAGTCAGAATCATCGAAATCCAGCAGGTCAAGAAACGCGACGTGCAAACTTACTGAACAGGAGCCAATCATGGGCATCAACCCCACCATACTCGAAGCCAACGGCAAGCCGGCCTTTGTTGTGCTGCCCTACGATGAGTACCTGAAGCTCACTGAGGGGAAGAAACCTGCCGGCCGTATCCCTGCCGATGGCACCACCCCCACGAAGTCATGCGCCTATGCGTCAAGAACGGCTGGAGCATGATCCGCGCTTGGCGTGAGCACCTGGCCCTGACGCAAGCAGAAATGGCGCGGCGTCTGGAAATCCGGCAGCCCAGCTATGCCGCAATGGAAGCCCCTGATGCCAAGCCCAAGAAAGCAACTCGGGAGCGCATTGCGGCCGCGATGGGGCTTTCGTTGGAACAACTTGATTTCTGACGCCCATAAAAATCTACAAAGCCCTGGCCCCTGGCGCCAAAACACGTTACGACACCAGGCCGGATTGACAGATTTACCTGCCCTGAAGGCAAGCTATGGGAAATGCGCATGATCGGGCGCGATGGCATCGCTCGTGAGTTGATTTCAGCCCGGGTTCGCGCTGGCCTGCCCCTCATTACGCCGCGTCAAGGCCAGTGCGAGCATGAGCATCGACCAAGCGCGACGCCGCTGCACACCCGAAACTGTTTACAAAGTGCTTACAAGACACCAGAAAAGCAAAACGCCAACCCCGAAGGATTGGCGTAAGTGCTTGATATTCTTGGTGGCGCATCCCTGATTCGAACAGGGGACCTGCGGATTATGATTCCCGCAAGCCTTAAAACAGCTTAAATAAAAACCTTTAACTTCAATATCTTACAGCGCCAGCCAGCGAAAACACCTGTATGAATATACATCAAAACTGATTGATTTACACCCATTTAGGGCACAATTTGGTCACACTGAATCAGCCCGCCTTTGAGCGGGCTTTTTTGCGTCTATCGGCACACCTTTGCCACCGTTTCGTTGTGCGTCAGGATTTGTCGCTTGACCCCGATAGGTGTGCGCGTCACATCGTCCTGCGATTCAAACCAGATAGGTTTGGCAAGCTGGCAGTAGTCACCGCTTGTTGCCGCGCACCCAGCGAGCCATAGCGGCATCAATACTATCGTCATCCATCGCAGCGGTTTCAGATTCCACATCTTGCGCTTCCTTTCTGGCCCTCGCTTCGGCCTCGTTGATTTCCTGACGGGTTTCTTGACGCCCTGCCGCCTTCCCCGACTGGCGTATAGCCAGCACCGCAGCAAAGGCCGCGCCGATGGCAGCCAGGTACGGCCAGAGTTTTGCCCAGAGCGCTTGAATCATAGTGCCGCCTTTGCCTTCGCCCACCGGGCTATTCTGTCAGGGTAGCCATTTAAAGCGCCATTGATACGCCGGGTAAGTCGCTCGAAGTCGCCAGCGTCAGCAATCTCATTGCACCCATGCGTTGCCCACCACCACGCCGCGCTACGGGCCGCCATTGGCTTCAATTCCAACTGCTCAGGTACGGCTATCAAATCAATCCCAAGCGCCTTAGAAGCCTTCTGATACCCGTACCTTCCTGTGATCTGGATCAGCCCCCGGCCACGGAATCGGCTGCCATCACCCGGCTCAGTGTTGCCCAAGTCAGCCCGGCCCTCGTACCGTTGCTGCGCCGGGGTTGGCCCCCAGATTTCCCTCGTATGCCGAAAGCCGCCCGACTCATGGCCGACTTGCGCCAAGAATGCAGCCACCCGAACCTGGCCGGTAATGCCGTATTCAAGACAGGCTGCCCGAACATGGGGATACCATGCCATAGCCTGATCTTGCCCTAGGCCGGTTGCCGCCTGAAACTTATCCAGTCCAATCCATGCCTCGGGGATAACCGGCGCTGCTGGTGCCCGGCGCTTAAACAGCGACAGAATCAAGTCAATCAGTTTTTGCATTCCACACCTTCCACCGGTAGGTTTTGATGATCGTGCCGGTAGCGAAAATCGCCATGCCGACACCGCCAAGCACCGCATGGCCGGGCGTCAGGTGCGTGTCATGTACCAGGTATGCGCACCATGCCGACCAGATTGATATGACAGCCACCCCCACCCTTTGCGTTAAGGTAGCCTGGTAGCACACCGAGAACGCGCCCACGACACAGGCAAGCGACACGTAGGCGAACAGGCCGATTACAAGCGTTTGCATAATCATTCCTTTGGTAGGCCGAGACGCGCACGGATAAACTCGCGCACCAGGCTAGACAGTGCCAAGTCCTGCCAAGCGCGGAAAAGTGAATCGACAATACTCATGCCGAACAGGCCCACCATCAGCCCGGCCACCGTTTCGGGTATGTCGGTTTCATGCGCTACCCACGGCCCCATGTAGTAGGTAACCGCAGTGCCGAAGGCCAGCAGGCCAAGCTTGCGTTTCCATGTGCCTTGCACCCATAACATTGCCCCGACGCTACCCATCGCGCCGGGCAGTAGCTTTTCAACGTGGCTCATCCAGTCCGTCATCGGACTCCCCAAAGAAAAAGCCCCCGAAGGGGCTTGGTTAACTAGCTGTTGTGATCGATGCAAGTCGGCTTCATACGCCCGCCTGCAATGATTGCTTTCCCATGGTGCGAAAAGCCAGTCAATGAAACGCTCTACCCGCCAGCCGCACCTGTGAGCCCGGCCCGAAATTGACTCGTTGGCCGTGGTTTCGCGGTGTTTGGGAAGGAAGGTGACGTTAGCCAGCTGGCTCAAGGCGTCCCCGATCTTGATTAGACGTGGGGTGTTCAAAGCGTCACCGCCAGCCGGAACAGATCGTTCAGGCCTTCTTCGGTGCCGCCCATTTGCGCCCACATTCCTTGCAAGAATGCGTTGCCTCGGTCCCAGGTATCCGCTTCGTACTCGATCTGTGCGGCACGGCGCTGGGCGGGGTCGGGGATAGCGGCAATGGCGTCCTCGACATCATCCAGTAGGTCGTTTTGCAGCAGGGCCAAGCGGCCTTGGCGACGGGTGCAGGATTGCGGAACGGGGGCAGGCGGTGCGGGAGGCGCAGGCGGGCGCTCTGGCAAAATTTCCCAACCGCTGCCCGTCCATCGGGCAACCTGCGGAGGCGATACCGCCGGCGGTGCATCGCTGATAATCGCTCCGTCAGGCAACCGCATATAGGGGTCAACCTGCTCAGATCGAACATATATTTGCTGGCTATCAATAATGTGGACAGTAATCATTCTATGCCTTCAAATAAGCGGGTACGGGAGATTCAACAAGCGGCATCCTGAACTGTGTCGAGCTGTCTGCCACCTGTCCGTAAATCGTAATAAACGGCGATGTTGTATGGGCTACAGCAAGATAAACCCCATCCGGGCTGAACGCGCAGCCGCTGGCAGCGTTCGCAGGCAATGCTGATGGGTCGGAGAGTTTAGTAAACGTATCGCCAGTGCGCTTGTAAATCGTTATGAACGGTGTTGTGTTATGAGCCACAGCAAGATAATTGCCGTCTGGGCTGAACGCGCAACCGTTGGCAGCGTTCGCAGGCAATGCTGATGGGTCGGAGAGTTTAGTAAACGTATCGCCAGTGCGCTTGTAAATCGTTATGAACGGTGTTGTGTTATGAGCCACAGCAAGATAATTGCCGTCTGGGCTGAATGCGCAACCTTGGGCATTGCCCGCAGGCAGTGCTGATGGATTGGAGAGTTTAGTAAACGTATCGCCGGATCGTTTGTAGATCGTTATGAATGGTGTTGCATCATGAGCCACAGCAAGATAATTGCCGTCTGGGCTGAACGCGCAACCGTTGGCATTGCCCGCAGGCAGTGCTGATGGGTCTGCGAGTTTGGTAAACGTATCGCCAGATCGTTTGTAAATCGTAATAAACGGCGTTATTAGATGAGCCACAGCAAGATAAACCCCATCCGGGCTGAATGCGCAACCTTGGGCATTGCCCGCAGGCAGTGCAGATGGGTCGGAGAGTTTGGTAAACGCATCACCTGAACGTTTGTAAATCGTGATAAACGGCGTTATTAGATGAGCCACAGCCAGATAATTACCGTCTGCGCTGAATGCGCAGCCTTGGGCAGCGCTAGCAGGCAATGCTGATGGGTCGGAGAGTTTAGTAAACGTATCGCCAGTGCGCTTGTAAATCGTTATGAACGGTGTTGTGTTATGAGCCACAGCAAGATAATTGCCGTCTGGGCTGAATGCGCAACCTTGGGCATTGCCCGCAGCCAACGCTGATGGGTCGGAGAGTTTGGTAGTTGGCGCGACAAAACCAAAACCTGACGCAAGCGCCCCAAGAGCCGCATAGGCCGATTTAAGGTAAACCCCGCCGTCACAAGGAACCCAATCGGGAACGCCAATTGGCCGGAGCGTTTGCAGCATATCCCCAGAGGAAACATTCTGCATAACAGCCCAATCTGCTGATACTCCCGGCTCTGATAATGCAACGTTTGGTATATCGTTGAGCAGTTGCCAGAACGACCCATTGTGATAAACACTAACCGGGACTGTCAGCGCCCCGGCAAGCGTACTCCAGCTGCCAGCGAAGTTTGCCGAGGCTGATATTACAGGGCCGATTGCTGCCGCTGTCTGAATGTCTGGCATCACATCATCAAGTGCCGATGAAAACGCTGGCAATTGTGTGCCGAAAAACGTATCAACTTCATCCCGGAATGTCGGGCTATTCCGGTCAAGCGAAGGTAAAACGGGGATTGTCATACAAGGCCCTCAATTTCAAGTGAACAGTAATAAACGGACGGATAGGCCACGTCTACATCAAAAGAAGCGATACCGAAAGCAATCAAGCCAGCGAACCGCTGTTGTGCTGAAGGAGCGTAAAGGCAAGGCGTCGCCCTGAACTGGGCAAGTTGCCGGTAAACCATGTTGAAACGGTGAGGTTCAAGAATCGTGCGCAAAGAAAGCCGCTTGCTGTACTCGCCCTCGACAAACTCAACCGTGCCGAATCGCTCGTCGCGCTTTTTGAGCGACCAGTCGTCAATGGACGCCTTCACGCCCCACTCGGCCCCGCCGACCTCAAAGGGCTTGCCGATAACCAACATGCCGATGCCTATCGCGCCACTGCCAGTCAGCTTGACGGTGATCGTGGCTGATGGCCACTGCTGAGGCAGGTCCATGAGTACGGTTTCGGTTTCCAGCTGCAAGTCTGCAAAAACCAATCGAACACCGAATCAATCGGAGTCGAGTCAAGGTCTACGGCGCGTGTGTAGACCACGCTGGCACCCTGTTGCATCGTGACCTCGACATGCGACACCCCATCAAGCTCAAGCAAACCGAGAGCACCGATGCTGCTGCCAGGCTCCAGCACGACAGTGATTTCGCCCGTGTCGGTAGTGAGCGTGCCCAGTCGGGTATCGAACATACGCCAGCGGTTCGTGCGCCCCAGATCAATCCACTTTGGTGTTTCGCCGCCCGTTGCCTGCTCGGGCGGCGTGGCGTCTGTGCCGCCCGCCACCGATTCATACAGGTGGTGATTGGGGCGGCGCACCACCTGTGCGGCGGTGTAAGTCGTGCCCGCATCCCACAGCGGCGTAGTATCGGCAGGCACACTACTCGACACCAGACGAGCGTCGGTGATCTGGATGGGCTTTGTCACTGTCAATGGGCTTGTCATGCCTGCACCTTGATTCCAGTAGCGTTAATGCGCCGCAGCTCGCGGGTCGTTTCGTTCGTGTTGCTGGCCACCGTGGCGTTGGCCGCGCGAAGATCGGCCCGTAAGCCCTCGACCTCCTGGTTAAGCCGTTTGATTTCAGTGGCCATCTCTTTCATGGGGTTGCTCGTTTCGATCTGCCGCAGGCTGTTCACCGCCACCGCAAAATCACGGCGGTACTGGATCTCGTCGCGACTGTCGGCGGAGCGCTCCAAAAGTTTCGAGTGACGCGGTCAAGGTCGCCCGCAGCGTCAACATCTCCACTCATCGCACGGCGCATGACCTCTTGATACTGACGCTGCGCCTCGGCGTACTGCTGGCCGAACGACAGGGTAGTCAGATCGCGATCAAGCAGCAGTTCATCGGCAAGTGATCCGGCTGCATCGCGCAGCCGATCGAACGATTGCTCAAGCTGCTGCGTCGTGCGGGCCGTGTCCTCGAAAACGTCCAAGCTGTAGTTGAACAGCGCGGCGTACTGGCCTTCATCAATCACGCCCTGCCCAAGTGCGTCGGACATGCGGATCATCGACCGCTCCCAGCTATCCGGGTCGAACGCCTTGATGCCGTCTACCAGCAGCGACATATCGCGCAGCGCCGCGCCCTCAACACCGGCGAATGCCGCGTCTTTGGCTAACTCCTCAGCCGCCTTTCTAGCATCTGCCGTGGTCAGTACGCCAGCCGCTATGCCCGCCGCCTGCGCGATGAGGGCAGACTGTTCAGTGCGCTTGCTGTACTCGCCCGCCGCCTGAGCGGATTCACCGAAGGCCGATACCCACGACGACATGCGCCCGATGGCGGCTGTCGCCTTGTTAATCGGCTCTTCGGTTTTCTCAAGCTCCTGCGCCATCTTGCGAAGCTCGCCGAAGTAGTGATCGATGCTGCGTGCGCCGGCCATGGCCACGGCATGCGCTGCGTCAGCCATGCGCTGTAATTGCGCCTCGGTATCGCCCAGCAATTCGACTGCGGTGGGCATCGCGCGATTCAGTGCGTCAACTGCCGATTCGTACTGCTCGGTCGTGATCTGCCCTGAGCGCAGGCGACCCGACAGTTTGTCAACCGCGTTGCCGTAGGCCACCACATCAGCACCAAACTGCATGCCAATGCCGGCCACCCAGCCGGCTTGACTCGCAAAGCCCGCCTGCTGCTGCGCGTAGCGAATATCTGCCAGCCCCGGACCTTGTGACGCAAACTGGCTGTACACGTCTTGCTGTGCCACGCCCAGCATGGCCTGGTACACCGAATCACGCACGGCATAGCCCATGTCGCCGGATGCTTCGACCACTGCGTTGGTAAGCGCCTGAGCCACCGGCCCGACAACCGGGCTGTACTCACCGATATTCGGGGCAAGGCCAGTCAAGGCTTGGCCAGCGTTTTCTATGCGCAGTGCGTTGGCTGACACCTCGTCAGACAGCATCTTGGACAGGCGCATCTGCATCACGCCCCAATCGTAGTTAAACCCGGCTGCTGTGGTGTCAGATTCCCAGCGCGGCTGGTCATACTCGACGCCGCCCGCCATGTATTTGCCGGTCGGGTTCGACAAGGCGCGCTCAATCGTTGCGCCCAAAAGTCCCGCCGCATCGCCAGCAGACAGCAGCGTGGCACGAAGGTCATCAAAAGGCTTTGCACCTTCTTCGTATGCCTTCAAAGACGCCTCAAAAGCCTCTTGCTGTGCTTTTTCGATGGCGCGACGGGCGTCGATCACATATCGACGCTCGGAGCTGGCAAGTCGCTGTGCTACGGCATCCACCGCCTGCCCCGCATACGTCGCCAGTTCAGCGAATGCCCCCGAGGACTGGATCAGCATGGCGTAGGCTTTTTGCCCGGCCTCCGTATTCAAGTCCTGCGCTTCGACCAGCGCCCGGTACGCCGCCTTCATTTCGTCGGCTGATCCCACCATTTCAGGCAACTCAACGCCAACGCCACCCAACGCCTTGCCCAGGTTACCGATGGACGTTTCGTACCGTTCGGCTTCCGAATAGAAATTCTCGTAATACGTGGTCAGGCCAGCGTTCAGGCTGTCCAACCCGCCCGCAAACTGGATCAGGTTTGCAGCCGCATCAAACGACAGGTCACGCAATTGCTCGAAAGGCAGACTATTCAAAGACTCACGGAATGAATGAATCATGTTGATCATTCCGTTGAAGCTGTCAGATACCGCCTGAATCCCGGCATCATCCAAAGCGCGGATATTTACGCCGCGTAGTGTTTTTGCGAGCAACTCAGGCATTTGATCGACTTGAGTCTGGAACGCCTCAAGCATCGAGATCTGAATATCGGTTTGCAATCGCGGCAACATTTCTTCTTTGGACCAGCCGCCATAACCGTACTTGGTCCGGTCGCCGCCATAGCTCATCAGGCCGAACTCGATTGCCTGAGCGTTATCCACTATCAACGTACCACCAGAGGCAACACCGTTACGGTCGCCCTGCAGGCTGGAGTTCGTTGTGGCGTAGAAGTATTCGATGGCCGCATTGACCCCAAGCTTGCCGAAGGTAGCGTTGGCCGAATCGACTGCGCTGCGAGCGTACTGCGTAATGGCGTCACCAGTGCCCGCAGGTTGGCGACTGTCTCGAAACTTCATGCCCCAGTTATCGCCGGACATTTCGGCCCATTCCCACTGCCCATGCCGCGTTGTAGGCTTGCCACCAATGCCAACCATGTCGAAAATCTTGGCGGTCAAACTTGCGCCCGTCAGTACGTTAGCGATTCGGTCGCTCACGCCAACTTTTGTCAGTAGCTCAGTGCCGTATTTTTCAACAGCGTATCCAGGGTAGTAAAACGCCTGTTCTTTCTCAAGATCCTTGCTCGAATAGCCCTCACTAAACGCACTGTTAGCCAGACTCATTCCCAAGCCAACCCAACCAACTACCGGGACAGCCGCCGCAGCTTTTGCACCAAGTCCTGCCGCCCCGCTGCTTTGCGCCGACAGCATCGCCCCGATAGCATCACCGCCAGCCACCGCCGCAGCGTTGCCTGCTGCCACCGCAGAAGGCCCAATCGTGCCGCCAAAGCCAGCTGCGAAATTCGACAGCATGGTTGAGCCAAGCGTTTCGCCAGCCCAACTCATACCGTTTGCCATCGTGCTTGTTATGCCGCCTGTGAACGCGCCGTATGCGGTTTTTGCAGCAGACGCCATATTCATCAAGTTGAACCCGCTTGACATGATGCCCCCGCCACCTTCGGCAGGGTTGTTCACCCCAAATATGCCCCCCAGCGAATTGGTCACCGCCCCCTGAATCGAATTCATCACCGGATTGATCAGCACGCGAAGGGTCAGCGTCTTGAAAAGGTCTTTGACAAGATCACGGCCTGACTTGCCGCCCTCGAAGATGGCGTCGGTGAGGGATTGGCTGACTTGCTGGAAGATGCCTTCGACATCGCGGGACCATTGCTGCCAAGCTGCCTTTTCAGCCTCTTTGGCTTCAATGTCCCGCATAGCCACGCCCATGCGCTGATACTGTTCGATCATGCGCTGGCGAATGGCGATTTCTTCTTCAGCCCCCTCAATGCCCATCAGAGCGGCTTTCTGCTCTTCAAGCCGGGCAATGGTCAGATCATTCAGGGCCGATTCGGACAAGCCGTAATAACGGACCTGATCTTCGAGTTTATCGGCTTGGTCGGAAAGGCTGCTGATTTCACCGTACATACCCTTCAGGTATTGCTCGCGCTCACGGGCAAATGCCTGCGCTGCTTTTTCCGCTTCGGTGAGTGCCTTCTTGGCCTTTTTGGCTCCCTCGGCTAGGCCACCGCCGGCAGCGCCTTTGCCAGGGCCTTCACCCAAAGCGCCTGCCAAATCACTCGCCGTTTTGGAGGTTGCCACCATCGCTGCCTGAACCTTGCCGTAAACATCGATAGCGCTAATGGCTTCTGTTTTCCCACGGTTGAAGGCATCAGTAACGCTTTCGATGTTGACAAGAATGTCTTTACCCCATGTGACGGGCGAAAAGCCGTCCATGCCAAGCGTTTTCAGCATCGGGTTGATTAACCCGGCTAGATCGTTAACGAAAGCTGCGGCATCTTTCAGCACCTCTGCCCAGGCAAGATCAAAATACGCAGGGAGGTTGTCGGAAACCGCCTTCCAAACAGCAGCAACGCCGCCAGCGAAACCTACCAAGGAATCAATTTCCCGGGCTGTATTCAGAACAGATTCTGAAAACGACTGGCTCAGGGAGCTTGTCGCGGACCGAATTCCGTCCATAAACGGGGCAACCCAGGCAGTTGCTGCGGCATCCAACTGACTGAATATTCCGCCGATCTGGCTCGATATCTCGATGACGGAGCGGCCAAGCTCAATTATGCCGGCAGCCGCCATCCCTACATCATCAACAAAGTCGCGAGCCGATTCCGAGATGCTTTCTAAGACGGTCGATGTTCCCGACAGCATTGCAATTGAATCAGCGAAGGCAAGTGCATACTCAGCGGCCCGTTGCAAGGCGGGTGTCATGGCGACACCGATCTGACGTGATGTGCCTTCAGCAACTACCCCGAGATCCCCTAATGTTCGGTGCAGCTTCTGAGATTGCTTAACAGCATCTTCACTCATGATGTAGCCAAACCGTTGCGCACGGTCTGCCAACCGATTGAGTTCTTGCCCGCCGTTATGAAGAATCGGAATCAAGGCGGTCGTGTCGCTCGCCATTGACTCCAAATAAAAAGACATTTCCTTCTGGTTGAGGCCGGCCTTTTGCAGGGCGTTGTAATACGTCTGCAAGCCTTCCGGGCCAGACAGTTTGCGGAATTGCTCGGTAGTAACCCCAACCTTTGGCGCAACCTGCTCGAAAAAATCCTTCATCCCGCCGCCGCCAGAGCGGATGAACTCCCCGACTTTTTCCTGAAAGTCTTTAAGCTGATCTGCCAGTTTCTCCTGGCTGATCCCAACGGTTGACGCAGCTGCCGCCATGCGTTGAAACTCAACCGTAGACGCGCCAGCAATGGCTGAAAAGTTGCTGATTTCAGCAGCTGCAGAAGCTACACGAACCGCCATCGCTGTTAACGCTGTGATACCAGCAGCAGCCATCCCGGCGATACCAAGCGCAACCTTATCCAACCCGACCGCGATTTGCTGCGCATCTGCCCCAAACTGACGCGCCTTCTTCGCTGCCCGGTCGATATCTGTCTCGAAGGAACCAGTGCGCGCCAGAAGGTCGACTACGATGCTGCCAGCAGTTGCCATTTCGAGCTCCCATAAAAAAACCCCACCGAAGTGGGGTCATAAAAACAAAAAGTAGGTTATTGCTTCCAGCTCAATCCGCCTACATCAAACTCAAACTGCTGCGTCCCAGCTCGAAAAAAGGCACTTCCAATACCAGGCTTTTGGCTTTCAAAAGTCGCCTCTCAAAACCAGCCCGTTCCTGCAGAAAAATCACATCAAACCGCCCAGCGTCAGATGGATAGGCTGTGTACGTCACAATCTTTCCATCATCGAATTTAGCAGCAACCTTGCACCCAGAAGATCTATAGCATTGAAACTGGCCTTTGTTGACCACAAGTATCGCTGCGTCACCATGAGGCCCGCCCTTGCGGAGCAAGATTTCCAATCGGCTCGCCCCAAACGCCCCTGGCATTCTGATCTCGTTTTCTGATTTTTTTGATGCAAAAGCTATGGAATCGCCGCGCATCTTGTCCTCTTGGGTTGAGTATTCCCACTCCTGGTCGGTTTTGGCATCAGCGCTTTGAGCAGTAGATACAAAGCAAGCTACTGACAAGACCAGAAAAGCCCACAAGCCTTTTAAATGCATCCCCACCTCCTGTATCAAATAGATACAGGAATGATAGCCGAACATCACCCTCCGGTCAGCGCCTTGATCGTGGCCTTGTCGGCCTCACTGAACATGCCGGCCATTTCTTGCTCCATCTCAGCGGTGACCTGCTGCTCATTGACCAGCATGTCGATGGTGCGTCCAATGTCTTTGCCGTCACCCATTGAATGTGCGACGACCGCAGCCGGCCGGTGATACCGGTGCAGGTCATCAAATGGGCGAAGGCTGTAGAACTCTTTCCAAGACTCAAACTCTTTGAACGTCATGATTTTCTGCAACTCGCCCACGGTCTTGCCCAGGGCGAGCGCCAACGTATGCCAGAACCAGAGGTCAGAGCCCGCTTTCATCAGTTTCCCTGGTCGGTCTCGTTCCCAGTATCAAGCGGCCCATCCTGATCGTCGTCCTCGTCGTCAACGCCGATGATGACGTCGTCATCGTCTTTTGTGGCAGGAGTGTTAGACGGCAGTTTGAAAAGCCCATTGACCTCAAGAATGGCCAAGAAGATCGCGCCCGACACTGCAGGCTTCAGCCGTGCTGCTTGTTGTGGAGTCAGCGAACGGCGGCCATCCGGTTCAACGAGATAGCGAGAGATCAACCGAACGTTGGATTCCCGACGCACCTGCGGGTCTTTGGAGTTTTCAGCCTCGAGGTGTTTCTTCCAGTCGATGGCATTCATCGGCTTAAAGTACATGGTGTGCTCTTTGCCATCGGCAAGCTTCACCAGATGCTCGATGATATCGCCCTCGGACACAAACATATCGTCAGTCAGGATGCTGGAAACTACGGATCCGCTCGACAGGCCGGCGGTATTTACTGCGACTTTTTTGGTGCTCATGATATTTATCCCTGGTAAAAATGAAAACCCCGGCGCAATGGCCGGGTTGGTGATGAAAAACAGTTGCCCTGGTAGTTTGCTGGCCGCAGCAACACGCCAGGGCGTCGTGCTTTCGGATGCCTCCTAGCTGCGACCAAACTTGTTACGGAGTCGGTCCCTGCCAGTTGGGCTTGACCTTGCCGCTGCGCTGGACGGTGAGCGTGCCGGTGACCTTGTCGTTGGTGGCCATGTCGATGTTCACGTCCTGCACAAAGCCCCGGAACTCGAAGCTGGTACGCAGTACCGGCGGCGTGATGACGCCTTGACCGTTGATGGTGGGCTGCGCGGTGCCGTCCGACAGGCAGATGATGAAGTCGATCACTTCGCCGCCTTCCTTCAGGTCGAACAGAACCTGATGTGAAATATGCGAGGGAATGAAGTTGAAGGGGATCGACACTTGGCCAGGATTGCCCAAGCCGGGGAGATATTCCCGGTCTTCGGTATTGTCCAGGCAGGTGACATCGATCTGATCGCGCGCGCCGCCCAGGCCGGAGATGCCAGTGGGGCACGCCAGCTTGACCAGCTCGGGGTCAGAGGATGTGGGGTTGGCAAAGTACAAATGGGTACCTTGGGTTTTCACTACTCCGGCAGTCATAAGAGACCTCCAAAGAAAAAGCCACCCGAGGGTGGCGATGTTGACCGGCGACTGCCGGGTTATCGGTTATGGATGAAATCGACCTGCAAGCCGACCCGGAATAGCTTGGTGTCGGACTCGCGGGTGTTGATGATGATTCGGCAGGCTTGGCCGGCAGCGTCGAGCGCGTCACGAACAGCCTTGGCCAAACTGATGCAAACCAGCTCCTGATCGTCGCCGGGGCCGGCCCAGCAATCGATCTGAATGGTGTCGTTGTCGGCGCCAGGCGGGCCACTTAGATGGTCATAAGGCTGACCAACGACCACGAACCATGTGATGTACGGCGCGGTCACTCCCTGCGGCGCCAGACCGCTACCGTAGATGCGCGGCGGGTTGCCTACAATGGCTTTAACAGCCGCAGTGCTGATCGTCTTGTAAATGGGCGCGAACATCACTTCCCCTTGTTTTGCTGGGCCAGCTTCTTGATCGTGGCGTCTATGCGCCGGTTCAGATCAGTAGTGAACACGTTGATTGCCTCTTCGCCTTTCTGGGCAACTGCTGGGCGCAACCACGGGTGTGGTCGCATCTTGCTTGTGCCGTATTCCAATAGACGCCCATAGTAGGTAGGCGCTTCCACGGTGTATTTCTTCCCGACTTTTTCTTACGTCGGTTGTATCGTGTGTTGGCGTAGCGAAAAGTATCGCCTTTGGGGATTCGCACAAGGTATTTTTCACCCTTCACGCCGCCGCGCATCTTTCCACGTGTGACGATGATCGATTTTTCCAAGGCACCTGTACTCTTCGTGGGGCGACCATCCTTGTTTGGTTCGGCCACAATTGCGCGGACATTCGCTTTCGCTTGATCACGGATGACTCGCGCAGCTTTGGCCAAGGCCAGTTTCACAGGGCCCCCGCGCTTTGAAACAATCTCGGCAGGTAAGGCCCGCAGAGTTTCAAGAGCACCGTTCAGGCCTTTGACGTCCATCGTGATCTTCATCGCATTCGCCTTATCTCGATTCGCCCCCTCAAGCGCTTGAGCTTTACCGCATTGCGCTTCGAGTTCAGGACAAGATTGCCCTCAGCATCCCTCTCATAGACCGTGGCCCAGCCTGTCTTGCTGTCAGCAGTCACACAGTCTCGTAGCCGCTTGCCATCCAAAAACGCAGCAACACGGCCAAACCCTCCCATTGCTCGGAACGTTGCGTGTCCGGGATCTGTCTCAATAACGGAAACTCGCATGTCGCCCTCAATCCAATGTCTCGTTCTCATCGCGCTCGCCGCCCTCGATCAAGTTGCCGTCGAGGTCGTATTGCGGTTCGTCGTCGTCACCCTCATCTGCTAGGGCATCAAGCAGCGCGTCCAGCTTGGCCTCGATGCGATCCAGCTGCTGTTTCATTGCCACTGCGCTCCACGTGCATGTCGGGTCGCGATATCGCGCATTTCTTTCGCTGCATCAGCGAGCGAGTCCCTTACCGCCTGACTATTCAGCGCTTCAGTAGGTAATTTTTTGAGCGCCCGCATACACTCTTCGATCGTTAAAACACATGACCCATCCACTGTTGGTATGCTAATTTCGGTGCTATTCATGTCATTGCCCCTCCGTAGGTCCGTCGGTGCAGCGCAAGCGCCACTCCCGACGGGCGGTGATGTCGGTTTCCACCGACGTGATGTTGTAAACGCGGCCGTCCCACAGCACGCGCCAGGCGGCCATATCGCGTTCGTCAGCCGGGAACCAGCGCAAATTGATACGCGCCGATGTCTCGGCCTGCGGTGCGGCAGAACCGACCCACTCCTTTCCTGGACCGGTCAGCACTTCAGCGGGCACGTTCTCCAGCTTCGTGCCATCTGCAAGCGTGACAGTCTGCCAGCCTCCGGAGCCGGGAATAATGAACCCGTCCTCATTGCGCTGCGGCTCTGCCTTGTGCTGGAACGTGACGCGGTGTCGGAGTCGATGGGCCAGCATCACACCCCCAGCCGATTCGGTACGGCGTGAGCTTCACCTCAGCAGCCCGGCGCAGCTTCTCCGCATCATCCGGCGTGGCCTGGTAGGCGGCCTGCAACAGAAGCATCACGCCCATCACAACACTGCCCGGCAGAGCGTCAGGCTGTTCGCTGCTGACTTCCTCGGGCCGCAGTTCGGACAGCGGCTGATTAATGTACTGCGCGGCCTCATCCTCGGCGGCATCCAGCAGCATCTGCAGCTTGGCGTCGTCGGCGCTGTGGATCACGTCGAGGTACTGCTTGGCCGTTTCCAGAGTGATGATGCTCATTTTTTCCAATGCTCCAATGTCCAAGATGGCCGACCGTGCCATGGCTTGCTGGTGCCGTTGAACTGAACCAGGCAGGCATCATCGGGCAGCTGGCCGTCCTTCAGGTCGCGGATGCTGTAAATGCCAGAATCCTGCGGCCAGAGCTTCACCCTGCCGAACAGCTTGTGGCTCATCCATGCCTGATCGCTGCCCCGATAACCAGCAGCACGCGCCTGCACGATAGACTCCATGCCATGGAACTCGTCGAACACATCAGGATGTGCGCCAGGGTCAGCAGGTACAGGCCACCACCGATTCGGTTGGTGCCGCCCCAGCTTGCCTTCGGTTGCCAACCGACGAACTTGTCGCGCGGCGCGAACAGGTGATCGATGTTTCGGGTGATCAGTACATCGAGGTCAGTCATCAGCACGCGCTTACCCAGGCACTTCGCCTCGTCTGAGAACATCCACAGCCTGCGGTAGCAACTGGGGAAGCGGGCCCCTTCAGGGGTGCGGAACGCGGCAAGTTTCTGCGCGGCCGCTGGAATCGGCATCACGTCGACTCCTCGTCGAAGCCAGCCCTCAGATCGGTGATGCATACGAGCCGATGCGGCAGTGTCAGGTGCCGCCGGAACATGGCAGCCAGCACATTCACATGCTCAGGCAGGTACTCCCGATTCCCGGCCCACAGCCAGGTCACTACTGTTCGCGTCGTCATTCAGTGCGCGCTCCAATGGCACCTTGGGAAAGCAGGTCAGCGCCGTTTCCCTGGTGCAGTTCATGATGTCGAAATTGTGGAAATCCCGCGCCAGCTTCTGAAACTGCGCGGACCATTTGTTGAGTGAGCCGGCGTTGCCCAACCCCTCGGGTGATCACCGTGCCAGTGCGCCCGCCCACCCGTCTTCTGGCAGTCGTAGCCCAGCAG
This sequence comes from Neopusillimonas aromaticivorans, assembly GCF_030344915.1. Taxonomy (GTDB): domain Bacteria; phylum Pseudomonadota; class Gammaproteobacteria; order Burkholderiales; family Burkholderiaceae_B; genus Neopusillimonas; species Neopusillimonas aromaticivorans. The sequence goes on along the minus strand of NZ_CP128233.1, from coordinate 2,880,372 downwards.
AATCAAGCGCTGCGCTCCAAGATGCACTGCCAGTCCGATGGCACTCGCTCCGGAGTTGCGATACTGCGGCTGGAAATCTACGCGCCGCACTCCGTAGCAGTTGGGCTGCTGCGTCACCAGCTCGCCTGCGAATACTTGCCCGGCTTCCTCCCGGTACACCCGCCACCAGTCCTTGTCCATGGCGAACAGCACATCGGCCCATGGCGCAGCCCGGAATGTCGTGTTGGTGACGATTACTGCTCGATCCTCTCGCCTGTCTCGCCACTTCCTGACCTCTTCGCAGTCCGCTTGCGTGAGACTGGGGCCGCTGGCGATGCAGACGAACTCTCGCCAGCGGCCCGGGAAGGGTCGGGTGACGATGCCGACCCGCCATGAATTCGGACCAGGCCATTACGGCGCAGATGCTCCGCGACCTGGGGGATACCTCGAACACGTCGCCGCGCCGGCGCACGCCGCCATGGTCGAATGATTGAATAGCGATTACGGTTTTCATGGATTCCTCGCGGAGACCCCGGCCAGCGAACCGGCCGGGGCTGCCCTTAGGCGTTGGTGGAAGCGTCGATGCCGTCGAAGTCGCCCTTCACGAAGGCCTGGGGCCGGTAGACGGTCAGGCCAACGCGCTCCTCGCAGCGGATCGTGAGCATGTTCTTGATGAAGTTGTCGCGGTCATGTTCCGAAATCGCAACGGCCACGTCTTCACGATCCCATCCCTGAACAGCCAAACCGCCACCGAAAGCGCCAACAAGGAAGTCGCCGCCGTCCATGGCCTGAGTGGGAACCACGTTGCGCCCCCAAAGTCCCGGCTGCATGGTCGAGCGGGCATTGGTGAACATGTAGTTGTTGGTCGAATCCTTCGTCAGCTCAATGGCTGCCCAGTCAAGCGGGCTGATGACGATGCCGTCTGCCCAGTATTCGGCCAGCTCTACTTGCAGCAGCGCCAAGCGCAGACGATCGATGCGGGTCTCGGCCTGCACCAACACCCCAGGGTTAACGTAGCTGGATGCCTGGGTGTAAATGCCGTCGATATTCAAGCCGACACCGCTGCCTTTGAGCAGTTGGGCTTCTTCTTTGAACTTCAAGCCATAGCGCAAGCGACCATCAATGTAGGACTGCAACATCGCCACATCAGCAATCACCTGCTTGGAGGCATGAATCCAGTGCGCAATCGTCACGACTGGTGCGCTGTCGGCTTCAAAGGTGATGTCCGATTCCGGCTTGCCGTCCGAGGGTTCTCGCTTACAACGCCGGCGTTGTTGGTGTACACCAGTTCACGCGCATACTCGATGCTGTTGGAGGAAGTGCGGCCCCAAGAGATCAGGTCGCGGATGGTCAGGCGGCGCAGCGCAGGACCCTGGATGCCGGGGATTCGATCAGGCACGATCAGATCACCAGCAGAGCTTGAGCCTGAACCGACAGACGCTTGCACCGACATGCGGAAGTCGCCCTTGGGGTTCGCTGCGAAGGCCTGGAAATCTTCACTATCGGTGACCATAGCGCCGATGGTCTGCGGACCGCTCGCAGTGCCACCGCCGTTTTGTACCTTGGCGAGCAGCTGCTCAGCAGTCGCCAGACGGGCTTGCAGCTCGCCTTGGGTGGTGAGGGTTTTGTCGATGTCGGCACGCAGCTGTGCGTCCAGCGTGCCGCGAGCCTTCATGTCGGCGTCGGCCTTATCAGCCATCGACTTGAGTTGGTCGCCAACCGTCTTCAGGCTGGCATTGATCTGTTCGATCTGTTGTTCAGGATTGGCCATGGTGGCTCCTATTTCAAAATGGTAGTGAGGGATGCGGCCAGAGCGGCCGTGGTACTGAGAGCAGCCGAGTCGCTCGGGCCGCGTCCGGTGGCATCGCGCACACCGCTGCCAGCCGAATCGCTCAGGCTGGACTTGAATTCAGAGATAAGGCGCTGGGCTTCGCTGCGCGGCAGGCCTGCAGCGCGCATGGCGGCTTCCATGCGGCGTGCGGCGTTGGTGCTGGCACTGGGCACTGGTGGTGGCCACCTGGTCAGAGGCCAGCAGCTCGTCGGCGTAGCCCTGCTCGATGGCGGCGCTGCCGTTGATCCAGGTCTCGCCGTCCATCTGCCGGGTAATCACTTCTGCATCCATGCCGGTGCGGGCCGCGTAGATGTCGGCCATCGCCGCGTCGAACGGCTCCATGGTCTCGGCGAATTCGCGCAGGTCGTGCCGGTTGCCCTGGGCATACACCCAGCAGTTGTGAATCATCAGAAAACCCGCCCGTGAAATCTGCACCGTGTCGCCGGCCATCGCCACGATGGACGCAGCACTGGCGGCCAGCCCCATGATCTTCACGGTGACTTCGCCGGGGTGTTCGCGCAGCAGGTTGTAAATCGCCAGCCCCTCGAACATATCGCCGCCCGGGCTGTTGATGTTGACCGTCACCGGGCCTTCGCCCATCGAGCGCAGGGCAGCGGCCACGCGCTTGGCGGTCACGCCCTCGCCTGTCCACCAGTCAAAGCCGATGACGTCATACATGCCAATCGAACGGGCGTCATCGTCGGCAGCCGCCTTCACGCCCGCGTGCCAGCGGTCAAAAGCAGCGGGCAGCACGATGCCGGAAACGGCCGCACAGGGGCGACCGGCCGGCGCTGCAGGCAGGGTTTTCATACTCATGTTGGTTTCCTTCAGGTGTCGGCCGTGGAGGCCATCATGTCTTTGAGCCAGGCCGCCATCGCGTTACGGGCGTTCTGGTCTGCGGTGTTGGCACCAAGATCGTCCAGAGGTGCCAGTGCGGTTTGCACGGTCAGCACGGCTGCATTGCCACCCATCGGTGACCGGTCTTCGAGCTCGCGCACTTCATCGCGGGTCAGGATGCCGTTATTGACCATTACGCTGTAGAACGCAGCACGCGCCGCACTATCAGCACGCAAAAGACCCTCGACAGCAAATTTCGGGTAGTAGCGCAGACGCTCAGCTGGCGTGAGTAAATCCTTGACGATGCTCTGCTCGATACGCTTCAACCATGGGCCCAGGGTGAACACCAGAAAGCCAATCATCTGCTGCTCGATGCCAGTGCCCCAACTGGTGGACTTCTCGGTATGGCCGACCATCCAAGGCGGGACACGGAACCAGCGACAGATTTCCTCTACGCCAAAGGCCCGCGACTCCAGCATCTGGGCGTCCTTCGGGTTAATGCCGATGGTGCCAACCTCCATGCCGTTTTCCATAATCACCGGCCTTCCGGAGTTCACGGCGCCAGCTGCGCGATTTGTGATGAACTCGCGCGCGTCTTCGCGCTGCTCCGGCCTGAGCTTTTCTGGGTACTTGAACCAGACCGTGGGCATCAAGCCGCGTTTGAACGTACCCGCCGCCGCCTCATCGGTGGCCAAAGCAGCCCCGAACACTTGCGCTCCATACTGGATGACAGAAACGCCGTTCTTCCCATCCAGCGACCAGCCAGGAATCGACCAAATGCGTGACTCAGGGATGACTCGCTGCCGCCCGCTTTCCTCGGTGTAGCGATATTCTTTCGAGCCATCGCCTTTGCGTGTGATCGACAGGCGCGGAGGGTAAAGAAAACTCAAGCCAACCACACGGTCACCTACCATCAGCTTTTCACATCGGGCATTTCCCCGCAGCAACATCGCCGCTACGACCGACTCCCAAAACACGGATGAAATAGTGTCTGTGTTGGGTTGTGTGCCAATGATGAAATGCAGCGGGTGTTGCGGCGCCGGGCGTTTGCCGTTGGTAGTGCGTTCGTGCATCCCGAGGGGCAGCGTGCCCATCGTTTCACTGATCAACCGGGCACAGGCCCATACAGCCGACAGCTGCAGAATGTTCTGATCGTTCACACTCACGCCAGCGGAACTTGTAGCCCCGAGACGCGCCCATGCGTCCACATCGGTGAGGCCGAACGGCGCACCCAGCCAGCCGAGCACTGCCGCCCGAATCCGGCCTATTTTTTGCGCTTTCTGTTTCATCCAATCACCGCGTTGTTAAAAAGTCTGAGAGGTCTGGGTTTTCGTTGCCCGCCATCGCTCGACCAATGGCCATGATCAAAGCCACGGCGCCGTCGATCTTGTTGTCGTCGCCCTGCTTGACCGGGCGCATTACGTCATCGCTCCCTGGCAGGTACTTGGCCACCAGGTTGCCGATACACCAGGTCATGATCGGATGGCCATCGTGATGAAACCGCCCCGACAAAATGGCAGCTTCAATTCCTTCATGGCGTCAGCCATGTTGGTGTAGTTCTGGATGATCGTGATCGGGTTCAGCCCCTCATCGTCCAGCTGGTGCGACAGGTTCGCTGCGCCGTGCGGATCAATCGGCGAAGACATCACCGGAGCCAGCTGGTTGACCTCCATCGCTTCGGCCAAAATGTCGCGGTAGTCGATCTCCGCGCCATCGGTTTGCACCAGGTGGCCTGAAGCCACCCACGCTTGGTACCGGTCAGCCAGACGCCGATTCTCCGTGCCTTGCACTGTGTCCTCGGGCACCCAGAACGTTGGGTCCACGCAGTAGTAGTGCCGCTTACCTGCGATATCCTTCCAGAACAGCTTGACCATCGCGGTCAAGTCCACCTTGGCTGCTAAGTCCAGCCCAAGGATGCATTCCCGCCCTTTGAACTGATCCAGCGAAAGGCTGGTGTCTTGGCACGGTGGCGCCATGAACTTGGCCATGTTGATGAAGCCCGACTTCGCTGCAGTCCAGACGTTCAGGTGCTTGGTTTTGAACTTGCCTGCAAAGCGCGCCCGGCGAATCGCCTGTTGCTGCTGGGCAACCAGATAATCCTGATACACCGAGACCCCCATATTGGGGTTCGCCTTGGCCAACACCTTGGGGTCGGTCCAGTCATCGCCTTCGTCAATCGTCCAGATCCAGCCGAACAGTTCATCGTTCGGTACCAGACCTTCCAGCATTTCGATGACTTCCGTGCGCTTGTCGTAGCAAGGCCCGGTAATGTTGGCGCCCGCCGTTGTGATGATGAACATCAAGGGCTGGCGGCGCGCACCCATACCGGTCTGCATCGTCACATACAGGTCGTCTGCATCGTGCTCGTGGTATTCGTCGACCACCGCGCACGATGGCGAGGCACCGTCGCCCGGGTTGCCGATAATGGGCTCGAACCGACTGCCATCTTCGGGACGGTTCAGGTTGCCCGCATTGACCTCTATCCCTAACAGTTCCTTGAGCTCGGGCGTGCGGTTGACCATGAGACGGGCCGGCCGGAAAACTTCCAGGCCTGCTTCTCGGTCGTGGCACCGCTATACACCTCGGCACCGAACTCGCCATCAGCGCAGAACATGCCCAGGGCGACACCTGCAGCAATCACAGACTTGCCGTTCTTGCGCGGGACTTCCCAGTACGATTCACGAAACCGGCGCAGGCCATCCTTTTTACGCACCCAGCCGAAAGTGCAGGCAATGCCAAAGAGCTGCCAGGGTTCCAGCACAACCTTTTGCCGCAGCCTTGCCCACTCACCCTTGGTGTGCGGCAGGAACTCAATGAACTTGAGCTTCTTTTCGGCCTTGGCCGGATCAAAGCGGTAGGAAAACTCCCTTGTCTTTGACTTGGCCAAGTCATCCAGGTGACGTTGGCAGGCCAGAACAATAAAACGACAGCACGGCACCTTGCCCCGCACCACGTCGCGCGCAAACTGCGTGGCCACCGCCACGCGAGGATATTTCGCCTTGGTCATGGTCACATCGCCAAAATTGCTGCCAGGTCAGCGCCAGCATCGCGTTTCTTTGGCCCCAGCAACCGCTGGCGGCTGGATGGGTCCAAGCCCAGCAACGAGCCGAAGGTGGCCATCTGACGTGTTGACTCATTGATGATGGTGGCTGCTGGGTTTTTCACCGAACCGCCCTGCGCGCCCTCAACGACAATGCCGTGCTGCGCAATGTGCTGCTCAGCTGCTCGAAAGCGGCCATAAGCCGCGCAGTAAAACTCCAGGTTCTGGATATCCGTTGCCTGCAGCACCTGCTGGGCACAGAGCAAGGGGGCCAGATGCAACCACAGATCACGCCCGGCCCCCGTCAGCCATTCGGGCGGATCGATGTTCAGAACCGCGTCGAAAGTGGGCGCGTTTGTGTTCAGCGCACGCTTACCTGGATTGCCCGCTGCAACCTTGCGCTCAACGGGCTTGGGTCGTCGGCCTGACCGGCCTACCGCTCCTGCCATGCCGTCAACTCCTGAATTTCATTTTTCGCGGGTGTAAAAATTCGATTGAGCGGCAGGTGTCCGTTCAATCAACCTCTAACTTTTTGCCCTCCCCCTACCTGCCAGGCCGTCGCGCCCGCTGCGCCTCAGCCTGACTCTTAGCCCTGTGACAGTCCCGATTGATCGCCCTGAGGTTGCCCGGGTCATCGGTACCGCCCTGACTGATTGGCTTGATGTGGTCTACCTCATGAGCGACCAAAGGCAAGGCCCTGCGCTGGCAGCCCTCGCACTGGCAAAGATATCCATCACGTTCAAGGATCTGATCCCTGAGCCTGCGCCAAGGCCTGCCACCACGTCCGGATTGCTCGGGCGTCTTGGTCCACACCTTGACCAAGTGGGCATGTGCATCGCAGTAGCCATGGGCGTTGCGGTGCAAGGCCCTGCAACCAGTTGCCCGACAGGGTCGCTGTGGTCGCTGTGCCATGAAGAATCCACAACAAAACCCCCACCGAATCTGTCGACTCAGGCGGGGGCGAAAGGCCGGCAAGCCGGCAGGACGAAAACGAAAAAGCCCGACGCTTTTGGCTATCGGGCTCTGCGGGCGCAACTATGCACCTTATCGATTAAGTGCCATTTTTGCATTAATTAAATGCAAAGGTCAAGATTTCGATTCAATGAACCCCGATTCAGACAAGAGCGCCTCTGCTGCTCTGATGGCCACAACGTCAACGCCCATTACCCATTTCTTGGTTTCTTTGGAACGATAGCCGTTAAGCCAACCCTCAACCAACGGGGCCTCGCTTGCAACCGTACGCAGACTGACCCCAACCTTTTCCGCGACATCCGCCAACGTACCACTGGCACCGTAGAACCGCCTGACCAACTCGGTACGCAAGCGGTACCGCCCTGCCCCGCCTGGGATTGCTTCGGCAGCATAAGCACCAACGGCCCCTGCTGCAGCCTCCCAGGCCAGGTTTCGCCGTTGCTCTGAACAGCAAGCACTACCGCACGAACACGGGAAACTCATGGGCCCAAAGCGCACGGCCAGCACCGCACGATGCATGTTGGGCAGTCGCTCCAGCCGACTGAGGATCATCCCGGCCTGACCGGCACCGTCCTGCCCGGCCAGCCCTTTGCCCTCGCCGACAGGCGCAGTGGCCAACCGATTCATCATCGGCCGGTCATACTGCTGGTGGGAATAGTTGAACGCAAACCGCAACGCATCAGCGGCGGATTTAAACAGCACTTCGTCGCTCAAAGCGAACCTCCAGAGGTTTGTGAAACATAGGGCGAAACGGTCACCTGAACACGCGGTATCGCGCCGTAAACCTTGCGCACTCGCAGGCCAACCACCTGAACGTCATCTGTCCACACGATGCCGTTGATGGCGTCGAAAATGGCCTTGACCACATTGTCCATGTCGGGCTTGCTGGTGGGCATCACGGTGCCTGCCAGGGCATCGGCCTGCTTTCGCTTGGACCACGACACTGGCACCGGCAGCACGATGGTCATCAGCGTTTCAACAGGCCCGGTGATCAAGGGCTTTCCGGCCATAGCCTGGTCGGCTGCCAGCGCCACCGTCGACTCGTACGTGGCCGTCTTTTGCGGCGTGTACAGCGTGATGTTCTTGCCTCGGGCTGCAGCGCGTGGCCGACCTTTTCCGACGGGCTTGCCGGGCACGATGAAAGTGATCATGACCCCTCCTTGAGCATTGCTTTCACGCGCTCGGCCATCTGCGAACCCATGCGCTCGAATGTCGCCAGCTGCAGCCTCAGTGTCAGGCTTTTGTTCGGGCTTCGTAGGTGCCGAATCTTGCGCACCATGCAATCCCGGCAGTCCCAGCGGTACACGCGAGTTTCAGTTGTGCAGCAGGTCATAAGCTCACCCCGTAGTCGGCACGCAACATGGCCTTCTCGCCCTCAGACAGCTGAGCTGCAGCAAAGACGCGAGCCTTGAACGTGGGGGCCAACTCGCCAGACTCCTGCACAATCCCCAGCTCCTCGCCCTTGGCCACGATCCCAGACCACGACACGGCCCAGTGCTTCGGCGGGACTGCCGATGACTGGCGGTTCAACGCACTGTCGCCCCCGGGCGGCTTGAGCACCTTGGCCAGAAACACGTCGAGAAACCCCGCGTTGATGGGCCCATGGTCTTGCGCCAGCTCGCGGTCAGCAACGGCCAGGTCGTAAGCTTCACGCAGTTGTGCCTCGGTCACACGCTTTTGAGCCCAGACCAAAAGCCTGGGGTCACTGCTGGTGACGGTCGATGCCTTACCCCGTTCCTTCTCCCACCGGCGGACCAGCACGGCATAGCCTGCAGGAGTGTCCAGGCTGGTGGGTTTCGAAGGTTCCGAGGAAGGCGGCGGCGGATCGTCGCCAGCCTCGTGTGCGTGTGTGCGCGTAGGCGGGGGAGATGCCGCCGCCGCTTCTTCTTTTATATATGTCCCTGTCCCTGTCCCTGTCTTAGCCGTGACAACGCCGTGACTTTCGTTGTGACTTCCTTTAGGTGTCACAGTGACAACCTTGTGATTGTCCGTGACAATAATCTGTATTCCGTGTGACGCCGCGACCTTTCTCAGGTGTGACGTACTGGTACCTTTCGCTGGCAGAATCACGCCGATGTCACGCAGAGCACCAAACAACAACTTGCGGTCTTCACGTTCCTCACGCTTGCGATCATTGTCACCATCTTTGCTGGCCTGGTGCTGCTCGCGTCGTGACATTGCGTTGATAGCCTCCTGCGCTATCACAGGGTGATACAGACGGCCGTCACTACATTTGATGAAGCCACGAAGCGCCATGGCTTTGACCTTGCGCCAACCGGCCAACTCTTTGCCAGCCAAGTGAGCAAGAATGCGATCATCGTCAGGCAACGAAGCTGCCGGCTCTTGATTCCAGCTCTTGCACCACAGGCGCAGGGCTGTCTTGAACTCTTCGCCCGTGGACAAGGCCATCATGTCACTGTCGAGCAAGCGCTCGGTGTGCAAAGGCATGAACGGTAAGCCGCGCAGGTTGCAGTCAGCTGGTGTTAAGGGGTCCGGTAAATCAACCATTTTTATGTGCGCCCTTCATGAACGTCATCCAATGAGTGCGCTCCCTTCGGCCTGACTTATGACCAAACAATGGCGCATGAGGGGTCAGTGTCAGGATTTGACTCACCGGTATTTGGGTCTCGGCCCATTTAAAGATCAGGACGCCTTCAGGCTTGAGGACGCGGAAGCATTCAGCGAAACCGCGCCGCAGATCATCGCGCCAATCATCACCAAGGATTCCGTACTTGGCACGAAGCCACGAACTCTGACCGGCTCGGCGTAGGTGCGGTGGGTCAAATACGACCAGCCGGAATGATTCATCTGAAAATGGCATACCCCGAAAATCCATGTTCAGGTCGGGGGTGATATTAAATGCCCGGCCATCGCATAGCGTGTGCTCTTCGCTTCGGATGTCACCAAACAAAGCGCGCTGGTCTTGCTGGTCGAACCACATCATGCGACCGCCGCAGCATGGGTCGATAACTGCCGGAGGGTTGATACTCACGCCCCACCCCCATAAGCAAACTTCTTGCGCAGCTCATGAAACCGCTTTGCTGCGGCCGGGCATTCGTCCAGCTCGCGCCGTGACTTCACACCACACAAGCGGCGCAGGCTGGCCGCCGCTTCATCGGCATCTTTGACGCCCAGATAAGCCTGAAACTTCGCGTTGCCGCACATGATGGCGGCATGGCGTGCGTTTGAATGGTTCATCCTTGTGCCCTCCTGTTTTCAGCCTCAACCCGAGCCTGCAGATATTTGAGCGCCATACGCTCGATACCCAGCAACTCCTGCTGGTCGACCACTACTGCATCCGTGGAGGCCAACTGCAAACCCAGCGCTGCCAGTAGCTGGCAAAAGCCGTCCAGGCTTTCCTTCTGCCGGCTCACCGTGCTGGCTGAAACGCCCATGCGATCCGCTGCACGCTCCTGAGTGACCTCTGCAAGTCGGCGCAATATCTCACCCTGAATTCTTGCACCGATCTTGCGTGTGCTTTCAGCCTGATCGGCTGATACTGGCTCTGTATTCATAACTCACACCTACTGGGAAAACGATCATGGACCAACAGATCACTCGGAAACTGCGAATGGACATACCGAATAGAACGCAACAGACTGCGCTCATGGAAAAGAAAATTGATTACGAACTGATGGATCAAGCCGAAGTGCTGGCGCTGACGCTGTTCGGACCGCACGCTGAGTGCGAACACATCGAGGCGGTGTATGAGCGCCTGGTTGCGAATCAACAGCTTGGGTTGAGCTTGGCCAGTGCCATTACGGTGCATTGAGAGGGCCAATCCCAATCGATTAAGCTCAGAGATTCCAGTAACTAAACTTTTCCGAAAGGGGTTGGCCATGATCGAATGGATAGCGGGCATAACTTGGCGTGATGTGTTTTTTATGTTCTTCGGATCTGCTCTTGTTTGGGTTGTCTTGGGAATCGCCAGATGGTTGATTTCCGACTGGGTTAAATCCATCACATCGAACCCGTTGAGAGTTGTCAGATATTGGTTGATGGTCCTGTCTATGGCTGGCGCACTATGGCTCAGCGAGCGGCCGGAATTATCTTCGCGTGAAACGCTATACATGATCATCCTCAGCTTCGTGGCGTACTGGTCGATGACGGCCCAACACCAAGAAAATATTGAAGAGCAAAGAAATAGCAGCGCCAAGTCCCGCGCCGATGAGGACGAACTGAAACGATCTGCCATTAACCATCAAGGCGCCAACAAACGAGAGAGCAGCGACGGCTAGCATGAACATCGCTTCCATGACTTTTGAATCACTCATACGGGGTCACCTGCTTATCTTTAAAGAGGGCGGACAGCGAAGGTGCATTGAGTTAGGCATTTAAAGACTCTGAGGCAGGGGCTGACTGACGAAGCGAGGCAAAGTAGATGCTTAAAGCCTCAAGATGGCGAACCCCAGGATTACCTATTCGGCCTTGGGCAAATTTTGTAATCCACCAATAGGAAATGCCTGTTTCGGCACATATTTTGGGCCAGTCGCCTTTCCGAGCCTGAAGTTGCTCTCGGATGCTTTCTGCAAATGTCATTTGACGTCCTTGATCGTGAATAACTGAAATCTAGCACTATGTGGCTAGATAATCAAGCACAACAAGGCTAGATTAAATTCGTAAACTGGCAACCAAATGCTAGACAATAGAAAAATACTTGCTGATAACCTTACGCGCCTACTGGCTACGCGGGACGAGTCGCGACTATCTCTGTCAAGAAAGATTGGCGTTGCAGATGGCTCATTAGGACGGATCAAGTACGGCACGGGAAACCCGACTCTTGAAGCGTTGGAAAACATCGCTAAGTTTTTCCGCCTTGAGGTTTGGCATCTCTTTGTCCCGGATCTTGACCCAAAGAACCCACCGCCGTTACCCGGCAACAAGTCTGACGCTCAAGATTGGCCGTTTCAGCGCATTGATATCCGGTCAGTGAACAGTCTTTCCGAACTTGACAAAGCTTACATAGAGGGTCGCCTGGCGGAGGCTATAAGCACCGCCGGGATTTCTCAAAAAGCCGTCAACCAATAAGACCAAGCCGCAGCCTAAGCTGCGCCTGGTCTGGTCAGACGGCGTTTTTTGAGGTGAGTGTTACAGAGTGAGAAAGGTGAGACTTGATGTTGCAATCAAAATCACATAACCAAGTAAACAACGTGCAGGCAGAAGAAATCTATTCTTCTTAAGGCTAATGAACAATGCCCCTAAAACCAACGCAACCGAACATTGACTCAACTACAATGCCAGACATGAGCAAAGCAACTTTCCATGTACTGTACGATGGCCCAGCGCTCGCCAATCACGAAATGAATGTTCGAGACTTGGCGCCAGCGCTTTTGGCGTTAGGGCAGGTGCTGGAAGAAGCAAACGCTGCTATCAATGATGGTAGAGCGCAAGTCAGCGTTCAGGTCAAGGCCTCGTTTAAGACGGGATGTTTTGGCATTGAGCTTGATGTGACTCAGTCTTTGATACAGCAGATCCATCTTGCCTTCTCGTCTGAGAATGTAGCAAATGCTAAAAATCTGCTTGAGTGGATTGGACTGATAAGCGGCGCAACCGCATTCACAGGCGCAACAATTAACAACCTTTTCCGCTTTTTGAAGTGGTTAAAAAATAGAAAAATAAATAAGGTTGTTCTGCTCGACAACGGTAACGTGCGCGTTGTTCTTGATGATGAGGCGGTTGATGTTGAAGCTAAAGTTATCGCATTATTTCGCCAGGCAAGACTCAGAAAGGCGTTAGAGGACGTTCTGAAGCCAGTCGAGCGAGAAGGCATAGATGAATTCGCTGTAACGAACCAACAGCAATCTGAGCGATTTTTTACCATCTCAAAACATGAATTGCGCTATTTCTCGGCACCTGACGAACAGCCTGAAATGCTCGCAGAAGACGAAGTAGAAATGAATTTACAGCTTGTTAATGTGGCTTTCCGTGAGGATAACAAGTGGCGCTTCTCGGATGGAAATAGCACGTTCTACGCCCAAGTCGAAGATGTAGACTTCCTCAACAAGGTGCAAAGCAACGAGCCCTTTGCTCGCGGTGATATTTTGAAGGCCCGTTTGAGACGTGTTCAGTCCCTGTCCGGCGAAACAATGAAAACCGAATACATAGTTCTGAAAGTTCAAGAGCATCGCCGAGCGGGCGTACAGTTACCAATGACGTTTGAGCACGAATAAACCTCCGCACCAAACCCGCCCCCCGGCGGGATTGGTTTTGCAAAACCTCTAACGCTCCTACGTCTTCAACTTGCCCAACTGATGCCTGATCACAGATGAAATCACCGCACCCATCCCACCGCTGAACAAAACCGACTGCATCTTGCCCAGCTGCTGTTCAGAGAGCCACGTCAAAGAAGGTGGCAGCATATAGTGCAACGCCCAAATCACCAAGCTGGCCAGAAAGATCGACGTAAAGGTTACCGTAATCGCGACTACGATCCAGCCATAAACCTTCAGCCACCGCAGGTCATTGCTCTTTTTTACGTCGCCAAGCTCAGGCCAGCTTCTTTCTTCCTCTTGGGCGGTACGAGTATCAGCCCAGGTAGGCTTGCCCAGCTCTGGTGCTGGAACAGAAATATCATCAGACCGCGACTGCTCGTCTTGCATCAAACAGTTCCCTGTAGTGCTGGCGAATCAATTCGTCCGGAATCTCAGGACTGTTCCACCCATCTCTGTAGACCTGATCCCAAGGCGTCCCACGTTGGTGTGTCAGATAAGACAGAGCAATGCCGTCCAAATGGCCGTATTTGGCGAGCACATCCTCGATAAACGCCAGATCGTCAGGCGCGATCTGCTGATCATCCGGGTCACCAATCGCGGAATGAGGTATTGGATTTCTGCCGTAAGACTTCGTCGCCTGGTACAAATCAGGAATTACCGGCCCGTAACGCCACGCTTCTATGCGGTTGGAGAAAAGGTCTTTATCTCGAATCCCCAAGCTCCATCCGTGAGCAATGTATGTCAGCTTCATCAGCTGCATCGGCGTTAACGACTGGCCATGTTTTTTGGCCACTTTAAGGATAGCGTCGGCGACGTTCAGAACATCGTACATAAGCACCTCCCTTAAAAGCTGACTGACGTTCGTTACCAGCAAAATTGCTGGCTGCCAAGCCCTTCATGATAGCACCCGACCAAATCACGAAGCCAGCGTTGTTGCAATTTGGGAATAGACACCAACAGGGTAGCCCCTACCCCTGAGCGGCCACAACACTAGCACCACGGCCCCAGCCGTGACGCCCTCCCCTAATCCCACATAAGCCAGTAGCGCTGGATTGAAGCTTCCTCGGCGTCAGGCCATCTGCCCACAAGCATTTAAACGCCAACAATCTAGCACTTAAATGCTTGACAAAGATTTTGCCTGCCTTCAATCTAGCACCATATTGCTAGAACGTAAGCCGCGAAATGCCAAAAGGAGCAAATCATGCTGATCAACCCCCACTACATCCTGGCCCGTCGCCGCGCTGAACGGTATGACCGGCAGGACCTCGAAATCCCTGCATACGCACGCAAGCCTCTGAAAGGGTCGTGCAAACCCGTGCAACCCAAGGTTGCAATCGGTTCAGGGCGTTTCCCTGGCCAACAGATCGAACTGATGCCAGCGATTCATACGCCGCCGACCGGTGAAGTATCCGACTCGTTGGGCGGTGAGGCTCTGCTGGTGATTTCGCTGGTTGTCAGCGTTCTGTCGTTTGCTGTTGTGGGGTGGTGATCATGGAACATAACCACACTCGCGAATTGCTGGTCGAACTGCAGCACGCACACAAGATCATTCGCAACGCATTGGCCGTGATGACGCCGAATCAAAAACGGATCTGGGCAGAAATGAATGCTGATGACGGCTGCGACGGCGAAGGCATCACGCGCGCCAACGAGCGCGAGGCGGTGATTGCGAAGATGCAGAGAGGCCAGCCATGACCCCATCCGTCTACACCGTTCGCGCCAGCAGCTGGGGCAGCCTGTTTGATTGTGCCTACCGTTGGGAAGGCGAGCACCTGCTCAAAATCCGCAAACCTGCAGGCATGCGTGCCCTGCTCGGCACCAGCGTGCACGCCGGTACCGCAGCCTATGACCAGGCACGCATCGATGGCAGCAACTTGACAATTGACGAAGCCGCCAACGAGTTGGTCCTGTCTCTGCATCACCCTGAATATGAAGTGGACTATCGTCAAGACGGCATCAGCCTGCGCGAAGCCGAGCAGATCGGCCTGGCGCTGCACGTTCGCTACTGCACCGAAATCGCGCCCCAGTTCGATTATCTGGAAGTCGAAACCAAACTCGATCCCATGGAAATCGACTGCGGGGGCGGCATTGTCATCCGACTGACCGGCTCAATGGACCGGGCGCGTGTCGCCAACCACGGTACCGGCGTCGTCATCCCCGACGTAAAGACCGGCAGCCGGGTCGTCTCCAAAGGCGTTGCCCAGATGAAGGGCCGCAGTGCCCAGACCGGCACCTATCAACTCATGTACGAGCAAACACGCGGCATCCGAACCGAGGGCGCACAGATCATTGCCCTGTCCACAGCCGGGCGTAATGAGGTTGCCGTCAGCCCGATCTTCGACGCCCGCCGCGTCATGGTCGGTACCGACGACACGCCCGGCCTGATCCAGCACGCCGCCGAAATGTTTCGTACCGGCTTATTCCCCCTAACCCCCAAAGCCCGATTTGCAGCGAGAAATATTGCAGCCGTTGGGCAACTTGTATCTACCACGAGGATTGACTCTTATGAATGCACCCGCAACCACCGTCCAGCACTTACGCCAGCCTGCCCCACGCACTGACATTGCCATGGGCTTTGGCAACTTGGAAAGCTTTGAACTCATGCAACGCGCCGCCAAGCTATTGGCGTCCAGCACGCTGGTGCCCGCAGCCTATCGCGCCGAAATCCATAAAACCAACCGCTACGGCGAAATCACCGACACGCGCCAAAACCCTAACGCCCTGGCCAACAGCGTCGTGGCCCTGAATATGGCCCAGCGCATGGGGGCGGATCCATTGATGGTGATGCAGAACCTGTACATCGTCGAAGGCCGCCCATCCTGGTCATCCCAATGGATCATTGCCGCAATCAATGGGTGTGGCCGGTTCTCACCGCTGCGCTTCGATATCAAGAGCCTGGGCAAAAAGAAGGTCGAGTACATCACTTTCTCGTGGGAAAACCAGAAGCGCCAAGAGGTACGCAACACCATCGAAATCGAAGACAAGGTATGCGTTGCCTGGGTCATCGAAAAGGAAACGGGTGAGCGCCTGGAGTCACCCGCCGTGTCGATTGAGCTGGCCGTGAAGGAAGGCTGGTTCACCAAAAACGGCAGCAAGTGGCAAACCATGCCTGACGTCATGCTGCGGTACCGAACCGCCAGTTTTTTCGGCAAGCTGTATGCCCCTGAATTGCTGATGGGCCTGCAGACAACCGAAGAAGTCCACGACACCATCGACGTAACCCCTAATGCAGAAGGCGTTCTTCAGGTCGAAGCTGAGACGTTGCGCGAGACACCAGCCAGTCAAACAGCACCGCGCACGCGCCGCCCCGCCCCGAGCCGGAGCAGGTAACCGATGTAGCAACCACAGAAGAAGCTGGCCAGCCACAAACGCCAACGCAAACCGCTGACGAATCCGCAGCCTACCTCGACGCCGAAAAAATACAGGCCTCGATCCTGTCCGCGAAAGATCACGACGTCCTGGCCATTGCTGCCGACAGCATCCAGGACTGCGCCCCCGAACACCACGACGCCCTGCAATCGGCCTACCGCAAGCGCCTGGATGAACTGGATGGCGTCGTGCACACGCCCGAGCAGCAAACCACCACAACCCGCACGCGCCGCGCTGCGCCCGATATGGAGTAAGCCATGTTTGCGAAGCTCTTCGGCACAACCGGCCAAGTGCTGGTTGTGCACCAAGCAGATGACAACGGTAATCCGTGCATTCGATTCTCGTGCAAGCCCAATGGCTTAGGCGTGTGCTCTTTTGGCTTGACCTGGGATGACACAGACGAAGGCTGGGACAAGGCCGAAAAAATGTTTTCTGAAATTAACGAAGCTGAAGCAAGAGCGATTGTGCAGGAGTCATTTCAGCCCTTCTTTTCCAGCTTGACCGCTGACACCACGGAGCAATAAGCATGACCCAAGATAAAGACATCCGCGAAATGACCGCTGACACGATTGGCCGCGACATCCTTCAAGCCCTGGTGCAAGAAATCAAACTGCTGCCTGACCTCTGGATCAAGATGACCCAGAAGAAGCAAGACGACATCATCAACCGCCTGCGTGCCCGGGTCGAATACAACGTGCGCATGGCCGTTCATCTGATCGCCAGCGAAAACCGTACCACCATCATCGGCGACCTTGAGCAGGTGACCAGCAAAGACGGCATCAAAGCGCAGTTCAAGATTTCATCGAACAGCAGTGGGCGTCATCACCTGTTCGACAGTGTCGGCAAAGCCTGCCTGATCGTCATTGCTGATGCTGAAGAAACCGTTGGCGGAATGGAAGACATCAAGGGCGAGTCCGATCAGCGCAGCATGGACCTGGGCAAGGAATACACCGACCAAGACGGCGACGGCATGGATCGCAGCGGTGATGACATCGTTGATGCAGAAATCATTTCCATTGAGCACCAGCCCCTGCAGGTTGAGCTGCAGCAGGCGTGGGATGACGGGTACACCGCAGCCGAAGAAGGCAAGCCAGAGAGTGACTGCCCTGTGATGGCCGGGCCCTGCGCATCGAATGGGTGAAGGGCTGGAAAACATGGCACGAAGAACGCGGCACTCAGAGTGAAGACGCCGACACCACCACGGAGGGTGCGTGATGTCGATTACTCGAAAGCTGATCCGCGTTGACGGTACCGAAACGGTGCTCGTAGGGCCCCACGCACTTCGCGACATCGCACAAATGATCGGTGCTGACACGCTCGACGTGGTGATGCTTCGCCACATGGGCGAGCCGCTTCACACGATGCTAGTTGATGACGAGGGCGCGGTTAAAGGTTTAGCCGTGAATGAAAAAGCCACCAGGCTGTATCACCTGAACTGCGCCCCCGGTGCCACATGGGAAATCCACGGTGACGTGATCATCGTTCCCGATGGCGATTTTGCGGAGATTTGAGAAATGGATATTAAAAAAGCAATTGAGCGCGTCAGCTCCCTGAAAGAAGCAGCCCGTCGTATTGACAAGGCCATTGAGCGCAGCGAGTTCAAGGGGTACGGCAGGCCGGTTCGTGTATCGGCGGATGTATATGTGGAAGAAGTGGGCAGCATTCAGATCATGCTTGATAAAGAAGACTGTATCGCGCTGCTGCGTGCCACGAAAAACAAGTACGAAGCTGAGATTTCCAAGCTGCAGCCAATCATCGACATGGCCAACGCTGCCCTGAAAGGAGTGCTGTCATGAAACTCACCCACATCAACATCAGCAACGTCCTGGGCATTTCCGCCGCCGATATCGAGGTGTTCACGCCGGTGACACTGTTTGCAGGCCCAAACGCAGCAGGCAAGAGCAGCATCCGCGAAGCCGTACGCGCCGCATTCCTGGGCATGCCAGAGCGCGTGCTCAAGAAAAAGACTTTGGCCAACTGGTTCACAACGGCGAAAAAGCCGGTACCGTAGGCGTGGACTTTGACGGCGGTGCCGCTACCTTTGCCGCCCCCAAGGGTGAGCATGACCTGCGTCACAACTTCACCATGGACGTATGGGAGCCTATCGAAGCCGCCCTGCCCTACTGCCTGGATCCAGCCTTGTTTGGCCGGGCCAGTGCCGACGAGCGCCGTCAGTTGCTGTTCACGGTAACCGGTGCCAGCGCCAAGACTTCAGACATTGTCGAAGCAATGAAGCAACGCGGCCTGGCTGAAGACGTTATCAACGCCGTTACCCCCATGCTGCGCAGTGGCTTCCCAGCCGCTGCAAAGTATGCCGAGGAACGGTGCCGTGACGCCAAGGCTGCATGGAAAGCAGTCACCGGTGAAACGTACGGCCACAAGAAGGCCGAAGACTGGGCGGCGACCGCCCCCGAGGTTGACACCGCAGAACTGGAGCAGATGGCCACCCAGGCCGAAGCGCTGAAAAGCAAACTCGGTACCGAACAGCAACGCTTGGGCGCAGCCGAGCAATGCTGGAAGGCTTGGACCACTTATCAGCAGCAAGCCGAAGCCGACGCCAAGGCCTTTGCCAAGCTGGAAAGCCTGGAAAAGAAACTGGACCACGACCAGAGCGACCTTCTGAAATGGCAGGACAAGGTCAAAGTCTTGGAAGGCATGGCCGGTACCGGGCCCCGGGTGGGGCTGGTGCATGATTTGGCGGCTTGCCTGGATGACGTTTACAACGAGGGCGACAACAGCTTCACGATTCCAGCAGATCTCGATGCTCGAATTTTGGCTGCGTTCAGACAGTACGAGGCCGCGCACGGTCCACTGGACGCCCGGGCCGACCCCGAAGCCGCTGCCCAGCTTCCGGAAGCCATTCGCGCCCGCGACTTGATGCAGAGCGCAGTCAATAACACCCGCCGTGACATCGAGGCCGCAAAAGCCGCCGGTGCCCGTATGGGGCAGGCCCCGAAAAGGCCACAGAAGAAGACGTTGGCGAAATCGAATCGACCATCAACGCACTCAAACGTGAATTGACCGATATCACCACCCGGCTGGACAAACTTCGTCAGAAGCAACAGGCCGCCAAGCTGGCTGAACAAAACACCGCCAAGGCGCGTGAGCAGCATGCCACGGCACAAGCATGGCAAGTGGCAATTGACGCACTTTCGCCCGACGGAATTCCGGCCGAAATACTGCGCCGCGCCATCGGTCCCGTCAACCGCGAACTGGCACGCTGCAGTCAAGCCTTTGGCTGGGCGCAGGTAGTCATCGACGGCGAAATGGAGATCTACGCCAACGACCGGCCCTATGTCCTGCTGTCGGAGTCTGAGCGCTGGCGTGCAGATGTCTGCATTGCCCTGGTGCTGGCCGACCTATCGGGTACGCGCCTGGTGGCCATTGACAGAATGGACGTACTGGAGACACGCGCACGGGGCGGGTTCATCGACGCCCTGGATATCCGGGCCGAAGAAGGCAAGTTCGATACCGCTTTGGTGTTCGGCACGCTCAAGGCCTTGCCGGATCTGTCCGCCTACCCGCAGACGACAGCCCACTGGGTTGACGCCGGCGCACTCACCACCACTCAACACGAAGCTGTGGCCGCTTGAGGCCCAACCAAGGAATAAATATGAGCACACCATTGAACCGCGTTGAAACATTGCTGCAGAACAGCGACAAGGCCCTCTACATTCACCAGATCGTTGCTCTGGCTGATGTCGGTGAAAAGGAAGCGAAGACCAGCATCAAGACGCTACACGACATGGGTCAGATCGAAACGATTCAAACGCCCGGGCGCTGGGGTAACCGGTATGCATGGCTGGCCGCCAAGCCGGTCATCAGCGAACCAGTGGTAATTGCAGAGGCGGATCAGGTTGACAAAGTCGCGGATCGGCAAGAAAGCCTGGTTGACAAAACACCGAATTTGCAATGTCCGACCGAAATCACCGGAGACGGAAGTGGCGAGGCATTGCCAGAGATCCCAATACTGGACGGCAGCCCAGCGGAGGCAATCGCCAGCGCCATGAAGAAAAGCCTCTCAAATCTACCAGAAGCGTTTAGTTCACTGCTTGGACAGCAAAGCATTGCTCAACATCAAGCGTCAGCTCGTTACGTCGTCGCCGTACCCAAGCGCCCCTTGCGGATTGTAAAAAGCTTGGCCAGGGCCGAGGCACTGGCACTGTCTGCGGTGCGCCGTGGTGCCAAGGGCGCGGAGGTATTCGCGCTCATGCCGGTTGGCCACGCCAAGCAGGAGGCGGTCTTTCAGGAGGCCATCGCGTGAAACCCCTTTTCCGCCAACCGTCGAGCCGTGAACTGCGTCGGGCCAAACGGCGAGACGTGACCCCGCCCCCACCCATCCCTATGTTCATCCGGATGCAATACGTACTAGCACCACTTGAGCGAATCATTGACGACATCGAACGTACGGGTGATGTGATGGCGCTCAATGGCACCCCAGTCTTCGACCTGCCGCACGAAAGTGGCAGGCAATACCACACGATGGCACCTGCCATTGATGGGATCGCTGATTTCTACGAAATGTTCTGGGCGCGGCGCAAGCAACATAAAGTGCTTGCTGGCATCCGCCAGCTGGCCAAGCGCCTGCACTACAGCATGCCAATCACAGAATATGAAACCGCAGCAGCCAAAGCCGACATGGCTGCCATGCGTGCCATCGTACCGATGCTGACAGAAAGTGAGGCAACGGATCTGATATTGCAGACGCAGATCAAGGCTGAAATTGAGGCGCGGAGTGAGGGATGACATATCAACGGCATAAGTCCACCCTGGCCAGGCTGCTGCCTCAAGCGTCCAGCCGACTCGATATCTGGAGAGTTTTCTCTGATTTCGTGGAGATGGCCGCCATATCTATCGCCAACAGCATTACGCCAGACGCCGAACGGGAGGCTCTATGAAGAAAGACGAGATGATCAAGCGGTTCATTTGCGATGACTGCGCAAGAAAAGCCGGAGTTGAGCCAAAGCGCCCGGCAGAAAGCGGCAGGCAGTCGTGGCTTTGCGGCGCTTGCCAGCACTACGGCATCGGGTCAACGATGATTTGCGAGGTTGGCGATTGGCTGGTGATTGTGCCACGCGGGTACCCGCAGGAGGCGCTATGACCAGCAACATTAACCTCACAATTAACGCCATTCTCGCCGCCGCCCTGAAAGAGATTCGCGATAACCACGGGGTCGCTGTTGGGCAGATCAATGTCGAGTGGGTTGGCACTTTAAGCAACCAAGCGGCAGCAATTACCAAGATTGAATTTTCAGGGATGGCCGTGTCATGACCCGCACGCCAAGACCAACCGGAGCTGAGATCGCTGCCTTTGGCGACGGATACCGCGCAGGGTGGAATTCGGCGCTTGAGGCAGCCGCCGACCTGATCAGCAAAAACGCGGGGCAGTGCCAGCCAACCACTCAATTCATACTCGACAGCAATGTTGCGGCCATCAAGGCACTGATCCAAAAGGAAGGAACATGACAGACAACCAACGAGCCGCGTTTGAGGCTTGGTACGCCACTCACGACCCGCGCACACCACAAAGCCCGTTTGATCGGGAGCTTGCGTGTAAAGCATGGCAAGCCGCCCTTGAATCGCCAGAGGTACAGGCGTTGCGGGATGTGCTGAGGGAATACGCTGACTCGAACAATTGGGAGAAAGACGAGTTCGGCTGGAGAAGAATATGGCGCGAACCCGGCAGCACAATCCCAGAGTCATATGATGGCTATGAGCTTGCTTTATCCGCACTTGCAGCAATGGAGAAACAACATGACTGAACCTATCAAACTACCACCGTTGCCCTACCCGCAAATGCCGGGTAATGACTACACGGCGAGTGATATGCAGGAGTATGCAAACAAGGCCATCGAAGCAGACCGGCAGGCAAGGGGTGAGCCGGTGGCGTGGCAGCCCATAGAAACCGCGCCGAAGGACGGTACAACGATACTTGTTTGGTTCAAGCAACACGGCGCAATGTCAGTGCGTTGGGGTGATCGTGATTTCGACCACACAAGCGAATTTGCAGCATGGCTTGTAGATGACCACAAGCATGGCCCTTATCCAGTGCGCGGATACTCAAGGGGCGACGACACCCATTGGATGCCGATGCCGCCTGCCCCACAACCCCACAAATCCCCGAAGGCTACAAGCTGGTGCCGATTGATCCGACTCCCGAAATGCTTAAATCAGGGTGGGCTGAAAATGATGTGTCGTTAACGTTGAGATGGAAAGCCATGCTCGAAGCCGCGCCGGAGGTGAAAGTATGAACCCAACACTACACGCCCAAATCCTGACGCTGCGCAAGTACCAAGCATGGCGCACCGGCGAAGATGAGCGGACTATGGACGAGGCAGGTATCGTGCCGCGCGAGATAACCGCAGCCCTGAATGCCGTGATCGAAGTTGCAGAGAACCATTTGCGTGACGCCACGAAAAAGGTAGAGCCCCTGAAATACGGCGGGCCTGATTCTGACGACTACGTTACCGGATGGAATGACGCTATCAGGGCTATCGGTTTCGCACAGCCTTCCAGGCCCTACTCGCTTGATAAGGACCCGGCAGGTATTCGTGCCCTTGTGGCTGATGCGATACGCGGCGCAATTGCTTTTGGTGCACAGGGCGTTAATCCGCCGCCTCAAGGTCACTGGTTAACAGAGTTTTGGGAGGCAGGCAAGCCGTGGTCGCCTGAGCACTGAAACGACAGCGAGGCTTCCGGATGACCGACCAAATCAAAAAGATGCTGGCCACTACGGCCAAAGATTGGAGTTTGCATGAACGAAACCGCCATCACTCTGAAAGAAGCCGCCAGACGGCTGGGGCTGGCTTACCAGACAGTCTTTCTTCGCCGCCAAGAAATCGGCTTTCGACTGCCGGGATGCCGAAAATGGCTGGTCTGGCCTTCCCGACTTGAAGAAATATCGCGCCCGCAGTACAAAGTCACACGGCTGGCGCTGCGATCAACAGGAGAATCACTATGTCGATCAGACAGCGTAACGGCGTCTGGTGGATCGATCTACGCACGCCAAGCGGCGAAAGAGTTAGACGATCTGCTGGGACTGCCGACAAAAAGGCAGCGCAAGAGTATCACGACCGCCTGAAGGGCGAGTTATGGCGCGTTGCCAAGTTAGGCGATACGCCTGAGTACACCTTTGAACAAGCTGCGGTCAGGTTCCTTCAGGCCTCTGAAGGCCAAAACGACTACAAAACGAAGGTCAGGCATATCAAGTATTGGCGCGATCAGTTTTCAGGCCGCGCCGTCAGCTCTTTGACAACCGATGAAATCATGGACGCGCTGCCAACGCACGCCGTCTATAAGAACCTTGGGCGTCAGCCATTGACCCCGGCTACCCGAAATAGGTATCTGGCCACCATACGGCGGCTTTTGAGTCTGTGCGCCGAATGGGGATGGGTGGGCAACGCCGCAAAGTTGCGGCCCGCCAGAGAGCCTACGGTAAGGGTTCGTTGGGTCAGCCGGGACGAGGCGGCAAGACTGGTCAGCGCTATTCAAAAGGATTGGCTACAAGATGCTGTGTTGTTTGCTTTGGCCACCGGCATGCGGGCTGGCGAGATTCTTTCGCTGGAATGGAAGTCGGTTGACTTGACCAGAAGCATCGCCTGGGTGACAGCCAGCAAAGCTAAGTCAAAACGGGCCAGGGCCGTACCGCTGAATGATGAGGCGGTGGCAATCATCCGTCGCCGAATCGGAACGCACCTGACCTACGTCTTTACCCGCAATGGCAGACCGCAGCAACAGATCGACCCGAAAATGTTCAGACGGGCTTGCGAGAAAGCGGGGATTAATGACTTCCACTTTCACGACCTGCGGCATACTTGGGCATCGTGGCACGTCCAGGCCGGGACGCCGCTGTTTGTTCTGAAGGAACTGGGCGGTTGGGAAACTTTAGAGATGGTAAAGAAGTATGCCCACATGGACGCAGGCCACTTGGCACAATTCGCCAGTGCGGTCACGTTTTGGTCACACGGGGCACCGGAAAACAAAAACGCCACCGGAGAGGGTGGCGTTAATGCCTTGATAAACAAGGGAAATTCTGGTGGCGCATCCCTGATTCGAACAGGGGACCTGCGGATTATGATTCCGTCGCTCTAACCGGCTGAGCTAATGCGCCTTGCTGCAAGACCAATAATATAACATAAATTTTTTACGTCTCGCAACCCGAAAACCGGCTTTTATCGCACGGGAAGTGAGCTTTTTCAAAAAAAGCCCCCTTCCGATCAGGTACCGATTACTTGCGACGCATCATCTGTGTCGCTTCAGATGACGCATTGGTCAGTGCAGTAACCGCCGGGTAGGTTCCGGCCAGGGCATCATGCAACTTGCGGTGGAACATATCGCGAATTTCAGGATAATTATTAATCTTGAAGCCACGTGCAGTTTGCACTGGCGGCTTGGCGTAGACCGCCACCAGGTTGCGCCAGTCACCCAGATTCTTGTAGTAATCAGGGCCTGTAGCATCAAAGGCTTGCTGCGTCAGGGGCAGGAAACCTGTTTTCTGGTACCACGTGGCTGCATTGTCGGTACGCGACAACCAGTCAAGAAACTGTGCCGTTGCTTTCTGCTCGGCGTCGTTATGCCCCGAGGTTGCCCACAGCCCGGTTCCATCAAGGAACGGGTTGCCCGGCTCTTTGGTCACTTGCGGATAGTATGGCAAACCGGTAACACCGAAATTCAGGGAACGGGTATCGATGTAACGCCCCAGATTGCTGGATTCGGACATCAGGATGGAACATTCGCTTTTACCAAAGCGGTCAAGCGCCTGGATGTCGGCAGCCGGGTTAACCAGCAATTCGGCCTTCACCCAACTGATCATCAGAGACAGGTGGCGCACAAAGGTCGTATCGAAAGCAAACGACGGGACACCTTTGGTACCGTTATCGCTTGATGTAAAAAACTGGTTATTGACGGCAGCCAGGTTTTCAAGGTTGACCGATACCGACTGGTCGGTGGTGGCCGGGCAATTACGTGTTGCCTTGTTCGCCAGATCGATCAATTGCTCTTGAAGTTCGTACCACGAACGTTTCGGCACTTCAGGTTTGACGCCAGCTTTCTTGAAGGCATCGATGTTGTAGTACATCACCGGCACATCAATCATGTAAGGAAATGCCAGCAAACGACCTTTGGCGTCGCGCATGCTAAGGTTTTGCGGCGCAACGAACCACTTGGCATCTTTGATGGGGTGTTTGGCCAACAAGGTGTGCAGCGGCATGATGTAGCTGCGGCCCGCCAGCGACTCGGGGTCGCGGTTGTCGTCGATTTGTACCAGATTCGGCGTTTTTTCTTTGGCACCGACCTTCTGCAATAGTGCAGGCTCGATTTCTTTAGGGCTGTTGAACGCCTTGAGCTTGACCTTGACGTCGTCCTGATCACGGTTGAATTTTTTGACGAGACCTTCAAAAACCTCTTTGTTATGTTCGTTCAGGGAAAACCAGACTTCGATATCGGTGGCTGCCTGTGCAGCACCAGCCCCCATCATGGATACAGCAACTGCAACAACCGTGGTGCGCAACGCGGCGGGCACCTTCAAGAACCGATGTTTCGTCATAGCAAAAATCAACCTAAAAAGGGAAAATCAGGTTCGGGTTTTTACCCGAAATAAGGTCGGACAGAGCCTTTCCAGACCCTGCGCCCATCGTCCAGCCCAAGGTGCCGTGCCCTGTATTCAGGTACAAATTCGACACTTTGGTGCGGCCAACAAGGGGAACATTTGACGGCGTTGACGGGCGCAGGCCCGACCAGAACTGAACATTATCAAAATCAAGAGCGTCAGGGAATAGACTGCGCGCCAAAGCCACCATATTGGCGCAACGTGTTGTATTCAAGGCGCGACTGTAGCCCGAGAGTTCGGCTGTCCCGGCCATGCGCAGGGTGTCACCCAAACGACTGAACACCACTTTGTGCTCACTGTCGGTGATGCTGACAAACGGTGCGAGATCGGGTTGACGTACCTTGAAGGTGGCCGAATAGCCCTTGGCGGGATAGACCAGGCAGTTGACGCCCAAGGGGTTGACAATATGCGGCGTAAACGCCCCCAAGGCCGCCACGTAGGCGTCGGCCGTAACTTCACGAAACACGCCTTCGCTGTCAATGATTTCAACGGCTTCAACACGGCCACCCGCGGCCCGCAACCGATTGACCTGAGTCGAAAACATGAATTCGACACCGGCATGGCGAGCCCGACGCGCCAGCGCTGTCGTGAACAGATGAATATCACCACTTTCATCGGTGGCGGTGAAATCACCCCCGACAATGGCGTCGGTAGCCGGCGCCAGCGCCGGCTCGATGGCCAGCACTTCGTCAATGCTGACAATACGCCGATCGACGCCAAAATCACGCATATAACTGGCCGCCACCTGCGAAGCCTCGAACTGCTCGGCATCGCGATAGATATTCAGAATGCCGCGCGACAAATGGTTGTATTCAATGCCCAGATCTTCGCGCATGGCTTTCAGCGTATCGCGACTGTATTCGGCCAGACTGACCATGGCCCGAATGTTTTTGGGCACGCGCTTGGGAAAGCATTCACGCAGAAACGACAAGCCCCACAGCCACTGACGCGGGTCAAACTGAGGCTTGAAGACCATGGGCGCATTGTCGGCAAACAACCATTTCAACAACTTGAGCGGCGCCTGCGGATTGGCCCAGGGTTCAGCATAGGACACAGAAATTTGCCCGCCATTGGCACGACTGGTTTCTGGGCTGGACCGGGTTCCCGATCGATGACGACGACGTCGTGCCCGGCCTGGGAAAGCCACCAGGCGGTTGAAACCCCGATAATTCCACTACCCAGAACCACGACTTTCATGCGACCTGCCCTGCGTTGGCGTTTGCCTGCGTATCGGCTTGCGACGTAAATGCATCGGCAAAAAACTCGGCGTCAGGCAAGCCATTTTCATGAACGAAATCACGTCGGGCGGCTTCGACCATGACCGGAGCCCCACAGGCGTACACCTGATAGCCCGACAAGTCGGGAATATCGGCCTGAACGGCCTTGTGAACGAAGCCGGTACGCCCGACCCATTGGTCTTCTGGCTGTGCGTCGGACACCACCGGCACATACCTGAAGCCCGGCAAGCAGGCTTCCCACGATTGGGCCAGTTCGTGCATGTACAGGTCGGCCGGCCGACGCCCGCCCCAATACAATACGGCCGGACGCGTGTTACCGATGGCAATCATGTGCTCAATAATAGCCTTGACCGGTGCAAAACCGGTACCGCTGGCCAGAAACACAATGGGTTTTTCAGAATCTTCACGCAAGAAAAATGACCCCAGCGGCCCCTCAATGCGCAGCACTTCGCGCACCTTCATGGCCGTGTCACCGACACCAAAGACATGGTCGGTAAACACCCCGCCCGGCATGTGGCGAATGTGCAATTCAACCCGATTGTTTTCAGCCGGCGCACTGGCCATGGAATAGCTGCGACGCTGCCCGTCTTTAAGAATGAACTGTATGTATTGACCTGGGTAATACCGGAAAGGTTCCGCCGGCGGTAACTGCAGATCAATGACCATGACGTCATCGCCCAGTCGTTCAAGGCCCATGACGCGGGACGGCATTTTACGGATCTGGATATCGCTGGCCATGCGGATTTCCTGCGCCTCGATGACCAGATCAGAGGTGGGCCTGGCCTGGCAAAACAGGGTGTAACCGGCCGCCAGCTCTTCGGGGACAGGATTTGCGCGGGCGACGAACCCGCTTCGAATGACCCCGAAAGAACTTTGCCCTTGCAGCTGGAACAGGCCCCGGTACGACAGCTGTACGGCAGGATGATGTCTGCCGCCATGGCGGCATCAAGCACCGTAGCACCGGGCTCGACACTGAACTGGTGATTCGAGGGCTGAACAATAACCTTGAAACTCATAGCGACTTTTAGACAGGTTGTAATCAATTCTTCATTTTAAGCCGCAGCGAACACAGGTTGTTTGATTTTCGTATCGAAAACCTTGCCTTTGCGGGCCCGTTTACCGATATATTCAGCCAATGCCTCGCCTTCAAGCACCAGCGTGGTCGCCTTGTTACGGTAAATTCCTGAAACCTCCAGGCCTGCCGGGCCAATGGCCACCCACTGTGCCAGACGATCATCGTCGTCCAGTGCCATCAAGACAGTACCGCGTCCTCCCCTGCCAACCGTTTGAACTCGGCCAGGTCAACCACCAGCAAGCGCCCGTTCGTACTGAACATCGCCAGATGACTGCTTTCGGGCGCCAGGGCCAGTGGCTTGAGCAAGGTATCACCGTCTTCCAGCGATACAAACTGCTTGCCGGCACGCTGGCGGGTACTCAGGTCTTTGAGTGTGGAAATGAACCCATAGCCGGACGGTGTCGCAATGAAATAGCGTTGAGACTCGGCGCCAGCGACCATATGCACCACCCGGCTGCCCTGCTCAAGGTCGATCATGCTGGTTACGGGCTGCCCGTCACCACGCGCCGACGGCAAACTGGCCACCGGCACGGTGTATACCCGCCCGGTCGACGAAAAGACGATGATATTTTCGGTGCTGCGGCACTCGATCGCATCGTACAGTGAATCGCCGGTTTTAAAGCTGAACTGGGTCGCATCGTGGCCATGGCCCTGGCGCGCGCGCAACCAGCCCTTTTGCGACACGATGACCGTGACCGGTTCGTCAACCACTTTGGTTTCCAGCACGGCACGCTCTGCCGTTTCAATCAGCGTACGGCGGTCATCGCCATACTGTTTGGCGTCAGTCTCGATTTCACGAATGATCAGGCGCTTGAGCGACGACGGGTTGGCCAGCAGTTCATGCAGTTTGGCCTGTTCCTCTTTTTGCTCGGCCAGTTCTTTCTCGATCTTGAAACCTTCCAGACGCGCCAATTGGCGCAAGCGCATTTCCAGAATGTCTTCGGCCTGACGCTCGCTGAGCGAAAAACGGTCCATCAGAGCCTGGCGGGGCTCATCCGATTCGCGGATGGTCTGAATGACTTCGTCGACATTCAGATAAACCACCATGCGCCCTTCCAGGACATGGATGCGGTCAGTCACTTTATCGAGCCGGTACTGGGTACGCCGTGTGACCGTTTGCGTACGGAAACCCAGCCACTCGACCAGCACATCGCGCAGGGGACGTTGCCCCGGCCGACCGTCGGTGCCAATACAGACCAGATTGACCGACACCCCGCCTTCCAGGCTGGTTTGCGCCAACAAGGTGTTGACGAATTCATCACGATCGATGCGACTGCTTTTAGGCTCGAACACCAGGCGTACCGCCGCCTGCTTGCCGGATTCGTCACGAACCGCATCCAGCAAGCCCAGCATCAGGGCCTTGGTTTGCTGCTGCTCGTTGGTCAGGGTTTTTTACCCGTCTTGACCTTGGGATTGGTGCGGTCTTCGATTTCTTCAAGAATTTTTTGAGAGGACGTACCCGGCGGCAGCTCGGTAACCACCAGTTGCCACTGACCACGCGCCATTTCTTCGAACTCCCAACGCGCACGCGCCTTGAGGAGCCTCTGCCGCTGCGATAGATGGCCGCAATGTCTTCGGGTGGTGAAATGATGTGACCGCCACCGGCAAAGTCAGGCCCGGGAACCAGCGCCATTAACTCGTCGTCGTCAAGTTTGGGGTTGCGCAGCAAGGCCACGCAGGCCTGGGCAATTTCGCGCAGGTTGTGCGACGGGATTTCGGTGGCCATGCCTACCGCAATGCCCGACGCGCCGTTCAGCAACATGACGGGCAAGCGCGCCGGCAACAGCACCGGCTCTTTCTGGCTG
Source organism: Neopusillimonas aromaticivorans (assembly GCF_030344915.1). GTDB lineage: Bacteria > Pseudomonadota > Gammaproteobacteria > Burkholderiales > Burkholderiaceae_B > Neopusillimonas > Neopusillimonas aromaticivorans. The sequence continues at coordinate 2,850,408 of NZ_CP128233.1, read as the reverse complement.
CCATCATAGTTGGGCGCGAAATCAACCGTACCCTCGCCCAATTCATCGAGCAAGACCTTGGAAAACGGCGTCAGGCGCGCTTCGGTGTAACGCATGGCGGCCGCGTTATCACCGTCACGCGAACCAAAATTGCCCTGCCCGTCTACCAGCGGATAACGCAAGGAAAAATCTTGCGCCATACGCACCATGGCGTCATAGGCGGCCTGATCACCGTGCGGGTGATACTTGCCCAGCACATCGCCCACCACACGGGCCGACTTGACCGGCTTGGCACTGGGCCCCAGCCCCATGGCGTCCATCGCATACAGAATGCGACGCTGCACCGGTTTCTGGCCATCGGCAACTTCGGGCAGGGCCCGCCCCCGCACCACCGAGACGGCGTAATCAAGGTACGCCTGCTCGGCGTAGAGACCCAGCGTCAGGTGCTCGTTATCGTCGTTGCTGTCAAACAGCCCGGGTTGAATCGTGTCCATCAAATCAATAGTCCTGCGTGTTTAATTGTTTGAGCCTCAACATGGCCCGGCAGACGCGCGTTTCAGGCCGTGGGCGCGCCTTACACATCGACATCGGCCAGATTGCCTTTTTCTTCAAGCCACGCGCGACGCTGGGCCGACTCACCCTTGCCCATCAGCATGTCAAACATGTCAATGGTGCCGGCTACCCCCAGTTCGCCACAGCTGACAACCGTCAGGCGACGCGTATCGGGGTTCATCGTGGTCTCCCACAACTGCTCTGCGCTCATTTCACCCAGACCCTTGAAGCGGCTGATGCTCCAGGAGCCTTCACGCACGCCTTCGGTACGCAGTTTGTCTTGCACGGCCTCAAGCTCGCCCTGATCAAGGCAATACAGCTTGCGCGCCGGACGCTTGCCCAGCGCCGGCACATCGACCCGGAACAAGGGCGGGCGGGCAATGTACACATGACCGGCTTCGACCAGGCGCGGAAAATGCCTGAAAAACAGCGTGAGCAGCAGCACCTGGATGTGCGAGCCGTCCACATCGGCATCCGACAAAATACAGATGCGACCGTAACGCAGGCCCGACAGGTCAACCGTATCTTCGGGGCCATGCGGATCGACACCGATGGCCACCGAAATATCGTGAATTTCATTGTTGGCAAACAGACGGTCGCGATCGACCTCCCAGGAATTGAGCACCTTGCCACGCAACGGCAAAATCGCCTGGAACGCCTTGTCACGACCCATTTTGGCAGAACCGCCGGCTGAATCGCCTTCGACCAGAAACAGCTCGGTACGGGCGGTATCGGACGACTCGCAATCGGTCAGTTTGCCGGGCAGCACGGCCACCCCTGAACTTTTGCGCTTTTCGACTTTCTGCGCCGAGCGCGCACGTGCCTGGGCCTGACGAATAGCGCTTTCAGCCAGTTTTTTGCCCGCCTCAACATTGGCGTGCAGTACAAGCTCAAGCGCATTCTTGACGAAATTGCCGACCAGACGTACGGCATCACGACTGTTCAGACGCTCTTTGATTTGCCCCTGAAACTGCGGATCAAGCACTTTGGCGGAAAGCACGAAACTGGCCCGCGCAAACACGTCTTCGGGCAACAGCCGCACCCCTTTCGGAATGAGGTTATGCAGTTCGGCAAACGATTTGACGGCATTGAACAAACCGTCGCGCAGGCCGGCTTCGTGGGTGCCCCCGGCCGGGGTAGGGATGAGGTTCACGTACGATTCACGCACGACATTGCCCTCGGTCGTCCAGACCACCGCCCAATGAGCGCCCTCGCCCTCAGAGAAACTGTCGTCGTCGGCACCGGCGTACTGGCGCCCCTCGAACAACGGAACGATGCGCTCGGCCTCGCCCAACGCCTCATCGAGGTAGCCGCGCAAACCATCGGCGTATTGCCACTCACGCCTTTCACCGGTCTTTTCAACCAGCAGCGTAACTTTGATGCCACTGAGCAACACCGCTTTGCTGCGCAAGGAATGGACCAGTTCGGCCATGGGAATGGTGGCTGAATCAAAGTATTTGGCGTCGGGCCAGACCCGCACCCGCGTACCGGTTTTTTCTTCGCCACCGGCTGCACAGGCTGCAGCGGTTCGGCAACGTCGCCGTGCTGGAATACCAATCGGTGCATCATGGCATCGCGCATGACCTCGACGTCAAGCCGTGACGACAAGGCATTGGTTACCGACACCCCGACACCGTGCAAGCCACCGGAAAACGCATAGGCACCGCCCGCTTTCTTGTCGAACTTCCCCCGGCATGCAGTCGGGTAAAGACAATTTCGACCACGGGCACCTGCTCTTCCGGGTGCAACCCCACGGGAATGCCGCGCCCGTCATCTTCCACGGAAACACTGCCGTCGATATGCAACGTGACATTGATTTGTGTGCCATAACCCGCAAGCGCCTCATCGGCCGCGTTATCAATGACCTCTTGCAGAATATGCAGCGGGTTTTCAGTGCGTGTATACATGCCCGGGCGCTGGCGCACGGGCTCAAGCCCTTCAGAACCCGGATGGATGCTTCGTCGTAATGCGGTGTTGTAGCCAAATCTGCCCCAAAAATCAGGTGGACGAAAAAACAGTATTTTGCCTGACTTCAGCCGAACCTGTCGTTCGACCTCAGTTAACCCTATAGTCAGGAAAAGCCGCTGGATGTTATGCTTTACAAAGAATTTTCATCAAACATTTTTTCCAATACCATGAGCGAACTCATCAAAAACGTAACCGACGCCAGCTTCGACACCGATGTCCTGAATGCCGGCGGCCCTGTACTGGTCGACTATTGGGCCGCCTGGTGCGGCCCCTGCAAAATGATCGCCCCCTGCTCGACGACGCTGCGAAACAGTACGAAGGCCGTGTTACTATTGCGAAGCTGAACGTTGACGAAAACCCCGACACCGCTGCCAAATTTGGCGTGCGTGGCATTCCAACCCTCATGCTGTTCAAAGACGGCAAAGCGGTTGCCACCAAAGTCGGCGCGCTCACCAAATCACAACTGGGCAACTTCCTCGACGAGGCTGTTTGATCCCCTAAACCACCGTTTTAACTTGCGCGCAGGCCTGTCCAGGCCTGCCACGACCTGCTCAATTTCCCTTCTCTCCCCTCATGCATCTCACAGAACTCAAAGCGCTGCACGTTTCGCAGCTGCTCGAAATGGCCGCCAGTCTGGACATCGACAACGCAAGCCGCCTGCGCAAACAGGAAATCATGTTTGCCATCATGAAGCGTCGCGCCAAACAGGGCGAACAGATCTTCGGCGACGGCGTGCTCGAAGTGCTGCCCGACGGCTTCGGCTTTTTGCGTTCTCCTGAAACGTCTTATCTGGCCAGCACCGACGACATCTACATCTCGCCGTCGCAAATCCGCCGTTTCAACCTGCATACGGGTGACTCCATCGAAGGTGAGGTCCGTGTCCCCAAAGACGGCGAGCGCTATTTTGCGCTGGTCAAGGTCGACAAGGTCAACGGCATGCAGCCCGAGGCCATCAAACACCGCATCATGTTCGAGAACCTGACCCCGTTGCACCCCAACCAGGTCATGACGCTCGAACGCGATATCAAAAGCGAAGAAAACATCACCGGTCGCATCATGGATATCTTTGCCCCCATCGGCAAAGGCCAGCGCGCCCTTATCGTGGCCAGCCCCAAGTCGGGTAAAACGGTCATCATGCAGCACATTGCGCATTCCATCACCACCAACTACCCCGACGCTGTCGTCATCGTACTTCTGGTCGACGAACGCCCTGAAGAGGTGACTGAAATGCAACGCACGGTGCGAGGTGAAGTGGTGGCCTCGACCTTCGACGAGCCCGCTACACGCCACGTGCAAGTGGCTGAAATGGTCATTGAAAAAGCCAAGCGCCTGGTTGAACTGAAAAAAGACGTCGTCATCTTGCTTGACTCGATCACCCGTCTGGCGCGTGCCTACAACACTGTGGTGCCTTCGTCGGGCAAAGTATTGACCGGCGGTGTCGATGCCAACGCCCTGCAACGTCCGAAACGCTTCTTCGGTGCGGCACGCAATCTCGAGGAAGGCGGCTCGCTGACCATCATCGGTACGGCCCTGATCGAAACCGGCAGCCGCATGGACGAAGTGATTTACGAAGAATTCAAAGGTACCGGCAACTCCGAGGTTCACCTCGAACGCCGTCTGGCCGAAAAACGCGTCTACCCGGCCATCAACCTGAACAAATCCGGCACCCGCCGCGAAGAGCTCCTGATCAAGCCCGACCTGCTCCAGAAAATCTGGGTACTGCGTAAATTCATTCACGACATGGATGAGGTCGCCGCGATGGAATTCATCCTGGACAAAATCCGCGCCACAAAGAACAACGCAGAGTTCTTTGACATGATGAAAAAATAAATTTCATGCCCCTGAGCCTCTCAACCGAGAGGCTCAGTGCATCTTGACGATGACTGTTTCGCCAGGCGGCATCCACGGGCTGAAACCAGCCAAAAAACAATAACAGTCAAAAGAAATTACGTTTCTTTCTCTCGTTATCAATCACAAGGGTAACCCTCCGGGGTGTCCTGCGTGAGCAACTTAAGAAAAACAGCCAAATGAAACTACCCAGTCTCAACCAGTTCCTGGAACAGGTCCAGGCGCGTGACCCCAACCAGCCTGAGTTCATGCAGGCCGTCAAAGAGGTCATGAATTCGCTCTGGCCGTTCATCGAACAGAACCCGCGGTATGCCGAACAGGGCCTGCTGTACCGTCTGGTCGAACCCGAACGCGTCATTCAGTTCCGTGTCTCTTGGGTCGACGACAAGGGCCAGGTTCAAACCAACCGTGCCTTCCGTATCCAGCACAACGCGGCCATCGGCCCCTTCAAGGGCGGGATGCGTTTTCACCCATCGGTCAACCTGTCCATCCTCAAGTTCCTGGCGTTCGAACAGACCTTCAAGAACGCGCTTACGACCCTGCCTATGGGCGGCGGCAAAGGGGGTTCGGATTTTGACCCCAAAGGCAAGTCTGACGGCGAAGTCATGCGCTTCTGCCAGGCACTCATCATCGAACTGTATCGCCATCTGGGCCCCGACACCGACGTCCCTGCCGGCGATATCGGCGTGGGTGCACGTGAAGTCGGTTTCATGGCCGGCATGATGAAAAAACTGTCAAACTCGTCAGCCAGTGTATTCACCGGCAAAGGTCTGACCTTTGGCGGCAGCCTGATTCGTCCGGAAGCGACCGGTTACGGTACCGTTTACTTCGCGGAAGAAATGCTCAAACACGTGGGTCAGTCACTTGACGGCTTGACAGTTTCAGTCTCAGGCTCGGGTAACGTTGCCCAGTATGCCATTGAAAAATGCATGCAGATCGGTGCCAAAGTCGTTACGGTTTCTGACTCGAATGGTTGTGTTGTTGACCCGGCCGGCTTCACGCCCGAAAAGCTTGAACTGCTCATGGACATCAAGAACAACCGCCGCGAGCGCCTGTCGACATACGCCAAAGAAGCCGGTGTCACCTACGAAGAAGGCAAACGCCCCTGGCACGTGCCTGTTGACGTTGCCATGCCCTGCGCAACCCAGAACGAACTTGAACTCGATGATGCCAGGACACTGATCAAAAATGGTGTTCGCTGCATTTCGGAAGGCGCCAACATGCCTTCTACCATCGAAGCCGCCGATGCGTTCATCGAAGCCGGCGTATTGTACGCACCGGGCAAAGCCAGCAACGCCGGCGGTGTCGCCGTATCAGGCCTTGAAATGAGCCAGAACGCCGCACGTTTGTCATGGACCCGTGACGAAGTCGATCACAAGCTCCATGCAATCATGCGCGATATCCACGAGAACTGCGTACGCTACGGTCAGCGTGCCAGCGGTGTCAACTATGTTGACGGCGCAAATATTGCCGGTTTCGTCAAGGTAGCCGACGCCATGCTGCAGCAAGGTGTTTACTAACCGGAGTCCGACATCGTGAACCGCAAGATAGGGTTGGCCCGCGCTTAGCCATGTGCAGCGAGGGCCAACCCCTTCTTTTATGGCGTCGTGGTACCTTCCCGGCCCTGGGCGTTGTTCTCGGCCGACTTCGTTTGGGCAGCCACCTCGGTCAGCTTGGGATCATCCAGCTTGCCGGTGACCTGATAGCTCAACGTCATGGCGCGCGACAAGGGTGCCTTGAGCAGCCACTGCGTCAAAAATGCCCCCACCCCGACAATCGGGTTGATCACCATGCCGGCCAGGGCGGCACCACTCATGTCGAGATTGGGCGCCACCGTCGCCGTCAAACCCAGCGTTTCATCGACCAGATTGACGTTACCCCCTAACGTAATGCGCCCGACCGGGCCATCCACGTTGAAATTTTTCGTGCTCATGATGCCACGCTCGATCAGCAGGCTTCCCCCAGTGCGTCAAAGGGATAACCTTCGCGGAACATCCCTTCCGGGCTCAGGTCGAATGACAAAATGCGTTGTATTGACTGAAATGACAACAGTTCCAGCACTTTGGCAGAACGCGAATTGACTGAACTGAAACGGCCTTTCTTCAGATCCACATCCAGTTTTCCGCTGATGTCCGACCGTTCAAACTGCCACGGCATATTGCCCCAGCGCAACTGACCACCAATACTGCCCGCCCCCTGACACCGCATCTTTATGCCCAAGACGGGTCAGCAAGCCACCCAGATCGATCACCTTCACCTGGGCATCCAGCGTCAGCCCCTTGAGCCCCCATCCAGTTGCCATAACCCCGTTCCTGCCAACCGGGCTGACTCATTGAGCAGCGACAGGTTTTCCAGCTGCCACGCCTTGCCTTCGGCCACGTTGATACCGGTTACCGACAACTCACCCAATGCGCGTCCGTACAAGGTAAATTGGCGCACATCCAGCTTCAGTGCCGGAATATCAAAATCGTCAAAGCGAGAGGTTGTATCTGACGCCGACGTGGAAGTATCCGTGGCGGGTGCAGCATCATCGTCCTGCGCACTGCCCAGCGCCAAACGCTCAAAACGACCTTCAATGAATTCAGGCTGATTGGGGCGGGCCTCGTTCCAGCGCAACACACCAGCTGTCTGTAACGAATTGATATCAATACGCCACTGCCCCGGGACCTGCTGACTGGCGCTCAGGGTAGCCTGATCGAGTGCCAGCCCATAGATACTAAAGGCATCCGACTGGACACGGAGCTGACGCATCGAGGGCAGCAACGGCAACTTTGCAGACGTGCGCGTGCCAGACTTCGGGCGGTTATTACCCGCACCTGCCGCCAACGGCTCTTCGAACTCATCGACAATCGCCAGCCAGGCATCCGCATCCACCGCCGGATAACGGGCATCAATCGACAGCCCGCGCGCCGGTACCAGTGGCGTTTGACGTACACCAATGGCCACCGCATCGAACCAGGCCTGACTGGCAGGTTCCGGACGACGCGCCAGACGTACGCGCACATCAGCCCCAAGGCTCACATCGAGCCGTGCCGTCAGTGCATCGTTTCCGGGAACCCAGTCAGCACGCAACGGCAGTACCTCCCGTTCGGTCTTGCCGACCGGCATCGGAAAATCGGCACCCAAGCCGGCCAGGTCGGACTGCAGCGACATGACATAGCGACGGGTCGGCAAGCGTTGTACCGTCGCCGTGTAATCGGTACGCCCCGCCAGACGGCGCATGCCCTTGAGATCAACAAACTCGGCCAGCGCCTGGCCGGTCAGACGACCCTGCAATGACAACCCCGGACGACCTCTGCCGATGCCACCTTTCAGCGCCAGCGGCCCCCAGAAAAGAGGCCGTCAACGTCCGGGTATCCAGGCCGGTGTCCGAAAAACTCAAATGCCCACGTACATTCGACAACCTGGGCACGTCCGGATCGATCACCACAGCCCCGCCATCAAAATGGATTTCACCCTGTACCGTTGTCGCATCGGTATCCATCAAGGGCACACGCAATTTCAGGGGAACTGTCCACTCGCCATCCGCTGAAGACTGTGCCAGAGCATGGTCGAGCAGACCACCCAGCGGCGATGAACGTGCCAGGCCGAGATAGGCTTCAGCCTGCCCTTTTGAATCCCCCTGCACGGTCAGGATGGCCTCGGTTTCGATATTCGGGATATGTGCCTTGACCGAGGTGAGAATAATGGGGCGCCCGGGTTCGGGCATAACCGTGGCCTGATCGGCAAAAAGACGCAAATCCACCTTATCCAACGCCACAACCCCCGCAGCAGCCGTCAGACGGGGCCAATTTGTTCACCCGCCGCCACTGGCGGCGCATAATCAATGTCCGTACCCTCAAACCGGCCCGCGATGCGGAACGTCCCCTTGTCCGGCTGCTCACCAAAGGGAAAGTGATCAAGCTCACCCGTGAGCACGACACTGGCATTACGCAACTGACCCTCTGGCAAGCCACGGGCCAGCCATTCGCGCGCATCGGCATCGACTGTAACCGGCAGGTGCGAACCGATCTGGCCAAGCGTTGCCCGGCGCATCAGCCCTTGAAAGTCGGCCCGACCACTGGTTCCCGGTTCGGCCTGCCACTGGCCTTGCATGACCAGATCGAGCGCCGCGCTGATGACCTGGGCCTGCTGAACCTTCAGCACAAGCCGGTCTTGAGCATCACGATACGTCGATGCATCGAGTTCAAGGTGATCCAACCCCAGCGGAGCCTCAAACACCTCCGGCAAGACCAGGCTCGCCTGACTGGAACGCAATCGCCATTGAACAGCCTCTTCGGGGAAACCGGTACGGGTCTTTGCTGGGGTGTGCCCAGCGCTTCGAAAACCGCCTTGAAGGCAGGCCAGCTGCCGGACGCATCAACCGAAAAATCCTCGACCTGCGCCCGGGATGACTGCGCGGCACCAAACTGGAACACCCCTGATTGATCACGGTACGGGACGTGACAACCGGTGCACGCCCTGCACCAAAATCAACCCACCACTGGCCCGCCATTTTGCCTTTGACCAGAAGCTGGGGAAAATCAACCCAGGGCGACCAGGCCCTGGGCTGGACATCGTCCATCGACAGATAAAGCAACCCCGACCAGGCATCCGGATCGGTCAGTTCGAGCGAAGTATCGACATAGGCAAGCTGTGCCGCAAGATCAAGCGTGCCCGCCAGTGCGGCGGGGGCCTTGAGCTGAAGACTGGCGCGGTAGCCCTGTGCATCCCGAACAAACTGTATGTCGATATCATCGAGCACCAGCGCCGGGGCGTCCCGCATCTCGTCGCGCCAGCGCAAACCGGCGTCTTCAATGACAATGTGATCCTGTTCCAGCAGCCAGGCCGCCAGCGGATGACGTGACGTTGCCGCTGTCTGCGTATCAGCCCCCGTTTCCAGAGGCTGACCCATCAGCCAGATTTTGCCCTGGGCGTCACGCCGTACATCCAGTTCGAGCCCTTGCGCCTGCAATGTAGTGAAGCGAATTTCGCCCCGCATCAGACTGGACCACGCCAGCTGGGCAGCAACACGGGGCAAACTGAATACGGGCTGGCCTGCCGGATTCTTGACGACGATATCAGACAGATCGAACGAGGGGTTAAGACCCTTCCAGTTTGCACTGACCTGTCCGAGCGTCACCTGACTGCCCAAGGCACCCGAAAGCTTCTGTTCAATCAATGGACGCCAATGGTCAATCGTAGGCAGCACCCAGTAACGCCCGACGAGAATGAGGGCGGCGAGCGCAAAATACAGAACCAGTGCCACACGACCTGGCCAAAGAAGAAGGGTTGGGATCTGACGCACGAAAGACTTTGTAGTTACCTGAACCGATGGTTTTGCTGTATCTTTTGCAGTCTTATACCCGAATTTTGCGTCACCGTCTCGAGCCCTTGCCCTCTCATGTCCCATAACGCTTCCATGGCCCCCGCCCTGCGCTGGTCCGGCGCCTTGCGCCGCAAAGCCGGTGCCCACCCCGAGTTCATCGCCTGGCTCGAACAGGCCGCACAGACACCACTCGACAATGCCCGTATCCATCACTGGTTTGGCGAGCTGTCCCAGAGCAGCCCTGATGTCGATACCCCCCTGTTGCCGTCGATACCTTACGACGTGCGCTACGCCTGACGCGTGAGCGCGTGTTCTACACCTTGATGGTGCGCGACCTGAACGGGTTGGCCCCGTTGCCCGAAGTCGTCGGTGCCATGAGCTGTTTTGCAGACCTTGCCGTCGGTCAGGCCTATCGCACGGTCGCGACCGACCTGGCGGGAACCCATGGCGTCCCGCTTGATCCGGCCACCGGCCAGCCTCAAGAAATGATCATCATCGGCATGGGAAAACTCGGCGGACGCGAACTGAATGTGTCCTCTGATATCGACCTCATCATGCTGTACGGCGAAGAAGGTGAAACCGACGGTCGCCGACGCCTGAGCTACCACGAATTCTACGGGCGGGTCACCCGCAACATGATGCCGGTTCTGTCCGAGCCCGACGCCAACGGGCAGGTTTTTCGAACTGACCTGCGGCTGCGTCCTGATGGTGACGCCGGCCCCTGGCCTGGAGCCTGGATGCCCTTGAAAACTACCTGGTCACCCAGGGCCGTGAATGGGAGCGCTATGCCTGGCTTAAAGGTCGCGTTATTCCAGCCAGTGCATTTACCGGCAGCCACACGGCTACCCAGCTTGCCCAGCTTGAATCATTGCGCCGACCGTTCGTCTACCGGAAATACTTTGATTTTGACGCGTTGGCCGCCCTGCGGGCTTTGCGCGAACGGATTCGCGAAGACTGGAACCGGCGCGCCACCCAACGCAGTGGCATCGACGCCACCCACAACATCAAACTAGGTGACGGTGGCATCCGGGAAATCGAATTTGTGGTGCAACTGAATCAGCTGATTCGGGGTGGGCGCATACCTTCGCTGCAAAAACGCAACCTGTTGAGCGCCTTGAACCAGCAAGTCAGCACCGGTGTCATTGACGAAACCCTGGCACGTCAACTTGAGTCGGCCTATGTATTTTTGCGTCGCACCGAGCACTTGCTGCAGTACCGCGAAGACGAACAAACCCATTTACTGCCCCACCAACCCGAATTGCGCGCTGATCTGGCCACCGCCATGGGGCTGTCGCCTGCGGCATTCGAAGAAACACTTGCTGCCCACCGGGCCTTTGTGAACGGCGCCTTCCGCAACGCGTTCCGACTGGCCGGAATGGGCGACGACACTGACGCCCCCGCGCCAGACACTCCCGACACGGGGCCGTCATCGACGCCATCGGTCGCCACCACAGACAACCTGGCCGCTCACATCGAAAGACACTTCGGTGCACCCAACGACACCCTCATGCAACGGATCGACAGCTTGCTGCAAAGCCATCGTGTCCGCAGTTTACCCACCACCAGCCGGCGCCGGCTCAAGGCACTGCTGCCCTGCATTATTGAAACCGCAGCAAAAACCGCTAACCCTGGACAGACCGCCGTGCGCCTGTTCGACCTCATTGAGCAAATCGCTCAGCGCAGCCCCTACATGGCCCTGCTGGCCGAATACCCTGAAATTCTGGCGCGCGTGGCACGCATTGTCGGTGCCAGCCCCTGGGCCGCCCAGTATTTGCGGCAATACCCGCTACTGCTCGACAGCCTCATCGAATGGCAGTCACTCATGGCACCACCAGACTTTACTGGCCTGGCACGCCAGATGCACAGCGAGCTGAACGCCTGCCTGTTACCATCCGGCCAACCCGATGTCGAACAACAGATGAACCTGATGCGCGATACCCAGCGTCAGATCAGTTTCCAGCTGCTGGCGCAGGATCTGGGAGGCGTCCTTACCGTAGAGGCGCTGGCCGATCAGTTGTCAGCACTTGCCGATATGCTGCTGGCTGAAACCATCCAGCGCGTCTGGCCCCTGGTCCAACCCAAGGGGCAGCCACTCGAGAACCTGTCACCGCCCCGCTTTGCCGCAATTGCCTATGGTCGCCTGGGGGCAAGGAAATCGGCTACGCCTCTGACCTTGACCTGGTCTTCGTGTACGACGATACGCGTGACGACGCTGCAGAAATTTACGCAAAACTGGGGCGTCGCATGGCCTCGTGGCTGTCAACCATGACGTCTTCGGGGCGGCTGTATGAAATTGACCTGCGTCTGCGCCCCGATGGTGATGCCGGTGTGCTGGCCGTTTCCCTGGACGCCTTCGAACAGTATCAGCTCACCCACGCCTGGCCTTGGGAGCACCAGGCCCTGACCCGTGCACGTTTTGCCGCAGGCGACAACGCGGTGGGCGAACGCTTCGAAACCATCCGTAAAAAATCTTGCTGTTGCCACGCGACCCGGCCCAGCTGCGCGATGAGGTCACCACGATGCGCGACAAGATCGCGGCAGGCCACCCCAACAAAACCGACCTGTTTGATCTGAAACACGATAAGGGCGGCATGGTCGACATCGAATTCATCACGCAATACCTGGTGTTATCGCAGGCGCGTAACCACACCGAACTGGTCGACAACCTGGGTAACATCGCCCTGCTCGGGCTGGCGGCCAAAGCCGGCCTGATTCCCGCTGGGCTGGCGAACCAGGTGGCCGATGCCTATCGGGAGTTTCGCAAGGCCCAGCATGCGCTGCGCCTGCAAGGCCAAGACATCGCCCGCGTGGCCTCCGACCAGTTTCTGGCTGAACGTGAAGCGGTTGTTGCGCTTTGGCAGGCCGTTCTGAACGGTTAAGCTCAGGCTCCCCGGTATACCGCACACACATGCCGGGGGACACTGACACGCCCAACGGGCTGCGACACTTTAGAATGTTGCGCCTGAAGGCTAAAATAGCCGGTTGAATACGTGTCGACCCCATACCCCGGGGCGGCGCCGGCACACCACGAGGCAAGACCATGACCATGAACAAGCCCATTACCACCGACATCCAGCGCCCGAAACTCGAACTGCCCGACGCACGCAAGAAAGTGCTGTTGCACTCGTGCTGTGCGCCCTGCTCGGGCGAAGTCATGGAAGCCATGACCGCTTCCGGCATCGACTACACCATTTACTTCTACAACCCCAACATTCACCCCGACCGCGAATACGAAATCCGCAAGAACGAGAACATTCGCTTTGCCGAAGAGCACAACATCCCGTTCATTGATGCCGACTACGATCGCGACAACTGGTTTGAACGGGTTCGCGGGCTGGAAAACGAACCCGAACGTGGCGCTCGCTGCACCGAATGCTTCGACATGCGCTTCGAACGCACCGCACTGTACGCGCACGAAAACGGTTTTGACACCATTACCAGTTCCCTGGGCATTTCACGCTGGAAAGACATGAACCAGATCAACGGCTGCGGCGAGCGCGCCGCAGCGCGCTACCCTGACCTGGTTTACTGGACCTACAACTGGCGCAAAGGTGGCGGCTCAGCGCGCATGATCGAAATCAGCAAGCGCGAAAACTTCTACCAGCAAGAATACTGCGGCTGCATCTATTCCCTGCGCGACACCAACCGCCACCGCCGTGCCCAAGGCCGTGACCCTGTTGAAATCGGGGTCAAATTCTACGGGCAGGAAGAAACGCTCTGATCAACAGCTGGTAAAAAAAGCGGCATTACCCAACAAAAGGTAGTGCCGCTTTTTATCAGAGCAGGCCCCGACCTAAAACCGGCGCCTGAGTGACAGGTTTACTGCAGCGTACGTTCAAAAACGAACTGGTCGCCCTGCCAATCAACCGGAATGACATCTTTCGGGCCAAACTTGCCCTCAAGCACCAACCGGGCCAACGGGTTTTCCAGGTGCTGCTGAATGGCCCGCTTGAGCGGACGGGCGCCGAAGACCGGATCAAACCCTGCCAGGGCTAACTGGGCCAGCGCGGCATCGGACACCTCGAGACTCATTTCCTGCTGGGCCAGACGCTGCTGCAAACGCTGAATCTGGATCTTGGCAATCGACTCGATATGGCGGGCCTCAAGGCCATGGAATACCACGACTTCGTCGATACGATTCAGAAATTCAGGCCGGAACGACGTTTTCAGTTCTTCCCAGACCACTTCCTTGATGACCTCGTAAGGCTGCCCCGTCATGCTCTGGATGTGCTGCGACCCCAGATTGGATGTCATGACCACCACCGTATTGCGGAAGTCCACCGTACGACCCTGACCATCGGTCAGGCGACCGTCATCCAGCACTTGCAACAATACGTTGAACACGTCAGGGTGGGCCTTTTCGACCTCGTCGAGCAAGATCACGCTGTACGGCTTGCGACGTACGGCCTCGGTCAGATAGCCGCCCTCTTCGTAACCCACATACCCGGGAGGCGCGCCAATCAGGCGGGCAACCGAGTGCTTTTCCATGAACTCGCTCATGTCGATACGGATCAGGTGCTCTTCCGAATCAAACAGGAAGTCGGCCAGGGCCTTGGTCAGTTCGGTTTTACCCACGCCGGTGGGGCCCAGAAACAGGAATGAACCATACGGACGGTCGGGGTCAGACAACCCGGCCCGCGAACGACGAATGGCATCGGCCACCAGGCTGACGGCCTCGTCCTGCCCCACCACACGACGGTGCAAATGGTCTTCCATGCCCAGCAGCTTGGCGCGTTCGCCCTGCATCATCTTGGATACGGGGATGCCAGTGGCGCGTGCCACCACCTCGGCGATTTCCTCGGCACCCACCTGCGTGCGCAGCAGACGCGGCTTGTCGGTTTGCGCCGGCTGGTCACCATCACCGCTGGCCTCGGCCGCCTTGAGACGTGCTTCCAGTTCGGGCAATTTGCCGTACTGCAGCTCGGCCAGCTTGTCGAACTGCCCCTTGCGTTGCAACTCGGCCATCTCCGCACGGGTACGCTCGATTTCCTCTTTGACCGACTGGGAACCCTGGACTGCCGCCTTTTCAGCCTTCCAGATTTCTTCGTAGTCGTTGTACTCGCGCTGCAGCTTTTCAAGCTCATCTTCAATGGCCTTGAGGCGGCGCAACGAACCTTCATCCGTTTCTTTCTTGACGGCCTCGCGTTCGATCTTGAGCTGGATGATGCGACGATCGAGCTTGTCCATGACCTCGGGCTTGGAGTCGATTTCCATGCGGATACGTGCTGCGGCCTCATCGATCAGATCAATCGCCTTGTCGGGCAGGAAGCGGTCAGTGATGTAACGGTGCGACAACTCGGCGGCAGCGACGATGGCCGGGTCAGTAATCGCAACACCGTGGTGCAGTTCATAGCGTTCCTGCAGGCCGCGCAAAATCGCAATGGTTGACTCAACGTCGGGCTCGTCAACCAGCACTTTCTGGAATCGGCGTTCGAGGGCCGCATCTTTTTCAATGTACTTGCGGTATTCGTCAAGCGTGGTGGCACCGATGCAGTGCAGCTCGCCCCGCGACAGGGCCGGCTTGAGCATATTGCCCGCATCCATGGCACCTTCGGCCTTGCCCGCACCCACCATGGTGTGAATCTCGTCAATGAAGACGATGATTCCACCCTGGTCTTGAGACAGCTCTTTAAGCACCGCCTTCAGACGCTCTTCGAACTCGCCGCGGTATTTGGCGCCCGCCAGCAAAGCGGCCAGATCGAGCGACAGCACGCGCTTGCCCTTCAGAGTTTCCGGTACTTCGTTATTGATGATCCGCTGCGCCAGACCTTCGACAATAGCGGTCTTGCCCACACCCGGTTCGCCGATAAGCACAGGGTTGTTCTTGGTGCGGCGCTGCAGAATCTGGATAGCGCGACGGATTTCATCGTCACGGCCAATCACCGGGTCAAGTTTGCCCTGACGCGCACGCTCGGTCAGGTCGGTGGTGTATTTTTCAGCGCTTCACGATTGGACTCACCCTCGGCATCAGATACCGTAGCCCCACCGCGCACGGCCTCGATCGCAGCCTCAAGCGGCTTGCGTTGCAAACCGGCCTCGCGCAGCAAACGCCCGGCTTCGCCCTTGTCGTCGGCAAGGGCCAGCAAAAACAGTTCACTGGCAACGTACGTGTCGCCACGATTGGCGGCTTCTTTGTCGGTACGCGCCAGCGCCGACTGCAAGTCGCGCCCGACCTGCACATTGCCGCCGGCCCCGCGCACCTGAGGCAATGCCTTGATGGCCGTATTCAGGCTGGCAGTCAGCTTGTTGGTGGCCACCCCGGCGCGCGCGAGCAAGCTGCCCGTACCGCTATCGGTATCGGCCAGCAGCGCCGCCAGCACATGCACGGGCTCGATGTATTGGTTATCGTTCTGGACAGCCAGGCTTTGCGCATCAGCAATCGCCTGCTGGAATTTTGTGGTCAGTTTGTCAAATCGCATGGTCGTCTTTTCGTGATCAGTTCAAGGGCTGCTGCCCGGATAGTGATTAAATAAGGCCTGCAGAAACAATTTCAAGATGTGAAATGGACAAATTCAAACAGCTGGAAAGCTTTGTGGCGGTAGCCGCCATGGGCAGCCTGTCGGCTGCAGCCCGTGTTGAAGGCATCGCCCCCACCATGATGAGCCGCCGCATTGACGCCCTTGAAGAACGGCTGGGCGTAAAACTGCTGATGCGCTCGACGCGCAAACTGTCGCTGACAACCGAAGGCGCCATGTTTCTGGAAGAAGCCCAGCGCATCTTGCGTGACCTTGGCGAAGCCGAAGCCCAGGTTGCGCAAGGCGCAAGCCGCCCCGGCGGGCCGCTGCGCATCAGTGCGCCAGCCGGCTTTGGCCGACGCCACATTGCCCCATTGCTGCCGGCGTTCCTGGAACGCTACCCCGACATTACCATCACCCTTGACCTGAGTGACCGGCTGGTTGACCTGATTGAGGAACGTTACGATTGTGCCATCCGGATCGGGGATCTGGACAATTCCCAATATATCGGTATCCGTCTGGCCGATAACCGCCGCGTTATCGTGGCTTCGCCCGACTACCTGAAACGTTATGGTCGCCCGAACACCCCTGACGACCTGGCCAGCCACAACTGCCTGTCGTTCGGCACGCAAGGCAACCAGTCGCGCGGCTGGCTGCTGCGCCAGGACGGTCATGTGAAAGCCTGTCGTGTGAAAGGCACAATGAGTAGCACAGACGGCTCGGTGTTGCTGGCCTGGGCGCTGGCCGGTTGCGGGCTGGCATGGCGGTCGTTGTGGGAAGTCAGGCAAGACCTGGTGGCCGGTCGTCTGGTGAGCGTGCTGGACGACTACGTGGCCCCGCCCAACGGAATATTTGCCCTGATGCCAGAACGACGTCATATCCCCCCAGATTGCAGGTATTTACCGACATGCTAAAACAAACCTACGCCCAGGCCAACTACTGGGACAACAACTGAAACCGGCTTGATTACCAGCGCCGGACCGTCGTAGTATTGACGCATTAACCATGTACAATGCTTTGGCTGCTGCGCTGATAGCTTATAACGTTATAACCAGTAGTCATAAAGCATTTCACCTGGTGCCACCGATATGGCCCAACCCTTTGGTATGCAGAAAAAATACAGCTAGCGCCTGATACCCATCGTTGTTCTACCTGCATGCTCAATGGCCTGTGCTTGCCCGTCGGCATGACGGCCGTCGATATCCATCGTTTCCAGGAAGCCGTGCAAGAACGCATCCGGGTTCGCAAGGGCGAAGCCCTGTTTCATGCCGGCGACGCAGCCAGTGCCATTTACGGTATTCGGGTCGGGTCGATCAAGACCCAGCTTGAGGATGCCGGCGGGCAGGTTCAGGTAACCGGCTTCTTGCTGCCGGGCGAAATTGTAGGGCTTGACGGTTTTCTGGAAGGCACCCACCTGTCGCATGCCATCGCCCTTGAAGACACCGAAGTCTGTGTAGCCCGTGTCGACGACATCGATAGAATCAGTTCTCATGTTCCCACCTTGCAAAATCAGTTGCGTCGGTTAACCAGCCAGGAAATCAAAAGGTCGCAACAGCTGGTCATGTCGCTAGGGGTACTGCGTTCGGAACAACGACTGGCCGCCTTTCTGGTGAACATGTCGCAACGCCTTTCAATGTTGGGCTATTCGTCCACCGAGTTTGTCTTGCGCATGAGCCGCGAAGAAATCGGCAGCTACCTGGGCCTTACCCTGGAAACCGTCAGCCGACTGTTTTCAAGGTTTGCCAAAGAGGGGCTGATCAAGATACACCAGCGTGAAGTCAAACTGCTTGACCTGATCGCCCTGCGCGAACTGGCCGGAAACGACTGCGGCTAAGCGCTGTCTACAATGCATCGTCAGGTTGCTTGCTCCAGGCTTCGGGTGGCGCCATAAACAACGTTAAGGCGCTGGATAGCGCGGTGGCCAGCCAGAAAATGAAAAACCCGGCCGTATAAACTACTTCACGGCTGAAGTGCAATGAGCCGAACACGACGATATCGTGCGGGTCAACCAACGCAAACACTATTGCACTGCCCACACCGGCCAATAGAAACGACGGCCATAGAATCCACATCAGGGCATGACGATTCATGGCTGTACCCCCGGTGTTGCATTCGTCGAAGCGGCTTGCGGGCCTGCAGCGGCTGGTGCCATTACCGACGGTTCGGAACCAAGACGTTTGACAACCAGCCCCTGGCGTACCCCGCCGTCGACAATGGCCTGACCACTGAAGTGCTTGACGGCCAGGCCAATGGTGATGGCACACCCCACGAGGGCAACAAACGGCCCGGCCATGATGATCCAGGGCCAGGGTTCTTTCCACCAGGGTTGGGTATCGGGATTCTGATTTGCCATGGTCATGATTGTTGTTACCTGCCGGATAGTTTATTACTGAGGCACAAAGAAACTGCTTTTCTCAATGACGTGTTCTTGCGTTCCGTCAATTTCAAGCCCGGAAACCGAGATTGAAATGTCGTACACCCCGGTTGAACCTGGTCAACAGGTACCCGCACCACAATCGGCACCATCCGGTTGGTGGAACCATCAACCCAAAGCTGATACACCTGCGGGTTCTCGGCCAAACCGACAGTCGCACCCGTCACACCGTCAACCGTGACCTGCAGGGTTACGGGCTTGTCGTTCGTATTCATGATCTGCAGGCGGTAAACGTTTTCGATAAGCCCCCGGAGATTTCACGGCCCAATGCACCACGATCGCGGATGACATCAACCTTGAGTGACTCGCGGGCCACGAGCGAATACATGAACCCGGCAAAAATCAGGACCAGCAGGCTGATGTAGAACAAAATACGCGGACGCAAGACGCGGCGTCGGGCCTGACCCTGTGTCAGACGTTCTTTGATGGCCGTACCCGAGGTATACCGGATGAGCCCGTGGGGATAATCCATTTTGTCCATGACCTGGTCACAGGCATCGACACAAGCCCCGCAACCGATACACATGTACTGCAACCCATTGCGGATATCGATGCCGGTAGGACAGACCTGCACACACAAACTGCAATCGACGCAGTCGCCCATACCCGCCTCTTTGTGGTCAACCTTGCGGGAACGACCGCCACGAGGTTCACCGCGCACGTTGTCATAGGTAACGACAAAGGTGTCGTTGTCGACCATCACGCTCTGAAAGCGCGCGTAGGGACACATGTACTTGCACACCGCTTCGCGCATGAACCCGGCATTGCCCCAGGTTGCGAAGGCGTAGAACAGCATCCAGAACCATTGCCACGGCCCCAGTGCAAACACCATCAAGTCGGCACCCAAATCGCGAATGGGCGCAAAATAACCGATAAAGGTAAAACCCGTCCAGAGTGCAATCAGCACCCACACGGCGTGCTTGACCGCCTTCAGGCGCAGCTTTCGAAAATTCCAGGGCTGTTCGTCAAGCCGTATACGGGCCAGACGATCGCCTTCGATCTTGCGCTCGACCCACATGAAAATTTCGGTGTACACCGTTTGCGGACAGGCATAACCACAAAAGAGACGACCGGCAATGGCGGTAAACAGAAACAGCGACAAGGCTGAAAGCACCAGCAGCACGGCCAGATACACCACATCTTGTGGCCACAGGACCATGCCGAAGATGTAAAACTTGCGGGCACCCAGGTCAAACAAAACGGCCTGACGATCGTTCCATTGCAACCAGGGCAACCCGTAAAAAACCAGCTGCGTGAACAGCACCATGATAAGACGCCAGCGCGCAAACAGCCCCGACACAGCACGCGGGTAGATTTTGCGCCGGACATCGGCCAAGGCCTTTTCGACCTGGGGCGACGCCCCTTTGCGGCGCGCCGTCTCTATTTTGGGCGGCTGCCAGGCGGGGACAGCCTCGTCCCCGGCAAGGGATTCGATAGAGACGACGGGTTTCTTATCCATGATGTAGCCGCATTAATTATTGGAAAAACCCCAGACATACGCCGCAAGCATGCGAATCTGCTCGGGCGTAAGCACAGTTTCCTGGGCCGGCATGCGATTGTTGTGACCATTCAGGATGGCACCCACAATGGCAGCAGAGGAACTGCTGTACAGCCAGATGTCATCGGTCAGGTTGGGAGCACCCAAAGCCTGGTTCCCCTTGCCGTCCACACCGTGACAAGCCACACAGAAGTTTTCAAACCCGCGCTTGCCCGGCACCACCTGCAACGGATCGGCTGCCAGGCCGGACAAGGACCGCACATATTGGGCAATGGCCGCAGCGTCGGCCGCACTGACCTGCGCCGCCATGGGCGGCATGATGCCGTGACGCCCTTTGGTGATGGACTGCATGATCTGCTCGGGGGAGCCACCGTACAACCAGTCTTTGTCGGTCAGGTTGGGAAAACTGGGTGAACCCTTGGCATCAGAACCATGGCACTGTGCACACGCATTCAGAAACAAACGCTGGCCAATTTCACGCGCCTGGGGGTCTTTGGCGACTTCGGGAATCGGCATCGCCTCGAAACGCGCGTAAACCGGGCGAATCTGCTCTGCCAGAGCCTCTTGCGACTGCTTGACCGATTCAGCAGTGGAATAGTTCAAGACACCCTTGAATGTACCCAACCCCGGATACAACACCAGGTAGCCGACAGCAAACACACACAGCAAAATGTAGAACACGGTCCACCAGCGCGGTACCGGGTTGTTCAGTTCGGTCAGGTCACCATCCCAGACATGACCCGTGTCTTCAGAGTTTTCAACCTCTTTGCCCAGGTAGCGGCGTTGCGTGAACAACAGCCACAGACAAAAAACAATGCCAAGAATGCTGATGGCAGCAATGAACGGGCCCCAAAAGCCACTGAAAAAATCACTCATGAGAACCCCCTGCAGATGAACGGGTTGACGGGCCATTGCCCTGCCCTTGCTTCTCTTCACCCTCGTCGGGCAACGCGAAAGGCAGCATGGCCGACTCTTTGTTGGCTTTGGCACGACCTTTGGAAAAGGCCCAGATCACGATACCGATGAAGGTAATCAGTGCCAACAGCGTAACGATTCCGTTAAGAATGCCTGTCATGATCAACGACTCCCTCGGCAACCGCCTTGGCAGCGGCCTCACGGCCGGCAACCCCCAGGCCTTGCAAGTACGCAACCATGGCATCTTCTTCGGTTTTGCCTTTGAGCCTGGCCGGTGCCTGTTCGATTTGCTCGTCGGTGTACGGCACACCCAGAACGCGCAGGGCACGCATACGGGCCTTGACATCGGTACCTTCAACCGAATTGCGCTGCAGCCAGGGTACGCCGGCATGTTGGATTCGGGAACCAGATCGCGCGGGTTGCGCAAATGCACCCGATGCCACTCGTCAGAGTAACGGCCGCCAACACGGGCCAGATCAGGACCGGTGCGCTTGGAGCCCCACAGGAAGGGGTAGTCGTACACGAATTCGCCGGCCAAAGAATAGGGGCCATAGCGCTGCACTTCAGATTGCAGCATGCGCACCTGCTGGGAGTGGCAGCCCACACAACCCTCACGGATGTAAAGATCACGCCCGACCAGTTGCAACGCGTCGTAGGGCTCTACACCTTCGGTAGGTGTCGTGGTGGAGTGCTGGAAGAACAACGGAACGATTTGAACCAGCCCCGCAAAACTGACCACCAGAATGCTGCAGATGATCAGCCAACCAATGTTGGTCTCAAGCGTGTCGTGACTGAAAAACTTCTTTTTTCGTGAGCCATCGTATTCTCCTTATGCCGATGCAGCGCCAGTGGCGGGCTGGGCCGATGCGGGGCCTACGAGCTTGGGATCGGTACTGTCGGGGTTGTACATATAGACCTCGGGGTTGGGCCGGGGCTGGCCAACAGCGGTCTTGAACGTATTCCAGGCCATCAGCACCATGCCTGCAAGGAACAGCAAGCCGCCCAGCAAACGAATGGCATACAGCGGATAAGTGGCCTTGACACCTTCGACAAAACTGTAGGTCAGGGTACCGTCAACGCCCGTGGCACGCCACATCAGACCCTGCATGACACCGGCAACCCACATTGAGGCGATATACAGCACCACACCAATGGTGGCCAGCCAGAAGTGCAACTCGACCTGTTTCATGCTGGCCATGGTGGTGCGGCCATACAGACGCGGAATCAGGTAGTACAACGAGCCGAAGATGGTCATGGATACCCAGCCCAAGGCACCGGAGTGCACGTGGCCCACGGTCCAGTCGGTATAGTGTGACAGCGCATTGACCGTACGGATGGACATCATGGAACCTTCAAACGTGGACATGCCGTAAAAAGACAGGCCGGTAATCAGGAACTTGAGAATAGGATCGGTACGCAGCTTGTACCAGGCCCCTGACAGCGTCATGATGCCGTTGACCATACCCCCCATGACGGGGCCAGCAAAATCAATGAAAACACCATGCCCAGGGCTTGCGTCCAGTCGGGCAAAGACGTGTAGTGCAGGTGGTGCGGACCCGCCCACATGTAGGTGAATGCCAGTGCCCAGAAGTGAACGATGGACAGACGATAGGAGTAAATAGGGCGATCCGCCTGCTTCGGCACGAAGTAATACATCATGCCCAGAAAACTGGTGGTGAGAAAGAACCCGACGGCGTTGTGGCCATACCACCACTGCACCATGGCATCTTGCACACCGGCATAGGCCGAATACGATTTCCACATCGAAACCGGAATTTCAATATTGTTGAAAATGTGCAGAATGGCGATGGTCAGGATGTACGAGCCGAAGAACCAGTTGGCCACGTAGATGTGGCGAACGCGGCGCTTCATGATGGTGCCGAAAAAGACCACGGCATAAGCCACCCAGACCAGGGTGACCAGAATATCAATAGGCCATTCCCATTCGGCATATTCTTTGGTGCTGGTGAACCCCATGGGCAAGGTCAGGAACCCGGCCAGCAAACAGGCCTGCCAACCCCAGAACGTGAACGCGGCCAGTTTGTCGGAAAACAGACGTACCTGACAGGTGCGCTGTACAACGTAATACGACGTTGCAAACAAGGCTGTGCCACCGAAGGCAAAAATTACCGTGTTGGTGTGTACAGGCCGCAAACGGCCATAACTCAGCCACGGTGTATTGAAATTGAGTTCCGGCCAGATCAACTGCGCCGCAATCAATACGCCCACCGCCATGCCGATGACACCCCAGAATACGGTCATGATGGTGAACTGACGCACCACACCGTAATTGAAGGTCTCGGCCTGTTTTCCCAGCGTACCGGAATTGCCCATGAGAATCCCCTAATGACAAAAATGAAACAAAGCTTTTATACGTTTAAAACGACTGTATTTTTACTTTCGGCACCGATGAGAATCATCGGGTGGCGACGCGGTTGAATCATCATCGTCAAGAATCGACCGCGCCGCCGCATCGGTGTCGTCAAACTGACCTGCAAAGATAGCCCACCAGAAAGCCACGCCTATTAACACGACCAGAATGAGCGAAATGGGCAAGAGCAGATATAACGCGCCCATGATACGACTCTAACCCTGAACAGCCACGGACAACGGCAACACAGCCCCGCACGACCAGCGGCGATAAAGGCGCCAGGCATTGGCTGCGACGGCAAGCGAAGATATCAGCATGGTAATGGCCGCCAGCCAGGGCTGAACGTACCCGAGCGCTGCCAAAGGCGTCAGCAGCAAATGCCACAGCATGGAACCGTACAAACTTTGGTTGGCGGTACGCTTGGCCGCGACGATAAGGGCATCAAGCTCGGCACCCGACACGTCGGGACGGTTCATGACCGCAGCATGCGCCGCCGAGACGGCGGTGGGTACTGACATGGCCAAGGCGCAAGGACAACTGATGACCAGCAACGCCACCGTGACCGCGACGGCATGCCCGGGTGCGTAGAAAAGCCAGATGCCACCCGCAATGAACGCCAGCGCCAGCTGGACCACCGTGAACCAGAGCGCAACCTGATCAGAAATGGCGGACATGGCCCTGCGGGCAGACTCGATACGCCGATGAGCAACAGACGCATGACCCGCACCGGGCTGCACCGACTGACGTGCACAATATTCAAGGTAGCGCGCCGTCAATAGAAACGCCACAAACATGGTGACCGATTCAAAATAAACCTCGCCACGGGTTGTCCAGGTGGCATAGGCACTGGGGATGAACGCGGCCAGGATACCCAGCGCAACCGGCACATCCATGCTGATACCCGCCCGGCGGATACGCGCCACCGCCCCACGCCACACCGGCCACGCGCAATACAGCACCACCGGCACCGTAAGCACCAGACTGATCCAGTTCAGCAGAATGATGGCTTCGTCAAGAAAAGAAAGGTCTTCAGGCGACATCGGCTTGTCGCGCAGGTAGCCGGGAAAGGCGAACATCATGACCTGCATCATGCCCAGCCACGCCAGCCCGAGACGCGCGAGCATATGCCGCCTTTCATTGCGATCGGCGGGCGAAAGATTCCGGGAGGGGCAAACAAAGTCCAGGCTGACATGCACTGGACTTTAGCTGAAACTCGGGTTTTCCCTGTTGATGAAAATCAAGGGCCGGTACAATGCGTTGTTTGTGCGCTGCATCACACGTCTGCGACCTGCACCGGTTATCTGCATCCAGCGCCTGTCATCCGCCTGTAATCCGTTCATATCGAAACGACCATGACCCACAACGACCTCGCCAACGCGCCACTCGGGCACACCGTAAGTTACCCGAAAAGCTACGATGCCTCTGTGCTGTTTGCCATTGATCGCGCCAACAACAGGGCCAGCCTGGGGCCTCTGCCCGCCTGGCAAGGTGCCGACCTCTGGACCGCCTATGAACTGTCGTGGCTGAACCCGAAAGGCAAACCGGTAGTTGCCATGGGCCTGTTTACGGTTCCTCACGACACACCGCGCCTGATTGAGTCAAAATCGTTCAAGCTTTATTTGAATTCGTTCAATGAAAGCCGGTTTGACAGCCTTGAGCAGGTTGTCGGCATCATGCGAACCGATCTGGAAGCGGCCTGCGGCGGCCCGATGGGCATCACGATTACCCCGTTACGAGCAGACACCCGCGAGCTTTGCACAGCACTTCCGGGGAAAATATTGACGATCTGGACGTCGAAATCAGACATTACCAACCAACGTCGGGGCTGTTGCAATGCGACCCGACCACGACAGTAACGGAAACATTGACCTCAGACCTGCTGAAATCAAACTGCCCGGTTACCGGCCAGCCCGACTGGGGTAGCGTTCAAATTACCTATACCGGCCCGAAAATCGACCGCGCCGCCCTGCTGCAATACATTGTGTCGTTGCGCCAGCACAATGAGTTTCATGAACACTGTGTTGAAACCCTGTACTGCGATATCTGGCGCGAATGCAAACCCGTTGCATTAACCGTTTACGCCCGCTATACCCGACGCGGTGGCCTGGACATTAACCCCTGGCGCAGCAGCCACCCGGTGGAAGTGGCCGCACAACGTACGCCGCGTCAGTAATTCGGGTTCAGGGCGGGTACACGCTGCTGCGCAAAGGCGTTGCGCTGGGCTTGCGACCAGCCCCTTTTACGAACGGGCCGCCACCGAACGACCGATCACCAGTGCAGCCGCCGCAGCCACCACAAAAAAGATGGCCCCACCCACCCAGGGACCACGCACCAGCCCTGCATCAAGCATCACACCGAAACCCGCTGGCGCCAGGGACGCGCCGACATCCATCCCCGAATACACCAGACCATAGACGGTACCGGTAGCACCCTTGGGGGTGATGCGACGGATCAGCATGTCGCGCGATGGGGTTGAAACTCCGGCACAAAACCCGCCCAGCGCCACCGCGCCCATGGCCCCCACGCACTGACCCAACCCGACGCCAGCACCAGCAACAACACGCCAGCCATAACCAGCGAACCCGCAATGGTCAACTCGGTACGCTGGGTATGCCCAACCATGAAGCCTCCGGCGATCATCCCCAAAGCTGACGCCAGCATATAACCCGATAACGCCGAGCCCGCGCGCACGGCATCAATGCCATACACATCGCCCAGCATCGGAATACTGTAGGTCTGGACCACAGACAACGATGCCGCAGTCAGCGCAAAGAAACAGAACGCCCCCCACAACGCCGGTTGACGCACCAGGTAATTCAAGGTCTGACCCACCGTTTTGGTGGCCAGTGAATCGCTTGGGTTTGCCGAAGCCGTTCCTGCCGAATGGGCACTGGCACTGGCATCAGGATGAGCGTTGGCCTGCGCCGCTGCACCGAACGCCGCATTTTGCCCGGCCAGCAAGCCGCGCCCAAGCCACACAAACACCAGCACAATAGCCACCAGTACACCGGCACCAATAGCCGCCACACGCCAGTTGGCCAGGTAAATAAGGGCCGACATGAACACGGGGGTCAACGCCCATCCCAGGTTGCCGGTAAACCCGTGCGTGCTGAACGCGTGCCCCAAACGACGCGGACTGACCCGGTGGTTGAGAATCGAATAATCGACCGGGTGAAAAATGGAATTACCCAACCCGCCGATGATGGCAGCCACAACCAGCATGGCATAGCCATTGGCGGCACCAATCAGGACACCCGCCACGACAAAGCTGGCCAGTCCGAACAACAGCACGGGTGCCGGACCAATGCGATCAACGACAAACCCCGATGAGGCCTGCCCTACCCCCGAAATGATGAAAAAAATGGCGACCAGCAAACCCAGCTGGCTGTAGTTGAACCCGAACTCGGTGTTCAGCGCAATGAACAGCGTGGGAAACACCAGCTGGAAAAAATGTGAACACGCGTGGGCAGCACCAATAAGCGTGATGATTTGCCAGTCTTTACGCTGGATTTGCGGGGTATCGACAAAACTGTCGGCAGTAGTGGCGGTCATGGCAGAGATAAAGAAAAAATAACGTACGAGACGCACGAATCAAGTGGCAACGCAAAACAGCATTATATCGATCCCCGGGATGCCATCAGGCCGCGCCAGCAGACAGCGTCGTGAAGCGCAGCCCCTGAGACGTGTCAGGCTGACCCGGCAGAGCCCGATCTGGCACGAATTTGCGGCCAGGCACGTTTCAAATAATAAAACATTGACCACACGGTAAGTACGGCGGCAATGACAATCAGTACCTGACCCACCCAAGGCATGGGAACACCGTAGAACGGCTGCCAGTAAAGCAGGCAAGGGATAGCCACCATTTGCGCCGCGGTCTTGAACTTGCCCAGCCAATGCACAGCCACGCTGCCGCTGGCACCGATTTTGGCCATCCATTCGCGCAGGGCTGAAATCGTGATTTCACGGCCAATGATAATGAGGGCGATAAACACATCGACCCGCTGCAGGTCGAGCAAAACCAGCAAGGCCGCCGACACCATGAGCTTGTCGGCCACCGGGTCAAGAAAGGCGCCAAACGACGATGTCTGGTTCCAGCGACGCGCCAGCCAGCCATCGAACCAGTCGGTGACCGCTGCCACAATGAAGACCAGGGCCGCCGCGGTATCTCGCACGGGCACGGCCACCCAGCTTTCAGGCACGTAGTAAAAGCGACGAAGAGCGGAATCATGAGGATCCGCAACCACGTCAGCATCATGGGAAGATTGATTGGCATAACCGTAATACTAACTTATCGCAGCGCAAAATAAATACGCTCGGCCAGCTCGGCCGAGATCCCTTCAACGCTGCGCAATTCATCGATACTGGCATTAGCCACGCCCGAAAACCCGCCAAAGCGGGCCAGCAGTTTCTGACGCCGCTTCGCACCCACTCCTTCAATTTCTTCAAGACGCGACACGTTGCGGGTCTTGGCACGCTGTGCTCGCATGCCGGTAATGGCAAACCGGTGCGCCTCATCGCGAATCTGGGCAACGAGCATCAGCGCAGCAGACTCAAGACCCAACGCCACAGGTTCACGACCATCGGTAAAGACCAGGGTTTCAAGGCCTACCTTGCGCCCCTCACCTTTAGCGACACCCACCAGGACCTGGGTGTCCAGACCCAGCTCGGCGAATACCTGCCGCGCCACTTCAACCTGACCCTTGCCACCATCAATCAGCACTACATCGGGTAGCTCGGCCTGTCCTTCAGCAACACGTGCAAATCGCCGGGTCAGTACCTGGCGCATGGCCGCGTAATCATCACCCGGGGTGATACCGGCAATGTTATAACGCCGGTAAAGCGACGGCTGCATGTCATTGTTGCGGAACACCACGCAAGAGGCCTGGGTGGCCTCGCCGGCCGTATGACTGATGTCAAAACATTCGATGGTCAACGCCTCGAGGGCCGACGGGTCGGTATCCAACCCTAACACATCAGCCAACGCCAGAGTCCGGGCCGCTTTTGCACCCGATTCGGTCAGCAAGCGTGCGAGTGCCAGTTCGGCATTGTTGCGCGCCTGTTCAAGCCACGACTTTCTCAGCCCCTGGGGCCGCGTCAACACCCGCGCCTTGCGCCCGGTTTGCTCATGCAGCAAGGCCATCAACCCCGTATCAGACAACCCATGTGAACAAACCAGCACCGCCGGCATCGGGCGATCCAGGTAATGCTGCCCCACAAAAGCCGTCAGGATTTCACCCGGCTCATCGCCATCGGTATGCGTCGGAAAAAAGCCTTGTCACCCAGATGACGCCCACCCCGCACCATGGCCAGGTTGACGCACACACGACCGCCTGACACCAGCACAACGATGATATCCACGTCATCCGTACCGATTTCTTCCATGGTTTGCTGCTGCAAGACCCGCGCCAGCGCCCCCATCTGGTCGCGCAAGACCGCTGCCTCCTCGAAAGCCAGACGTTCAGACGCCGCCAGCATCCGCCGCTCGATATCGGCCATGACCTCACTGGCCTTGCCATCAAGAAAACGCACGGCCCGCTCAACGTCGGCCTGATAATCGTCCAGGCTGATCTGGCCTACGCACGGCGCCGAGCAGCGTTCGATCTGGTTCAGCAGGCACGGCCGCGAGCGGTGGGAATACACTGCATCCTCGCAGGTGCGCAAACGAAAGACCTTTTGCAGTATCTGGATGGTTTCACGCACGGCCCAGCTGTTAGGGTACGGACCAAAAAACGCCCTTTGCCCGATGTGCTGCCTCGGTAATAGGCGATGCGAGGCGCATCATGTGCACTGACTTTCAGGTACGGGTACGACTTGTCATCGCGGAACAGGATGTTATACCGGGGCCGCAAGCGCTTGATCAGGTTGTTTTCCAGCAGCAAGGCCTCGGCCTCGGTGCGCGTGACGGTGACCTCGATGCGCTGAACCCGCGCCACCATATGGGCAATGCGCGGGCTGGCCAGATTTTTCTGGAAATACGACGACACGCGCTTTTTAAGGTCACGTGCCTTGCCGACATACAGCACCTCATCGTGTTCATCGATGTGCCGATAAACGCCGGGCAAATTTGGCAGATCAGCCAGAAATGATTTCAGATTGAAGGTCTCGGGCATAGTGATAACGTGCCTGGCGTTGCAAAGTGGCCCAATCGGGTGATGGCACGCGCGGCATCAGGCTGCGAATCCGGCGCAGCGATTCTGCCGGCATGGTGTAGTCAAGACGCTGCAGCAAATCGTCAGCCAGCTCGGGGTGATTGCAAACCAGCACCATGTCACAGCCGGCTTCCAGCGCGGCCTGGGCCCGTTCAAGAATGTCGCCCGCCACTGCCGCACCGGCCATGGTCAGATCATCGGAAAATACCACGCCATCGTAGTTCAGATGACCGCGCAGCACGGCATTGATCCAGTAATCAGAAAAACCGGCCGGCTTGGGGTCGACCTGGCTGTAGATGACATGCGCCG
The DNA here is from genome assembly GCF_030344915.1 of Neopusillimonas aromaticivorans. Taxonomy (GTDB): domain Bacteria; phylum Pseudomonadota; class Gammaproteobacteria; order Burkholderiales; family Burkholderiaceae_B; genus Neopusillimonas; species Neopusillimonas aromaticivorans. The sequence continues at coordinate 2,820,622 of NZ_CP128233.1, read as the reverse complement.
GCATGACCGAAGGCAACACCATGTCGCCCAACCAGCCGTAAGGGGCGGCGTCTTCACGCATGATTTCTTCAAATGAACGGTCATCTACCGGAATATCGTGATGCGAATCAGCGTGAACATAGCCATGCCCCGGAAAGTGCTTGCCGCAGGCGGCCATGCCGGCCAGCTGCAAGCCCTGGATCAGGGCGCGTGCCAGCATCGCCACGATCTGCGGTTCACGGTTGAACGAGCGGTCACCAATGACTTCGCTGTTGCCATAATCCAGATCAAGCACGGGAGTGAAGCTCAGGTCAACCCCGCAGGCACGCAATTCGGCCGCCAGCACGTAACCGGTTTCCGTGGCCAGACGCAGCGCCGACAGCGAGTCGTCCATCCAGATTTCACCCAGACGACGCATGCTGGGCAACGGGGTGAACCCATCGGTGCGAAACCGTTGTACACGCCCGCCTTCGTGATCAACCGCAATCAGCAAGGGTTCGTCACGCGCCGCATGAATAGCCTGGCACAAGGCCGTCAATTGCGCTCGATTTTCAAAATTGCGTGAAAACAGAATGACGCCACCCACCAGCGGGTGACGCAACCGGGCCACTTCGTGTTCGGTCAAGCGGTAGCCCTGCACATCGACGATGACCGGGCCGGGTGGCAATATCGCCGCCATGGTGTTACTCCTGTTGCCCGCAGGCAGGTTTGGTTTCGACCACGGCAAACGCCGTGACCATATCTTTTTCGTCGCTGACGGAAATGTGAGCGGCCCCGTAGCGCTCGGCATACCAGCCGGCCAGGGGCTCGTTCAGTGCCACCAGAGGTTTGCCCCCGGGGCATTGACCACTTCCATGCGACGCCAACTCATCGGGCTGTGCATGCCCAGCCCGATCGCCTTGGAAAAGGCCTCTTTGGCCGCAAACCGGGTGGCCAGATAGCGTATGCCGCGTTGCGGATCGCGGGCCTTGCGCCGCAAAAACCGGCCATTCGCGTTCACCCAGAATACGCAGGGCAAAGCGGTCTCCGTGACGGGCATAGGCCGCCGCAATGCGATCAACCCGGGCGATATCGGTGCCGATACCGGCGATGGATGCCCCACCCGGCTGAACCGTGATCACGCTTACTGCCCTTTGAATTCGGGCGTACGCTTGGCCATGAAAGCCGCAACGCCTTCGGCATAGTCATCGGTGTAACCCAGATCGCGCATCAGGTCGCGTTCGAGATCAAGCTGCTGGGCCAGGGTATTGTCCAGACTTTGATTGATCGCCTGCTTGGCCGCCGCCAGCCCTTTGGTGGGCGCACTGGCAAAATGCGCGGCCAGGGCATCAAGACGGGCGTCAAATTCGTCATCGGGCACACATTCCCAGATCAGCCCCCACTGCTCTGCCTTGCGGGCGCTGATCTTGTCACCCAGCAAAGCCATGCCCATGGCGCGAGCCCGCCCCACCAGGCGCGGCAAAATATAGGTACCACCGGTATCGGGCAAGAGCCCGAGGCGGCAGAACGGCTCGATAAAGCTGGCGGATTCACGCGCAATGACAATATCGCCGGCCAGCGCCAGATTGGCCCCCGCCCCTGCCGCAACACCGTTCACGCCGACCACCACCGGCATGGGCAAGGCGCGCAAACGCTTGACCAGCGGCGCATAGTTCTTTTCAATGCTTTCACCAAGATCGGTACGCTGCTGGCCCGGGGTGGCCACACGGGCCGAAAGGTCTTGCCCGGCGCAAAACCCGCGCCCGGCACCGGTCAGCACCAGAACCCGGGCACCTTGTGTTTCAACCTGGGTCAGGGCCTGCCGCAGGGCTTCGTGCATGTCGGCCGTAAAGCTGTTGAGCTTGTCGGGGCGATTCAGGGTAATACGCGCAATGCCGTCGGTCAGGCTGAAAAGAATGCTGGTGTCGCTCATGGGGATCCTTAAATTTTAAGGAAGTGCTCGCGATAATGCTTGAGCTCTTCAATAGACTCGTAGATGTCGGCCAGCGCTTCGTGCTTGCTGTGTTTTACAAAGCTTTTATAGACTTCGGGCTTCCAGCGCAGCGCCAGTTCTTTCAGTGTGGAAACATCAAGATTACGGTAATGGAAGAATGCTTCCAGGCGAGGCATGTACTTCACCAGGAAACGACGGTCTTGCCCCACCGTGTTACCGCACAACGGCGACTTGCCGGGGCTGACATGCTGGGCCAGGAACGACAGCAGAATGGTTTCCGCCTCTTCCTCGTTGATGGTGGATGCCTTGACCTTGTCGGTCAGACCGCTTTTGCCATGGGTTGCCGTATTCCATTTATCCATCGCATCGAGCACCTCGTTGCTTTGGTGAATGACCATGACCGGGCCTTCGGCCACAAAGGTCAGGTCAGCTTCTGTCACGATAACTGCCGCTTCAATGATGCGTTCTTTTTCAGGGTCGAGCCCTGTCATTTCAAGATCAAGCCAAACCAGTCGCTGGTCTTTGTTAACCGCCATTTTTAACCGCCATATAATCGTTCTTAAAACATCGATTTTCGCATACCTCAACGGTCCTTATGTTTACTGTGCTGTTTCTTGTCTTTCTGTTCGCCGATATTTCCCTGCGCCTGTGGCTGGGCCTGCGGCAAATCCGTCATGTTGCCCGCCATCGCGACCAGGTGCCGGTCGAATTTTCCGACCGTATCAGCCTGCGCAGCCATCAGCGTGCCGCCGACTACACACACGGCAAAATCCAGATCGGGCTGGTTGAAACCATCACCGAAGCTGCTGTGCTGATCGGCTTGACCCTGTTGGGCGGCCTGCAGTTTCTTGACATCAAACTGGGGCAATGGATTGAGCACGAAATGTGGCGTCAACTGGCCCTGATTGGTAGCGTGGTTGCCGTCATGGCTGTGGTTGGCCTGCCCTTCTCGTTATGGCGCAAGTTTGGCCTTGAGGCCCGCTTCGGCTTTAACCGCATGTCGCTGGGCCTGTTCATCAGCGACACCCTGAAAGGGCTGCTGATTGCCGTCGTGCTGGGTTTGCCGCTGGCGGCCGGTGTGTTGTGGTTCATGGGCAACACGGGCGCGTACTGGCACTGGTGGGCGTGGGGCGTCTGGGTCGTATTCAACATTCTGGTGATCTGGCTGTTCCCCACCGTCATCGCGCCGCTGTTCAATAAATTCACCCCGCTCGACAACCCGGTGTTGGCTGATCGTATCCATGCTCTGGCGGGACGCTGCGGCTTTGCCATCAGCGGCCTGTTTGTCATGGACGGCTCGAAGCGATCGGCACATGGCAATGCCTACTTCACCGGCTTTGGCCGTTCCCGCCGCATTGTATTTTTCGATACCCTGCTGTCACGCCTGGACGCCGATGAAGTTGAAGCCGTGCTGGCCCACGAACTGGGCCACTTCAAATTCCGCCATATCCTCAAACGGTTGGCCGTCAGCTTCCTGCTGGCCCTGGGCTTTTTCAGGTGCTGGGCTGGCTCTCGCAGCAGGTCTGGTTCTACACCCAACTGGGGGTCATTCCGCAACTGGGCCGTCCTAACGATGCCCTGGCCCTGATCCTGTTTTTCCTGGTCATGCCAGTGTTCACGTTCTGGATCACACCGCTCATCAGCCTGATGTCGCGCAACGATGAATTCCAGGCCGATCAATTCGCCGCACGGCAAGCCTCAGGCCCGGCACTGATCTCGGCACTGGTCAAGCTTTACGATGACAACGCCGCCACCCTGACCCCCGACCCGCTGCATTCCGCCTTTTACGACAGCCATCCTCCTGCCGCCGTGCGTATCCAGAAGCTCAAACATGCCCACTGAAACTGCTGTTGAGGGGCGTGTCATCACCGCCCATGGCCGTCATTACGGCGTTGAATTTGCCGATGGCCGTGTACGCCACTGCTTTCCGCGTGGCAAGAAAACCGATGCTGCGGTGGGTGACCGGGTGCTGGTGCGCTTCCAGGGCAACGAAGAAGGCGTCATCGAAAAACGCCTGGAGCGCAAGAACCTGCTCTACCGTTCCGATGAAATGCGCACCAAGCAGTTTGCCGCCAATGTCGACCTGCTGCTGCTGGTGGTGGCCACCACCCCGGCATTTTCAGATGACTTGATCGGGCGGGCTTTGGTCGCGGCGCGTACGGCGGGTATCGAACCCGTCATCATTTTGAACAAAGCCGACCTGGTCGAAAATTTATCCACGGCGCGCGCGCGGCTGGAAACCTACACCAAAGCCGGCATCCAGGTACTTGAACTGAGCGCATTGAACCCGCAGCAGGTTCATGCCGCCCTGCTTGAGCGCATCAAAGGTAAAACAGCCCTGCTGCTGGGCCAAAGCGGGATGGGGAAATCGACCTTGCTCAATGCCCTGGTGCCCGACGCCGCCGCCCATACGCAGGAACATTCTGCGGCACTTGACGCCGGCAAACACACGACCACCACCACCCGGCTGTACCACCTGCCCCAAGGCGGCGAAATTATCGACTCTCCCGGCTTCCAGAATTTCGGGCTGTACCATTTGTCGGATGTGGAAATCCAGCATGGGTTCGCCGAGTTTGATCCCTTCCTGGGAACGTGCAAATTTTACAACTGCACCCACCGCCACGAGCCAGGCTGCGCGATTCTGACCGCGCGAAAACAGGGTGAAATCAGCATTGAACGGCATGCCCTGTACGAGCGTATTCTGGCGGAAAACGAAGCGCAGGGACGTTACTGACCGCGTGCAACACCCGGCCAGGGCCCGTTGTGACACAGCTGATGTGTTCTCATTGCACAAGCAAGACGCTCACTACTTGACCAGAGCCTCTAACGCCCCCACTCACTGGCTCTTCATTGCCCTGCGAACGCATCTGGCGCACAGAGCCAAAGTCTTTAGCGGCCGGCCAACACTTTGTGAGCCGCCGCAAGATGATGGTACAGATTACGCACCAGGGCAGCCGTTGCCCCCAGATAAAGTACGGACCCCACGGCATTGAAAAATAAAGCCGCTGCTTGCCGTCGGGCAAGGTGGTCCGATGCAGGCGATGATTGGCCGGATCCATGAGAAAGGCCAGCGGCACCTCGAACACTTCAGCCACTTCGGTGACATCGGGTTTGACCTCGAAACCCGGACGAATCAAACCGATGACGGGCTCCATGGTAAAGCCCGTGCCGGTCAGGAAACTGGGATGAGTACCCCAGGTTTCAATAAAGCGAGCCTCGACGCCAATTTCTTCGTGAGTTTCGCGCAGTGCAGCAGCCAAAGCGCTTTCGTCGGCGGGCTCGATGCGCCCCCGGGAAAACAGATTTGCCCGGCATGCGACGATAAATTGGGAGAACGCCGGGTAAACAAGACATTCAGGCCGGTTTCGCGTTGCACCAGAGGAAACAACACCGCTGCCTGGATGGCCGTAGCCAACGAATCGGTATCAATACGAAAGGCGTCGGAAAACACCGGCTCGACATCCCAGGGAACCGGAGTGCTGAAGGCCGCCTTCAGGAAATCAGCCTGCAACGCCTGCCCGGGTAGCGGTGCCAGAATGATTTCGGGCGGCACAATAGGCTGAGTCTGGGGATCAAACCCGGGAACAATGATTTTGCGCCTGGGCGCAAGCGGTGGCGATGAGTTTTGCGACATGACCCAAAAAACAAAGGCACCCGCGGGTGCCTTTGCCTTAATGACTGGAAGACCAGGAAAGTGCTTATTGAGCGACTTTGTCGGCCTTGCGAACCAGTTTTTCTTTGATACGAGCAGACTTACCCGAACGGCTACGCAGGTAGTACAGTTTAGCACGACGGACATCACCACGACGCTTGACTTCGATGGAAGCAATTTGTGGCGAGTACAACTGGAAGGTACGCTCTACGGCTTCACCCGACGAAATTTTACGAACGATGAACGACGAGTTCAGGCCACGGTTACGACGGCCAATAACGACACCTTCATACGCCTGAACACGCTTGCGGTTACCTTCAACCACGTTAACGTTGACAACGACGGTATCGCCGGGGGCAAAGTCAGGTTTGGGTTGACCATTGGTAAGGCGAGCAATTTCTTCTTGCTCAAGTTGCTGGATGAGATCCACGGTAGACTCCGGTAAACATCATACGTGACGCCTGCTAGTTTTTGGTAGCGCCACCAGAGGATGCAAGTTGCAAAGCCCACTATTGTAGCGACCAAACCGTATTTAAGCAATACAAACAGTGCTGCTGCATGCCTTGCTGCAGCATGCCTAAAAGCCCCCTGCTGCCCCCAGCCACATAAGCCCCGGAATGGTTGCGCCCCAAATGACCACCATGAATACGTCGGCCAGAATAGCCCCGCGTGACAGGCCTTTGCTTGACGCCAACCGCGAAAAACCTGTGCCTCGCACACCGGACGATACCGCAGCGTTACCCACCGCTGAAAATGGCAGACGCGGCGTTCGAGGTGTGGCCACCCTTTCTGCATTGGGCCGAGAGACCTTTGAACCTGACCGGGAAAATTTTGAACCTTGCATAACACCCCTGATTATCTGTTTTTATATACAGTAAATTAACTGTACAAAAAAACAGCATTTGAATCAAGCGCTGTTGCAAAGATGTGCGTTGTTCCCACCGCCATGAGCGTGTTTTTTCAGAGCGGGCAGCAAAAACCCCGCGTATGCACAAGGCACAGGCGGGGCTTATGACACCCTGACCCGACAACGCATAACGCGCCAGGCCGTTGGGTAATTTACTTACAGCGAATTGGCCAGTTCAGGCACGGCCTGGAACAGATCGGCAACCAGACCGTAATCGGCTACACCAAAAATGGGGGCTTCAGCATCTTTGTTGATGGCGACGATGACTTTGGAGTCTTTCATGCCGGCCAAGTGCTGGATGGCACCGGAAATACCAACGGCCACATACAACTGTGGCGCAACGATTTTCCCGGTTTGACCTACTTGCCAGTCGTTAGGCGCATAACCGGCATCGACTGCCGCACGCGAAGCGCCCAGCGCCGCGCCCAGCTTGTCAGCCAGAGGTTCAAGAATCTTGAAGTTCTCGGCGCTGCCCATGCCGCGACCACCCGAAACCACAGCGGCAGCACCCGCAAGCTCTGGACGATCGCTTTTCGCCAGCTCACGGCCCACGAACGCCGACAAACCCGAGTCGGCAACAGCCGCAGCCGATTCAACGGCAGCCTGACCGCCTTCGGCAGCAACCGGGTCAAACGCTGTCGTACGCACGGTAATGACTTTGACGGCATCTTGCGACTGCACAGTTGCAATGGCGTTACCCGCATAGATGGGACGTGCAAACGTATCTGCCGACTCTACCGCAATAATGTCGGAAATCTGGGCAACGTCCAGCTTGGCAGCAACGCGGGGAGCAACGTTCTTGCCGGTCGATGTCGCAGCAAACAAGATGTGCGAATACGACGATGCCCTATCCAGAACCTGGGCGGCCAGGTTTTCAGCCAGACCCTCAGCCAGCGAAGGGCCATCAGCCAGAATGACCTTGGCGACCCCTGCTGCTTTGGCGGCCTGATCAGCCGCTGCCTGGGCTCCGGCACCCATGACCAATACGTGCACATCACCACCGATTTTTGCAGCAGCGGCAATAACGTTGAGGGTTGCGCCCTTCAGTTGGGCATTATCGTGTTCAGCAATAACCAATACAGACATGATCAGACCACCTTCGCTTCATTTTTGAGTTTATCGACCAACGCAGCAACGTCGGGAACCACCACACCGGCAGAACGCACGGGCGGCTCGCTAACCTTGAGCGTTTTAAGGCGCGGCGCGACGTCGACACCGAGTTCTTCTGGTGTCAGCGTGTCGAGCGGTTTCTTCTTGGCCTTCATGATGTTGGGCAACGTCACATAACGCGGCTCATTCAGACGCAGGTCAGTTGTAACAATGGCAGGCAGTTTCAGCTCGAGCGTTTCAAGGCCACCATCAATTTCACGGGTCACTTTGACTTTATCGCCGGCAACTTCAACCTTGCTGGCAAACGTGGCCTGCGGCCAGTCGAGCAAAGCGGCCAACATTTGACCAGTTTGATTGGCATCGTCGTCGATCGCCTGCTTGCCCAGGATAACCAGCTGAGGTTGCTCTTTGTCGACCAGGGCCTTGAGCAACTTGGCAACGGCCAACGGCTGCAATTCGACATCGGTCTGGACCAGGACGGAACGGTCGGCGCCAATCGCCATCGCGGTACGCAAGGTTTCCTGCGCCTGCTGCACACCGCACGACACCGCCACAACCTCGGTGGCGGCACCGCTTTCTTTCAGGCGAGTCGCTTCTTCGACGGCAATTTCGTCGAAGGGGTTCATGGACATTTTGACGTTGGCAACATCAACGCCGGTTTGATCGGATTTCACGCGTACTTTGACGTTGTAATCAACCACACGCTTGACAGGCACCAATACCTTCATCGAGCACTTCCTCCGGGGAAATTAAATATAGACTGCCGGCAACACGACCCTTGAAGCACACGGGTGCTGCTGCACTGCGTCAAAATTAAGAAAAACTCGCTTATTCTACAACTTTGCCAGAACTTTCAAGTGGGCCACCACACTTCGACCCAACGACGACAAGTCGTAACCACCTTCCAGAAAACTGACGATGCGGCCACTGGCAAAGCGGTCGGCCACCGCCACCAGCTGTTCAGTGATCCAAGCATAATCGGCCTCGACCAGACCAATTTGCGACATATCGTCTTCACGGTGGGCATCGAACCCGGCCGACACGAAAATGAACTGTGGTTCAAACGCATGCAATGCCGGCAACCAGTGATCTTCCACAAGCTGCCGGACATGGCTGCCTGTGGAATAGGCCGGCACCGGTATGTTTAACATATTTTTGGGATCATTTTCAGTGTGTACATCAGGATAGATATCATCCTGAAAAAACCGCACATCAGCACTCGCGGGTCAGAGCTGAACATTTGAACGGTTCCATTGCCATGATGGACATCAAAATCGACGACCGCAACGCGGTGAAGAGCATATTTTTCAAGCGTATACGCTATAACTAAACCCACATTATTGAACAGACAGAACCCCATGCTGCGTGACGACACGGCATGATGGCCCGGTGGACGCACCCCGCAAAACGCATTCGCTGCCTGCCCCGCCATAATGGCATCAACAGCCGTCAGCCCGGCCCCGGCGGCAACCCGGGCGGCCTGCAGCGAATGCGGATTCATCAACGTATCACCGTCAATCTGGAAATAGCCGGCTTGCGGCGCATGGCGTTTGAGGTAATCGAGATAATCTGGCGTGTGCACGCGCAAAATATCCGCATCCGTCGCTTCACGCGCCTCGGCCATACCAAGCAGGCCATGTATGCCCGACGCAAGCATCTGATCATTGATGGCATCGAGCCGCTGCGGGCTTTCCGGATGCCAATCGCCCATTTCGTGCAGGTGGCAGGCGGGATGAGTAATATATAGGGTCTGCATAAGGATGATTATGTTCAACGCCGCAAGATTTTTGCAAGCTGCCCCCATTTTCGCACTTTTCACCGGCTGTGCCTCGGTGCAACCGGCGGCCCAGACAGGCTCCCTGGCCTCACGGCGCCTGCTACGGCACATGTCACGACAAACACCCCGAATATTGCACTGCAACACGCGCGTGACCGCCAGGGCCTGTCTGCAGCCGATGCGAGCACACCGGCGGCCACCGCCATTCCACGTGCCCCTCAAGCCCCCGCCATCCAGGCCGGACGATCGGTTCGATCATCGTTGGAGTTTACCGATGAACAAGGGCAACTGCGACCCGATATTCAGGCGTATGCGCGCGAAGTTTCTGTAACTCGCCAGGTACCGTTACAGCACGTTGAAGCGCTTTTGCTACAGGCCCGATTCGATCCCAAAGTAGCCCGGCTGATGACGCCCTCGGGCAAGCGCATCCAGCGCAGCTGGGTCACCTATCGCGCCCGCTATGTTGAACCGGTACGCATCCGTCAAGGGGTTGAGTTCTGGCAGGCCTGGCGACCACACATCGACAAGGCAGCGGCCCACTACGGTGTTCCAGCCTCTATCCTGGTTTCCATCATTGGCGTCGAAACACTGTACGGCCGTTATACCGGCAGCTTCCCGGTGCTGGATGCGCTGGCCACCCTGGGTTTCGCCACCCGGATACCAACCGGCCTGAACGCAGCCAGTTATTTCGTGACCAACTGGCTGACCTGATCGAGCTGGACTACAAAGGTGAACTCAACGCCAAAACCGCAACGGGCTCCTTTGCCGGGGCCGTTGGCCTGCCACAGTTCATGCCTGGCAGTCTACGGAGGTTTGCCGCCGATGGTGACAACGACAAGACCATCGACCTGCATGGCAGCGTACCCGATGCACTGGCTTCGGTCGGAAAATTCTTGCGCGTTCATGGCTGGCTGCCAGGCCTGCCGGTTTTTGCACCGGCACAACTGCCTGCCAACGCTTCAAAATGGGTCGATGGCGGGTTGAAGCCGGCACTGACCTGGCCACAACTTGAACAAGCCGGCGCGTATGTCATCCGCCAGCAGAACGTCTCTATGGACTGGACACGTCACCCAGTAGGCGTCATTGATTTGCTTGACGAGCCCCGCGGGCTGGCCGAGTATCGTGTTGCCACACCCAACTTCTTCGCGCTCACCGAATACAACCGCAGCTATTTTTATGCCACCTCGGTGGCCGAACTGGCGCAAGAACTGGCCGACCGGATGGGGTATGGCGGGCCTGACGGCAAACCCTGATGCTTAACGGCGTGAAAAAGGCCCGTAAGCGGGCCTTTTTCTACAACTGCACATGTTGCCTGGAAGACATCCGGGTGACCTTCAAGGCTGCCGTGTCATACGCCATCAAACCACCGGGTTAAACACCCCGGTCGACAGATAGCGGTCACCCCGATCGCAAACGATAAACACAATCGTCGAATTTTCCACACGCGCGGCCACCCTCAACGCAGCCACCAGCGCACCCGCCGACGAAATACCACCAAAAATGCCTTCTTCGGCAGCCATGCGACGTGCCATGGCTTCGGCCTCTGACTGCTCGATCAGTTCAAAGGCATCCACCTTGGATGGATCGTAAATTTTGGGCTGATACGCTTCCGGCCACTTGCGGATACCGGGAATCTGCGAACCTGGCGCCGGCTGAGCGCCGATCACCTGCACGGCCGGATTCTTTGAACGCAGGAAACTGCCGACACCCATGATGGTACCGGTCGTCCCCATGGCACTGACAAAATGGGTAATCTCGCCGCCGGTTTGTTCCCACAACTCTGGACCGGTCGATTCGATATGCGCACGGAAATTGTCCGGGTTGGCAAACTGATCAAGTACCTTGCCCTTGCCATCAGCCTGCATTTGCATAGCCAGGTCGCGGGCATATTCCATACCGCCATCGGCCGCTTTGGTGAGGATCAGTTCGGCCCCATAAGCGGTCATGGATGCCCGACGTTCCAGTGAAAGATTGTCAGGCATGATCAGAATCATCTTGTAGCCACGAATGGCCGCCGCCATGGCCAATGCAATGCCGGTATTGCCACTGGTTGCTTCAATCAGTGTGTCACCCGGCTTGATCTCTCCGCGCTCTTCGGCACGGCGAATCATGGAACTGGCAGCCCGGTCTTTGACCGAACCGGCCGGGTTATTGCCTTCGAGCTTGGCCAGAATAACGTTGCCACGGCTTTCGCCAACAGCACCCGGAATGCGTTGCAGACGAACCAGGGGGTGCGACCGATGGTGTCTTCGATGGTCTGGTATGTTTTCATGACGCAAATCATACACCGGGATACGCGGTGATTACCTCGCAGCGACAGCTGATACGGGCTATTTGCGAGAGGGCACGGCACGCAACGGGCCGGATTCGCGGCGGTTATCAGGAGTTGACGCCCCGGGTTTGACACCACCACCCTGGGATGCCCCGGAAACGACAGCCAGACCACCTTGTACCGTCAGGCCGGCGGCCTGCAATGTAGCGACCTTGGCAGGGCCAATGCCCTTCACCCGGTCAGACAAGTCGTCGAACGACTCGAAACGGCCTCCTCTGGCCCGCTCATCGACAATGACCTGAGCCGTTTTCGGCCCGATCCCGCGCACCCCTTCAAGCTGGGCAGCCGTCGCTGCATTGACATCAACGGCATGCACGGTATTGGCATAGGCCGACCCGAGCAAGGCAAGACATACCCCCGACCGCATCAGCACCGTGCGTAATGGAGTTTTCAGCGGTACGGCAACAGTAGACTCAGTGAACGGATTCATAAGACCCCCGATAAAGAAAATGGGCATTGAGGAAAAAACCTCAGTGCCCATGATGGGGGATAAACACGGGTTGCAACGCCGGAGTGCTATTGTTTTGGCCATGCGCAAAACTACGCATGACCGGCCATCGGCGTCAACGCTCTTTATTCAGAATGGTGCGCACGTAGGCCGCCACACCGGTTTGCACATCCGTGAACGGCGCGTCGTATCCGGCCTCGCGCAAACGAGTCAAATCAGCCTGTGTATGACTTTGGTAGCGCCCTTTCAGGCCGTCGGGGAAAGGAATGTAACGGATCAGCTTCTGCTCGACCATTTCTTTCAGCGACAGCGCCGGTTGCGCCTTGTCGAGACGCAAACTGTTCACCACCGTCATGGCCACATCGTTGAACGGCTGGGCGCGGCCTGTGCCACAATTGAAAATACCCGACACCTCGGGGTGATCCAGGAAGAACAGATTGACCGCAACAACGTCGTCAATATAAACAAAATCGCGTTGCTGGGCACCATCGGCATAACCTTCCCAGCCACCGAACAGCCGGACATGCCCTTCGGCCTGGAACTGACGCAAATTGTGATAAGCCACCGATGCCATGCGGCCTTTGTGCTGCTCACGCGGACCATAGACATTGAAATAACGCAAACCAGCCACCGGCGCCTTCAGACGCCCCAGGTGCTTGCGCAGCGATTGATCAAACAGATACTTGGAATAGCCGTAAACGTTCAACGGCGCTTCATAGATAGGGTCTTCTTTATAAACCGGCCCCGGCCCATACACAGCTGCCGAAGAGGCATAGATAAACGGCACCTTGTATTGCTGGCACCATTGAACCAGCTCAAGCGTATACCGGTAATTATTTTCCATCATGTAGTGGCCGTTGCGCTCGGTGGTATCAGAGCATGCCCCCTGATGCATGATCGCTTCGACCCCCGACAAACGACCCGCCAGCAACTGTTGGCGGAACTGGTCTTTATGCATGTAATCGGCAATATCCAGACCTACCAGGTTCGCGAATTTATCACCTTCCGTCAGGTCGTCGACGACCAGAATATTGCTGACCCCGCGGGCGTTCAGACCCTTGATAATGTTGCTGCCAATGAAACCCGCACCCCCGGTGACGACGATCATTCAAGTTCTCCTGCGGTAACTACTGATGTTCCCAATTTGCCAACGGCAACGCCGCCGGCCCGATTTGCCCAACGTACAGCATCGTCCCAGTCCAGCCCGGCAGCGCGCATGACAGCCAGCGTTGCCAGCACCGTGTCGCCTGCACCCGACACGTCGAATACCTCATGAGCCAGAGCATCAACATGGAAACGGTGATCTTGTGAAAACAGGGTCATCCCTTGCTCGGAACGGGTCACCAGCAGTGCCTCGAGATCCAGGGCTTGACGCAACGACTGCGCACGCGACTCAAGCTCGGCTTCCGTTAACCAGCGTCCGACAGCTTCTTGCATTTCCGAGCGATTGGGCGTAATGATGGTGGCGCCCTGATAACGCGCGTAAGAATGCCCCTTGGGGTCAACAAACACCGGCATGGCGCGTTCGCGGGCCGCCTGGATCAGAAGCTCGACGCGGGCCAGCGCCCCCTTGGCGTAATCTGACAAAATGACGATATCGTGCAAGGCCAGTTGAGCAGCAAACACGTGATGCAACTGATCGAGACTGGTCGACGAAGGATGCTCTTCAAAATCGATGCGCAACAATTGCTGCTGACGACCCAGAACCCGCATTTTAAGCGTTGTGTGCAAAAGCGGATCGACAACCAACCGTGCGTTGATCGAATCATCGGCAGACAGGCGCTCTACTTTCTGGCCCGCCTCGTCATCACCCACAACCCCGAGCAAGGTCGCCGAGGCCCCAAGCGCAACAATATTACGGGCGACGTTTGCCGCACCGCCCAGTCGATCTTCACGCCGGGCCACCCTGACAACAGGAACCGGCGCTTCCGGCGAGATCCGGTCGACCTCACCAAACCAGTAGCGGTCGAGCATGATATCGCCCACCACCAGGACACGCGCGCCTTTGACAGCGGCCGCAGGAAAAGCGTTCATCGAGTTTCCTCCAGACGACGCGGCGGGTACGTTTCCAGGAATTACACCCGGGACACTGCCAATAAAAATGACGCGCTTCAAAGCCGCACGAATTGCAGGCGTAGCGATCGAGGCGCTGGGTATGTTTGTGAATCAGGCTTCGCAACAAGCCAAGATCGGCATCGGGTGCGATACCCGCCCCAGTTTTGGGCGTATCGTCGCTGGCAAGCTCGGCCTCGAGCAGACGATCAAGGCCAAGCAACGAGGGTGCGCGCGCAAGGCTTCACGCGCAAACGCCCAGGCGGGTGCGTATCCTTCCTGGGCGCGCAGTTCGCGAAAAACCACATTGAAAAGATCAAGCGTAGGATGTCGCAGGTAGTGCGCCTTGAGCAAGGCCAACCCCTGGGGTGCCTGCCCGGCTTGCCGATAATTGTCGAGCAACTCGCTGGCCACCAGGCCCGCGTAATCGGGGGCGTCTGACAACACGGCAACCAGGAAATCGCGCTCGTGCAGCGCCTGATTTGCCGCGCGCGCCACCCGGGCGCGCAACATGGCGACACGCGCACGCGAAGCCATGGTACGGTCGTTGTCTTTTAGCGTACGGTAAGCGTGATCTGCAGCATCCAGGGCAGCTATAGCGGCATCCAGGCGCGGCGGCTTTGCAGCAAGCGCCGCCTGGGCCTGCTCGCACTGGTAATGCACCAGCTGGGGCACAGGTTCGTCAACCAGCGCCTTGAGCTTCTTGACCGCATCAATGGCTTTGGGCCAGTCGTGACCTGACTCGTAAATTCGAACCAATGCACGCACGGCCGGTACGGCAAAGCGCGTATCCTGCACAGCCAGAAAAGCCTGTTCGGCGCGATCGAGCATGCCCGCCTTCAAAAAATCGTGCGCCAACTCGTGCTGGGCGTGCTCACGTTCGGCCACTGGCAAATCGGCCCGGGCAAGTAAACTTTGATGTACCCGAATGGCGCGTTCCATTTCACCGCGACGCCGAAACAAGCTGCCCAGTGCAAAATGCAACTCGGTAGTTTCAGGGTCGAGCTTGGCCACCTCGATGAACGCATCAATGGCCCGATCGGGCTCTTCGTTCAAGATAAAGTTAAGGCCCTTGAAGTACGAGTCGGGCAAATTACGGGTTTCGGACAGCATTTGCCGAATATCGACACGCGCGGCAACCCAGCCCAGCCCGAACAGGACGGGCAACAGTATCAACCACCAAGGTTCAAAATCCATGCAACAGCGCTCGCAAAAAATGCAACGTTCTTACAGGGGCGACAGCGGCGCGACGGCATCGGGAGAGACACCGACAGAGGCCACAGGCTTGACCGTCGCATCGGTTTTCAAACGCGCCAGATCACGCTCGAGGCGGCGCATTTCACGACGACGTCGCAGTGCGGCCGGCACAATCGCCAGCAACGCAAAACCTGCCCCAACCACAAACGACGCCAGCATCACCACAATAAGGGGAACCCCGCTAACGGTATGGTCGGCATAGAAATTGACGTCGACCGGGCCGGTGTTTTTAAGTGCGAACAGCAACACAACCACAAACACAACCAGGCGTACAGCCCACACGAGATACCGCATGACGAGTCTCCGAAAAACAGGAATGCGCCAATTGTAATGTGAATGCCATACCAGAGGGCGCGACACCGCCAAAAACAAACCCCCGCAGCCTTGTGAGCGCGGGGGTTGATGTAACCGTTTCCTGCAAGAACTAGCCGTGCATGATCTGGTCGAGGTGTTGCCCTAAAGTGAATTTGGCGTCTTCGCCTGCACGACCTTCTTTATCGAAGGCCGCATCAACGCGCTCGCGCAATTCCTTGCCAGCCTTGAAGTGCGGCACCTGCTTGCCAGGCACCATGACTTTTTCGCCGGACTTCGGGTTGCGCCCGACACGCGGTGAGCGCGCAGACAGCGAAAAACTGCCAAAGCCGCGGATTTCGATGCGCTGACCACTGGCCAAAGCCTGAGTCATGGCATCGAGCACCGTTTTACCGCCAGGTCGGTATCGCGCAGCGCAAGCTGCGGGTACCGACCGGCCAAAGCGGCGATCAGCTCTGACTTAGTCACGACGATTAACCGTCGTCACGGGCTTGGTCGAGCTTGGCCTTGAGCAATGCACCCAGGTTGGTGGTGCCGGACGAGGCGCTGGCTTCCGACATGCGCTGGAGCGTGTCAGCAGTTTCAGCGTTATCGCGGGCCTTGATCGACAGCTGGATCGAACGGGCTTTACGATCGATGTTGATGATCATGGCTTCAACGTTGTCACCGGCATTCAGGGCAGTTGTTGCGTCTTCAACGCGACCGGCCGAGATTTCGGATGCACGCAGGTAGCCTTCAACGTCAACCGACAGGGTAACAACCGCACCCTTGGGTTCAACCGACTTGACCACGCCAGGCACAACTGCGCCCTTGTCGTAAGTGGCAACGAAGTTGTTGAAAGGGTCGCCATCAAGCTGTTTGATACCCAGCGAGATGCGTTCTTTGTCGGTATCGATGCCCAAGACAACGGCTTCGATTTCGTCGCCTTTCTTGAAGTTGCGAACGGCTTCTTCACCAGACTCGGACCAGGACAGGTCGGACAAGTGAACCAGACCGTCGATACCGCCAGGCAGACCAACGAACACACCAAAGTCGGTAATGGACTTGATGGCGCCCGAAACCTTGTCACCGCGCTTGAAGTTCATGGAGAACTCTTCCCACGGGTTGGCACGGCACTGTTTCATGCCCAGCGAAATGCGACGACGCTCTTCGTCGATTTCCAGGACCATGACTTCAACTTCTTCGCCCAGTGTGACCACTTTGCGCGGATCAACGTTCTTGTTGGTCCAGTCCATTTCGGAAACGTGTACCAGACCTTCGATACCGGCTTCGACTTCAACGAACGCACCGTAGTCGGTGAGGTTGGTGACCTTGCCGAACAAACGGGTATTTTGCGGGTAGCGACGTGCCAGACCGATCCAGGGATCTTCACCCAGCTGCTTGACGCCCAGCGAAACACGGCTCTTTTCCTGATCGAACTTGAGCACTTTGGCTTCGACTTCCTGACCAACGGTAAGGACTTCGGAGGGTGACGAACACGGCGCCATGCCATGTCGGTGATGTGCAGCAAGCCATCGATACCGCCCAGGTCGACGAACGCACCGTAATCGGTGATGTTCTTGACGACGCCCTTGACGATGGAACCTTCGGACAGGTTCTCGAGCAGCTTCTGACGCTCTTCACCCATGCTGGCTTCAAGGACAGCGCGACGCGACAGCACAACGTTGTTGCGCTTGCGGTCAAGCTTGATAACCTTGAATTCCATGGTTTTGCCCTCGTAGGGCGTGGTGTCCTTGACCGGACGCAGATCGACGAGCGAACCCGGCAGGAACGCACGGATGCCGTTGGTCATGACAGTAAGACCGCCTTTGACCTTGCCGGTGATCGTGCCGTTGACCAGTTCGCCGGACTCGAGCGCCTGCTCGAGCGACAGCCAGGCCGACAGACGCTTGGCGCGATCACGCGACAGGATAGTGTCGCCATAGCCGTTCTCGAGCGAATCGATAGCGACAGAGACGAAATCACCGGCCTGAACCTCGACTTCGCCCTGATCGTTCAGGAACTCTTCGAGGGGATCAACGCTTCGGACTTGAGACCGGCGTTTACTACGACGAAATTGTGGTCAATACGGACGACTTCTGCCGAAATGACTTCGCCGGACTTCATGTCCTGGCTTTTTACACTTTCGGCAAACAGGTCGGCAAAGCTTTCACCGCCCATAGCGGCGGCAGGGGTTAGAGTTGAGGACATTAAATTAAATCCATAGGCCAAAATGGCCGGTAAATACACACCAGAGCAAACCATTTGCAACGGCGGAGTTCAAACAACGCTGTCAGGCTGTACCTGAAGCCCGCAAAACCACACGGGCTCAGGCGCCTTGAGCACCTTTTCCCGACCAGAGGTCGAGTACTGCATTGACTGCTTCTTCAATGCTTAAATTCGAGGAATCTATGGTGACGGCATCAGGGGCGGCCACCAAAGGCGCATGGGCCCGAGAGCGGTCGCGCGCATCGCGCTCTTCAAGATCCCGCGTCAAGTCTGCTAGATTAGCAGGAAAGCCCTTGTCGATCAACTGCTTACAACGCCTTTGCGCACGTGCGTGTACATCAGCCACCAAAAACACCTTTACCGGAGCCTCCGGAAACACCACTGTACCCATATCGCGGCCATCGGCAACCAGGCCCGGCGGCTGACGAAACGCCCGTTGACGCTCAAGCAAGGCCTGACGAACCGCCCCCAGCGTGGCCACCTGCGAGGCCTGCACGCCGATCGACTCGGCACGGATGGCATCGGACACCTCGGTGCCCTTGAGGAAAACCTTGCCATCCTCAAACCGCACATCAAGGCCGGCAGCGATGCGGGCCGCACTCTGTTCATCCGTCGTGGCAACACCCGCGTCACGACAGGCCAACGCGGTCAGGCGATACAGCGCACCACTATCGAGCATGGCCCAGCCCAGCGCCTGGGCAACCCGCTGGGCCACCGTGCCCTTGCCCGAAGCCGTTGGGCCATCAATGGTAATGACGGGGACAGTCTTGTAATCGGTCATACTCACCATCATGCGCTGACCAGCTGGCGAAACACAGTGAAGTAATCAGGAAATGTTTTCCTGACACAATCAGGATCCTGAATAGTGAGCGGCACCGGACCAAATGACGCCAGCGAAAAGCACATGGCCATCCGGTGATCATCATAGGTTTCTATGCTCGCCGAACGCCATGCGGATGCCTCGGCCGGCGGAGTCACGGTAAGCCAGTCCGGCCCCGAGCTGACCGACGCACCCAGTTTTTCCAGCTCGGTATGCATGGCATGAATGCGATCGGTTTCCTTGACCCGCCAGCTGCCGATGTTGCGCAAGGTACAAGGACCATCGGCGTACAGAGCCAGGGCCGCAGCGGTCATGGCCGCATCGGGAATCAGATTGAAATCCGCATCGAACGCACGCAATTTTTCGCCGCGCGCCACGTTGACGCCGCGCGCTTCAATATAGGTGTCGTAGCGAGAAATGGTGGCGCCCATGGCTTCCAGTGTATCGGCAAACGCCACATCACCCTGGATGCTGTCATGACCAATGCCATGCACCCGCACCGGACCCGAGCCAATGGCCCCCATCGCAAGGAAGTATGAAGCCGACGACGCATCGCCTTCCACTTCGATGACACCGGGTGCGCGATAGGCGGAACCCGCCAGGATAGTGAAGCGCTGCCAGCCATCGCGCTGGACGCGTACACCAAAACGTTCCATCAGGTTCAGTGTAATGAGAATATAAGGCTTGGAAATCAGTTCCCCATCGACCTCGATGACCACCGCCTGACCGCTGCGTCCGGCATGAATCGGGGCCGCCAACAGCAACGCCGTCAGAAACTGGCTGGACACATTGCCTTTGACACGAATGGGGCGCGACGCATCGATAGCACCGGTACGAATATCAAGGGGCGGAAAGCCATCATTGCCAAGATACGTAATATCTGCACCCAGTTGCCGCAACGCCTCGACCAGATCACCGATCGGGCGCTCGTGCATGCGGGCAATACCCGACAACCGATAATGCCCGCCCATCAGAGCCAGTGCGGCGGTCAGTGGCCGGAAAGCCGTGCCTGCATTACCCAGAAAAATATCCAGATCAGCATTGGCAAATGGAACGCCACCGGTAATTTCCACCTCGGTGGTCGACTCCTGGCTAAGCGACACACCCAGTTTGATCAGACCGGCCAGCATGACTCGCGTGTCGTCGGAATCAAGCACGCCACGAATCCAGGTCGTCCCCGAAGCCAGCGCCGCCAGCAGCAACACCCGGTTTGAAATACTTTTTGATCCAGGCAAACAAATGTCACCTGCGGCATGGGTTACCGGAGACAACAACAAATCAGGACTCGTCATGACAAACCGCTCCTGCTACCCCAAAAACGACGCGCCAAGGCAGCGCGTTCAAGTAAATCGAAAAGCTGCTGACCGTCATTGTGCTCAAGCGCCTGCTCGGCTTGGGCCAGCACGGTACGCACTTGTGCAAGTTCAGACAGAACGGCCTCACGGTTGGCCAGAAAAATATCTCGCCACATCTCGGGCGAGCCCGCAGCAATCCGGGTGAAATCGCGAAACCCGGTGCCCGCCAGACGCAGGCGCACGTCGGCATCGGCCGAGGCAGCCACCTGGGCCATGAAGACGGAAGACAGAAAATGAGGCACGTGGCTGACCGACGCCAACGCCGTGTCGTGATCCTGTGCAGCCATGGTCAGCACCCGCGCTCCACATTGCTCCCAGACCCGTGTCAGCCACTGACGCTGGTGCGGATCATTTTCGGGCAACGGAGTCAGCACCACGTTACGCCCGTGGTAGAGCGTAGCATCGGCCGCCTCGGGGCCCGTACGTTCGGCACCGGCAATCGGATGTCCCGGTATGAATTGCCCTGCCCGGCTGCCCAGCACGCCATACGCGGCCTGAACCACGTCAGCTTTGGTACTGCCACCATCGGTAATCACCGTTGCGGGTTTCAATGAAGGCAAGAGCCCTTCCAGCAATGCAGGAAATGTACCAACGGGCGTCGCCAGGAAAATAAGGTCAGCCTGCTCTGCGGCCTGTGCCAACGTCGCCACTTCGTCGATCAGGCCCAGACGCCTGGCTTGCGCGAGCGGACCCGGCGTACGACCTACGCCGAGGACACGATCAACCGCACCCGCTTTGCGCAAGGCGGCCGCGAAAGAGCCGCCAATCAGGCCGACACCCACCACCGCCAGCACACCCACGCGTGACGTCTGCTGTACTTCAGGGTTAATCATGAAACCGTAGCACCCTGCTTATTGAACCGGGTACGAGCCCAGCACCTTGAAAAAGGCCGCACGCTGCTTGAGGGCAGCCAAGGTCGCCTGGACCGCCGGCTCGGACTGATGCCCCATCAGATCGACATAGAAATAGTATTCCCACTGACCCGTTCGTGCCGGGCGCGACTCGAGGCGCGACATGGACACCCCATTCTCGGCCATAGGCGCCAGCATGTCATAAACGGCACCTGCACGATTGGGCACCGCCAGAATAAGACTGGTCTTGTCTTGCCCGGACGGCAAGGTATCTTGAGTCCCTACGGCAAGAAAGCGCGTACGGTTCTGCGGATCATCCTGAATGCCGGACACCACCACGTTCAACCCCCACGCTTCTGCGGCCACCGCACCGGCAATCGCCGCCACGGTCGGGTCTTGCGCTGCAATGCGCGCTGCTTCGGCATTACTGGAGGCGGCATCTCGTGCCAGATGCGGGTAATGCTGCGTCAGCCAGCCCCGGCACTGGGCCAAGGCCTGCGGATGGGCCATGACGCGCGTCACCCCGTCAAGCGTCCCGGACTGGGTCATGATGCAATGCTGAATACCCAGCGAGCGCTCGCCCAGCAACTTCAGCGGCGAGTTCAGCAGCAGATCAAGGGTACGGTTAACCGACCCTTCGGTAGAGTTTTCAACGGGCACCATACCCACATTGGCCTGCCCGGCCTCGACGGCGCGAAAGACCTCATCGAAAGAAGCGCACGGCAGCTTGAAAATGGCATGCCCGAACTGTTCAAGGGCAGCTTGCTCGGAAAACGAGCCCGCAGGCCCCAGATAGGCCACCGTCAGGGTGCTTTCAAGACCGCGACAGGCCGAGATGATTTCGCGCCAGACGGACTCAATGCCCTGATTGGTGAACGGACCACTATTGACGCCCTGCAAGTGCCGGATCAGGCTGGCCTCACGCTCGGGTTTGAGCACCGGCCCACCGGCGTCAAAGGCTTCCTTGACCTTGCCAACCTGCTGGGCGGTCTGGGCACGGCGATTGAGCAGCGACAGGATCTCCTGATCGATACGATCGATTTCTTCCCGCAAGGGTTGAAGCTGACTTTGCAAGCGGTTATCCATGACGGCGCTCAAATTCCTTCATAAATGTGATCAGGGCCTGAACCCCATCAAAGGGCATGGCATTGTAGATGGATGCCCGCATGCCACCGACACTTTTATGCCCCTTCAACTGCAACAAGCCCGCAGCATCGGCCTGGGCAAGAAAGGTTGCATTCAAGGATTCGTTGGCCAGGAAGAACGGCACATTCATGCGTGAGCGTACCGAAGGATGCACCCGGTTCTGATAGAAACCCGAGGCATCGATGTAGTCATACAGTGCACTGGCTTTGCGAATGTTCTCTTGCTCGATAGCCGCGACCCCGCCTTTACCCAACAACCACTTGAATACCAGCCCAGCGATGTAAATGGCGTAGGTGGGCGGTGTGTTGTACATGGAATCGTTGGCCAGCACATTGGTGAAGTCAAACGCCGACGGACAAATGGGCAACGCATGGCCGACCAGATCACGCCGGATGATCACCAGGGTAACGCCGGCCGGACCCGCGTTCTTCTGGGCGCCGGCATACACCACCGCAGCTTTTGAAAAATCAATCGGACGCGACAGGATGTGCGACGAGGCGTCAACCACCAGAGGCACACCGGGTGCGCCCAGCGCCGCCAGGTCGGGCCACTGCACAAACTCGACCCCGCCAATGGTTTCATTGCTGCACAGATGCACATACGCCGCGTCAGACCGCAACTGCCACTGCTCGGGCGCAGGAAACCAGGTGAGCGGCGGCTGCACCACGCCATCAATCACCGTTTCGCCAGCGCTGGTGGCGGCAACAGCCGCATCACCGTAGCGACGCGCTTCTTTGGCCGACTTGTCAGACCAACTGCCTGAAACAACATAATCGGCCTTCCCGGAACCCTTCCGGCCGATAAGGTTCATGGGCAAAATGGCATTTTCGCCAGTTGCCCCGCCCTGCATGAACAAGACGGCGTAATCGTCGGGAATCGCCAGCAGTGTACGCAAATCGGCCTCGGCCTCATCGCGGATTTTCATGAACTCTTTGCCGCGATGGCTCATCTCCATGACCGACATGCCACTGCCCTGCCAATCGGTCATTTCAGCGGCAGCGTGTTCTAGCACCTGCAACGGCATGGCCGACGGGCCTGCCGAAAAATTCCATGGCCTCATTCGTGTGACTCGCCCTTGTCTGTGTCAGTATCATTATCAACCCCGGCGTCGGCATCAGTGACCCCATCGCCAACAACCCCATCACCCGATGCATCAGGGTCTGAACCATCGGCACCGGCGTCATCACCCTCTTCATCATCGGCATCACTTTCAACAACACGACGAACGCCCGAAAGGTAACTGTCTTCATCAATATTGATGAGGGTGACGCCTTGTGTGGCACGACCCATTTCACGAATTTCGGAAACGCGGGTGCGCACCAGAACACCGGCCGAGGTAATCAGCATGATTTCATCCGCCGGATTCACCAGCACCGCGCCAACCACCTTGCCATTACGTGTACTGGTCTGGATGGCAATCATGCCCTTGGTGCCGCGACCATGGCGGGTATATTCAATAATGGATGTACGCTTGCCGTAGCCGTTTTCAGTGGCTGTCAGTACGCTTTGAGACTCGTCACCCGCCACAATGAGCGAAATGACTGACTGACCCTCTTCCAGCATCATGCCACGCACACCGCGTGCGGTACGACCCATGGGCCGGACATCATTCTCGTCGAAACGCACGGCCTTGCCGGCATCAGAGAACAGCATGATGTCGTGCTTGCCATCGGTAAGATCGGCACCGATCAGGAAGTCACCTTCGTCGAGTGCTACGGCAATAATGCCGGCCTTGCGGGGTTGGAGAAATCGGACAACGGTGTTTTCTTGACCGTACCGCGTGACGTCGCCATGAACACGTAATGGTCATCGCTGAATTCTTTGACGGCCAGTACCACCGTGATTTTCTCGCCATCAACCAGCGGGAACATGTTCACGATGGGGCGACCACGCGAGTTACGCGAACCCTGCGGAACTTCCCAGACTTTCAGCCAATAGACGCGGCCATGGTCAGAGAAGCACAACAGGTAATCGTGCGTATTGGCAATGAACAACTGGTCGACCCAGTCGTTTTCTTTCATGGCGGTTGCCTGCTTGCCCCGGCCCCCGCGCTTTTGCGCCCGATACTCTGACAAAGGCTGGCTTTTTATATAACCGGTTTGCGACAGCGTGACCACCATATCCATGGGCGTGATCAGGTCTTCGGTATCCAGTTCAGTCGCGTTACGCTCGATCTCGGACAAACGTGAGTCTTTGGCGCCAACGCTGAACTCGTTGCGAATGGCCACCAGTTCGTCAGAAATGATTTGCGTGATGCGTTCAGGACGCGCCAGAATGTCGAGCAAATCGGCGATCGTGTCCATGATGTCTTTGTACTCATTGACGATCTTGTCTTGCTCAAGACCTGTCAGGCGCTGCAGACGCATGTTCAGGATCTCTTGCGCCTGGGTATCGCTAAGGCGATACAAACCATCATTCTGCAGGCCAAACACTTCGGGCAAGGCCTCGGGTCGGTAAGCAGCACGCCCACCCGGAGTATCACCCTGGTCAGCACGCGCCAGCATTTCACGCACCAAGGAAGAATCCCACGAACGTGCCATCAGTTCCTGACGCGCCACCGGGGGTGTAGGCGCCGCCTTGATAATAGCGATAAATTCGTCAATATTAGCCAGCGCCACCGCCAGGCCTTCAAGCACGTGCCCCGCTCGCGCGCCTTGCGCAACTGGAATACCGTGCGACGCGTGACGACTTCACGGCGATGAAACAGGAAATACTCGACCAGCTGCTTGAGATTGAGCAAACGCGGCTGGCCATCGACCAGCGCCACAAAGTTCATGCCGAACGTATCTTGCAGCTGGGTATGCTTGTACAGATTATTCAGTACGACTTCGGGGACTTCGCCGCGCTTGAGCTCGATGACCAGACGCATACCGTCTTTGTCGGACTCGTCGCGAATATCGGAAATGCCTTCGATTTTCTTTTCGTTAACCAGCTCAGCGATGCGCTCTTGCAGCGATTTCTTGTTGACCTGATAGGGAATGGCATCAACAATAATGGCCTGGCGGTTACCACGCTCAAGGTCTTCAAAATGGGTTTTGGCCCGCATGACCACACGACCACGACCCGTCCGATAGCCCTCACGCACACCCGACAACCCGTAGATAATGCCACCCGTCGGAAAATCAGGGGCCGGAATCAGTTCGATAAGCTCATCGACCGTGCAATCGGGGTTGCGAAGGCAATACAGACAGCCATCAACTACCTCAGACAAGTTGTGCGGCGGAATATTGGTTGCCATACCCACCGCAATACCCGAACTGCCGTTGACCAGCAGATTGGGCAAGCGCGAGGGCAACAACAACGGCTCTTGTTCACTGCCGTCATAGTTGGGGCCGAAATCGACCGTTTCCTGGTCAATATCAGCCAGCAATTCGTGGGCAATTTTCGACAGACGAATCTCGGTGTAACGCATGGCCGCAGCACTGTCACCGTCAACCGAACCGAAGTTACCCTGACCATCAACAAGGGTGTAGCGCAACGAGAAATCTTGCGCCATGCGAACAATGGTGTCGTAGACCGCAGAGTCACCGTGCGGGTGATATTTACCGATGACGTCACCGACGATACGCGCCGACTTCTTGTAAGCACGGTTCCAGTCGTTGTTGAGCTCGTGCATCGCAAACAACACGCGCCGGTGAACCGGCTTGAGCCCGTCACGGACATCGGGCAGCGCCCGACCTACGATGACGCTCATGGCGTAGTCCAGATAACTGCGGCGCATCTCTTCTTCGAGGGATATCGGAAGAGTTTCCTTGGCGAAGGAATCCATAGGGTTCTATATTCTTGAAAGGTATGATCGTGAAGGTGACCGACTACGGGCGAATGGGAAATTCTAGCACTTCCCACCCCTGCCCGAGCCCGTTGCCGAAAACCAACAATATTGCAAAACTTGCGGTAGAATTACTGACATCTAGGCCCCGCATGCGAGTCTGGCATAACGAACCGCACGAAAATACCGTAAGATTCGGCCTATCACGCATGATTTCCAGAGCAATTCTTTAAACAGAAACACTGAATTGCTATACTGGTTACGTTTTTCAATAATGCGGCGGAGGTTCGCTGCGGTCACTTACCAGCATTAAGCTCAACGAGGAGAAACATGAATAAACCCTCTAAATTCGCATTAGCCTTTGCTATTGCTGCCCTTTCGGCATCCGGTGCAGCTTCTGCGCAAACCATCGACAACTGGCAAACACCTTACGGTGGCGCTGTCATGAACGGCACCAACGAACTGTGCTGGCGCAACAACTTCTGGACACCTGCTACCGGCCTGCCCGGCTGTGACGGTGTACCTGTTGCTCAACAAGCTCCCGTAGGCACTCCCTCCGCAGCTAAAGTTGTTCTGAACGCAGACACATTCTTCGATTTCGACAAGTCCACCATCAAGCCCGCTGGTCGCCAGGTCCTTGACCAGGTTGCTGCCCAGGCTCAGTCGCTGAACCTCGAAACCGTTATTGCTGTCGGCCACACAGACTCCATCGGTACTGAACAGTACAACTTGGGTCTGTCACAGCGCCGTGCCAACGCTGTCAAGGCTTACCTGGTCAGCAAAGGCATCGATGCCAACCGCATCTACGCTGAAGGCAAAGGCGAAAGCAACCCTGTCGCCAGCAACAAAACTCGTGAAGGCCGCGCACAAAACCGTCGCGTAGAGATCGAAATCGTCGGTACACGCAAGTAATTCATTACTGCAAACGACGTACAATAAAGGGTGCCTTCGGGCACCCTTTTTATTTTCCGGGCAACAGCATGAACACGACCTCCTCATCCTCGGGCAACCCAAACGTCAGTCAGGCCGAAATCGACAAGTTCAGTGCGCTGGCCTCACGCTGGTGGGACCCCGAAAGCGAATTCAAACCCTGCATGCGATCAACCCGCTGCGGCTGGGCTGGATCCAGCAAATGACAGGCCCGCTAACCGGCAAACGTGTCATTGATGTCGGCTGTGGTGGCGGCATTCTGGCCGAAAGCATGGCCGTGGCCGGCGCCACGGTGACCGGTATCGACCTGGCCGAAAAATCATTGACTGTCGCCCGGTTGCATAGCCTTGAATCGGGCGTTCCGGTTGACTACCAGGCGATCAGTGCAGAAGACTTTGCCGCACGGCAACCCGGGCAGTTCGATGTCGTCACCTGCATGGAAATGCTGGAACACGTCCCGGATCCGGCATCCATTGTGCAGGCCTGCAGCCAGATGGTAAAGCCGGGGGCTGGGTGTTTTTCTCTACCCTCAACCGCAACCCCAAGTCGTTTCTGTTCGCCATTGTCGGGGCCGAATACGTGTTGCGCCTGCTGCCACGCGGCACACACAGCTACGAAAAATTCATCAAGCCCAGCGAACTGTCACGGGCCGTTCGCCAATCGGGTCTGACCGTCATGGAAATGGCGGGCATGGGTTACAACCCCATCACCGATCTTTACTCGCTCTCGAAAGACACCTCGGTCAATTACCTGATGGCCACCCAGAAGAAGGCCCTGTAAGACATGTCGAAACTGGTACTTTTTGATTTTGATGGCACACTGGCCGATACGGCCCCCGACATGGCGGTTGCAGCCAACCGGCTGCGCGAACGCCAGGGTTTACCGCCCCTGCCCTTTGAAGCCTTGCGCGGTGTAACGTCACAGGGTGCGCGCGGCTTCCTGCGCGCGAGCCTGGGCATCGAACCCGACCACCCCGACTACGAAGTACATCGCCAGCAATTTCTGGCCGATTATGCCGAGCACCTTACCGTGCTGACCCGGCTTTTTCCCGGTGTCCCCGAATTGCTGCAAGCGCTTAAAACCCAAGGCTTCCGCTGGGGTATCGTCACCAACAAAGTCGAATATCTCGCGCTGCCCATTGTGCGCTTTCTGGGGCTTGATGATGAATGCGCCATCACGGTCGGGGGTGACACCGCAGGCCACCCCAAGCCCCACCCTGCCCCGCTCTTTTATGCGGCAGAAAAAACAGGGTTTTTACCAGATCAGTGCATCTATATCGGCGATGACGAACGTGACATCCTGGCCGGAAAAGCCGCCGGTATGCCCACTATCGCAGCCGCCTACGGGTATTGCGAGCCCGCCCACGCCGCATCGTGGCAGGCCGATGCCGTTGCCCATCAGGTTGACGAATTATTTGACCATATTGTGCGGCTGGTCTGACACCAGGCTTCGGGGCAAGTCTGGTTTCAGACCTGTGAGTCTGGTCAGAAAGATTACGCGGCATCGCCTGGCGCTTTACGTCTGCAAAGGTTAATTATCGTGAAGTCGTCGGACTGCCCCGCAGTCGTTAAACCGCGCTTTTCAGACATCTGTGTAAATAATTTCAGTTTTGCGGGAACTTTACGTCATATTGGCCCTCTTATACAGCATAGTGGGTTAAAATCCACTTAATGGGGTCGATCCGGCTTCGACGTGGGTCGCGAAACAGAGTAGGGCATGCCGAGCACCAGTAAGCTCGTAAATCCACTGGAAAACTATAAACGCCAACGACGAGCGTTTCGCTTTAGCCGCTTAATGCGGTAAGCCGCTGCACTGATTTGTCTTTGGGTCAGGTAGGGTAAAACCTACAGCAGCGTCACTTACAAAGAATCGGTTTTGGTTGGGTCACTCAGCCAACGCCTAAATTGATGTGAATCGCCAAGAGATGGCCTGTTAACCGGCATGGCTCGAGGTTAAAACTTTAAAGTTGGTTGACTAAGCATGTAGAACTGCCTGCAGAGGGCTTGCGGACGGGGGTTCAATTCCCCCGACTCCACCAAGACATCTAGGGTAAAACCTTAAAAACCTGTGGGGTTAAGCATAAGTTGGCACTATTGCCATCTTATGCTTTATTTCACGAAGTGCCACATTATGCTTTATTCAAAAAATGTGGTAATTACTTCCGGCTTTAAATGAAAAAGGGTGCTACCCGAAAAGGTAGCACCCTATTTTTTCTGTAGTTGTTAGAACTGCCGACTTCAAGTTAGACGGCCTGCGATATCTACATAGCAACGTCGTTGGCAGCCTGCCCGGCCAAGCTGGACAAGACGGTGTAAAGATGGCGAGTTGAGTTCAGCGTCCTTGGCTCGACCAATTTCGCCACTTCCTCAACAGTGATGCTCTCACCACTTTCATGCAGCACGTCACATGCCCTCAGGAGCTCTGCGTGAAAGGCTGCCTGGGAGAGTAAGGCCCTGCGGTGCAGATGTTGGACGTAACGCTCCCCCAAAGCCCGCGCCTCTGCCGTAGCTTGAATGTACAAATGACGCACATCGATATCCAAAGCTTTTGCAAGCTCCGTCACACTGCGAGGCTCAACCTGGTTCAGCTCATCCCGAAGTTTCTTGCGAATGGCGCCCCAATCGTGCTGGCGTTTTGGACGGTACGGATTGGACGAAGGATAGTCCAGTTGCAAAGCCAGCTGCTGGGTTGTTGATGGTGGGCACCAATCCGAGAGTTTGCCTTGCAGCAGGCTTGGCAGTGAAACACCACAATGCATAGCCACGCGAAGAAGCGCGCCCAAGGTGAGCGGTGTGCGACCTGTCCGCCAGTAATGAACAGTGGATTTCCTAACTCCCAGCCGTCTGGCGAAGTGGGCCGCAACGCCACCATCCATGTCACCAATAAGCCGCTCAACCCCTTGATGAAAGGATTCGATGTCAAGCGCAAGGGCCGGTCCGGCCTCGGGAGATGCCGACATCGCGGCCAAAAGGTGGCCGATGTGCGCTGCCTGCTCGACTTCCAGTTTCTGCTCTGCGGTTGGATGAGCAGTTGGCCCCTCTGGGATAGTGCTCCCCATAAAACATCCACAAGCGGTGCACCACCCCGGCACAACGAAGTTGGCTGCATGACGGACGTTAGATTCGCTGCAATGTGGGCAGCGGGCGACCAATGCGGTGCGATGCCGGGCGCAAACTCTGTTCAGACCGATATCCCAGGCCAGCCGAAAGTACGGTTGTCGCCCTTCGCGCTGGTCATCCGCTAAGCAATGTGGGCACCAACGGGCCTGCGTCGCCATGAGACCCTTGGCAGCGACGCAGCCCTGAAGCGGCAGCAAGGTCAGTTGCTGCAAGGTAGTCACACCCGTCAGCGCGCTCAACATGCCTACCCAACTCAAGGCGCTGTCTCCGAGACCGGAAATCGAGCGCTGATACCAGACAAAACGACTTTTTCCTGGCGTGCCCTGATGCGTTTCCCATCGGCCTGGCTCAATGCGTTCAATGATGAACTTAGCCAAATCGTTCGTTGTGCAAGCATGGCTGTTCGCGAGACGGCAAAAATAGCTCGTCAGACTTTCGACCTCTGAGGTTCCGAGCCCTATCGGCGGTAAAGCATGCAAGGTGGACCGGGGTACGGGTGCAGTAAGGTCTGGTCTGCTTGCAGGTGCCTGGGAAGAGATGCTGTTCATGCTGCACGCCTCCTGGTACCCGGCAACCGGAATTGCTCACCCGCAAAGCGCTCCTCACCCAAACGAATCTCCTCCAGAATGACGGCATGTTGGCCCTGTGTGAGCAAGCTTTTCTCGAGCAATTCCTGGGAAATGCCGCCGTAGTTCTGGGCTCGGGAGATGAAACCTCGAATTAGGTCCATCAGGGTTCCAATGCAGCCTAGCGTGTTCATTTGCAGCAGTTGGGCGTTTTCCAGCAACAAACCATTGAAATAACCTTGAGCGTCATGCTCCAGCCGTTGCAGAAAGCCTTCAAAGGCTATGCAATCGTCCGGGCAGTCGATGCGGTATCGCGAAAAATGAATTTCCTTGATGCGACGGGCCAGTTGCCCCGACAAACGGCTAACCCCAAGGATGTCGTAGGAGCCGAACAAGATGATTTGACAGCCGGCGCAGTTTGACAGGCTTTTCAGTGCATCGGTCTGACGCTTCATCCTGGTCTCTGACACATTGGTCAGGTGCCCTCCTTCGTCAATCATAAAGACCTTTACGCCACGGGCACGCAGTGCCTCTTCAACTTTCTTTCGCAGGCCTGCAGCCGTGTTCTTGCTACGCCCAAGCGGGCGGTAGACTCGGTT
The DNA here is from genome assembly GCF_030344915.1 of Neopusillimonas aromaticivorans. Classification (GTDB taxonomy): domain Bacteria; phylum Pseudomonadota; class Gammaproteobacteria; order Burkholderiales; family Burkholderiaceae_B; genus Neopusillimonas; species Neopusillimonas aromaticivorans. The sequence continues at coordinate 2,789,500 of NZ_CP128233.1, read as the reverse complement.
CGTTTTTGGGTCAACCCCGTACTCAACACCGGCAGGAGTACCTGTAGGCCCCTCGAGCTGTTCCAAAATGTCGGAATAGAACAACTTCCAGTTGAATTCTGCTTCTGAGGTGGCCCGCGCTTCGATACGCAAAACGGGGATAAGCCCCGGGTCCAGCGTCATGTCTGCCTGGTAGCGTTTCAACATACGGGCGTACAGCGATTGCGCGAGTGTGGTCTTGCCCACGCCTGTGGGGCCAGTCACCATCAGGATATGGCCTTGGCCCATCGCCTCCAGGGCCTCTATTTCGGCGATGACCTCGCCGATGCGTGGATGATTGATGCGTTTACTCATAAGCGCGTGCACTGCGGTCAGTGACGCTTCTTGCTGTGTCGTCTTTTTCATTAGTCCAAATCTCCATATTCAAATCCGTCGCCTGCGGCCGCCTGACCGGCGTCTCTTATGCGCTGACTACCACTATTTCGCCCAGGCTGTGAAGGTTTGCCTGACTCGCGGGTAAATGCCTGCCCACTGGAATGCGCCAACGCGAAATGCTTCAAAGGCTCAAGCCCAAAACCTTCGGGCGACCGACTGCCTGGTTCTCGTTCAGCAGCCCAAGTTTTTCGTGGAGCAATTCGGTCTCACCCAGCATCTGAGCATGTCGGAACACCTCTGCATCGGGCGACATCGTCGCGATAAACTCCAGCAACTGCGAACCGGCAATCGTGTCGTGTCGGCCATGAATACGGCCCGAATGTACTTTCAGATACTCTGCGCTGATGGCTTGAAGTTGTCTGACATTGACTCGCGGCAGGTGCTGTAGCTGCATGCTACGTGCCTCAATCCACTGCCTATTGGGCAGTTGAACAAAAACACGGGAAACGTCATACGGGTCATAGCGCACCGGAAACTTCTTTTGCAAGCAGCACGCTGTCAAAATGCGGGGACTGGTAGTAGAAATTGTGAACCTTCACTCCGCGCTGACGGTCAACTGTCCGCTCACCGCCCCGGTCCACCGATGGACAGGTCGCTATGATGAAATCCTGATTGAAAGCAATCGCCCTATGAGGCCGCTCACCGGTTTCGCGTAAGGCCCGATGGAATGCCTCACGTGGCGATATGTCCAGCGCCGGGTGCCTTTGCTGGTCATAGAATTCGAACGCCCAATGCTCCATCACGACGTACAAGTTCTCAAGGTTCCAGTTCGCCAGTCGCTTGGGCAGATGCGTCCCGGAGAGCATCCGCACGTTCTTGGTCAGCTCAGTATTGCCCTCGAGGTTATGCAGCAATTGCGTGTTTAGCGTGCCGAACAGCCGCTCCATGACCGCCCCGACTCGGGGCTGGCCCGCCGGCCGCAACCGGAAATGCACGCCCATGCTGGTCAGGAAATGCTTCACGTCTTGTGCAATGAGGTCTTTGCCATTGTCGGTCATCAACATCTGTGGCAACCTGTTCCACCGCTTCACGAACGCCCGCAGCGTCATCAAGACTACCGAGCGGTCGGGCGCTTGAAATCCAAGATGCAGGGCCATCACACGGCGGGAAAACGCATCAACCACCATCGAGAGCCACGGCCGCCCTAGTGACAGCCCTGTGCGTCGGCATTTCAACTCGATATCAAGCTGCGTATGGTCAATATGCGCGCACTCGAAGGGGCGGACACCGTGACGCGGGGTCTCATACGCCAACGTGTAGTAGAGCTGCTGATTCTGATAGGCAATGCGCTTGCCGTACCGAACCTTGCGCGTGGCTTCGTCCTCAACGCTTTTTAGGTGGTTCAGAAACGTTGGGTAGCTTGGGCACACAACTGCTTTTTGCTCACAATAGGCCTGCAGCTCGCGAAAGGCTGCCTTGCCGTTGGGTGCCCGTGGTGTCTCATAGAACGATTGCCGAATCTGTTCCATGGCTGCCAATTGTTCCGCCGACAATCGCTGGGTACGGTTGCCTTTGTCGACATGGCGAGGAGCCAGGGCCAGAATTTCATGGCCTCCATCGCGCACGGCACTGGCCTGCTGAGCTTGGAGCCGATAGTACGTGCGCCGCGAAAGCGGGGCCGTGAGCCGGTCGTAAGGCATATCTAGAACTTGTGCACGCTGCTGAGCAAGCTTGAGAGCTGACCCCGGGTAGTGCACCAGTGGATGCAGGTCCAAGCCATCTCGCTGGGCACCCGCCAATTGAACCAGTTGGCCCGATGAGATAGCGTTGAGCAACCATTCCTTAGCCAGCGTCACCGTCCCTTCGTTCTCCACCGTCCTGCAAACCACCTTGTACTCACTCAGCAAAGAGACCTCCAGAGTCTGGCCTTCATAGCGAAAGCGAACGCCAGTGTGCGAGACTCAAGGCAAACGAGGGACTGAGCTCGGCCGCTGGGGTTGCCAGCCCTTCCGCGAAGAAGGACATCAGAGCGGCATCCCGATAGACCATGAAACTATCCGGACGGCTCAACAGCTCGGAGCTTAGGTCGCACGCGAGATGCCCCGCGACGATTGCTTGGTTTAATTCATCGGGCAGAAAATCGAATCCCGGCCCTTGCAGGTCACGCAGGCTTAGGCGGCCGTGGTCAGCAAGAGCGTCTCGCAATCGATGCACGGTTACCGATGAACACGCTGGAGCGCCAACGTGCAGATAATCCTCTAGTACCTCCCAGTTCTTGGTGCGGTTGGGATGAATTTCGGCATTGCTATGTATTTCATAGACCAAACCGAACTTTGCCAAATACGCTTCGATTTGAGGACTGCGCCACTGAGACCCCTGCTTTTCATAGCGCCAGGGCTGGCGACGGGCCAGATGCATAAGTTTGTCTTCCGTCTTCCATTCCTGTAGCTCAATCCGGGTGGGTCGGATGACTAGGAAGTCGGGAGTGTGGTCGATAGGGAAAACTTCGGCCGTGCTCGGGTCGATGAGTTCGAGCTGCAGAGTGCAAGGCTGCGGGTAGTACTCCAGCACTTCCGGATTAACCTCATGCTCAAGTGCTGCCGCGTACTCGGCCTGACGGCTTTCGGTAGCGATTTCGCGCTGCATCTTACGACTTGCCAGCAGCGTAATGACATTTCTCCCGGTGGAGCGTACATCTCGAACGGGAGCTTGGTCCCGTGCTTTCGAAACAAGTCGACGCCCCGGTTCCGGGGTACCCAATCGATTGAATAACTCTTCCAGTTGTTGATTTTCTAACACCTACACACCTCATAAAGTTGGTTCTGAAGGCGTATAGGTAAGGAAATCAGAGCAGAGCACTTAAAACCTATAAAAGAAGGTTTTTTCTTATTATTATTGGAATAATGTATTTTTAATCGGTTTAGATTGAGCAAACAATGCTCATGGACACGACAATGACGGAATCGTACAAAGAGGGTTCGCCAGGACTGGCAAGATACGAGGAGGCTGTGAGCCGAGAGCTTCGAGTGCTCCTGGCGGGAAAAAATGTATCGCAGAAAACAGTCGCCCACGCGCTGGGACGAATGGGCATTCGTGAGACGCCCAAAGGACTGTCCGCGAAACTGAACGCAGGCACATTTTCGGCCGCTTACTACCTGGCCCTTAAAGACGTGATTAACGCGCTTTAGGTAACTACTTACTTTAGACATCCCCTGCCCCCCAATGATTTCATACCCTTTCATAAAAAGGGGAACCATCCGGGGTGCTCGGCACGAGCCTCAGGCAAGGAACAGTCTTGGGGTCAGATTGAACTGACATTTGCGACCTTACTACGACTGGACGCTTGGGCAATGGGCAGCAGCAATGTCAAGTGGTCTGAACGAAATCAGCCACTCGGGGAAATGGCTACTACAATCGACCAATAATGCAACAATTTAATACGCAGGAACTATGCTTACAGGCGAACTTCGCAATCAAATCAACGCTATCTGGGATGCCTTCTGGTCTGGGGGTATATCCAATCCCATGGAGGTCATGGAACAGCTGACGTATCTGCTCTTTATTCGTCGCCTGGATGACGCCCATACGCTGGAAGAAAACAAGGCCAACGTTTTGGGCACGCCGATGCAGAACCGAGTCTTTCCCAAGGGGAAGGATGACAAGGGGCGCTGTTACGACGATATGCGCTGGTCACGATTCAAGCATTTTTCCCCTGCCGAGATGTATGAGGTCGTGGCCGAACATGTGTTCCCCTTCATTCGTAACAAAGGCACTGACGGCTCCACGTATAGCCAGCACATGAAGGATGCCCGGTTTACCATCCCAACGCCCGGTCTACTGGCCAAGGTCGTTGACATGCTGAGTAGCGTCCCCATGGATGACCGGGATACGAAGGGCGACCTGTACGAGTACATGTTGGGCAAGATTGCCTCTGCCGGCCAAAACGGACAGTTCCGAACACCTCGCCACATCATTAAGCTGATGGTGGAGCTCATTGCGCCTACACCCAAAGATGTCATCTGCGACCCTGCTAGCGGCACCTGCGGCTTTCTAGTGGCAGCTAGCGAATACTTGCGCGAGACGCATGCAGACCTCTTCAACGATGTCACGGCACGGGAGCATTTCCACCGCAGCATGTTCCACGGCTACGACTTCGACAACACAATGCTCCGCATAGGCAGCATGAACATGGCCCTACACGGCGTCGAAGAGCCGGACATCCGCTACAAGGACTCCCTCGCCCAGGAGCACGCTGGAGATGAGGAGAAGTACTCTCTCATTCTTGCAAATCCGCCATTTTCCGGCTCGCTTGATTATGAAAATACAGCGAGAGACTTGCTCTCAATTGTTCGCACACGAAAAACCGAACTGCTCTTCATGGCCCTGTTCTTGCGACTTTTAAAGCCCGGTGGTCGTGCCGCAGTGATTGTACCCTCGGGCGTTATTGAGTCCGACAGTGCCGCGCATAGAACCTTAAGGAAAAAATTGCTCGAAGAAAACCGATTAGAAGGAGTTATTACACTACCGCACTGGGTTTTAAACCCTACGCAAGTGTTGCAACCGCCATTCTGATTTTTGGAAGGTCAGGGCAGACGGATTCAGTTTGGTTTTATCGGCTGGAAAATGATGGCTACAACAACGACGCGGTAAAAAGTATCAGAGAGGGTAGCGAATTACCTAGCTTATTAGAACTATGGAAGAAGCGCCATGAGGGGGATTACAAGCAACAAAAAGGGAAGCATAGGTTTGTTAGCCGAGAAGAAATCGTAGCGAATGACTATGACCTATGCGACCGCGTTTACTTGAGTGGCTACGAGTATCCATCCAACTATCCCCTTCGTCCGTTATCAGAGCTTTTTGACCTTCACAGAGGCACCGTGGGAGCATCACAGGCAGTCGGCGGCGACTATGTATGCGTTACCACCTCAGAAGAACCAAAGAGGCATACCGAATGGACATTTGATGGGGAGGCCATTTGCGTTCCAACGGTATCAGCGACGGGCCATGGTCACGCATCTATAAAACGAATTCATTACGTATCCGGAAAATTCTCGGCGGCAACAATCACAGTTGTAATGATGAAAAAGAAAAATGTAGATATATATGTTCCATATGTCTATCACTACCTTTTTGCGCACAAGGATGAGCTACTCGTCCCTTTAATGCGTGGCTCGGCAAATGTGTCTTTAAACGATGTCCGCCTCGGAAAACTGAGAATTCCCGTTCCACCAAGCATTGATGAACAAAAGCGGATTGTAGATAAGGTTGTACAAGCGAGACTTAACATTGAGTCCCTAAAAAAACAACTGACTTTGGCAGAATTAAATTTTGACAAAGAATTCTCAGAACTGCGAGATTCATTCTGACATTTTGAGGTAAATGAATGAGCAACTTCACCTTCCTTCAACCTGAATGGTCACTGGTCCATGAGTCCGCCAGCAAAGCCGAGAGGATGGTGAATGCCGACCCGCGCACGACGTGCTTTTATGCACGTCGCGCTCTAGAAATCGCCGTCGCATGGATATTCGCCCATGACGACACCCTGAAGGCTCCATATCAGGACAATCTCTCCGCCTTTATCAACGAGCCCACCTTTCGCAACCTAGTTGGCAGCGCTCTGTACACGAAGGCGCGACTCATCAAGGACCTGGGCAATTTGGCAGTCCATGGCACAAAGAAAATTGCTCCTTCCGATGCCGTCAACGCCACTCGTGAGCTCTTTCATTTCTGCTTCTGGGTAGCCAGAACCTACGGTCAACGTCACCGTCCAGCGCCGGATTTGAAGTTCTCACTGTCGCTGATTCCCGCATCGGAGACTCTTACTGCCGCACCCCAATCTGCTGAGCAGCTGCAAAAGCTCCAGCAATCGCTAGAGGAAAAGGACAACAGGCTCAAGCAGGCGTTGCAGGACAAATCGGCACTCGATGCTGAGCTAAAGCAGCTCCAGGCCGAAGTCGCCAAGGCGAAGCAAGCCAACCAGGCAGTACCGGATACCCATGACTATTCCGAGGCCCAGACCCGCAAGGCCTATATCGACCTGCTGCTCAAGGAAGCCGGTTGGGATTTAACCCCAGAGCGGAACTTCGAGGTTGAAGTCCAAGGCATGCCGAACAACCAAGGAGTGGGCTATGTGGACTATGTGCTGTGGGGTAATGACGGCAAGCCATTGGCGCTAATTGAGGCCAAGCGCACGACACGCAGCCCTATGGAAGGTCAGCAGCAGGCCAAGCTGTATGCGGATTGCCTGGAGAAAGCCTACGGCCAGCGCCCCGTCATCTTCTATTCCAACGGATATGAGCATTGGCTGTGGGATGACAAAGCCTATCCGCCACGAGAGGTTCAGGGCTTTTACAAGAAGGACGAACTGGAACTGACCGTCCAGCGCCGGCGCATGCGCAAGCCCCTTTCTGAAGCAATTGTCGATACCAGTATCATCGAGCGCTATTACCAGACCCGGGCAGTGCGCCGAGTAGGTGAAGCCTTCGAGCAGGATAAGCAGCGCAAAGCCTTGCTTGTCATGGCGACGGGTTCCGGCAAAACACGTACGGTGATTGCCTTAGCTGATGTCTTGATGCGCAGCAATTGGGTAAAACGTATATTGTTTCTGGCAGACCGCGTGGCGCTGGTCAACCAGGCCGTAAACGCATTCAAGACGCATCTGCCGGATGCGGCGCCCGTCAATCTGGTGACGGACAAGGACACGGAAGGACGCGTTTTTGTGTCGACCTATCCCACAATGATGGGATTGATTGATGAGGCACGTGACGGGCAACGCCGCTTTGGCGTCGGCCATTTTGACCTGATAGTGATTGATGAGGCGCACCGCTCGGTCTATCAGAAATACCGTGCCATCTTCAATTACTTTGATTCCTTATTAGTCGGGCTGACGGCCACTCCGAAGGATGAGGTCGACCATAACACCTACAGTCTATTCGAACTTGAAGACGGTGTTCCGACAGACGCCTATGGGCTGGACGAAGCCGTGGCCGATGGCCATCTGGTGCCTCCAGTTGCAATTTCGGTTCCACTGCGCTTTCAACGTGAGGGTATCCGCTACGATGACCTGTCCGACGAGGAAAAGGAAGCATGGGACGAACTGGAGTGGGATGAAGACGGTAGCATTCCCGACGAGGTCAATGCCGAGGCAATGAACAAATGGCTGTTCAATGTGGATACCGTCGACAAGGTGCTGGCGACCCTGATGCAGAAAGGCCAGAAGGTGGCCGGCGGCGACCGCCTGGGCAGAACCATCATCTTTGCAAAGAACAATGACCACGCTGACTTTATTGCCCAACGCTTTAATGCCAACTACCCCCATTACATGGGGCATTTTGCTCGGGTAATAACTTACAAGACCGAATACGCACAAAGCCTCATTGATGCATTTTCATCGAAGGAGAACATGCCGCATATCGCCATCTCGGTGGACATGCTCGATACCGGCATCGACGTTCCGGAAGTCGTCAATCTCGTATTTTTCAAAGCAGTACGGTCCAAGACAAAATTCTGGCAAATGCTGGGACGCGGTACCCGATTATGTAAAGACCTTTACGGCCCAGGCCAGGACAAACAAAGTTTCTTCATATTTGACTTCTGCCAAAACTTGGAGTTCTTCAGCCAGAACCCAGAAGGAGCAGAGGGTTCGATGGCAGAACCCCTGAGCACAAGGCTTTTAAAGCTCGGCTTGAAATTATTCAGGAAATCGGTGAGCGGCCTGATACTGCTGTTCAGGACAACATACTGGGTGATATGGCTCTGCCAGAGTATGTCAATGCCATACAGCAAGTACGCAGAGACTTTATTGAACACCTGCATGAAAGTGTGCAGGGCATGAATATCGACAACTTCATCGTGCGACCGCATCGACGTCATGTCGAAAAATTCGCTCAAAACGACGCATGGGAATCTCTTTCAACCGATGACTTTCACGAGCTACAGAATGAAGTGGCTGGCTTGCCTAGCGCTGCTATAGATGACGACGAAGAAGCCAAGCGCTTTGACATGCTTGTGCTACGTACCGAATTAGCCATACTCCGCGCCCTACCCGGGTTTTCCGGTTTGCAAGAGAAAATTCAGACCATCGCTGGAGCCTTGGAAGAACAGTCTTCGATTCCAGCCATCAAAGCCGAAATTGAGTTCATTCAGGCAGTGGCAAGCGACGAATGGTGGCAAGACATTACTGTTCCCATGCTAGAAATGGCACGCCGCAGACTGCGTCGACTAGTCAAGCTGATTCCAAAGGGTCAAAAAAGTGGTGTACACCGATTTTGAGGACGAAATCGGCGACAGCGAAACGATTGACCTGCCACAGGTGACTGCAGGGTTGAACATGGCAAAGTTCAAGGAAAAAGCGCGCCAGTTCCTGCGCCAGCACGAATCTCACTTGGCATTACAGCGTCTGAAACGAAACCTGCCGCTGACGCCAGGTGACCTGGTTGAATTTGAGGTCATGCTCAAACAAGCCGGCGGCTCACCCGAACTAATTAAGGAAGCGTCAGATAAGAGCCATGGGCTTGGTGCATTCATTCGCTCTTTGGTCGGCTTAGACCGTGAGGCAGCCATGGAGGCCTTCAGTGAGTTTATCAAGGGTGGAACAGCGACGGCTAACCAGATTGAATTCATTAACCTTATTGTGCTGGAGCTTGTGCAGAACGGGATGATGGAGCCATCGCGACTATTTGAATCCCCCTACACAAATCTACATGCGCAGGGTCCGCTGGGCATATTCAAGCCTGAGCAAGTACAAAGAATTGTGAAGGTGCTGACGGATATCAATAAGACAGTGCAGGCAGCATAGGCGGGATGCTTACCCTCGGCGATGGCAGGCCAGCCCAAGAAAAAAACCGAAAAATAAAACATTGACCTCATTCCCCTTCGTCATACCGCGTTCTACCAGGCCGGTATCATTGTCCTCTTGCGGTATAACGGTGAAATCCATAGGCATCTTTCAAAGCTTGGAAGCCTATTGCTCTGGTTATCGTCTGTCGTTGTTCCCGCATATGATTTCGTCAACGATAGAGAGAGGCGCGTTGATACCTGGCGGGTGGCCCAGACATTTCCCTTCGGCTTGGATAAACCACTCAAGCTCTTGGCGAAGGGCTTTAGGAACAAACATGATGTCCATGTCCAAAGCTCTCGCCAGTTCGAGCAGTGTGGACAAACGCGGGTCTGCTTTCCCCGACTCAGCTTGCTGGATGGCAGTTCGACTCAGTGCCGTAAGTGTTGCAAGTTCGTTCTGAGTCAGGTGGCGGGACTTTCGCATGGTGACCAAGCTTTCAAGTAGTGGATGCATGAACGGCCTCGTGGGATGATGTGGGACCTCGGGTATGATGCGTGGCGGACTCTTCATCTTACCGTCTGTCGGCCTAGAAGCAGAAAATTTTCCGGCGGTGTCGAGAAGCGAAAATTTCCCGCGTAGATTCATTCGCTTACGGGTAGTGCCATATTTTGCTTTGTTTCTGCATGAAGTGCGTTGATGATTGAGCCGAGTTCCGAGCGCAAAATTTATAATCTTTAGATTCCAAGGGGCTAAGGAATTTTGGGGGATGTGTGAGTAATAATGACAATTTTTCAAAACTGCTAGTTCATTTGCAAGGCATGGGAGAGGAGGCATATATCTCTCCCCAATCGCACGCAGACTATCAGAAGTTCATTACCCAGTTCCCTGCACAAACGCTTGAAACGCTGACGCTTGACCAATACTGCGTTGGTAAGGGCAGCCGCGAGTCATTTTGCTGGTGGATTGAGCGTGGGTTGGAAAAGGTACTGGGCCGATATATGCCAGGAACCTCTCGCGGTCATATGATTTACTGGGAGGGCAATGGACAGCTCTACAAGACCCATGACTTAGCCCAACTGTCTGACCATGATGCCTTGGCATATGTTCTTCAAGTGCATGCGTGCATAGCGCAATGCAATGTGCAAGATGACTTGGCGTGGTTGGATGACAAGCAAAAGCTTCAGGAACGAATGGGGCGACCAGTATTGGCCATGCCGGGAAGGGCGAGACGCTTGCGTTTGCTGGTTTGCTATCACCCTGAAGATTTCATTCCCATCAGTTCGCCTGACCATATTAAGAACTTTTTAGATAAGTTAGGCTATACAGGAGCCTTGCCACCTCCTGACAAGGTGGTGCAGTTGATGAAGCTCCTTGAGACTTTTTTTCAGAGGGCCAAAGAGCAGATTCCTAGGTTGACGCGCAGTGGATTTGCCAAGGGCTTGTATAGCAAGGCGCTTGGTCTAGCACCTCGCGATACGTCAGTTGCTGAGGACGATACCCCCGAAGATTCCATTCCGCTAAATATAATGCTCTCAAAATCGACTACACCCGTCCTCAATCAGATTCTTTTTGGTCCACCAGGCACTGGAAAAACTTATTCCGTGGTAACTAAAGCGCTGGAGATTGTGGAACCGCAATTGATAGCGCAAGTTCAGGCCGATACCGGACTGAGCCTAGCCGCACAAAGGCAAAAGCTCAAGCAGCGTTTTGATGAACTGGTGGAGCAGGAGCGGATTCGCTTTACGACCTTTCACCAGAGCTTCAGCTACGAGGATTTTGTGGAAGGTATTCGCGCGTCGGTAGATGATGGTGACGATGGCGGCCAGCCCCGCTTTGTCATCGAAAAGGGCATTTTTGCACAACTATGTGATGCTGCGCTGCAGAATCGCGAGCAGGATGCGGAGCTGGGCGTACGAGATGGTGCGTCTGTCTGGAAGGTGTCAATTGGTGAAATCAACGGCGCCTCCAACACCCGCGACTACTGTTTTGCCCACGATGAGATGCGCGTGGGCTGGCCCAATGCAGGTGATTTAGCGACCGAAGAGTATCAGAATAATCCCGCCTTCAGCCATCACAACAAAAATGCGCTTTGGGCGTTCGCTAAAGGGGCGCAGATTGGCGATATCGTGCTGTGCTTTGCGAGCAATAGCTCCATCAGCGCGGTGGGAGTGGTGACTGGGGACTATCGCCACGATAATTCCATGCCGGATGCTGTGCGCAAGGATTTCGTACATGTGCGGCCTGTGCGCTGGTTGCTCAAGAACATCTCGTTTTCGGTCAAGGAACTCAACGGTAATAAAGCGCTGGTGCAGCAGACGATGTATGAGCTACACCGTATTACTTGGCCGCGATTGCAGGAGGCATTACAGGCAAAGGGCTTTGAATTGAGTAGTCGCCCAACTCAGGCTGCGAATGCCTCACTGCCTTACGTTCTGGTCATCGATGAAATTAACCGCGGCAATGTATCGCGCATCTTTGGTGAGTTGATTACGTTGATTGAACCGTCCAAGCGTGCAGGAGCATCAGAGGCGCTCTCTATCACCTTGCCGTACTCAAGCAGTCTTTCACCGTGCCCAGTAATGTTTACATCATTGGCACGATGAATACGACGGACCGCTCATTGGCGGGGCTGGATGTAGCCTTGCGCCGCCGTTTTTCCTTTCAGGAACTGCTGCCAGACCTAACAGCATTGGATGGGGTTGTAGTAAAGGACGAGACTGATGCGGGTATCAATGTAGATGTGCGGCAGATGCTGGCGGTCATGAATGAGCGCATTGAAGTGCTGCTGGACCGCGAACATCAGATAGGACATGCGTACTTCATGCCCTTACAGAGCGAGCCAACCTTGGAGCGGCTAGCGCAGATATTCCACCAGCAAATCTTACCGTTGCTACAAGAATATTTTTTTGACGATTGGGAACGTATCGCACTGGTTCTCAATGACCATCGCAAACCCACTGCGCAACGCTTTGTGCAGGAGCACGGTACGTCTTTGGACGCTCTGTTTGGCAATGTGGAGCAGTTGCCACGAGGGCGTAAACGCTGGCGTATCAACACCAAGGCCTTTACGTCGCTGGCCAGTTTTGCAAGGATTGCCCAGGTAGTGCCATTAAAGGAGCAAAGCCAAGCGCCAGATACTGCGCCTGCGCAAGAATCTGCGTCATCGGCAGACTCTGAGATTGTAAACGTGCAGGCAGGCTGAGAGCAGAGATGATTACGGTGCGGGAATATGCCCGCCTGACCACCGGATGGTGTGAGCCGTCGTTGGACGTGGCGCAGGTGTCGACCTCGGCGTTCAACTGGCTGTGCGAGCTGCAAAGCCGAATAGCCCCAGGTGGTGCCAGTCTTTTGGAGCTTGAGGGCCAGACTTGGCTGCGATTGACCAGCTTGGTCGGTGTGATTCAAACCCCGTGTGGCACCACTTTGGAAATTTTGCCTAAGACCTATTCTGATGTAGCCGATTTTGCGGAGAGCCGCCGGTTGCTGCGTAAGATGGTGTTGGCGTTGCTGGATTTGCCTGCCAAAGAGGCGGAAGCAGCTACGTTGGAGAGCTTTCAAGTGCCACTCACCGAATGGGTGATGGCGCAGTTTGTAAAGTGCTTGCATCACCTGATACAGCAAGGCATTCGCTCGGATTACGTCAGGGTCGAGGAAGAGCTTCCTTTTTGCGTGGGCAACTCAATACCACAGTGCAGATGCGCCAATCGCCTACCAAGGCGCACTTGTTCCATATCCGGTACGATGTGTTTTCACCGGACCAAGCGGCCAACCGTTTGCTTCGCCTGGCGCTGGAGCGGGTGCGCCGGGCCACTGTTTCGCCAGAGACTTGGCGATTAGCCAATGAATTAGCGCATCGTTTGGTAGAAATTCCCCAAAGCTGCAATCCAGTTCAGGATTGGCGGGCTTGGGGGCTGGCCGTCTGATGGCCCGCTACAAAGACATTCGCCCGTGGTGTGCGTTGGTGTTAGGCGAGAACATGCCTTTGGCGCTAATGGGGCAGACCCAGGGCCTGAGCTTGCTTTTTCCCATGGAGAAACTGTTTGAGAACTATGTCGCTCGGTGGCTGCACAAGCAATTATCCGATGACTATAGCCTTCGGACGCAGGCGCGCCATCATTCACTAGCGCATCACGCTGGCGAATCGATGTTTCAGTTGAGGCCAGACATACTGCTCCACAGCGAAGAAAAACAAACCACCTGGGTGCTGGACACGAAGTGGAAGCGACTGGATGCTGCGAACCGCAGTAGAAGCTACGGTATTTCGGAGCGTGACATGTACCAGATGTTGGCGTACGGCAGCACGTATTTGAAAGGAAGCGGGCGTTTGCTGTTGGTGTACCCCAGCTGGGCTGGGTTCAACAAGGCTTTACCGTATTTTCAGTTGCCGGGGAGTTTGCGGCTGGATGCAGTGCCGTTCGATTTAGATACGGATGGTCTGGTGACGGATGAATTACTGGAGTTTCTGCAGAAGCCCGCCAAATAAAGTGAAGCCAACCTTCATATGTGCGGATACCTATGGACGAGTATTCATGGTTGGTAAGGATGGAGCGGAAGGCGGATTCCGCATGTGGCGCTTGGCAGAGGGCGATACTTTGGTCAATGATGGGCCATTCGAAATATCTCGATTGATGTTTTCGTGAAATGCGGCAAAATGGATTTTCAGGTTCCTGAGTGAAATAGACAAGAGGTACATCGAATTACGGCATGGTGAAGAAAAAGACGCAGGAGAACACTGGCCTCTCAAAAGCGGTAGAACAGCGCTCTCCGTATAAATCACTTTCGAATCCCGCCTCGACGGGAGGCGCTGGCGGTCACTACGAAGCCAAGATTCAAGCCACTTACTTATGGGCCATGCTCATCGGTAAGCTCACATCCCTACAACGCGACAGTCGAATCACCAGCTTGAGCTTTCAAGCAAAAATTGATGGTCACGAAACCGACGATTTAGTCTGCGAACTCACAAACTCGGCTGGCCAAAAAGCTAAGGCCCTCATTCAAGTTAAGCGCTCACTTTCCGCTAACGCCTCCGACGGAAAATTTAAGGAAGCCATTACGGCAGCGTGGCTAGATTTCCAAAATCATGAAAAGTTCGAACGAAATCGAGACCGTATTGTTTTGGCATACGATGAAAGTTTGTCTCCCAAAATCAATGGTGCCAAAGAGCTATCTAAGATTGCAAAGACATCCTTAGACTGCGAGGATTTCCAGCGGAAAGCTATTACTGCGGGTTTTAGCTCGACAGCAAAGCGAGGGGCATTAGCCGTAGTCCGCTCTTTCATAGAGGAAATTACGTCGTCACCCTTGCCCGATGAAGAACAATTTCTATTTTGGAAACATCTTCTTTTCGTCTCACATAGCGTGGACGATGAAGGTTCTAATGAGCACGCTTCAGCCCTGACAGAGATAGCATGGGTATTAGGGGCAGAGCTGGCACCACATCCAGCATCCGCATGGGCTCTACTCGTTGATACCAGTCTGTCGTTCAATTCAACTGCTGCATCAGTGAATTTAGAGACTATTGACGCGCATTTGCCACCACATTGGGTTCCTGCACTAAGGGCTCACAGAGACAGGGCAAGCACAGGAGCTTCGTTAGGACTCCTTTAAGTGGCGACCTTACTGATTCCGCGTCTCCTCGCCAGAATAGTTCTGGCTATGCTCATTCGGGAATGGATGCCTCACCGATGGGTAGGCGACATAGTCCGTTGTTTACACAAGAAGGGTTTATTCAGTCTTCCTCCCAAGAGTCCTCCGCCAACAAGCTGATTACCAGGCAGTTGGATGCTATCTCTGAAAAGCTAAATAACTGCCTTTATGAGATAGCTCTCGATGATATTGGAACCATCGGGAAGGACCTGCAACCCTTCGATAATGCCCAGAAGGCTCGATGGTATCAACAGCGAGGTGTTTGTCATTGGCATCTGGGCAGTGAGGAGCAGGCCGCTGCTGATTTTCTAAAAGCGGGTGAACTTGATAAGGACAATGAGAAAGCTGTCTCTGCTCGAATAAGAGGGCTAGTCCTTACAAACAATGCCGAACAGGCAATTGAAGAAGCGAATATCGCATTAGAGCGATTTCCTGATTCATTACCGATTTTGTTGTCCGTATTGCATGCCAAGATTACGCAGAACGCACAGATTGACTGTGCTCTTATTCCCCCTGCACATCGAAAAGAGACTGATGTTCTGCAGATACTGGCGTGGGCAGCTAAACAGCGCGGTGAGTGGACAACAGCCATCGAATTGGCTCTTACAGCACTAGACTCTAAATCTGTCGGATTTTATACCCGCAACACTGCTCTTACGGTAGTGGTTGAGAACATCATTAATAGTGGTGGTTCTTTATCCTACCGGATTCTCGAGCCTGGGTCTGCCGAGCAGCTCAAAAAAGTAACGGCTGCCTTTGAGCCATGGTCCGAGCATTTGTGGCCTGTCCAAAGTTCTTTGGTTGTGGCGGATACCGCGGCATATCTTGGATACGCGTACTTGATGCTGAACGAAGCAGAGATGGCTCTAAGAGTTGCTCAGGATGCTCATGCGCATAAATTAAGCTGCCCAAACTTGCTCAGAGTGGAGCTAGATGCCTTGAATCGTCTTGGACGTCATCCTGAATACTGGGAAAAAGCATCTCAATACATTGAGCAATTGGACGATGAGAACTTAATAAGCATTGCACAAAATGCCGCCAATGAAGGCCGTCTTGATTTAGTTGAGAAAGCCATAGAAACAGCGAGCTCAGGAAACCCAACGCTCTCAAAAATGTTGACGGCGCTACGGTGGCTCGCTCTCGTAAACTCGGGAGAGCCGGCGCAGGCCAAAAAAGAGGTTTTATCCTACGACCTAGTACAAGAAACGGACTTGCATCTGCTATCTATGGCCGCCCGTATTTATCTTGAAGAAAAAGAAGAGGCATCAGCGGAGGTTGTACTTAATCAGCTTTTACGGCTTGCGAGTGATAAAGATAGAACCGAGTCTATGCTGTTAGCCGATTTGTTGTATGACATGCGGCGCTATAGGGAAGCTTTACAGCATTACGAAAGGGTCCTGCCAAAAAACCAGTTTAGTGATTGGCATGTCCGGTTATTACGTTGTTACGTGAAAACAGATAACCGACGGAAGGCAAAGAAACTCATCGAAGGTTTCCCCGCTGGCTGGGTAGAAGACGATAAAGCTCGGTTTCTAGCATTGGAGCTTGGTCAATCCGCAGGAGACTGGTCGTTCGTAGAGGGCGTAGCAAAGGCAGAGCTTGAAAGCTGTCCCAAACAGGCATCTAGCTGGCTATTGAATCTGCAGACTCTTGTACGTTTGAAACCTGCCGTTGTCGTGCGCGATTTTTGGACACCATGCCCTTAGAACTGGAAGGTTCAATTCAGCAAATCGTACAGATTTCGGTTCAAGAAATTCGATACGGACTGATTGATAATGGCATGCAACGCTTATATCGTCTTCATCGAAAAAACTTAAATAGCATCGAATCAGCATCTGCATTCTTCTCCGCATGCCTGCTACTAAACATAGAAAAATCGAAGTATATGCAAGATAGCTTGGCCGTCGTCCAGCCCGGCACAAGCGTCCAATTGAAGGAGGACTCAGGTAAGCTTTGGAAAGTCACAATTGACCCCTCTGGGATGGAGGAGCTGCCTGCTGCATCAGAGTTCGTCTCATCCTCCTCACAATATGCTCAACACTTACTTGGGGCTGCTACAGGAAAGAAACTTATCTTGCCAGGGCCTTTAGGTACGCAGCTCGAAGTTGAAGTGGTAACCGTGAGCTCGGCTTATCTGCGTTTACTCATTTTGGCTCGCGATTTAGCCACAGAGTCTCCATCTCCTTCGTCTAATTTCGTAACCTTTTCTATGAAGACCCAGGATGATGGAGACATTAACCTGGACCCACTGCTTGAAGAACTACAGCGTCACAGCGCACACACTAGGAAAGCATGTCAACTGTACGAAAACCATCCATTTACCTTGGGAAAATTTTCGGAACTGGTGGGAAGAAGTCCTGTTGATGCTGTCCGAAGCTGGGGCCCAGAGCTACCAGCCTTGTTTGTGTCGACAGGCACGCCCGAAGAGCGCCAAATGGCGGCCGTATCATTAGCGAACTCGGAGCAGGCCTACGTGATTGACGCGGCAACGCTTGCTCTTCTCGTGAATTTTAATTGCGTGTCTGTGCTTGGAGGCTTGCCCAAGGTTTGGATTTCCTCTGTTTCAAGAGACATGATTCATGCCGAGTTGGAGAAAGCAAAAACTGAGCCCAGTTCGCACGCCACGATGTTTGAAAAAGATGGAAAGCTTGGCGTTGTGGAAACGACGAAGGAGCACCAAAACTCCAACTTGTGTCAGCTAGAAGCTATGGAGTATGCGATAGAGTCGTATTGCGAGGTGGCACCTGCGTATGGTCTTGAGCAGGAGAACGAAACCATTGGCAAAATACAACCCGTGCTGACTTATGAAGAACACTCGGTACTTTTGCTAGCGGAAGAAAAAATGCATACCTTTTTACCGTCGATGGTCGTTTTCGACGTATTGCCTCACTAGCTTCAATATCAGGTGTGTGGCCTCAAGCAGTCCTTGCTCACATGCATAACGCTGGCCTGCTGGCCGCTCACGCCTATTCGGCGGCAATTTTGAAGATGTTTTACGCCAATCACGACTTCATCTCTCTGCGAGCGATTGATTTAGTGTTTATGGCGAGACAAGGAAAAGACTGGGTAAATTTTGGTCTTCGCCAATTTCAGAAAACTATCTCTAACCCAAGCATAGATTTTATAAGCGCTTATGACGTTTGCCTGGAATTTATGGAGACTCTAGCCCTCACTGGAGCACGGTTGAACGTGTTTGTGGAGGTTTTGAAACATTTAACGATAGGTCTAGCTCGGCATAAAGATAGCCCACCCAACCTTGGAGAAGAGCTCAATTCTTTTATTCAAAGGTTGCTGCTTCCGGACCCGGATGAATACTGTTATCCGGTGTTAATGGCCAATTAAACTGACCCAGTTATGGCCAACAATTTTGACCCACCTGCCGGTGGCTGCGAGGCCACGAAACATGTAGCGTTCCTGCCCATAGATCAAGGGCAACGGGAGCGCGGTAGTGAAGGAGTGGGTTGTGATTCACAAGATTAAAGGGCTGTATGACCAGGGCAATGGCATGTCGATCCGTGGCATCAGTCACGAGCTAGGGATTTCGCGCAATACGGTGCGCAAGTATTTGCAGATGGAAGAAACGCAGATCAGCATCCTTCAAGAGGATCGGTCGCGGCATAAACGTCTGGACGCGCATCGGGACTTTCTGATCCATCAGCTTCAGCATTTTCCCCAGCTGAGTGCGGTCAAGTTGGCGCGTCGGCTACAGCAACGTGTGGGCGAGTTGGGCGTGTCGTCGCGCAGCATTCGTCGCTACGTGCAGGCGTTAAAAGAACTCGTCGCCACAGGCCAGGCCCGCTATTACGAACCCGTGCTGCAATTGATGCCCGGCATCCAGTGCCAGGTAGATCCAGGTGAACTGCGTGGCGTTCTTGTGGGTGGGCAAGAACGAACCGTGTACTTTGTGGTGTTCGTGCTCTCCTGCTCGCGCTTGATGTATGTCGGTCTCTCATTCAAGCCACTGAACACCACAGCCTTCATTCAATTGCATGATGAGGCCTTTCGTTACTTCGGCGGTGTCACCGAAGAATGTGTGTATGATCAGACCAAGCTCGTCGTGCTCAGCGAGCAGTATCGCGAATTGACAGTTAACCAGCGCTTCCATGAGTTTGCCACCATGGCAGGATTCCGCATCCATGCCTGCGAGGGTTACGACCCCGAGAGCAAAGGCAAAGTAGAAGCAGGCGTGAAATACGTTAAGCAGGATTGTTTTTATGGTGAGGAGTTTGCCAGCGAACAAGCACTGCGTGAGCATGTCCAACGCTGGCTTGATCACGTGGCCAATGCCCGTGTTCATGGCACGACAGGGCGAGTGCCTCGAGCACACTTTGAAGATGAAGAACGTCAGCACCTTCGTCCTTACCTATCCCCCGCCAGCCTGACCACTGGGGCGGTCAGCGTTCAAACACGGCGCGCCGACAAGACAGGCCTCATCTCATGGAAGTCGACCAAGTACTCCGTGCCCATGGCTTGGCAGCAGTCCAACGTCGGTGTGTGTGAACAAGACGATGGGTTGAGGATCACTGACCTTGCAACAGGCGAAACGATTGCTGTGCACGCGGTGTGTTCTGAGCGGGGCCGGATCGTCAAGAATAGTCACCATTACCGGGACCATGCTCAGCGTATCAGCGACCTGGAACAGGCGATTATGAGCATGATGCCAACGGACACAGCCCTGGCATTATGTGCGGTGCTCAAACGGACATCCCCACGAATCTATAGGGACCAGCTCGTCGCAGTGCGTTCGCTGTTGCAGGCCCATATGCCGCTGAATATGACCTTGATCACCGGCCTGTCGCAGCGCCATGAGCTGACGGCCAGTCTGCTTAAGCGTTATCTGCAAGCGAATGAGCAGGCCCGACAACGCGGGCGCATCGTCGATCAGCCGATGTCTGGTCAGTCTTGGTTCGAACCTCTGGATCTGGGTGCCTACGCCCTTGTTGGCCATTCTGCTGGACAGGAGATGACCCATGAGCCAGCTTGAGCACACCAGCGCACAATATCGCAGCTTACGTTTAAGCGCCATCGGCCGTGACCTTGTGGGTCTGGTCTCGCAGGCCGAGGCCAATGACCTGTCACACTTGAGCTTCGCCCAGATGCTGGCCGAGCACGAAATTGCCGAACGCACCCGCAGCCGTATCAGTCGCCACCACCGCCAGTGCCGGTCTACCCTTGGACAAGCATCTGGAGGACTTCGACTACCGCCATCAGACCACGATCACCAAGCGTCAGGTCAATGCGTTGCTGGACTTCGGGTTTATCGATAATCGCGAGAACGTGGTCTTCATCGGCCCGCCCGGTGTGGGCAAGACCCATCTGGCCATTGGGATTGGCCAGAAAGCGATCCAGGCGGGCTACAAAGTGTTATTCCGCACCGCGCTTGATCTGGTGGAAGACTTGGAGCTGGCCGAGATGAAAGGCGAGCTCAAAAAACGGATCAGCCAGCTGGCCAAATTCGATATGTTGATCATTGATGAACTCGGCTATTTAGTCCAACCTGATTTATTCATTTTGGCCGAAAACGACCGCTCAACACGCCGCGTCATGCCGTCACCAGCGCACGTTTCATGACACTGCTCTGGCGATTTGAGCGGTCGGTATTCCCCAACCACGCCAATATCGTCAAAAATGCGTTCTGAAGGCTGCCTTTTTTCAGGCGCAAAAAACGCATGCAAGAAGGCTACCCCTTCTTGGCAATCATGCGCAACAACCATTTGATGTTGTAACCCGCCGCACACAACACGGCATGCAACTTGTCGCCGTCTTCACCCTTAAGGTGGCAGCGATCCATCCGGTGATCCGCTTTCAAATGACCGATGATCGGTTCAATGGCCTGACGGCGTTTCAGTTGCTTTCGTTCCAACGCCGTCAGCCTTTTGGGTTTGCCCCGATGCACAATGCGCATCTGCGGATTATCGGCATCCACGCCCCGGTAACCCAGGTCTACAAAGACCGTGTCGGGTGCCGGCGCACAGTCTTGCATCAGAATCGTGGCCTGTTCAAGCTGCTCATTGAGCGTATGCCCATCGTACGGATTACGATGAAACGCCCGTGCGCCTACGATCAAATTGCCCTTGAACGTGCTGGCAATCCCGACCTTTACACCGAACTCATAGGGCCGACGCGCTTTACCCTTGCTGATGCAGTCGACTTCCGGGGCGTGCCAGGCGTACAGCTTGGGCTGGCCTTTGACGCTCTTGCGCTGAGCGCTTTGGGCCGCGATACGATTTGCCTTGTTCAAGACCTGATCCAGGGCGGCGCGTACCGCCTGACCGAGCACATTGGCCTTGCGATCCATCTCACGCGACAAGCGACCCACAATGGTTCGTTGACGTTTAATGGCCCGGCGCATGCGTTTGAACTGGCGGGCATGGGCATAACGGCCCGCCTGGCGGCTCAGTTGTGCACCTTCTTTGGCAAAGGTTTGCTTGAGCGAAATGCCCACCGCTTTGGCGGCATCCACCAGTTTGATCCGCGCGGTCTCTAACAGGCGGCTGTCCGTGGGATGTGCAATTGCCTTCTCCTGCACGGTGCTGTCCACAATCACGCGGCTCAACTCCTGGGGCTTGATCAGCTTGAGTTCGACGGCCACGTTGATGGTCTGTGCCAGCAACTCTTCAACCCCTTCTTCGCCCAACAGCTTGCGAAACTTGACCAGCGTGGTGGCGTCGCAGGGACGGTGGTGTTCGAAATACGCCTGACCCGCAAAGAACTGCCATGTTGGGGTTTCACCCCAACGCTCAACCACGCCCTCATCCGATTCGTTGAACGCATGCTTCAGATACAGCAGCGAAATCATGATCCGAAGCGGCACACGTGGGCGACCCGCGTTGCTGCGCGAAGACTGACGCTGCGGCTTCTCGCCAAACAAATCCAGGTCCGGCATCGCGACCCCCGTGTGGGCTTTACGAACAAACAGATGGGCCACCCGTGCCTCAAGTTCTTGCCATGGCATGCGCGAGGACAACACCGCCAACGGATGACGAAGGTCAATCATCTGATCAATGCGAGAACGGAAAAAATCATCGGTGGCAGGGCAGGCAAACATCGAAATAAAACTCCCAGAAAATAGCCTCTATTGGACAACAAACCGGGAGTTCCGGGTATCGGAAATTGCCCCAATCTTCAATGTTTATGCGGGTTACGGGGATTGTTCAGGGCCGACTATTTACCCATGACGGCTCAGGCCCGGTTCAACTTGTTCCAGCTCGTGAATGCGCTGTACGAGTACCGATCCATCATCCTGACCACCAACAAAGACTTCACCGATTGGGGTGAGTTCTTCCATCACGATAACGTGGCCATCCCGATCATTGACCGCGTTATCCATCACTCAAACATCTTTATGCTGGGAGGCGAGAGCTACCGACTGAAGCAGAAAACATCCAGTTAACAAACAATGGGTGGGTCAATTTTATTGGCCAAAAGTGGGTCAAAAATAATGGCCATTGACATCCGGGTGCGCAGGAATACCAAAAACAATCCATACTCAAAAGTTACGGATATGCTCTAAGAGGTCTGAAGCACGCATTCGAATTGGCGGCGAACTCAGAGGAGGTCGGATTTCCAAAATTGAAAGTTTTAATGTGCAGTCCTCAACCGCTTCTGGTTATGGATGACGGAATGAATAACTAGTCCATTGGATTGGAACAGTCGATGCAGAGCGGAAGAAGACTCCTTTTATAATCAAACGCTTATTTTCTGTGCCATCTTTTGGTTTATTTCTGCACGAAGTGTCAAATTATGCTTTATTGAGGGCTTCCATAAAGGGCCAAGCCCTTTAGTTTGGTGCCAACATATGCTTTATTTCTGGCCAACTTATGCTTAACGCCACAAAACCCGCATGAACGTAAGCGTCTGGGGAACTACATTCCCCTCCCTACCTCAAGCGCAAATTTTTTCAGAAACGGCGTCGACGCCGTTAGTCTCAGGTGCCACCCAGTTGTGGGGTAGCAGCTCGTCGATCCGGCTGTTTGGGTGTGTCGGCAGACGCGTGAGCACATCCTTCAGATAGGCATGCGGGTTCAGTCCATTGAGCTTGGCCGATTGAATCAGACTCATAATCGCGGCCGCGCGTTTACCGGCACGCAATGAGCCTGCAAAGAGCCAGTTGGATCTTCCAACGGCCACGGGTCTGATCTGTTGCTCGATATGATTGTTGTCGATTGGGACGAACGGATCGTCCAGATAGCGGGTCAGTGCCGCCCAGCGTTTCAGGCTGTAATCCAGTGCCTTGGCCGTGCCGGTACCATTCAATACCCGCTGGCGTTGGACCAACATCCAGGTGTGCAGGGCATCGGCCAGGGCTTGGCTTTTTCTTGTCGTAGCGCCAGGCGTTGGGCGGGAGACAGGGTCGCTACCTCGCGCTCGATCGCGTAAAGTTCGCCAATCAATTCCAGAGCCCGTTGACCCACAGGGCTCTGGTTGTTCTTGTGCAGGTCGAAGTATTTACGGCGCGCGTGGGCCATACAACCAAGCTCGGTCACCCCTGGCGGAACAAGGCGTTGTAGCCCGAGTAGTCATCAACGACCAGCTGACCTTGCCAATCCCCAGGAACTCGCGGGCATAGAGACCTGCTCGACCCTCATTGAAGTCGTAGATGACGGCCTTCAAGGACTCGAACTTGCCCGGTGCATAGGTCCAGAAATAGGCCTTATGGGTCTTGCCGCTACCGGGCTTGAGCATGCGCACCGGGGTTTCGTCGGCATGGAGGATACGGTGTTGCAAGATACACCGACGCAGGGCGTCGACCAGTGGTTGCAGTTCATGACCGCATTGCCCGACCCATTGGGCCATGCTCGAGCGCGGGATGTGCATGCCGTCGCGCTTGAAGATCGCTTCCTGGCGATACAGGGGTAAATGATCGGCATATTTGGCGATCAGGATCTGGGCCAGCAACCCCACGGCGGCGATGCCTTTGTCGATGATGTACGCGGGCATCGAAGCCTGCGTCATTGACTGGCAGTGTGTACACGCCCAGACCCCACGCACATGACGCTCAACGCTGAAGGTGCCTGGGGTGTAGTCCAGCTTCTCGCTGACGTCTTCACGAATACGCTTGAGCTGGCAGCCACAATCGCAGGTTGTGGACGCCGGTTCATGGTGGATGGTGGTGCGGGGCAACTCGGGCGGCAAGGCCGCACGGCGCGGTTTATCGCGCGGTTCACCCGCAGCAGGCGGGTTTTAAGTTTATTAAGTTCGCGCTCGATGGCCTCAAGGTCTTCGCCCACGGCCTCATCGAACAACAACGCCTGTTCACCGCCCAATTGCTCGCTTTTCTGGCCGAACTTGTGCCGGCGCAAGATGGCAATCTCGTGAGACAACGCCGTGATACGCGCCGCTTTGAACGTGATGTCTTGATCTTTGCGCGCATTGGCCAGCATGAGCTGACGCGCCAGTTCGCGCAACTGGTGCGCGTCTAGCTGGTCAAGGTCATCGGGCGTGTTCGTCATCATGAGGCGTAGTGTTACACAGCGCCTGTGCGCCGGCTATTGGCAACGTCCCCGATTGCAGAATGACGATCTTTTAGGGTTAAACCAGACGGATAATGCCAGCCTCACCGATACGCTGCCAAGGCAAGCCCAGCACCAGGGCATCGAGCTGCTCGTGAGTGAGTGATACGCTGCCATGGCCGTCATTTGACCACATGAAATGGCCTTGATTCAGACGCCGTGCCACCAACCAGACGCCGATGCCGTCATGAACCAATACCTTCATGCGATTGGCCCGTTTGTTGGCAAACACATACGCATGATGCGGATGCGCAGCGCCAAAGACCCGCACAACCCGTGCCAGGGCCGTATCGGCACCGGCCCGCATATCCAGGGCTCAACGGCCATCCAGACCTGGTCGATACGGATCATGCCATCAATTCCCGCAGCACGTGCGCCAGTGCCTGGCTGTTCGAAGACGGCCAATGCAGTGTAATGTTCATCCGCGTTGCGCTCAGCTCGACCCGCACGGTAGCATCAGCCGTTGGGGCACGTTCGTGACGATGCGCTGAGGCGGGCATCAGCAACGAGGTCGACGTTGGCGGCCCCAAAGCAATAAACTCAGGCAATGCCCCCGCAGGTGCTGGCACAGGCACCGGGTCTGTGGGTGCATCGTCAAGGGTATGCAGCCCCAAACGTTCATGCTCAATGACCCATCGACGTAAAAGGTTTGCATTCAAACCGTGATCAAGTGCGATAGCGGCCAGCGAGGCACCGCTGCTTAAGCACTGCTGGACCAGTTCGGCCTTGTACGCAGGGGAGTGTTTGCGGCGCCGACGCCGACCATTAGTATCTTGGTGCATACGTGTCCATGGAAAAATAAATGGACACGTATGCTCTAACACAGCGTCAGCGGATTCAAGATGGGGTTGGCTGAACGCTTACGCATGAACACTCGTTCTGCGGGTTTTTTCTTGTCTATTTGGTTACGGCCTCAGCCAGGAGCTGATCCCAGTCATCAGGCGGATGCCCGCTTTCCAGCATCTTGCGGAACACCCGGTAGGCGTCGTCGCTGCTTTCGTAGGCGCGCTTGGTGTCTTCGTCACTCACCCAGGCGTAGACAATCACTTTGCTCGGGGCGTGGTAGCGGAAGAATAGGCGGTACTGCTGGAAGAACTTGGCCCGGAACCAGTGCTTGTGATCGTCACCGAGCGCCCCACCCTGGCGGTACTCCGGTCGCGTCGGATCTTGCGGGATGACATCGAACGCCAGTTTGGTGATAGCAGCCAGCCGCTTGCTGGCGTTCTTTTTTACGTACCCGGCCGGGTCCTTCTGCTTCAGGCTCTCGACCTGCCGCACCAGCGCTTCAATCTGTGCGAGGAACAACGGATGGGCAAAGACCGTCCAGCCATGAATGACCAAGGGCTCAGGCTTCCTTGCGCTCATTCATCGTCTGCCGACAGGGCGGCATTGAGATCGACATCGACGCCGCCGACCAGCGCCTGGAGCCGCTGGGCGAGGCCGGCATCCACAGCTTGCAGCCGCTCGGGATGACGAGTGATGTCGGCGGCCAGGAACGCGAGGAACTGACCAAGCACCGGGTCATCACCGTCGGATGCTTCGACGCGCGTCAGCACCACATCGCCGCTGGGGTGAATGGTGTAGTGGATCTTGTCGCGCTTGCCCAGCTTGAGGGCACGACGCACGGTTTCCGGCACCGTGGTCTGGTAGCGATCGGTGAGTGTGGATTCGACTTCGAGGGTTGCGGCCATGGCAGTCTCCTGCGGATCTGGGTTAACGCTTGAAGGGTAATGCAGTCGCATTGTCTTGTCAATGCAATTGCATTGCCTCCAGGAACACCCGACTCGAATGGGTGTAACTGGGTGTGCTTTTGATCGGGGCGCCGGACGCGGGTTTATTCTTGTCTATTTGGCTCACCCAGGCGTAGAACGTGGCAACCATGGTGCCTGATTGCGCAGCCGTTCAAGACCCGAGGTGACGTATGCCTCAGCCCGGACTCAGGGCGCAGCTGCGCCCCAGATTAGCCTCAATCAAGGCACGGTCTACCCCATCGGTTTTTCCATCGTGGTTAAGATCGTACCAGCTGGACTGCGCGACGCCGTTGTTCAGGTTCCGCTGGCTGAGTTCTGCCCAGAGGGCCAGATCGTTCTGATCCACCACACCATCGCGATTGCCATCACCGGGACAATGAAGTGTGTCGTACTGGTAGTTAAACGCAGCGACGCGATCGCGCCAGTCCATTTCCGCTTTCAGCGTGACATAGGCTTGTTGAGCTGCGGCGGGCAACGCAGCCGTGATCGTGGGCGAGCCAACCGCGATGGCATTGCCACTTCGGTCGAGCACTGGGGTTCGGTACAGCCATGTCGATCTCGTACAGCTCGTCCGTGTTCTGGTTCTCGATATATGACGAACTTATCGGATTATCGGTAGCGATGGTATACGTTTTCCGGTTCAGGCGCACCAGCTTGTAGGTGCCGTCGCTGACCGCCTTCTGTGAGTCGGGCAGAACATCGACCTTATCATTGGGGTTCAAGGACTTTCGGTACGACATGACCTGCCCGCACTGACTGAACCCTGCAGGGGGAACGGCCTTATCGTCGGAACCGGCACCGTACCAGAAACCGCCCTGATCTTCGCACAGCGCTTTCTGTGGAAAGATGGTGAAACACACATTCGCGGCCTCTACCACGCAAGGTTGGGGCACGATGCCCATGGAAGGATTGCTGAAATTGGTTCCCATTTCGGAAAAATTCAGACTGCGGATCGAACCCTGGCCAGGAGAAGTCAGGTAGGCCAGCATCGGCTGTGCATCGACCGGACGGTTGGCAGGAACATTGGCTTCCACGTCAGCGCCGGCGATTTCCGCAAACAGACGATACAAGTCGGGGAGCTGACCGGATGGGTGACTTCACGTCCAGGCTGCTGGACCATGGGGCCAGCGATCAATAGCGGCACCGAAACCCCGGTCTGATAAGGAAATGCTTTGGCGCGTGTGGGGTCGAAACGCCCGGGGCCGTGAATTTCACACTGTTGACATAGGTGCCGTTGTCGCCCATGACGACCACCACCGTGTTGGTCTTTTCTGGCTGGTAGTTCAGCGTGCCATCCTGATTCCAAGTCGCCAGACCGAGCTCGACCAGGAGACGACCAATCTCGGTATCCATGGCCTCGACCATCAAGTTGCTGACGATGTGATTATCGATCATGGCGGTGACCGTACCGGGCACGCCCTCAAGATCGTTGGCGGGCGAGCAGATCAGATTGTCATTCCGGCCTGGGGTGCTGTCGGAGATCAGGGCCAGAGGAGGGACCTGAAGCGGGGTGTGAATGGCGGAATAACCCAGGGACATCATCCATGGAGTCTGCTGGCCCTGCTGGCGTACCCAGGCTACGGCGCGGTCAGTTTCCATGGTGCTACGGTAGCCGCGCGCTGACGGGTCCTCGGCACCGACTTTGCGCGTGCGGCCGTCAGACCAGCTCTGGACGAATTCGCCCGTGTAGTAACCATTTTGGGTGCTGAAGTCCACGTAGCCCGGTCGACTCACCTGGCAGGACTGGCCAGGATCAAAAATACCGCCGCGTTCCATGCACGTACGGCCCGGCGTGCTGATGCCGGGACCGCGCGTAATAGACTCGCACGTGCCGGTCACATCGTAGCAAGCGCCGGTATCCGCGCCATTGACGGGATCCATGGTTTTATTCGCGATGAAGCCGCACTGGTGGGTTCCTGCAGCCCTGTCGTCCGTAAGCCCTGCCCGCGTATCAATCGGGAACGGCGCGCCATCCAGGTAGCCGTCAAAGTAGTCCCAGCCCAGCTTCCACATTGTTTGATGGCCATAGGGCAGGTTCGGCGCCGTATCACGGTCGGTACCCGTCAGGTGCATCTTGCCGATCAATGCACTGGTATACCCTTGTGTACGCAACAGTTTGGGAAGCGTCACTTCGTAGGGTGAGATCTCGGAGTTGGCCAGGTCGGTCGACACCACCGCATTTAAGACGTTCGTGGCCGATGGGTAGCGCCCTGTAAAAAAGTGGCGCGGGTGGGCGTGCAGGTCGGCATGGCCCAGGCGAAGCGAAACTG
Organism: Neopusillimonas aromaticivorans; assembly: GCF_030344915.1. Classification (GTDB taxonomy): domain Bacteria; phylum Pseudomonadota; class Gammaproteobacteria; order Burkholderiales; family Burkholderiaceae_B; genus Neopusillimonas; species Neopusillimonas aromaticivorans. The sequence goes on along the minus strand of NZ_CP128233.1, from coordinate 2,761,188 downwards.
CAGCCCCGCCTTGGCTATCGCCGTCAGATTAGGTGTCTTGGGTGGCACCGCACCGCCGTAGCCGTAGGATGTCATCTGATCCAGCCCGAAGTCATCGATGACGATAAAAAGGATATTGGGTTTTTGAGCGTCTGGGGCGTCTGGGGCGGCAGCGGTTGCATCGTCATTGCCACCAGAGCAGCCCGCCAACACTAGCATGGAAACTATCAGTGAAACAAAAATGCCTCGTCTGGGCAAAGTCAACGTTTTCATTATTATTCTCCTCGGATCTGCACTCAGACTTAATTCTGAGCCTTATGCTCCGCGGAAAAGTATCACACAAACGCGCCCCTGATGGAAAAATGGCTGAAACAGTACCGATTTAACAAAAACAGAGACAAGGACATAAACTACGAAGCCAACGGGGCTACAATCGACGAAACAATTTGATACCTAACCGCGCACATCTGATCGGCCAAGCCTCGTATTTTCCATGCGCCCTTTTGCTGCGGGGTGCTTGCCCGCCATAAACCGCTTCGTGTTTTGTTGACGCTATCGGGAACTCCCAGGAATTGTCTGGAGAACTATACCTATGAAAAAGATGAACCCACTGGATATCGAAGCTTGCGCGCCGGCGATTACGGCGGACCCTGCCACGGGCAAAGCTGAACCAGACCGGCGTCAGTTCCTCAAATACTCGTTCAGCATCGTCGCCGGCTACTCCGTCGCCTCCTTCCTTACGGGCTGCGGCATCGGCAGTGACAGCGACACGAGCACTGTGCTGCCACGTTACCCGATTGATGGCCGCAAGGTCCGGAAGACGACAGAGCAGATGCTCGCCTTCGACTTCAAGACCCCTCCCGTCTCCTTGCCCGGGTCGAACAACGGCCTGCACCCGACTGAATTAAGCCGGGTTCAAGACTATGACAAGTTCGGCTACGGCCAATACCGTCTTGGAAACAGACTGGACGTCGTGCCGCGCCGTGACCTGCTCGCAACCCCGGGGCACTACCCTGCACCGACCCGGGGCAAGAAGCTGACCAGTTTCTTTGCCATGACCGACATCCACATCACCGACAAAGAAGCGCCCAACCAGCTGCTTTATATTCAACAGGCTGACTCGACCTACGGCGCGGGCATGACGTCGGTCTACTCGCCGGTGATGATGTACACCACACAAATGCTCGACGCCGCGATCCAGACCGTCAATGCCTTGCACGCGCAAGAGCCGTTCGATTTCGGTATCTCGCTGGGCGACGTCTCCGACAGTGGCCGCTACAACGAGGTGCGCTGGTATATCGATGTATTCGATGGCAAGCCCATCAGGCCAAGCTCCGGCACCCACCTTGGCGAAGACACGGTAGACTTCCAGAAACCCTTCCAGGCGGTTGGCCTTGACAAGTCCATCCCGTGGTACCAGGTGCTGGGCAACCACGATCACTTTTATATCGGCTCGGTGCCCATAGACGCTGACCCGTCGCTTGGCATTCGCGACAGCTATGTCAGCAACAAGGTCTGGGCAGTCGGCGATGTGCTGATACCGAATGCCTCAAAGTCAACACCCATGGCCTTGCCTCCGGTCATCTTCGACCTGAAGACCAGCCTTGCGGGGACCTCGCCAGTAACGCTGAATGACCCGATCACCGGTATTAACGGCAATACGTTCTACATGGGTGTCATCGATGGTGCCAGCCCCTATGGCGCTATCAAGTACGCAGGCAAAAAGAAAGTTTTACGTCAGCACCCACGGTTGCGGCCGACCCTGACCGGCGCGCCTTGCTGCGCAAAGAATGGGTCGCCGAGTTTTTCAATACCTCCACGATGCCCAAGGGGCACGGCTTCGACCTGGTGCCGCAAGCCTTGCGCAGCAGCGAAGACGGTTTTGCCTGCTATAGCTTCGTCCCCAAGGCGGGCATCCCGCTCAAGGTCATCGTGCTGGACAACACCCAGCGTGAAGACGACGGCTCCCACGACATCCATGGACATGGTTTCCTTGATGCCGTGCGCTGGCGCTGGCTGCAAGACGAGCTTGATGCCGGGCAGGCCAATAACCAATTGATGGTTATTGCTGCACACATACCGATTGCCGTGGCGGCCAGCGGCAGCCTGATGGAATGGTGGAACCCCAAGGGGCAAGCCACGCCTTTGCAGAACGACCCCCATGCGGTCATGGATAACGCCGTAACGTTGCCCGGGCTCATCAAGAAACTGCACAACACGCCCAACCTGCTGATGTGGATATCCGGCCACCGGCACCTGAATACGGTCAAGGCATTGCCCGCTTACAGCGATGGCGGGCGACTGGTGCCGGAAAAAGCTTCTGGCAGGTCGAGACCTCGTCACTGGTGCACTTTCCGCAGCAATTTCGCACGTTCGACATTTATCTGAACAGCGACGACACGGTATCCATCATCGCGGTCAATGTCGACCCGGAAGTGGCCGACGGCACACCTGCTGCGACCTCGCGCAAATACGCGATTGCTGAGCACCAGATCCTTCAAACCGATTTGCAATTGAACACGCCTAATGACCAGTACCTCCCAGACAGCGTGTTCAAGGTCGACAGCATGGACCCCACACGACCACAGAATGGCACGACGGACCCAAGCATTAAGTACGGCAAGGTAGAGGGCGTGCAGTACTGCGCTTCGTACAACGCAGAACTGTTCAAGCAGCTTACCCCGACGATGGTCGAGGTGTTGCAACGCATTGCCTGAACGTCGGCGCAACAACACGCTTTGCCACATGATTTTCAGTGCGCCAATCGGTCATAATGATTAACACTTTGACTTGACCAGGAGCACGTCGTGAACCAGCCCCCAGTGTCCATTCACCCCGTGCACGGGCACCCGACGCGGCGCGACCTGCTCAAGCTCGGCGCCTTGGGGCTGCTGGTACCAACCTGGCTAACCGGCTGCAGCGACAGTGACCCGGATTCAGGCCACGGTGGCTCGACGCCAGACTACAGCGCCACCATTGCCGATGCCCGCGTCGCCATCGTAAAGGCCATGTCAGACTCCGGCACACCCTCAGTCTCGGTCGCCCTGATCGAGCGCGACCGGCTTGTCTGGGCCGAAGCGTTCGGCACCATCGACAAAGCCACCAACACCGCAGCCAGCACCGAGACCCTGTTCTGCATCGGTTCATGCAGCAAAATACTGGCTACCCTGGCGGTGATGATGCTGTCCGACCGGGGCCTGGTCAGGCTGGACGAACCGCTGGTGACGTATTTACCCGGGTTCAACATGGCATCGCCTGACTACACCCGTATTACCGTGCGCATGTTGCTCAACCACTCGTCCGGCTTCCCCGGGTTCGATTTCAGGGATGCCATTGGCACGGCACCCCGCACCGATTACGCGGCACAGGTCATGCAGACACTGGCCAAGGCGCGGTTGAAACACGCGCCCGACGAGATGTCGGTGTACTGCAATGATGGTTTCACGCTGGTTGAGCTTCTGGTACAGGCAGTCACAGGCCAGACCTATATACAGTTCGTCACCCAGAACATCCTCCTGCCGCTGGGCATGACGCGCAGCCGCTTCGCCACCGAACCCTTTGCGCCCGGCAGCTTTGCGCCCGGCTACGATGGCGATACGCAACTGCCGCAGGAGTTCCCCAATATCCACGGTTCAGGCGGCCTGTACTCCACACCGGCTGAAATGGCTTCACTGGCCCGCATGCTGTTGAACCAGGGCGTCTTTAACGGCAAGCAACTGCTGTCGACAGCATCCATTGCAGCGATGGCACGCAATCAAACTACCGTCCAGCCGCTGCAACCCGTGGTCGTAACCGATGGTTACGGGCTGGGGTGGGATGGCGTACACCAGGACGGACTGGCCGCAGCAGGCGTCACGGCCTGGCACAAGAATGGTGGCACCTTCGTGTATGGCAGTGACTTCTTTGTGTTGCCTGACGAAGGGCTGGCGCTGATGATCACCGGAACCTCCACCGCCTACCGCCCCGGCATGCTGGCCGAACGTATTCTGCTGCAGGCGCTGGTCGAACGTGGCCGTCTGGCGGCCCTGCCCTGCCCCTGACCGCCACATCCATCCCGGCGGCGAGCGAAAGCAGCGCGGCACCGGTCGCCCCGATGGCCGGTGTGTATGCCGCAGCCGATGCCATCTACCGTCTGCAGACGCGAGCTGATGGCACCGTCGCCATGTCGAACTATGCTGATGGCATCTGGGATGACGATGTCGTCAGCCTGGAAATGCGCGACGACGGCTTTTTCTCAAGCGATGCCGAGCCCCTTGTCAGCTACCGCCCCGTACTGGCGCAAGGCCGGCACTACCTGACCCGGCGTACCCCCGCTGGCATGGGCCATTATCTGCGTGAACTGCCCTGGCTGCAGAAGCTTGATGCCAAAGCCTCCCTGTCGGTAGCCTGGCAAAACCGGCTTGGGCGCCACTGGCTGATTGTCAATGAACCGGCATCATCGTGGCTGATGCAGTATGCCAGCCCTTCCCTTACGCTATCGAACGTTCCGGACTTGCCCGGTTATATCGTGATCAATGCCGACGTCAAAGGCAAAGAAAACCAGATTGCCGACGCCTCGACCAGTGACCATGTTGCCCTGATGTGCCTGAAAATACCCGTTGCCTTCGGCCGTGATCTGGACGATGTGGTGATTATTCCACGTGCGGGCGAAGAGTGGGTGCGTGTGGGCAGCGGCGTGTTTCGTCCGGCAAACTCGGTAGCACCGCTTGCGGCAGATACCTCGGTGCTGTCCATTGGCACCGAGGGCTATGCCGAATGGCGCTCTATTGCCGCCAGTGCCACTGCGCAAACCATCACCCTGTCGGGTGCCACCGTCTGGAAACTCTACGACAGCGAATTCACCCTGCAAGCCGGCGGTGACGGCTCAGACAGGGCGCAACTGCCGGCGCACGATCGCCCGTGCTACCTGCTGGTGTACGGCAACCCGAACGCCGTTATCAGGGTCAGCTTCGAGGTGTAAAGAATGCGGCTGTCCCGCTACCCGCCTGCCGCTCAAATTGCTTCAAAGGCAATGACTTTTGGGTTTTCAGCTGTTTCAGCCGGTTCAGATCAAAATCGACATAATTGATGGAACCGTAGCTGCGCACGTAAAACGTACGTCGATCCAGGTCGGACAAGGCCGTCCATGACGTGTATTCCGAGGTGTACAGGGGCTCGCCTGTAACCGCCGGGGCCGCAATGTTCTCGATGCTTTCTTCAAAACGCTCATCAATCGTGATGCCACGCGGGCGATCAAAATTGTTCATGACATGCGACAGCGTCAAGACCGCCTCGTCAGGCGTCTTGGCTTTTTCTGCAAATTGCGAGTAATACACGGCCCGAACAAAACGACCCACCGAGGTATTCGAGGCCGGCAGCGCCACGGTGGCGATACCCGAATCGGGCTGTTGCAACGTCACCCCGTTCAGCGTGAGCTTCGACTGATCTTTATTGTTCAGGAACGTATAGTTGTTCAGATTGGTCTGGTGCCACTGAAACTCGGGGCCGTTGGTCATGACCCCGATCGGGTTGTCGATGACATGTTGCTTACCCTGCGAAAACTCGATCACGATAGATGCGCCTGCTGCGTCATGCAGGGTGTAGTGAAACGGGGTTTTCAACACGCCCAACGGCAAAAGCGCCGTGACCAGCACGGGTTGCTTGGCCAGCGCAGCCTTGACCTCGGCCACGTTCTTGAAGTTTGACAACGTCCACGCACCCAGATCGATCGCCGACAGCACCGCACGGGTTTTTTCAACCATGTCGCGTGGCCCTTCAGTGCTGGCAAACGCCAGCAGACTGAAGCTCATGCCGGCTTCGTTAATACCCTCAACAACTTTCAGCCCTTTGGTGACAGGGTCAGGCACGGTCACCGAGACGAAAGCATATTTTGACGCGTAATCAAGCTCGGGGTGTGCCTTGACCTGGGAGTCAAATTTTGAACCCACCGGAAAATACGTGACCTCGTACGGCAGCTCCATGGGCAACTCCATCGTACGACCTGCATACGGTGTGCCTCGTTCGTCGGTATAAAGCAACGAAGTGCACGCTTGACTGATGGCGGGCAGTGCCAGCAAACCCGCCAGCGCAGCCGCACCCACTCTTTTCCAATGTTGTTTTCCCTTCTTCATTTCGTACGCCCTTTAGCAAAAATTGATAGTGGCTTCCTGTGTCAGAGCCTCGACACAGCCCACCGTAAGCTTATCGCGATATTCGCCATGCGCTTTTTCCTGACGCCACAACCCGTGTCGTTGATGGCATTTCCTTAAACTTAACGTAACCTTAAGACTCTTTTGTTACATTAAGACCCAAATTGGTAACAACATGCCATTATCATTTGAGGCGCCAAACGGCACTCGTGTGCCCACATTGAAAGGAATCATCATGAAACGCTTGACCCTTGCATCCACCTTGTTTGCGCTGGCCCTGGGCAGCATGCCATCCGTGGCCACCAGCCAGAATGACACAACCAGAGCACCCAAAACAGGGGAACAGGTCTACCAGCAGGCCTGCGTCGCGTGTCACGCCACCGGGGTGGCGTCAGCACCCAAACTGGGAGACAAAACCGCATGGGCCCCACTGATCGAAGAAGGCCAGCATATTTTGACGGCGCACGCGTGGGTTGGGGTCAGGGCCATGCCGGCACAAGGCGGCGCCCCCGACCTGAGCATTGAAGAATTCGCCGATGCCGTCGCCTGGATGGCCAGCGCTTCGGGCGGCGATTGGAAGACGCCGGATGCCGACATGATGAAACGCATCCGCCACGAAGCCGCCGAGCGTCTGGAAAAAGAAATCAAAGAAAAGAAAGCGCTACGCAAAAAACTGGAACACGACCGAGATAGCTGAAACCCGACGAAAACAGCGGGCCATTACCAACCCGCACGAGCACCCGGAAGTGACTGCGCGGCAGACCCAAGCAGCCACTGGCCCGTTGTACCTATCGAATAGCGTTACGGCGCAAGCGCTCCAGCGCCAACTGGTTCAAACGCTCGGCTTCTTGCTGGGCGTACTGACGTTCACCCGATTCATAACGGCCTTTGTGAATACAGCTGCGCGGGTTGTCGTAACACGGGCCTGAGGCAACATTTTCGGGTACCGAAGGCGTACTGCGAAACAGGGACAACGGCGAACTGCTGCCGCAACCCGACAACAGCACAAGAAGCGCGGCCGCAAGGCCGAATTTTCGGTATGTGTAAATAGGCCACCTCCACCTTGTTGAAGCGTTATTATGAGCGCTCTGGCACGTGTCGACAAGCCCGTGCAATCACCACGTCACCCTGCCTGAAAAACCACTTGCATTCCCCATTTGGCCGACGTAGATTGTCAGTCATTGTCACATCTTACCTAAAACCATAACAACCGGGCGATCCGCTACCCACTGCGCCGCCCTACCCAAAAGGGGAACACACCATGTCAACCGCGGTCGGCACCACCACGTATCAAGGTAACGACAAGTTACTTTTTGGCATCATCATGGGCGTCATCGCCTTTTGGCTGTTTGCCCAAACCACACTGAACATTGCCCCGGACATGAGCCGGGAGCTGGGTATCTCGGCAAACACCATGAATATCGCCGTTGCGATCACGGCGCTGTTCTCGGGCATTTTCATTGTGGTGATGGGAGGGCTGGCCGACCGGATGGGCCGCATGAAAATCGTGCGCCTGGGCTTTTACCTGAATATCGCCGGCTCATTACTGGTGGGGCTGACCCCCGCCGGCGACTTTGGCACCGTTGTGCTATTGAGCGGCCGGGCCCTGCAGGGCTTGTCTGCCGCCTGCATCATGCCGGCCAGTCTGGCCGTGGTCAAAGCTTACTGGGATGGCGCGGGCCGCCAGCGCGCCATCAGTATGTGGTCGATCGGGTCCTGGGGGGTTCGGGGCTCTGCTCGCTGTTCGGTGGGCTGATGAGCGAAAACTTCGGTTGGCGCTCTATTTTTTCGTCTCGATTGCGGTCTGCCTGCTGGGCTTGTGGATGATGCGCGGCACGCCCGAAACCAAGGCTGAATCCCACGGGGATTACAAGTTCGACCTACCCGGCGTACTCAGTTTCATGATTGCCATGATCGCCATCCAGGTGGTCGTCACACAAGGCAACCGTCTGGGCTGGGGCAGCCCACTGGTGCTGGGCCTGATCGCGGTCACCGTCATCGTCGGTGCCGCATTCTTGCGCATCGAATCTCGCTCGCCCAATGCCTTTTTCGATTTCAGCCTGTTCAAGAATGCCACCTATACCGGCGCGACAATTTCCAATTTTTTGCTGAACGGCGTTGCCGGGACGCTGATTGTGTCGCTGCAATTGGTGCAGCTCGGGGGCAACATGACCGCCCAGGCCGCCGGCATGCTGACCCTGGGCTATGCCATCGCCATCATTGCCTTTATCCGTGTCGGTGAAAAACTGTTGCGCCTGTATGGTGCCCGCAAACCGATGATCTGGGGCTGCCTGATCACCGGCCTTGCCATCGTGCTGCTGTCACCCGCCAACATGCTGCTGGACGACTACAAGATTTCCGCCATTATCGGTTACACCCTGTTCGGGGTTGGCCTGGCGTTCTATGCCACACCGTCCACCGATGCCGCCCTGTCCAATCTTCCTGCTGAACAGGCCGGTGCCGGGTCTGGCATCTACAAAATGGCGTCCTCGTTAGGGGCGGCGTTTGGCGTGGCCATTTCCGCGACTATCTTTACCGCCTTCAGTGCAAACAATGAAAGCATCACCTGGCTCGAAGGGGTCATCACGTTTGCCGGCCGCCAGGACAACCTGGCTGTCCGCGAGGCCGCCATCCTGGCCCTGGGCTTCAATGTCCTGATGATTGTCGTGGCCATTGCTTCGATCATGCTCACGATTCCGAAAGGGAAAAAAGCCTGACCTTACCCTTTACCCGTCGCGCCGGGTGACATTCGTGGTGGCCCTGATCGCATCACTCACGACTCACCCGGCCCAATCACACGGGCCTGCAGCAAAATGCCGCCCGCCCGCGCCACCACTAAGGACGCCATAAGATGAACGCATCGACTGCCCTGGAACTGAAACGTATTGAACAGCACTTTCATTATCTGCACGAAAACCCTGCCGTCGCCTTCGAAGAACACCTGGCGGCCGATTACATCGCCGGCCAGTTGCGGGGATGGGGCTATGAGGTCGAAACCGGCATCGGCAAAACCGGCGTTGTCGGACGCCTTAAGGTGGGTGACGGTGCGGCCAGCATCGGCCTGCGTGCCGACACTGACGCCCTGCCCGTCGAAGAAACCGTCGATCTGCCCTATAAAAGCAAAATCCCCGGCAAATCACATACCTGCGGGCATGACGCCCACACGTCCATGTTGCTGGGCGCGGCCGAGTACCTGGCAAAAACCCGGAACTTCAACGGCACACTGAATCTGGTGTTTCAGCCTGCTGAAGAAATCATGGCGGGCGCACCGGCCATGATTGCAGACGGCCTGTTTGAACGCTACCCAATGGACGTGATGTTTGGCATGCACAACATGCCCGGCCTGCCGGTCAATACCCTGCACTTCACCGGCGGGCCAATCATGGCGGCTGTCGACAATTGGGAAATCGTCCTGACCGGCGTCGGCAGCCACGGGTCGATGCCGGAAAAAGGGGTTGACCCGCTGGTGGCCGGAGCCGCCCTGGTCATGTCACTGCAAACCATCGTGTCGCGCAATGTCGCACCCATGGACGCGGCCGTGGTCAGTGTAGGCGCCTTCATTTCCGGTGATGCGGGGAACGTGATTCCGCAAAATGCCACCCTTCGCCTTAGCGTACGCACCCGTCTGGCCGAAACCCGCACGCTGGTGCTGAACAAGATCAGATCTATTACCAAAGCCACGGCCGAAGCCTACAATGTGGGTTTCGAGTTCCGGGAAGGCCCACCCGGGGCGATTCTGGTGAATGACCCGTCGCACACTGAAACCTGCTGCGCGATTGCCCGGAAAACATTTGGCGACAACAAGGTCTTCATGCCCGGCCCCACCTTCATGGGCAGCGAAGACTTTGCGTTTTATGCCCAGAAAGTACCCGCAGTTTATTGCTTCATCGGCAACGGCGACACACCCAACGTACACCACCCGATGTACGTGTTTGATAAAAGCAACCTTCCGGTTGGCGCAGCCTACTGGGTCGCCGTCGCAGAACACTACCTTAAATAACCGAAACAACACTGGAAAACTTTGGCCTACCTCACCATGAATACATCAGGAAACAAAGGAATGATCGCCGCCGGTTTACTCTTGGCGGCCGGACTGGTCTGGGGCGGCTGGCAGGTCGGCCAGGGGCTTGAGCGCTTTCGTACCGGCGAACGCACGGTTACCGTCAAGGGGTTGGCCGAAATGAATGCCCCGGCCGACTATGCGTCATGGTCGCTGACGTTCCGCCGCGCCGGCGACGTCTTCAATGAGGTCCAGCAAACGCTGTCGACGGATCGCGACAAGGTGCTGGTATTTCTGCGTGGCCTGGGGTTCAGCGCCGACGAAATTGAAGTGCGTCCGCTGCAAGTGCAAGATGTATTTGCGCGTGAGTATGTCTCACCTGACCAGCCCTTTCGCTACACCGGCCAGGGCCAGGTCATCGTCAAATCCAGCCGGGTTGATGCCGTGGCCAATGCCGCCCTGGCCATCGACCCGTTGATCCAGCAAGGGCTGGTGGTTGAAGTGGGCAGCGGCCCGCAGTATCAGTTGCGGGCATTCAATGAAGCCAAGGCACCGCTGCTGGCCGAGGCCACCCGCAATGCGCAAGAACAGGCTACCCGTTTTGCCGGTGACGCTGGTGCCAGTCTGGGCCGACTGCAAAAAGCGAACCAGGGCGTGATCCAGATTTTTGGCGAAAGCGCCGACTTCGACGACAGTTCGTCACGTATCAAGCGGCTGCGCGTGGTCAGCACGTTCGAGTATCAGCTGGATTAAATTCACATGATCCGGTCGGGCGCATTCTGCAGGCAATTTCAGGGCTCATCATTGGCGCCTGACCCATGCCCGGAAGACGCCCCGCCAGTGGCATTGGCGTCTTTTCGCAGCACGGCCAGCAGTTCGGCCTGGTAACGTCGTTGATCGGTAATGGCGGTATTCAGAATACCGTGCAGGCGCTCGTAATCTTCGACCATGTGTTCGTTCATGCCGGTGTCTTCAAAGTCATCCAGCAATTTCAGGGTGTCGGTAATGACAGACTGAAGTTCGTTAATCAGGCGGCGGTAGTCGGGGGCTTCAAGGTTCATCCGGACGGTTCCGCATCCAGTCGGCGGTATTCATGAAGGCGTCATGCAGTGGCGCCCGCAGTTCTGGCGGCACGTTCTGGTCGGCCATGGCCTGGTCCATGCAGGCAACCCACTGGTCCCGTTCGGGAATGCCGATGGAAAACGGCAAATGGCGCGCACGCAACATGGGGTGTCCGACGTTTTCAACGTAGTAGGCCGGCCCGCCCAGCCAGCCACACAAAAACCAGAACAGGCGCTGGCGGGCGTTGTCAAGACTGGGGCCATGGGTGGCACGCAGCCGGGTGTAACCCGGCTCAAGATCCATCAGGTCGTAGAAGCGATCGACCAGTTCACGGACACGATCTTCACCGCCGATAAGGTCGAATGCGGTAACGGGGTTATCGGTGGATGACACGAAGGGGGCTCCTGATGAAGGGTGGCAGTGAGGAGCTATTATGCCCCGGGATCGGGTTTGCAGGTTACGTATGACTGGTAAAGGCTGTGGTGCTGGGGGTGTGGTTACGATGAATGGAGTAGTTGAGCGGGGATGGGGTTAGTCACAGGTTTTGCAGAGCCTGTGCGGGGTATGGGTTACTGTCTGTGCAGAGCCGGTGCGGGGAGTATGGGCCTGCGGGCACGGGCACGGCCCCTGCGGGGCTTCCCGCTGTCGGGTACCGCCGCGAGGCGGGCGCTGAACTCGCGGATCGACCCGCCCCCGGCGGCTCGAAAACGCCCGCTCGAACACCGCGCCCTTGCCTCCTCGCGCCGGCACCCGTCAGCGGCGTGCCCAAGCCCTTCGGCCCACACCCCCGCACCGGCTTGGGAAGGGTGTTGGTGATAGCGGAAAGGGTAAGAGCATAATGTAAAACGATGGGCTCAGGATTCAAACACGTCGTGCAGAGATTGGGCATGCACAAACCGCACGACCCAGTGCTGCAGCACGGCGGTGTCGGCGTGTTGCAGACGCTGGTTGACCCAGTCGGGCAGATCTCCGAATTTATGTTGCAGTTGGGCGTGAAGCATGCCGGCAATTCCGGTGTGAGCACCTTGTTCAATACCTTGTTCAATACCTTGTTCAATACCTTGCTGAATACCCTGCGCCAAACCGGCCTGCAGTCCTTTTTGCATGCCGATTTCTTCGGCGGCCTGGCGTTCGCGACGCAGGCGCACGCGTTGAAAGCTGTTGAGTCGTTCCATGGTGTGTTCATCCTCAATGTGCTGGGCGGCGTTGTAAAAGGCGTCTTCCAGCGGTTCGGGCAAGGTCAATAACGCATCAATGACCAGCATCAGCTGAAACCACTGATTAACGCTATAACCCCAGTATTTCAATAGTTTAGCCAATTCCAGCTTGCTGACCAAGCGGGCTTGGTCGGGTCGGGTGGCGGTTGCTGCGTACAATGGTTCCAATGCAGGTTTGCAAATGACGATCCTCGAAGCTGACACGATCACCTTTACAAAAATCATCGCGACCCGCCCGCTTTACCTTGAGCTCGGGTTCGGGTGCGTGAGACGTTGCCCCTTCAGGAAGCTCGACGCCAGGCGCTGCCCAATCGACAAAGCGCACTTCAAGCCCCAGGCGCAACGCAAGTCGCGCCTGCATAATGCGCGATGGGTCGGACATCAGGCGCTCAATAATGTTTGCAAGATGAAAAAGCCTTTCCAGGCAAGCGCCTTGAAATAAGGGGCATCACTCACTAAAATCTGACTAGTCTAGTCAGATCAGGAGTTCCCAATGCAAACTTGGCAGATGCAAGAAGCGAAGGCGCGAATGTCGGAAGTGGTCAAGCGCGCACAAGACCAACCCCAAGACATCACCCTGCATGGAAAATCGGTGGCCGTCGTGATTTCGCGCGAGACCTTTGATCGCTTGTCGCAGTCACAAGGCTCGCTGGTTGATTTCATGCGGCGCTCGCCGCTCTATGAAGCGAACGACATTGCATTTGAGCGCGACCGCAGCCTGACCCGGGAGGTGGCTTTTTGAGCTACCTGATCGACACCAACGTGCTGTCTGAATTGCGCCGCAAGGCACCCGACCCCGGCGTTGTCGCCTGGTTCTCGCAGCGACCAGCGTCCACCCTGCACCTGTCAGTGCTGACGTTGGGTGAAATCCGCAAAGACGTTGAAGGCGTCAGCGATGAAGCGCGCCGCCAGACATTACTTGATTGGCTGGAGACGGACTTGCCAACCTTCTTTACCGGCCGTGTGCTGCCGGTCGATGCCGCCGTGGCTGATCGCTGGGGACGTTTGGTCGCCACAGCGGGTCGGCCTCTCCCCGCCATCGATAGCTTGCTGGCCGCCACCGCACTGGAACACGATCTGGTATTGGTCACACGCAACGCCAAGGATTTCGCAGGTCTGCCCATCGATATCTTCAACCCTTGGTCAAACTGATCACACGTAGTTCGAAAAAATCGCCATGCGCAACGGTGCGAATGGATCAAAGGGTCATGGTTGAGTGGGTCGTGCTTGAATGTTCGGGTTGCTGGATGGGCTGTGCGGGGATGTGATGTTGTCGCCTGTTGTTGCCACTTAAAACGTCACGGTTCACGCAGAGCCGGTGCAGGGGATATGGGCCTGCGGGCACGGGCACGGCCCCTGCGGGGCTTCCCCCGCACCGGCTTGGGAAGGGTGTTGGTGATAGCGGAAGGGGTGAGCGCATAATGTGAGACGATGGGCTCAGGAGTCAAACACGTCGTGCAGGGATTTGGCATGGATAATTCGGACAACCCAGTGCTGCAGTACGGGGGTGTCGGCGTGCTGCAGACGCTGATTCACCCAGTCAGGCAAGTCACCGAATTTTTGCTGCAATAGCATGTGGAGCGTTTCGGCAATTCCGGCCTGGGCGCCTTGTTCAATACCCTTCGCCAAACCAGCCTGCAGTCCTTTTTGCATGCCGATTTCTTCGGCGGCCTGGCGTTCGCGACGCAGGCGCACGCGTTGAAAGCTGTTGAGTCGTTCCATGGTGTGTTCATCCTCGATGTGCTGGGCAGCGTCATAGAAGGCGTCTTCCAGCGGTTCGGGCAAGGTCAGCAGGGTATCAATGACCAGCATCAGCTGAAACCGCTTGTCGACGCTATAGCTCCAATATTTCAATAGTTTAGCCAATTCCAGCTTGCTGACCAAGCGGGTCTGGTCGGGTCGGGTGGCACGGCAGGCCAGTTGGGCCAGAACGACGACGGCAAAGGGGTTGGTGGGTGCTATTGAATGCAACTCATGCTGCCGCGTTTCCCATGCCGCGAGGTTGACGACGGGAAACCGGAAGACGTGCTCGCCACCCAAAACGGGTACGCGAAACGTTTCAACCTCCGGCCCGCGTTTGCGATCCAGCAGGATGGCACAGGGGAAGTGGGTATAGCCGGGGTAGGCTTCAAACAACCGGTGATGGTAGCGCAGCATGCGCAGGGCCAGGGTTTTACCGGCACGGCGGGTTTGGACTTCGATATGAATCAACAACAAGGCATCGTGGCCCTGGTTAAGCCGTACCTTGGCCAGTTGGTCGACATACCGCACATCGGGCTGAATGACTTTTTGCAGACGGCGCAATTCGGTAGCCAGAAATTCCGGGGAATCGTCCAGTTGATCTGGTCATGGATTGCCGGCCAGAACAAACGCAGGCAGTCGGGCAGCCACCAACGCAAAGCGTCTTTCCAGGCGCGGTCGAAGTCGGGACGCTCGGCGGTGGCGGCCTCTGAAACAATCCTGGATGCGTCATGAAGGCCAGAATTGGCATCTTCAGCCGACCCAGATCGGTCTTCCGCTGGGTCCGTTGCGTCGGGTACAGGCTCGGCCAGCCTGTAGCCCGAAACCCTTGTGCATGTTTCCAGTCGTCGCCACAGATTCATGGTTGCCCCTTCGATGGCTGCCGGGTTGGCAGCGCGTGGGGTTACTGTATCGGGGTGGGTACCCAGCGGCTATTCGCAATGATGCGAATGGATCAAAGGGTCATGGTTTAACAATACGACCAAAACATGGTTTGACAAGACGACCAAAATTCAGTCGATCAAAGATCAACAACATGACGCAACAGCCCAAAAGAAACTCGCCAGCCCCGGCCGTCATCGGCCTCGATGCTGGCCGTTTTCTGGTTGATGCGTACAATGGTTCCAATACAGGTTTGCAAATGACGATCCTCGAAGCTGACGCGATCACCTTTACAAAAATCATCGCGACCCGGCCGCTTTACCTTGAGCTCGGGTTCGGGTGCGTGGGGCGTTGCCCCTTCAGGAAGCTCAACAGCCGCATAAGGCAACATCCAGACTTGCCCTGTTGACATGTCTTTGATGCCCACCTGCTTGTCTTTCATGACAACGACCGTTCCCCGACGAAACTGAAGTTCAACACCTGGTGCTGCCCAGTCGACAAAGCGCACTTCAAGCCCCAGGCGCAACGCAAGTCGAGCCTGCATGAGGCGCGATGGGTCGGACATCAGGCGCTCAATAATGTTTGTAAGATGATAAAGCTGAATGGAACTTGCCCGATTCAGGGCATCAAGCATTGCGTGGTACATCGTGTTTATGATTCTTTTAAATCGTTCATTTGGCCATAGAATACGCGGCTACCTTCACAAGGTCTGGCGGCTGGCCGGGTGTTCAACCCGAATGATGGCGGCTACCAGGTTGTGCATGGCGGTCAGCGTTTCGTCAGTGTACTGGTTCTGTGCGATCAGTAAATATTTCAACTGTGGCAGATAGTGTGCCACCAAACCCGGGGCTTTGGGAATGAGGTCGGCGATGTAGGTGGGGGCTTCCTGAAGCGGCAAACGGCTATAAGTCAGGAAGTCAGTGTAGGCAAGGGACCGATGTGCAGCTATTCGCAACGATGCGAATGGATCAAAGGGTCATGGTGGGATGGGTCGTGCAGGAACGTATCAGGTTGCGGGGCGGATCGTGTGGAGAAATTAAATACCACGGGTGGTGAAAATTGAAATACCGTTGACAGGAACGGCAGGTTTTCGTTTGTTGTGTGGCCACTCAGCAATTCAATACGTCACAGTCTGCGCACCGCCGGTGCAGGGGTATGGGCCTTCGGGCACGGGCACGGGCACGGCCCCTGCGGGGCTTCCCGCTGTCGGGTACCGCCGCGAGGCGGGCGCTGAACTCGCGGATCGAGCCGCCCCCGGCGGCTCGAAAACGCCCACTCGAACACCGCGCCCTTGCCTCCTCGCGCCGGCACCCGCCAGCGGCGTGCCCAAGCCCTTCGGCCCATACCCCCTGCACCGGCTTGGGAAGGGTGTTGGTGACAGAGGAAGGGGTGGGTTCATATGCAAAACGATAGGTTCAGGAGTCAAACACGTCGTGCAGAGATTGGGCATGCACAAACCGCACGACCCAGTGCTGCAGCACGGCGGTATCGGCGTGCTGCAGACGCTGGTTGACCCAGTCGGGCAGATCTCCGAATTTTTGTTGCAGTTGGGCGTGAAGCATGCCGGCAATTCCGGTGTGAGCACCTTGTTCAATACCTTGTTCAATACCTTGTTCAATACCTTGTTCAATACCTTGCTGAATACCCTGCGCCAAACCGGCCTGCAGTCCTTTTTGCATGCCGATTTCTTCGGCGGCCTGGCGTTCACGGCGCAGGCGTACGCGTTGAAAGCTGTTGAGTCGTTCCATGGTGTGTTCATCCTCGATATGCTGGGCGGCGTCATAAAAGGCGTTTTCCAGCGGTTCGGGCAAGGTCAATAACGCATCAATGACCAGCATCAGCTGAAACCGCTGATTAACGCTATAGCCCCAGTATTTCAATAGTTTAGCCAATTCCAGCTTGCTGACCAAGCGGGTCTGGTCGGGCTGGGTGGCGCGACAGGCCAGTTGGGCCAGAACGACGACGGCAAAGGGGTTGGTGGGTGCTATTGAATGCAACTCATGCTGCCGCGTTTCCCATGCCGCGAGGTTGACGACGGGAAACCGGAAGACGTGCTCGCCACCCAAAACGGGTACGCGAAACGTTTCAACCTCCGGCCCGCGTTTGCGATCCAGCAGGATGGCACAGGGGAAGTGGGTATAGCCAGGGTAGGCTTCAAACAGCCGGTGATGGTAGCGCAGCATGCGCAGGGCCAGGGTTTTACCGGCACGGCGGGTTTGGACTTCGATGTGAATCAATAACAAGGCATCGTGGCCTTGGTCAAGCCGTACCTTGGCCAGTTGGTCGACATACCGCACATCGGGCTGGATGGCTTTTTGCAGACGGCGCAGTTCGGTGGCCAGAAACTCCGGGTGAATCGTCCAGTTGATCTGGTCATGGATTGCCGGCCAGAACAAACGCAGGCAGTCGGGCAGCCACCAACGCAAAGCGTCTTTCCAGGCGCGGTCGAAGTCGGGGCGCTCGGCGGTTGCCGCCGCTGAAACAATCCTGGAGGCGCTGTCAACCTGCATCCTGATTCTCGGCCTGTATGCCCTGGCTGGCCCGGCAGCCGCCAATACGCCGCCATTCTTCACTCACACCGCAGAACACCACACCCCACAGAGCACCCCCAGCCCACACCAAGCCTGGAACCTCACCACCGAGGAATGGCAGCGGGTGGAAAAACTGCTGGCTTATCAACGAGCCTATGACGCCGCTTGGCAGCAGCAGTTTCCCGGCTTGCCGGTGCTGCTGGATGAAAACCAGACTCACGACAGCCTATCCGCCACGCTGCGCGGTCTGAACCCGGCGCAGGCCAGCATAGGCAACCCACAAACGAATCGCCTGTTACGCAGCCAGACCGCATCACCATCCCGCTTGGCCGTGTTCGTGGAAGAAAACTGCCCGGCCTGCGAAACCACCATTCAGAAGCTGCAAGCTGAAGGCCAAACCTTCGACCTCTACATGGTCGGCAGCCAGTCAGAAAACGACCGTATCCGCGCCTGGGCCAGACAATCGGGCATCCAGCCCGACAAGGTACGCGCAGGCCACATCACCCTGAATCACGACAGCGGCCGCTGGCAGGCGCTGGGGCTATCCGGCGGCTTGCCCGCCATCGTGCGCGAGGTCAACGGCACATGGCGACGGCAATGACCATCATCCGGCCAATACGGGCGAACAGGCCGAATCCACTCGCCTTCATCAAGTTCATTAACTGCATACCCGAGCCAGCGCGTACGATTGCGAGCCTCACCATCAAGTCCGTCAACCATACATTTAACCCGGTGCGCATGGTTGCGGGCATCCTCATCAGTCTGGCCTTCAGCCCAACAACGGTACAAGCCCACACCACGCCGCCACCAGCCTATCAACTGGCCGCACAACAGGCGGGCGTACCCGTCACCGTGCTATATGCCATCGCCTTGCAAGAAAGCGGCATGACCCTGCATGGGCGCCGCGTTCCCTGGCCGTGGTCGCTGAATGTGGCGGGGCAGACCCAACGCTTTCCCAACCGCATCGCCGCCTGCACCGCCGTCAAGCAAGCACTTCAGCAGGTCAAGCCAACCCAGGTCGATGTCGGGCTGGCACAGATCAACCTGGGCTATCAAAACCCCTGCGAACTGCTGAACCCTTACCGCAACCTGCGTATCGCCGCACAAATCCTGCTTGAACAGCACCAGCCGGGGCAAGACTGGCTGACCACCGCTGGCCGCTACCACCGCCCGGCAGGCGGCGAACCCGCCGCCCGTTATCGGGCAGGAGTCAGCCAGCATCTGGAACGCCTGCAAGCCGTTGCCAGCCAGAGCGCCACAACGCAGGCCGTGCAACCAGCCACACCCGCTACGGCGCATCCCCAGGCAACGCAGCCGCCCGCAACAGCCCCATCAAATCCAATGCCTCCGGGCAGCACCGCCACCAGCGCCGACGCCACCACCGTCAGAACTAACACCCGCCTGATCGTCGTAGAAGACCGGGGCGGTGCATCAGCACTCCCGTACTACCAATCCCTGAACCTGCCACCCCAGCCCGGCAGCGGCACCGGAACCAGCACCGGCACCACCCCCAGCAATGACCCGCCCGCCATGTCCCAACAACCAATCGAAGTCCTGTTACGTCCAGCGGTGGAGCTATACACCGTGGCGCTGTGCGCCGCCACCGCTACGCTATGTCTGGCAGCACCCTGGGCGCTGGCGCTGACTCCCGCCGCCGGGCTGGCCTGCGGCCTGGGGCTTATCCTGCTGGCCGCGCAACGCCTGCGCCAAGCCTGGCGGGTACTGCGCTACCGCCACAATATCCGCCGCCTGCCGCACTACAGCATGACCAGCCGCCGCATTCCGGTCAGCCGCCACCACCTGTTCCTGGGCAAGGGCTTTCTGTGGGATCAACGCCATACCCACCGGCTGATGCAGACCTACCGCCCCGAGTTCCGCGCATACGTAGACCCAACCCCCGTATACCAATGGACACGGCGCTTAGAAACCAAACTGGAATTCGCCCCGCGCCCCTGCAAAAACTGTCCCAACTCACCCGCTGGGATTCCCCCTGAACCCGGCCCGCCCATTGCCACCCGTGGGCGGACTACCGCGCCTGCACGGCATTGAACCCGATGAAACCGACGCCACGCTGCCGCTGGGCGAGCGTGTCGGCCACACCCTGGTGCTGGGTACTACCCGAGTCGGCAAAACCCGCCTGGCCCGATATTTCCGCCCGCTACAACGCGGTGGGGCGCTTTGGCCGCAGCTATTTCGACAAAATCGTCGCCAGCCTGCTGCCGCTGCTGGAAAAACTGACCACCGGAAAAATCGCCCAATTGCTGGCCCCCAGCTACAGCGAACTGAACGACCCGCGCCCCATCTTCGACTGGATGCAGATCGTGCGCCAACGCGCCGTGGTTTACGTAGGGCTGGATGCGCTATCCGACACCGAAGTCGCCAGCGCCGTGGGCAATGCCATGTTCAGCGACCTGGTATCGGTCGCCGGGCATATTTACAAATTCGGCATAGACGACGGCCTGCCGCCCAGCGCCGACCCCGCCGCTAAAGTCCCCATTAACCTGCATGCCGACGAATTCAACGAACTGATGGGCGATGAGTTCATTCCCCTGGTGAACAAGGGCGGCGGCGCAGGCATACAGGTTACGGCCTACACACAAACCCTGTCCGACATCGAAGCCCGTATCGGCAACCGTGCCAAAGCGGGTCAGGTGGTGGGCAACTTCAACAACCTTTTCATGCTGCGTGTGCGTGAAACCGCCACGGCAGAACTGCTGACCCAGCAACTGCCCAAGGTCGAGGTCTACGCCAGCAGCCAGATCAGCACCGCTGCCGACAGTTCCAACCTGGACAGCGGCACCGATTTCAGTTCCACCACCCAGGAACGGGTCACCGCCACCAGTGTTCCCATGATTGAACCGGCGCATATCGTCAGCCTGCCCAAAGGCCAGTGCTTTGCCCTGGTGGAAGGCGGCAAGCTGTGGAAGATACGCATGCCGCTACCGGAACCCGACCCGGATGAAGCCATGCCCGCCAACCTGCAGGCCATGGCAAAAGACATGCGCCTGAACCACACCACCGAACCTGACTGGTGGCAGGACACCAGCCAGCCCGACGCCCCATGAGCAACCAACCCGCCACCCAGGCATCACCCCCACGCCGCCCTGGGCTGATCGCCCGCCTGCTGCTGTCGCCCCTGCACCTGTTCGGCCTGCTATGCGGCGCATTGCTGCTGGCCCTGACCCTGCAGGGAATAGGCATGATGCTGTTCTGGCCTGAACATAGCTGGCGTCATGCTGACACTCTGGCCCAGCAGGAACTGGCCCGTATTCCAACGGCGTTCCCGCGCAGCCTAGTATTTCCCGACCCGGCCCATACCGCCCAGCGCCTGGACGACACCCTGCAATACTGGCTGCTCCAGCGCAGCGGCCTGCACACACGGCTCACCAAAAAAACCGCCGATATACACAAACCACCAACCGATATACACAACCCAGCAGCACGCTTATATACACAGCACGGCTTCAAACAGCACCTGAACCAAGCCCGCCACTGGCTCACCAACGCGACGCTGGCCGCTGCCCACGCTGCCAGAGTTTTTGCTTTGCGCCTGTTCGCGCTGTCCCTGTGCCTGCCGTTGTTCCTGGCCACCGCCATGCTGGGCCTGGTAGACGGCCTGGTGCGCCGCGACCAGCGCCGTTTTGGGGCGGGGCAGGAATCCGGTTTTATCTACCACCGCGCCAAAGCCAGCCTGGGGCCGCTGCTTGTATGGCCCTGGCTGCTCTGGCTGGCCTTGCCTGTCAGCCTGCCAACCCTTGCATTCATGCTGCCTGCCGCCGTTCTGCAGGGCATTGCACTCAGCCTGACCGCCAGCCGATTCAAGAAATCCTTGTAGCTGCCGCTAAGTAGAGTGATAAGACCAGCTTAGAGCCAACCAGCCGGCGAACTGTAACAAAGAAGAAGTATTTCGTAGCCAACCTAAACCTCTACGAATATTTGCCGTAAACGGGCATGTACAGGAAATATAGGGCCTGCCCAACACCTAAGTGCGGGGCCAGGATTCCACCCAAAAGGGCTTTCCTGGTCAACCGGCAGTAACAAGCCGCTGCCTTTTCCCTACAGGAGCATTCCAAAATGTCCGTAATCAACACCAATTATCTTGCCCTGGTCTCGCAGAACAACCTGACCAAGTCGCAAGGTGCTTTGGGCAACGCCATCGAGCGTCTGTCTTCCGGTCTGCGCATCAACAGCGCCAAAGACGACGCTGCTGGTCAGGCTATCGCCAACCGCTTCACCGCCAACATCAAGGGTCTGACTCAGGCCACTCGCAACGCCAACGACGGCATCTCCATCGCTCAGACCACCGAAGGTGCGCTGAACGAAATCAACAATAACCTGCAGCGCGTTCGCGAACTGTCGGTGCAAGCCGCTAATGGCTCGAACTCGGGTTCCGATCTGCGTTCCATCCAGGCTGAAATCAACCAACGACTGGAAGAAATCGACCGCGTGTCGGAACAAACCCAGTTCAACGGCGTGCGTGTGCTGTCTAAGGATAACGACCTGTCTATTCAGGTTGGCGCACACGACAAAGAAACCATCGAAATCGGTCTCAAGCAAATCGATAGCGGCAAGCTGGGCCTCAGCACCTATAGCATCGCAGGCCCGCAGGGTACGTTGGTGGCAGTGGCTGATAAGCACGTTTCGCATATCAAGGACGACAATGGTGCTTCGGTACTAGCAGCAAACGTGTCGGCAACCACTATCAGCATTGATGGTGCAGCAACAAGCGTGACATTGAAGGCTGACGACAATGGAACACTATTCGCTGTTGTTGCTAAGAACGACGTACCCGCCAGCGTTGGCGCGACTGCTGACATGTATTTCGCTGTAGAAGCCAGCGATTTCACGGTCACGACTGCCACACCTTCAACCGCTGCCCTGAAAACAACACTTTCAATAAATGCAGAAGAACTCTCGTACGCAGGCACGAGCGGTGCATTGGCAAAGCTCGACACTGCCTTGTCGCAGGTTGACCAGCTTCGCGGTGAGCTCGGTGCGGTGCAGAACCGTTTCCAATCCACTATCGCCAACCTAAGCAATACGGTCACCAACCTGTCTGCCGCCCGTTCGCGTATTGAAGACGCTGACTACGCCGTCGAAGTCTCCAACATGACGCGCGCTCAGATTCTGCAACAGGCAGGCACCTCGGTTCTGGCTCAAGCCAACCAGGTTCCCCAGACTGTGCTGTCGCTGCTGCGCTAATCAGCGTTTTGAGCATCAGGCGGTGGTTGCTGCCTGATGCCAGCAGATGACTAAAGAGTTCAGGTCTGTTGTCGTTAATACAGACAACAGGCCGATTTTTATAGGAGCATGAACACCATGTCCGTCATAAATACCAACTATCTTGCTCTGGTTTCGCAAAACAACCTGACCAAGTCGCAAGGGGCTCTGGGCAGCGCTATCGAACGCCTGTCTTCCGGCCTGCGTATCAACAGCGCCAAAGACGACGCTGCGGGTCAGGCTATTGCCAACCGCTTCACCGCCAACATCAAGGGTCTGACCCAGGCTACCCGTAACGCCAACGATGGTATCTCCATCGCTCAGACCACCGAAGGCGCGTTGAATGAAATCAACAACAACCTGCAGCGTATCCGTGAACTGACGGTACAGGCAGCCAACGATTCCAATTCCGACCCTGACCTGGGCTCTATCCAAGCTGAAATTCAGCAGCGTCTGGACGAAATCGACCGTGTGTCGGAACAGACCCAGTTCAACGGCGTACGTGTGCTTTCCAAAGACACCGACCTGACCATTCAGGTCGGCGCCCATGACAACGAAACCATTGATATCGGCTTGAAGCAGATTGATAGTGGTAAGTTGAACCTGGGTACTTTCAGCGTGCGCACCACTATTCTGGATGCAAGTTTAGTAGCTCATGGTCTGAAAGATGGCCAAGCTACCCCTGTGGCTGTCGCTGATGCGAAGGTCTCTGTTCAGATCGGTGGGGAAAGCATTGCCGGGTACACCGGCGCCAACGTTAAGGCTGATGGCGATGGCAATCTTTACGTCCAACATAGCGGTGATTGGTACCACGCGTCGGCCAAGGTCGTGGACGGCAATCCGGCAGACTTTCCCAATCCAGGTGATCCTGCTGTCGCTCCCACTGCCGTAGTCACCCTTGGCGAAAAAGCAACGAATATTGTTGATAATGCCGATGACGTGGTTACCAAGACCGAGAACCCCTTGGCCGCTCTTGATGCCGCGCTGTCGCAGGTTGACCAGCTTCGTGGCGAGCTGGGTGCGGTGCAGAACCGTTTCCAGTCCACTATCGCCAACCTGAACAACACGGTCACCAACCTGTCTGCCGCCCGTTCGCGTATTGAAGACGCCGACTACGCCGTCGAAGTCTCCAACATGACACGTGCGCAGATTCTGCAACAGGCGGGCACCTCGGTTCTGGCACAAGCCAACCAGGTTCCCCAGACCGTGCTGTCGCTGCTGCGTTAATTCACACCACGCCGGGTAGGCTTTGGCGCTTGCCTGGCGTTGTTACAAAGTTTTTTTGCTGCCCCCTAAAGCTTGTTTCGATGATGCCGTTAACGGTTGTATAAAGGCCATCAGCAGCGTCGGCAAGTGTATCAGGTCGGGCGGTGCAAGCAGATCAATAGGAGCATTCCATGTCTGTCATCAACACGAATTATCTTGCTCTGGTTTCCCAGAACAACCTCACCAAGTCTCAAGGTGCGCTGGGCAGCGCCATCGAACGTCTGTCTTCCGGCCTGCGCATCAACAGTGCCAAAGACGACGCCGCCGGCCAAGCCATCGCCAACCGTTTTACGTCCAACATCAAGGGTCTGATCCAGGCTGCCCGTAACGCCAACGACGGTATCTCCATCGCTCAGACCACCGAAGGCGCGCTGAACGAAATCAACAACAACCTGCAACGCGTTCGCGAACTGTCGGTTCAAGCCGCCAACGGCTCGAACTCGGGTTCCGACCTGCGTTCCATCCAGGCTGAAATCAACCAGCGCCTGGAAGAAATCGACCGCGTGTCGGAACAAACCCAGTTCAACGGCGTGCGCGTGCTGTCCAAAGACAACGGCCTGACCATCCAGGTTGGTGCGCACGACAAGGAAACCATTGATATTGGCCTGAAGCAGATCGATAGTGGCACGCTGAAGCTGAACGAATTCAGCATTGCTGGTCCTAAGACAACTACGACAGCGTATGCCAATGCAACCGGAAAGCTGTTCAAAGATAATAACGATGCTGTCATTGTTGACGGGAAAGTTACCCTGGATAACGGCGCTGCTGGCAAGATCTCGATCGATGGAACCAGCGTAGCCGCTACTCTGCATACTGACACCGACGGCAATTTGTTTGTCCATGTTGCTAAAGCCGCTGTCCCTGCCAGCGTCGGTGCAACCAAGGACATGTTCTATGCAGTAGAAGCCAAAGATTTCGCAATTACCACCGATGCGATTCCGGCAAACTCTACGGCCAAGTTGAATCTCAGTATCAGCGCCAGCGAGCTTTCCTACGCAAACAGTGCAAGCCCCTTGGCAGAGCTGGATTCTGCCTTGTCACAGGTTGACCAGCTTCGTGGCGAGCTGGGTGCGGTACAGAACCGTTTCCAATCCACCATTGCCAACCTGAACAATACGGTCACCAACCTGTCTGCCGCCCGTTCGCGTATTGAAGACGCCGACTACGCAGTCGAAGTCTCCAACATGACACGCGCGCAGATTCTGCAACAGGCTGGCACCTCGGTTCTGGCGCAAGCCAACCAGGTTCCCCAGACTGTGCTGTCGCTGCTGCGTTAATTTCCGCGTCGATGTCGGCTCTTCGCTTACGAGGAGTTGGTTCGGTATGCTAAGAAGCCGCCAATCCTGGCAACGGGGTTGGCGGTTTTGTATGTACAACCAGTTAGCAACGAAAAGTCGGCTTTGTTCGAGTTTTAGACTACCACGGCACGCGTTACCCTATAGTGCGTTCAAATCGTAGTAAATGTCTTTTATGCTTCGTTAGGAGTTCCTTACGTAAGCATCGTTTCCTCCGCAGGAGCATGAATTGAGTACAGACCGTGGATCTCCCGGCACCCTTGACGCCGACCTTCAACTGGCTAACCAGGAAATCAGTGAAGCCTACGATAAACGGGTGTATACATCGAACGCTTTCCCGTTTTCTTCGCCCGGGCATTTGCGTGCTGCTGCGCATTTATTCGGCCTGGAAACCGTTCCGCTGGAAAGCGCCCGAGTATTGGAATTGGGGTGTGCTGGAGGCGGTAATCTGCTGCCATTTGCGTTGGCCTACCCAAAAGCACATGTGGTCGGTCTAGACCTGTCTTCTGTACAGGTAAAGCAGGGGCAGGAAGTCGTGCAAGCGCTGCGGGTGCAGAATTTGCATCTGCACGCTATGAGTCTGACAGACATCACGCCAGAATTTGGGCAGTTCGATTACATCATTGCCCACGGAGTGTTCAGCTGGGTACCGCCTGAAGTCCGCGAAGCCATGCTGCGCATCCTGCGAGAAAACCTTACCCCTCATGGCGTGGGCTATATCAGCTACAACACCTACCCAGGCTGGAAGGCGGGTGATATCGTGCGCGACGCTATGCTGCTGCATAGTCATAGTTCGCAAACTGACGAAGACAAACTTGCCAGCGCCAAGGCCGTGCTGAATCTGCTTTCGGAAGGCATTGCGTCAAGCAACCCTTGGCGCCTTCTTTGCGCGCTGCCGTGGGCCAGTTGCGCCAGCATTCCGACTACTACATCGCCCACGAGTACTTGGAAACTTTCAATAACCCCTGCTACCTGCTGGAATTCGTCAATATGGCGGATCAGCACGGGTTGACTCATGTAGGCGACGCCGAACCTCACGTTGAAATGTCCGTTACTTTTGGGCAGAACGTACAGCTCAACCATAGCCTTGTGGCCTTGGGGCAGCCGCGTGAAATGCGTCAGCAGTACCTAGACTTTGCGGTGGGTCGTAATTTCCGCAAGAGCATGTTGGTCCACCAAGCAAGAGCGGGCGAAGTAACCGTAAGCCCTGACATGGAGCGTCTGGCCGACCTGCGCTGGGCAGGTCACTTTACGGAAGTTGAATCTCCCGCTGAGGCACCCAAAGATAGCGTTGCCCTGCGCAATCATAAGAACCGGCTGGTGCAAACCAGCGACACTGCTGTACTGGCCGTTATGCGCACGCTCACAGCCGTGTGGCCGGCCAGCATGGACTTCCAGACCTTGCTCGTACAGACACGCCCGGAACTGGAAGATGCAGAAGACGACGAAGCAGCACGGAAAAAGCTGCTTGAGGCCCTGCAGACGTTATTCCGTTTGAACTTCTTGCGTTTTACGCTTGACCTTTCCGCCTACGAAACGCAAGAGGCCATAGAACAAGACGCCCCGGCGTTGATACCCGGTTTTTCGCATATATATCAGCAACGGAAAAATCCAGAGTTCGGTGTCGGTACTTTTAACCTATGGCACGAAGCAGTGAACTTGCAGCTCAAAGAAGCGGAAGCCTTCGTACTACACAGTATTGATGGCAATCGTAACCGAAAGCAATTGGCGACCTTGCTGCGCGATGCTCTGCATCGTGGCGATGTGCCTTATGTCGATGGAAAGTTCCTGAAGGGGCAGCGCAATCTTGATTCCCTGGCAGACAAAGTTGTAGGAAAACTTTTGGGCCTGCTGAAACAGCAAGGGGTTTTGTTTTAGGGAAGTTGTGCGGCTGTAGAAGCTGTCGGAACTACTGCATTTATTCTTACTTCAGGCGTGATTTCGCCCCTAAATAGACAGTTAGCTAGCACCCTCAGCGAACAAATCTACGGCCTGCGCAACGGCCTGCTGGAACTCGGCCTGGCCCGCAGCAATATCCGCAGAAAGGAAATCATTTCCACCATAATATGGGAAGACACCCTGGTCGCCATCGTACCAAAGGGCCACCCCACATTGCGCTATCGCCGCATCCCCTGGATGAACGTAAGCATCCGCCGAACACACATTGAATCGTAAGTGCGCCATAAACCCCATGGTTCTGTGCTGTACGGGTAGACGATATAGTTTTGATTCTCAGAGATTGGATTTGCGCAGTAGCTCCGGCGAGACGTTCCACCGTTGATTGTCGTCCGTGCAAACGCTTACCGTCTTTTTATTCAACCGCAGGACCGTGCCATGTTTCTCTGTACCGTCGCTGGCTGTGAAGCAGATCCGGTCGCCCTGGGCGAAGCGGGCCAACTGCACCGTGCTTCTGGCCTGCGCGAGCAGGTTCAGCCGTTCGACCACCATGCGGTTCAGGTACACCAGATCGGCTTCACTCATATGGCGCAATGCCTCGGTGAACAACTCACGATCCAGAAGGGTTTTATTATTCGTCATGCCTGTCGGGAAGCGTTCCCACCGTTACGCTTGTCTCAGTGTGTCGTCCACCGGTATCCCCTCAACGGCCTCTACCGCCAGGGTTTCCAGATCCAGGTTCCACGGCAAAAGCGCTTCGTACTCATCCGCCGTCTTGGCATGGGGCAACTCCCGCAGCACTTTTCGCAGCCACGTATAGGGTTCGCGCCCATTGGCCTTGGCCGTTTCCACCAACGAGTAGATCAAGGCGCTGGCCTGTGCGCCGGCCGGGCTCTCGCTGAACAACCAGGCTTTTCGTCCCACCACGAAGGGGCGGATGGCGTTCTCGCAGCGGTTGTTGTCGATCGGCAGATCGCCACGTTCGACGTAGCGCGTCAGCTTGCTCCAGTATTTGGTCGTCCCTGAAATATTCATTTTAGCGGTTATTTGTGCGTTTCATGCCGCCAAGAGCCACAGCTTCCGAACGCCAAGACTGTCATTCAAGCGGTCACCAGGCCGGCTCGCGGCCAAGGCCGGCCAGAACCGGCGTGGCATCGTGCCTTTCGCGAGGCACAAAAAATCGCCCTCAGGAAGGGCACGCCCTTCTTGGCGATCATGCGCAGCAGCCATTTGATGTTGTAGCCCGCCGCGCACAACACTGCGTGCAGCCGGTCGCCGTATTCGCCCTTCAAGTGACAGCGGTCCATCCGGTGATCTGCCTTCAGGTGTCCGATGATCGGCTCGATGGCCTGGCGGCGCTTGAGCTGCCGTCTTTCCTGTGCCGTCAAGCGCTTGGGCTTGCCCCGGTGCACTACGCGTACACCAGGATTGTCGGCATCGACGCCCCGGTAGCCCAGATCAACAAAGACCGTTTCAGGCGCTGCGGCACAGTCCTGCATGAGAATGGTGGCCTGCTCCAGTTGGGAACTCAGCGTGTGGCCATCATACGGATTGCGATGAAACGCCCGAGCCCCCACAATCAGGTTGCCTTTGAAGGTGCTGGCAATGCCCACCTTCACGCCAAACTCGTAAGGCCGGCGCGCCTTGCCCTTGCTGATGCAGTCCACCTCCGGGGCGTGCCAGGCATACAGCTTGGGCTGGCCATCGATGGCTTTGCGCTGGGCGCTCTGAGCCCCAATACGCTGCGCCTTTCCCAAGACCTCGTCCAGTGCCTCGCGAACCGCCTGACCGATCGCGTTGGCTTTGCGGTCGATCTCGCGGGCCAGCCGCCCAACGATGGTTCGCTGACGTTTGATTGCCCGGCGCATCCGCTTGAACTGGCGCGCATGAGCGAAGCGCCCGGCCTGGCGGCTCAGTTGCTCGCCCTCCTTGGCGAAGGTCTGCTTCAGCGCAATGCCGGCACCCTTGGCCGCTTCCACCAGCTTGATGCGTGCCGTCTCCAGTAGCCGACTGTCCGTCGGGTGGGCGATGGCCTTCTCCTGCACCGTGCTGTCCACAATCACCCGGCTCAGCTCCTGGGGCTTGATCAGCTTGAGCTCAACGGCCACGTTGATCGTCTGCGCCAGCAATTCTTCGACGCCGTCTTCGCCCAGCAGCTTACGGAACTTCACCAGGGTGGTGGCGTCGCACGGTTGGCGATCCTCGTAGTAGCTCTGCCCCGAGAAAAACTGCCAGCGTGGTGTGTCCGCCCAGCGCTGGACCACACCTTCGTCGGACTCATTGAAGGCGTGCTTCAGGTACAGCAACGAAATCATCACCCGCAGCGGTACACGCGGGCGACCGGCCTTGCTGGCCAAGACCTTGCGCTGAGGCTTCTCGCCAAAGAGATCCAGATCGGGCATGGCTTCCCCTTCGTGCGCCTTGCGCACGAATCGGTGCGCCACCGCCGCTTCGATCTCCTGCCACGGCATGCGCGAGGCCAGCACCGCCAGCGGGTGGCGCAGGTCGATCATCTGGTCAATGCGGGCACGGAAGAAGTCATCGGTGGCGGGGCAGGCGAACATGGCAGTAAAACTCCCAGAAAACAACCGTCATTGGACAACAAACTGGGAGTTCCGGGTATCCGATAAACCCCCAACCACCAATGTTTATGCGGGTCACGGGGATTTTTCAGGGACGACTATTTGTCCAGGTAAGCCAGTGCCTTGCCCAGGGCCAAGCTGGGCACCACCTGCGGGCGGGTCTTGTCCAGCCAGTCACGCAATTGCGCCAGAACCGGCACGCTCTGGGCCTGGCGGGCGGCGTAGCGTTGTGCATCGGTCGCGTCCTTGAGTTCACGTTCGATACCGTACAGCTTGCCAATCAGCGTGATCGCCTCATCGGCCCGGCTGCGTTTGCCCTTGCCCTGCGCCTTGATGGCATCGACGAAGCCCCGGCGTGCATGCGCCCAGCACACCAGGTGTTCAACGCCATCGCCTCGGCCCACCGCGTTGTAGCACCTCGTAGCCATCGGTCATCAGATGACCACGCCAGCCTTCGAGCAGACGCAGCGGCACCTGCCCGGAACGGCTCGCGTCGTAGTCATAGATCACCACCGGCCTGTCGGGCGGCCCGCCCGTCTGCACCCACATGTACGAGTTCGAACTGGCCGCTTTACCCGGCTCCCTCAACACCTGTACCGTGGTCTCGTCCATATGAATGATCGGGCTGGCCAGCAGATGGTCGCGCAGCAGATTGTGCAGGGGCTGCAAGGCCCGCGCCGAGCCGATTACCCACCGTGCCAGCGTCTGGCGCGGCACTGTGACACCGCGGAACGTGTCAACCTCATTTGAACCACTTTCTTAAAAATTAAATTACTTTCGCTATTGCCCGTGGCAGGGTCGGGAAGTTGACGCCTTTTTCAAGGGTGGCTGGGTCGGCATCCTCCGGGACGGGGTTGATGCACACTTCAACCGGCGGCATCCGCACCGTGGGACGACCTTGGGTAAAGCGTTCAGGATGGCGCTCATACATCGCATCGAGCGCTGCCTGCCTGACCTGAGCGATTTCAAGGTATTCACCACTGAACACCTGGTACGGCGTAAAACCTGCCAGCGCGCTATGATGATGTTGGTGGCTGTACCACTGCGTATAGTCATCGCACCAGCGCAGGGCATGACCATAGTTGTCAAAGCGGCGCGGATAGTCGGGCTGATATTTCATGGTTTTGAACTGGGACTCGCTCATGGCATTGTCATTGCTCACCCGTGGACGGCTATGACTGGCCGTAATGGCCAGTTCACCCAGCAGATCCAGATAGCAATGCGCCGTCATAGGCACACCGCGGTCCTGGTGCAACGTCAGGCTGTTCGGTGCAATACCGTAGCGTTCGTACGCCTGCTCGATCAGTTGGCTCGACAGGACACTGTTCTCCTTGCGCGACAGCATCCAGGCCACGATGTGACGACTGAACAAGTCCATCACAACATACAGTGACAGATACTCGCCACGGCGCTGTGTCGGCAGTTTGGCAATGTCCCAGGTCCAGACCTGATTGGGCGCGGTTGCCAGCAAACGCGGTATCGGTTGCGGACTGCGTGGTCGCTGTGGCCGACGTTCGCCGTTAAGCCCCTCTTCACGCATCAGCCGATGCATGGTAGACACGGAACACAGGTACGTGCCCTGTTGCAAGAGGTCGTAATACACCTGCGCCGGGGTTGATCCTGGTAGTGATCGCTGGTCAAAACCTGCACCACCTGCGTACGTTCCGCCTCGCTTAACGCGCGGGGTTGTTGAGCCGGGCGGCGCGGGTGGCGATGCGGGCTGACCGGGCCACAAAACCGGGCACGAGCACGGGCGGCACGCAGGGTGTTACGGCACAGGTTCAACGCGTCACAGGCCTGACGTTCTGAAACATGCGCTGGCAGTTGGCCGTCAATGAGCAAGCTCATAAGGCGCTCTGTTCGAAGCTCTCGAGCATCGCCAAGGCTTTTTTGGAGCATAAGGCAACCATCTTTCATGGCGATCTGCTTGCGCAGTCGCTCGTTTTCTTTCTCCAGTTGGGCAATACGCTGGTGATCGGGATTTTCGTGGAGGCGGGGCCAGGCGCGGACTTGGCCAGACCTGCAACCCCTTGATCGGCAAACTCACGACGCCACTGCGCGAGCTGATTTGAATAGAGCTTTTCCCGGCGCAGCAGGTCACCCAATTCACCGTGCTGACAGGCGTCAGCCTGTTGCAGGATGGACAACTTGTAGTCTGCCGTAAAGACACGGCGGGTACGCTTTTCCAGCGCGGGGTTGGGCTCAACCTTGGACTCAATGACGGTGGCTGGCTTTGGCATGTTCACTCTCCTGACGACCCTGATTTGTATGTTATCTGCAAAACAAGTGGTTCAGGCTAATGTTGACACACAGGGAGCCCGTTAAAGGCCCATGATGAAATGACTGCTAATGGCTGCCGATCCCAGCCATTTACTGCACCAACTGTAACAAATTGATATGACTTGATCTACCATCCGTCCCTCTGCTCGCTCCTCACCACTCTTGGCTTCCATCACCCCACACACCCAATCCGGTCATCCTCAAATTCACATTTCCCGCAGCATCTACCCCCATTCCTGACCACCATAGCGTCATGACCACTACGGCATGACGCTATGCGTTTCTTTCTCGCTCCCTTTCTTTTCTGGCTGTTGCAGCCATGAATGCCGCCCAACTGACCGCCTTCCAGGCTAATGGCGGCTTTACGCCGTCTGTGCTGGCTACGGCCCTGGTGGGGCTGGTGTTCGCCCTGGTGTTGCTATGGGGCGTGTGGGCGATTCGCACGGCTTATAGCGGCTGGGCAGAGAACCGCCTGTCATCGCGCCAGTTCATGGGCGTGCTGGTGCGTGTGGCCGTTATGTACGTGGTGCTGAGTTTTTTCCTTTTGTCCT
This sequence comes from Neopusillimonas aromaticivorans, assembly GCF_030344915.1. Lineage (GTDB taxonomy): Bacteria > Pseudomonadota > Gammaproteobacteria > Burkholderiales > Burkholderiaceae_B > Neopusillimonas > Neopusillimonas aromaticivorans. Next base: position 2,728,559 of record NZ_CP128233.1, on the reverse strand, counting down.
GATTCAGATTACCCAAGGAGACTGGCATGCTGCCTCAGCTTTCTATTCGTTCACTTCGTTCTGTTCGTCCTTCCCGGCCTGTATTGATTGCCAGTCCAGGGAAATCCGGGACAGACCACGGTTTTCCGGTTTTCAGTGAGATCCCGCAGAACGGGTTGTCGCTGCTACGTTAATCCGCAAGCTCGGCAACTGCTCCTCGGTGGCATTACGGAGAGCAGGTTTGGTAGCAAGACTAGCCACCAACCCAGGCAATGGGATTGGTTGTTTTCAGTATCTGGAATACATGTCGGGCGGTAACCACGGATGCAAACGACCACATTCATGTCATGACCGAACTCGATGCGCTGCAGCAGCAGGTGGCCAGCACGATACGGCGATTTGAAGCGGCTGGCGTGACCGCCATCATGAAAGACGACTATGTGGCCTTGCATGTTCTGGAACACCGCATCATGGAAATGCGTCTTACGCACGCTCGCACCATTGAAGCGCACCAGCGTGCGACAGACGCATAAATACCTGACATTCGAGCTTGTCCGGTATACCCGGGAAAAGCCGTTACCCTATGGTTCCGGCGGAACCCGCCATCGACATTCGTTACGCCCGCAGGAGCCCACGCTTGAACACCGAACACACCGCCGCCCTTGATCTTGACGACGCCACGCAGCAGGCGAATCAGGAAATCACCGAAGCCTACGACAAGCGGGTCTATACCTCGAACGCCTTCCCGTTTTCTTCGCCCGGCCATCTACGCGCCGCCGCGCATCTGTACGGCCTGGAATCCGTGCCGCTGGAAAACGCCCGGGTGCTGGAATTGGGCTGCGCCGGGGGCGGCAACCTGCTGCCGTTTGCGCTGGCCTACCCGCAGGCGCATGTGGTGGGCATCGACCTGTCTTCCGTGCAGGTCAACCAGGGGCTGGAAGTCGTGCAGGCCCTGGGCGTGCAGAACCTGCATCTACACGCCATGAGCCTGACGGACATCACACCGGAATTCGGCCAGTTTGATTACATCATCGCGCATGGCGTGTTCAGCTGGGTGCCGCCCGAAGTGCGCGAAGCCATGCTGCGTATTTTGCGCGATAACCTGTCGCCCAATGGCATCGGCTACATCAGCTACAACACCTATCCTGGCTGGAAGGCGGGCGACATCGTGCGCGATGCCATGCTGCTGCACAGCCATAGCGCACAGAACGACGACGACAAGCTGGCTGCGGCCAAAGCCATGCTGAATCTGCTGTCGGAAGGCATTGCGGGCAGCAACCCGCTGGCGCCCTCGCTGCGTGGCGCCGTGGCCCAGGTACGCAAGCATTCCGACTACTACATCGCGCACGAATACCTGGAAACCTTCAACAACCCCTGCTATCTGCTGGAATTCGTCAATCTGGCCGACCAGTACGGGCTGACGCAAGTGGGCGATGCCGACCCGCATGTGGAAATGGCAGTCACCTACGGCCAGAATGTGCAACTGAACCATAGTCTGGTGGCGCTGGGCCAGCCCCGCGAAATGCGCCAGCAGTATCTGGACTTCGCCGTGGGCCGTAATTTCCGCAAGAGCCTGGTGGTTCATCAGACCCGCGCCGATCAAGTGCTGGTGGTGCCCGACATGGAACGCCTGGCCGACTTGCGCTGGGCCGGGCAGTTCACCGAAGTGGAACCGGATGCCAACGCCCCCAAGGGTCGTGTATCGTTCCGTAGCTACAAGAACCGGCCTCTGCATACTAATGACGCTGCGGTGTTGGCGGTGGTTCGATCCTTGTCTGCGGCATGGCCTGCCAGCCTGAGTTTCGACAGCCTGTTGGAACGGGTGCGCCCAGAACTGACAGGCGTGCAAGACGATGCCGCTGCCCGCAAGAAGGTACTGGATGCCGTACAGACCCTGTTCCGCCTGAACAGCCTGCGCTACACGCTGGAAGCGTCGCCGTATGATGCCGCTGATGCTACCGGGCAAGATACGCCCGTCCTGATTCCCGGCTTTGCGCATGTACACCAGCGGCGCGTTGACCCTGAATTTGGCGTTGGCACTTTCAACCTGTGGCACGACACCATCAACATCCGTTTTCAAGACGCCGAAGCCCTGGTGCTGAAGCACATCGACGGCCAGCGCAGCCGCAAGCAACTGGCGACCGTGCTGCGCGATGCCTTGAACCGGGGGATGTCGTGTCTACCGATGGGAAGTCGCTGAAAGGTCAGCGGAATCTGGATGCGGTGGCGAATAAGATCGTGGGTAAGCTGTTGGGGCTGCTGAAACGGCAGGGGGTGTTGGTGTAGGGGGCTTTTGGCCTGACCGCCCATCAAAGAACGCCAGTCGTGACAAAGAGGCTGGCGTTTTCTGTCCATAAGCAGGTCAAGGAAGATCGATGCCTGCCCCCCCCGGTTTTACCTGAAGTTTAAACGGATGCAAGCATCGTCGAATCAAGGCGTCAAAGGAAGATAATGCGCTCAATGGAGCGCTTACACCACACTGATCCCGCCGCTACACTTGGCACTGATTATCAACAACGACTTGTAAGTTAAGAAAATTACAAAACTAACGAGTCGATCCTGATTTATTCATTTTCGCCGACGAAGCCGTTGTTGACGGCTCTCAGTCCGCTGGCAGCCGCCGTCCTCACGCAGTCAGACAGGGCATTTGTTGAACACCAACACGGCGATTTGAAGCGGCAGGCGTGACCGCCATCATGAAAGACGACTATGTGGCCTTGCATGTTCTGGAGCACCGCGTCATGGAAATGCGTCTTGCGCAGATGAAATTCGGTGCAAACCACGATTTTCTACCTCGATAATCAAAAATCGACTGCACCACCAATCAACAGCGCCAAATCCGTTCACTGCACCTCCACCAGAAGGTCTGGATGTTTATCCAGCAACTTGAAAAGATTGATTACGGCAGGCATCGGTTGCGCTTCGCCCCGCTCGTAGCGACCAAAGGCGTTGTGTCCGCCCCCGGTCAGCTTGGCCGCCTGGTGTTGGGTCAAGCCAAGTTTTTTACGCACACGAACAAGCATCTTTTTTCTTCTTCTCGCCGCGCCAGAATCCAGGCATCGCTTGCCTCGACATAGCGCGCCTGGCTTTTGTGGTCGAAATACACCTCGCCGCAACTGTCGCAGCGATTACCAGAAAGCCCATGCACTTTCTTGTCGCTGCCGATGATGAAGGTTTCGCCCGTGAAGGCTGTGAATGTCTTGCCGCCGCACCCGCCGCAGAGTTTCGGTTTCATGGTCATGGTTACCTTTCCTTGAATTGAATCACAATGCGCTCAGCCACTTCGGTCAGCTTGATGTAGGCAATCTGCCCCGTTGGACAGGTGCCGTGGTACACGTCCTGCCAGACGCGATGATTGTTGTGGGTCGTCATGGATTTGTAGAAATCGTGACGGCCCAAGCCGGTGATGACAGACAACATGTCCGCAACCGTCAGACCCATTGCCCTGCCGCCAGCAATGGCCGTTTGTGTGAAGGCGTCGCGTCCAGCAACGGCGATCTTGGCTTGCAGGACAGCTAAAGGGTAGTGTGGTCTGCTTTTCTCCATGCTTTAATTTAACCCTTTAAGGGTTAAATGGCAATCCTGCCCTGCGCCGTGAACTTTTCAATGCCTGCCCTTACCGCATGATCGGCGTTCTACTGTAGTGCCACCTACCGTCCGTCTACGAGTATGAGCAAAAAATCCCGCATTATTCCGGGCTTTTGCCATCGTGGATAAGCGTTACCCTGTTGCTCTATCGGGAAGATTCGCCGCATGGCTCTCAAACAAGGCCGCAGCATCCCCCCACCTTCTGGAGCCCACGCTTGAACACCGAACACACCGCCGCCCTTGATCTTGACGATGCCACGCAGCAGGCCAATCAGGAAATCACCGAAGCCTACGACAAGCGGGTATACACGTCCAACGCCTTCCCGTTTTCTTCGCCTGGGCATTTGCGCGCCGCCGCGCATTTATACGGCCTGGAATCCGTGCCCTGGAAAACGCCCGGGTGCTGGAACTAGGCTGCGCCGGGGGCGGCAACCTGCTTCCCTTTGCGCTGGCTTACCCGCAAGCCCATGTGGTGGGGGTGGACCTGTCTTCCGTGCAGGTCAACCAGGGGCTGGAAGTCGTGCAGGCCCTGGGCGTGCAGAACCTGCATCTACACGCCATGAGCCTGACGGACATCACTCCGGAATTCGGCCAGTTTGATTACATCATCGCGCATGGCGTGTTCAGCTGGGTGCCGCCCGAAGTGCGCGAAGCCATGCTGCGTATCTTGCGCGACAATCTGGCCCCCAACGGCATCGGCTACATCAGCTACAACACCTATCCTGGCTGGAAAGCGGGCGACATCGTGCGCGATGCCATGCTGCTGCACAGCCATAGCGCACAGAACGAAGACGACAAGCTGGCTGCGGCCAAAGCCATGCTGAATCTGCTGTCGGAAGGCATTGCGGGCAGCAACCCGCTGGCGCCCTCGCTGCGTGGCGCCGTGGCCCAGGTACGCAAGCATTCCGACTACTACATCGCGCACGAATACCTGGAAACCTTCAACAACCCCTGCTATCTGCTGGAATTCGTCAATCTGGCCGACCAGTACGGGCTGACGCAAGTGGGCGATGCCGACCCGCATGTGGAAATGGCAGTCACCTACGGCCAGAATGTGCAACTGAACCATAGTCTGGTGGCGCTGGGCCAGCCCCGCGAAATGCGCCAGCAGTATCTGGACTTCGCCGTGGGGCGTAATTTCCGCAAGAGCCTGGTGGTTCATCAGACCCGCGCTGATCAAGTGCTGGTAGTGCCCGACATGGAACGCCTGGCCGACTTGCGCTGGGCCGGGCAGTTCACCGAAGTGGAACCGGATGCCAACGCCCCCAAGGGTCGTGTATCGTTCCGTAGCTACAAGAACCAGCCTCTGCATACTAATGACGCTGCGGTGTTGGCGGTGGTTCGATCCTTGTCTGCGGCATGGCCTGCCAGCCTGAGTTTCGACAGCCTGTTGGAACGGGTGCGCCCAGAACTGACAGGCGTGCAAGACGATGCCGCTGCCCGCAAGAAGGTACTGGATGCCGTACAGACCCTGTTCCGCCTGAACAGCCTGCGCTACACGCTGGAAGCGTCGCCGTATGATGCCGCTGATGCTACCGGGCAAGATACGCCCGCCCTGATTCCCGGCTTTGCGCATGTACACCAGCGGCGTGCTGATCCTGAATTCGGTGTGGGTACTTTCAACCTGTGGCACGACACCATCAACATCCGTTTTCAAGACGCTGAAGCCCTGGTGCTGAAGCACATCGACGGCCAGCGCACCCGCAAGCAACTGGCGACCGTGCTGCGCGACGCCCTGAACCGGGGGTGTCGTGTCTACCGATGGGAAGTCGCTGAAAGGTCAGCGGAATCTGGATGCGGTGGCGAATAAGATCGTGGGTAAGCTGTTGGGGCTGCTGAAACGGCAGGGGGTGTTGGTGTAGGGGGTGGTGTGCTCTTGCCTGCCAAGGCAGCCACGCCTTGGCGGATACCGCAAGTGATGCCAGATCATGCAATTGCTGACATCGGAATAAACATTGGAGAAGGCGCGGGCGTTTTTTCACCTTCCAGCAAATGGAATCCCAGCTTCTGGTAAAAAGCAATAGCGCCTGGATCGGCATCGAGATAGAGCCCATAGCTGCCAACATGCCGGGCACCCATTTTGGCAACATCAAAGGCATGATTCATTAGTTTTTCGCCCAAACCCTGCCGGGCGTCACCCTGATGGACGCCCAGCATAACCAGGCGCACACAGGGGATGATCTTGGGCAATGATCCTAACTGCAGCGTCGATAATGCTGATAGAGGTATGGCGTGACTGGCAATCGTGTAAAAACCCACAAAACGGTCGGCACCGCGGTCTTGTTCCAGGATTGCATAGGCAATGCTCACTCCCTGCCGTACCTGTTTTTTCAGGGAGTCTTGAACGAATTTGTTGATCTGGTGTTGACCACAATCAAACTGCCGGTATCCGGTATATTTCGCGTCGGGATCGAAGCGAGCAATAAAAAACTCATTCCCGCACTTCCAAGCGGGGCTTGTTGCGGAGTTTTTTCATGGCCGGGGTAGGTGCTGGCGGGTCTTGCAGCAGATGGGCGAGCCGAACCTGCCCTTCTGCCGAGAGTTGGATGGAACCATGATCCCGAAGCACTGCGCGTGCTTTTTCCATCGCTGATGCGAGCATGAATGAAGACACATCGACACCGTCAAGCAGTGCAGCCTTGCTCAAAAGCTCCTTGGCTTCCTTTGTCGTCTTCAGTTCCATACGCGCGTTTTTAAGAGTCAATGCGCTCATGTCGAATCTCCTTGGGTGAAAACAAATTATACGGCTATTGGCCGTATTTTTAAAGAAAATCATCCTTGGTAGTAACCTCGCAGGATCCTGTGCGTAAGGGGGCTGCGTTATGGGGTTGCGTCATGGGGTCAGACACGATTCCCCTTCAAGTCGCACCAACGCAATGACTCGTCTCATCCTGCATCCACAATCCGGTCAAGCCAAGATTCACATTTCCCGCAGCATCCAGCCCCGTTCCTGACCACCATAACGCCATGATGGCGGTGGGCGCTATGCTGCTGGTGATCGGCATCTGGCTGCTGACCCAGGCCACCGAGATTCTGTAAGCGAGGCGGCAATGGTTCATTCCTACGGATCGCAGGGTGACGGCACCGTGACCTTTCTGCCGCACCGCCTGAACCGCCAGCCAGTGGTGGGTGAGCCGTCAAGTTCCATGGCTCGCCCCTGGGTGGGCGGGCATGCGCTGGCCATGACCGAACCCGAAGAAAAAGCCGAACGCTTCCGACTGATGCAGGCACACGGCATCACCGAACTGCAAGCCGCGCTGAAGGTAGCCGATGAAATCGACCGCAAGCGCAGCACCAATACCATCCCGCGTCCAAAGGCCGACTACGCCGAAGAAGACGGCATTATTCCCCAGGCCATCAACATACTTGAGGAACGCATGTTCACACGCGGCCCCCAGCTATCCAGCCCCACAACCGTCAGCAACTATTTTCAAATGAAGCTCATGGACGAACCCAATGAAGTCTTCGCAGTCGCCTTCCTCGACGGCGCCTTTCAGGTCATCGCCTACGAACACATGTTCAACGGCACCGTCAACAGCACCAGCGTCTACCCCCGTGTCGTACTGACGAGGTGCCTGGAGCTTTCCGCAAGTGCCATCTTGGTCGCGCACAATCACCCCTCAGGACTCACCACCCCCAGCGAGGCTGACAAGGCACTGACCAAGGCATTGCAAAACGCCTTGCAACTCCTGGACATTCGTCTGCTCGACCACTTCATCATCGGCAAAGGAAAACCGTTTTCGTTTGCTGAGAATGGGTTGATGTGAGTGGGGATTTTTCTGAACCCCCGTGGAGCCTTGGGCTTCGCGGGGACTGCATTCGACCCTGAGCCGACATGCAGAAAAAAGCTGCAAAGCAGTCGCTATGCTATTTTTTAGTAGCGTTTGGTAGCTGCATTGCACCTTTCATCTGCCGTTGGGTCGAACCCGGCAACCAAGTCCACTCGCCTACGTTAGCCCATCTCTTGAATTGAAGAATTTCACCCCCAGTTACATCAAGCCATATGGCCGAACTACGGAAAGGGATCGCGCAATGTTCTTCAAACTTACAGGGACAGCCTTACAGGCTGCACAAATATCGATTGCCCGTTACTGTCTTCAACTGGAAGGGCAATCTGGGGCTATCGACATCGTACATGTTGTAAAAAACATTAACGATGAGTATCGCTTGGTGCCAGAGAAGGCACTCGATGCGTTGATAAATGACATTTCATATGCCTACGCTTACCTCAAGAACCAGCAACTGGAAGAGATGTCGAGGGCTGGCTACTGGAAATTTAAAGCTCTTTCGCCATTCGAAGCAAAACAACAACTTGATGATGAGTTAGGGGCCTTGGGCGCTTAAATCTGAATTCTCTTAGTGCTGTGTCACTTCGGTGGCGCAGCACTTTTTCATGGATTGCGTCGGGGTGCGCCCTTTGGCTCTTGAGTGTCTGTTTCTTGTCTCCGTCAGCGGCAGCTCCTGGCCGCTATGGAGAGCTTTGCATAGCGGCCACTATGCGCAGATTGCAACTATGCGCATGTGGTCGGACGCGGACTGAGTTTTGGTAGGATTGGCGCGGCGCATGTCAAGGTCGGTCGACGATGAGCTGAACATAGTTTCTGCTGGGGAGTGCTCTGGTGGCTTCACTTCTGGAGACCGCCATGGGTATTCCTCACCGTTCACACGCGATCCCTGAGTCTCGCTGACGGGTCGATTTGCCCTACGTTGATGCGTTTAAGCAGTGCCTGAGAACGCCGATACGTCGCTCCACGGTTGCAAACGTGCGATTCCTGCAGATCCTGTAACTATGCGCAGAAATCGCCGCCTCTCAGGGTTCTCCGTCATAGGGGGCGGCGTCACCTGAGCCAGATCAGCTGCGCATAGTTGCGACCTGCGCATAGTGGCCGAATCCAGCCCTTCACCGGCCTATCGTAACAAAACAACCCGATCTACCGAATTTCCGTTTCTTCCTCGCCCAGCGGCCCTGATTCCTGTGGACTACCTGCTATGCCAACCTTGCAGGTAGCCCACCATGTCATTTCCCCTCCGTTCCGACAGCTTCCAACCCTGATTCTGCCGTTTCTGCTGGCCGCAGCGTCGGCATCCGCACACGCAACCACCTGGGTCATCACCGACAGCCATCACCCCGTCCACGGCCAGCCTGATCGCCTGATTCTGCTGGATGCAGCAGAGCAGCTTGAAACGGAACTATCCACCGATCTGCCCACTGACCCGCAGCAAGCAGCATCGCTGGCACAGCAGCGTTTGCGTTCTGGCGGAACCGATCTGCAACAGCGTCTGGCCGATGCCTATCAAGGCATCACCGACGCCTGGAGCCTGGGCATTACCAAGATTCCCGCCATCGTTATCGACCAGCGCTACGTCGTGTACGGGGAACCCGACATTGAAACTGCACAAGACAAGGTGCGGCAGTTCTTGCAGGGGCAGCCATGAAGGCCATCCCGCATCAACGGCACCGTGTCACAGTCGGCCACCGGGCCATCCAGCAAGCCGCAGCCGCCATCCTGCTATCCACCGCCACACCCGGTTTCGCGCTGACCACCGCTGAAATCGTGGCCTCGACGCTTTCACCCGACTGCCTGGAATACCGGGTCGTCGGCATCTGCTACTGGCTGTATTGCTCACGTTCAGGCTGCCGCATCCGCACCTCCGTGAAGGTCAGCCATTACGTGCCGGATGCCGTGGTATCCAGCTACGCCAACACCGGCGAAAACCCTGGCTGGAAGTGCGCCCCATGAGCCTGCCCAACCCAACCGCACAGGGCGGCAACGATGGCACCACCAACCAGGCCAACGAGAACAACTTACTCAAGTTCAAGAACGCCGACGCCATCGGCCACCCCGGCACGGCTGTTTTTCAGGAGATGGCCAGCCAGTTCGGCTACGTCTGCCAAGGTGCGGGCACGGCTTTGCGGCCGTATCTGCTCAGTACGCTGGACACCGTGGCCTGGCGCTACGGCATGCCCGAATCCCTATACCCCGAAGCACTGACGCCCGGCATGCGGGAAGTCGGCTCCCGCGCATCCGGCAATCTGTGGGGCAACGTCTATCCGCGCAGCGGTTTCCTGCATCAGACCGATGACCACAAGGCGGCGGCGGTCGTGGCGCAGCGGGCGGGCGATGTGATTACCCGACGCGGCCAACCGCACGTTTATCAGACTCTGGTGGCAAACAGCCGCAGCGGCTATTGGCCTGCAGGCGCTTTGATGGAAGGCGATTCCAGTACCGGCAAGTGGCAACCCTTGTCGCCCGTGGCGTCCAACCAATGCACGGTCTTTCCGCACAACGGCGCGTTACCGCAAGCCCGCCAAGGCGATTACGCCTGGGCCTTGTGGCGACCGTATAGCTGCTGCCAGCGGCGCGGCCAGACTTTCCTGGGCAGCACGGATTTTTGATGATGCGGAAATCAACCATGCAAGACATTCAAAAATGGGGGCTGAGGGTATGTGTGGTGTTCAGCCTGAGCATGCCAGTGGCCGCACAAACTCAATTCCTGAGCAGCGGTGTGGAATATTCCGGCAGCGTGATCGGCGACGACGTGCTCTACAGCATCGGCGGCGGCAATGCCGTGTCCATGGGCAATGCGTCCGGGATGCGTTCCATCGGCGTGGGCATGGGCTGGAACAGCAATCTGATCTGCGGCGACATGAGCCTGACCACCACCTTGCAGAACCAATTGAACGGCGTCACCAACGGCTTCAAGTCGATCATGAGCAACGTCATCCAGAACGCCACCAGCGCTGTGGCGTCGTTGCCCGCGCTCATCATCCAGCGCGCCGACCCCGGGCTTTACAACTTGTTGACGAATGGCGTCTTGCAGGCGCGGCTGGACTTCGATCGTTCCAAACTGACCTGCCGCGCCATGGCCAACCGCATGGCCGACATGGCGGGCGGGCAATTGGGCTGGGATCAACTGGCCGAAGGCATGGCGCTCAAGACCGCCGTGGGCAGCCAGGATGCCGTCGCGGCGGTGGAGCAAGCCGAATCCAGCAAAGGCAATGACGGCGTACCGTGGGTGGGGGCGATAACGCCGGGGGTTCCGGCCAGCCGCCGGTCAGGGTCGTGAGCGATGTGACGCGGGCGGGCTATAACCTCGTCAACGGGCGCGATGTGATCGACAGCGCAGCGATTTCTTCATCAGACTGTGGCAGTCTGAGCTGCCAGACCTGGGCGTCGCCGGATGACGCCGCCGCCTGGGCGGTACGGGTGTTGGGTGAACAGGAACAGCGCACCTGCGAGCACTGCACCAAAACCCAGACCGTCCCCGGCGTGGGCTTGTCGCCGCTGATTCAGGAGGAATACGACGCCAAGCTGCAAGCCCTGCAAGACTTGTTGCGCGGCACCGTACCCACCAGCTTCGAGAACCTTCAGGCAGCGGGCAGCGCGTCCTTGCCGGTGACGCGGGGGTCATCGAAGCCTTGCGCGACGAACCCGACCAGGATGTACTGGCTCGCCGTCTGGCCTCGGAAGTGGCGCTGGCCAGCGTGCTGGAAAAAGCTTTGCTGTTGCAGCGCACCTTGCTGACCGGCAAGAAGGAACCCAACGTCGCGGCCAACCAACTGGCTCAAGCGGCGGTGGATTCAGAAAGCGATGCGTTATCCCGCGAGATCGACAACCTGAAGACGGAACTGGAACTGCGCCGTGAACTGGCAGCAAACTCCCCCATGGCCATCATCGAGCGCCACCAGGCACGCGCAGCCGGTTCACGCGGGGTGTATCAGGGCGATGCCACGAGGGATCGATTGTTGGAGATACAGCAGAGTGGCGATGGGGGTGCGCCATGAGTACGCAGTGGTTTCAACGGGCGCAGGGGCGATGGTGGAAGTGGCTGGCGCTGGCCGTGGGCTGGCTGGGCTTGCTAGTCGTGTTGATGGCTGGCCTGCAAGCTCTTAACCCACATCTGATCGAACAGGCCGCGCACTGGCAACCCTGGGTGCAACGCCATGCCGGTGTCTTCCTTATCTGGCGCTTGATGCTCTACGGCGGCATTGCCTGGGGCTGGTGGCGGCTGCGCAGGCGATTGCTTCAGCAGCCAACCATTCCCCCTGATACCCGCAAGCGCCTGCGGCGCACCCAATGGGCGGCGGTGATGGCTCTGCTGCTATTGGAAGGCAGCCTGCTGCTGGGGCAGACCTCCTGGGGCGCACAGCCATGAGACTCTTCACTTCCGACTATCTGGAATACTACCTGACGCTGGTGGCCTGGGTCGTCAACAACGGTATCTGGCAGGTACTGGTCGCGTCAGGTGTGTTTGCCTTGCCGTTCGCGATCATCGTCCTGCAGGAATGGCTGCGGGCGCGTACCGAAGGAGCCGACGAAGGCAACAAGGGCGTGTTGTCGGCCCTGCGTATCGAGAACCGTGTCTGGGCGGCCATCGTCGTCATCATGTTTGCGGGCATCCCCTTCATTGACGTGGATCTGTCCACCATCCAGTTCGACCGTTCACGTTCCCAGCAATGCCAGATCAACGTACCCGAACCCGGCGACACCGGCTGGAGCCAGTCCTTCACCACATTGAACGACCAAAGCGCCAAAGTACCCGTCTGGTGGTTCTTCATGCACGGGCTGTCCAAGGCCATCACCGGCGCGGCCGTCGCCGCCATTCCCTGCGGCGCCGACCTGCGGCAGATGCGCATGGAGATTGATGCCACGCGCATCGACAACCCGATTCTGGCGCAGGAAGTGGCCGATTTCACCCACGACTGCTACGGCCCGGCCCGAGCCAAGCTCTTTATGAACCGCCCGGCGCTGACCGAAGACCAGATGGCCGATGTGACGTGGATTGGTTCCCACACCTTTGTGGGCGTACCGGGCTACTACAACAGCTATCGCTCCCGTTCGCCCCGCGACGACTGGCCTTACGACGACACCCGCGATGCCGGGCTGGCGCAGGTGCCCAGCGGTGGCGGATACCCCACCTGCATCCAGTGGTGGACGGACAGCAGCCACGGGCTGCGCCAGCGCCTGTTGCAGCAGGTCAAGCCCGATCTTCTGGAGCGCATGTCCAGTTGGGCGGGTTTTATGACACGCAACGACTTGGAAGACAGCTTGATTCGCACCCTGGCCGCGCCGCGCCAGCAGAACATGAACCGTGGGCAGGTCTATACCGATTATGGCGGTCAGATAGGCGCCAGCATCCCCAACACCGTGGCCGACGTCGCCGCCAACCTGGGGCAGTCGCTGGGTGCGGTGGGCTTCTTTCCGGCTATGGACGTAGTGCGCCAGGCGCTGCCCATGGTGCTGTCCTTCCTGAAGCTGGCTCTGACCATCAGCCTGCCGCTGGTGCTGTTGATCGGCACCTATGATCTGAAAGTGCTGATGACCCTCAGCTGCGTTCAGTTCGCGCTGTTCTTTGTGGATTTCTGGTTCCAACTGGCTCGTTGGCTGGACAGCACGATACTGGATGCCCTGTATGGCTGGCATGCCCCGCATAGCAATTTCAACCCGCTGATGGGGCTGAATAATTCCTTTGCCGACATGCGGCTGAACTTCGTCATGGCGACGATGTTTATTGTGTTGCCGGGGTTTTGGGTGATGGGGCTGGCCTGGGCCGGGGTGAGGATGGGAAGCGCGTTGAATGGCCTGACTGCAGGTACGGCAGATGCAAAATCAGCGGGTGGGAGAGGTGCTGGTACAGCAACATCAGCCGCTAGTGCCTTGGCTGGCTCCAGCTCCAAGTGAAGGAAAACTAATGGGGCCGGTCACTACCTACGTCGATTCGCCACTCGCTTTTGTCGTACATGCCAAACCCCGCATGTCCGTCTTTCCATTCCGGCTGGGATTCTTTCTCTGCATGCAGGGTTGTGTTTCGTCCCGCCCAAGCGGCAGCAAGCGCAAACACCACCAGCAAAGCCAGCCAAAGCGCCGCATACATCAGCACCCCCAGCGCAGCCAGTCGAGTTAGCCACAGGGTTGCGATAGCAGCGCCTTGCGGGAAACCTTGCCGCATCAGCCAGGCCGTCATTTTTCCGTCAGCGCGCACAAGCCAACGCCACACCCGCCCCAGCCCCTGGCCGAAGCGTTCTGCCTTGCTGAATCGTTGACGAAAAGTGGTGCTCATGGCGAATCCTTATTGACGACTTCATTGTAGAGACATCGTTTATGAAAGCAAGGCACAGTTTCAAAAGGAAAAGCGCCCCGCAAAAAGGTCAAAGGGCTGTGAAGGGGCAAGGGAATGGAACCAAGGGGAATGGGGCTACCCGGAAAAGGCTTCCAAATGGCAACTACGGTACTTGACTCCATGCTGGCATTCCTCCGACGCAAAACCGCACCGGCCCACACACCGCCCACGACTGACGCTGCGACAGCACCGGCATTTTCATGCGTTACGCGCAGGAACATCCACATATTTCGGCACACGCCCGGACACAAGAAATACCCGATTGGCAGTGGGTGCAAAAACAATTTGAAAAATCTAAGTTACATCGCAAGCAGCCGGATGGCTTGAATATCTGGACATGCGAAGTCACCGGGCCACGCAAAAGCCGACGCCTGCATGGCTATCTGCTGGAGTCCATGAAGCCCGTGCTGGATGCGCCGATCCCGAACAATCCCTTTCTCACGATTGTGATTAAAAACAAGTAACCGTCGCTCATGTCACATCACAAATTGAATGAAACGGAAACGTAAATATGCCATACCATCAGCCCATTAGCTGTAGCAAGTAATGGTCATCGCTGTTGTGCTACGTCGTAGAAAATAGATGGTTGCCAATGAGTCACCCCAAGCTCAAAACGGATGTCTCCTTAACCACCGCACCCTGTATTCAGGCTTCGGTTATTTCCGAAGCCGTGCTTTGATTTACAGAGAGAAGAAGAACCATGGAGATACGCCATCTGCGCTGCTTTCTCGCGCTGGTCGAAGAACAAAATTTCACCCGCGCAGCGGAACGGCTGTTCATTGAGCAATCGCCGTTTTCACGCAATATCAAAGAACTTGAAGAACGCCTGGATTCGCAATTGTTCGGGCGTGATCGACGCAAAATCCGTCTGACCCAGGCCGGTGAAGCACTGATACCGTATGTCAGGCAATTATTCACCATGCTGGAACACGCCACCGTCAACGTGCAAGCCATCGCCAGCGGCCACCACCAGGTTCTGCGCATCGGCGTATCAGAAGGCGCGTTGCAACCCAAACTGGCGTCATTGCTCTACGAACTGCATGCCGGAAAACAAGCGGACTACAGTATTCGCCTGTTTGACATCACCCTCAGCGAACAAATCTATGGCCTGCGCAACGGCCTGCTGGAACTCGGCCTGGCGCGCAGCAACATCCGAAGAAAGGAAATCGTCTCTACCCCGATCTGGGAAGACACCCTGGTCGCCGTTGTACCAAAGGGCCACCCCACATTGCGCTATCGCCGTATCCCCTGGACGAGTTGCTGAAATACCCCATGATAGGCAGCGACCCCGAGGCCTACGGCGGCTACCACCACCAGATTGACAGAGTGCTGCGCACCGGCAATGTCCCGCCCCGCATTACCGAATGGGCTAAATCCATGGATATGCTCATCACCCTCATCAGCGCCGGGCATGGCGTAGCCATCGCCAGCGCATCGCGCCTGGGCGCATGCAGACACCACAACATCGTCGTTCGTCCCCTGGCAGCCAAACGCCCGCTACTCATGACCTACCTGCTGCAGCACGAATCCCTGAACTCAGCCGCAGCAACCGACTTCATCGAACGCATGCGCGTTCATGAGAGTTATGGGTATGACGAGGGGGAGAAGACGATGATGACGGGATTGAAAATCAGCAGAATGTTGATGCGATTCCGCTGATGCAATCGTCTTATGGAAGGGAGCCTGAAAGGTTGCGGGTGTGAGGTGATCGAGAGCGTTCCGCATGTTGTGTTCATACTGGACAGTATTGGAACAACATGCGGGAAAGCGCCAGATCACTTACCGCCAGATCGGTAGTTTTTCCCAATGCGCAGGAAAACCCATATCAGCCACAGGTATTTTGTGCTCATCAAGCAGGGTTAGCAGCCTGTCGCGCCAACTGTGGTTGGGGGAAACAACGTCCATACAGTGCAGGATAATCACCAAGGCGTTATACAGCTTTCGAGAAGCTGGCTGAAACTGCGACTTCAAAGATGCTGGCTTGGCTCGTGGCAATAATGGGGTAATCGTAAATTCCCGGTTCCACAAACGCCCGTGATGGGCAGATATATTTCTCACCAACGCCAGGTGATGGAGCCATGACCCCAATACTTTTTCGTCTAACCCGTAAATTGACGCAATCGCCCGGCGAGTTGGCATAGGCTTCAAGTTCCCGTACCAACGCGATAACAGCCCCAAGGACATTACCTCGCACACGGCCCAAACAGGAGGAAGGCTCTCTGAATACGTCGCCTTTAAATGCCGAATGAAAACCTCATCTGAACGCTGGACTTCCTTAGTCAGCTTAAGGAGTCCGAATGCCATCGAGCGGGATTTGCTGCCAGAGAAATATCCAAATGTGCATGTGGGCCATGCTGATGAGCGAGGTGGTAGGCCCATTGGCTGCGAACAGAGACCTCTATACGTTCGATGGCATCCAAAACCAGCAATCGCAAGCTGCGGTCAAAAACATATAGATTCAGTGCATCCTCGAATCGGGTGCCTGAATGAAACTGGTGAGGATTGTGATTGACCTCAAAGGGCAGCCAATAGGCGCTAAGGCGGTAGTAGTTCAGATGCTGGAGGTAGAACCTGGCAACCTCTTCATCATCGACACGCATACCACGTTGCCGGAGGATGGCAATCTGTTGGTCGTAAGTGGTCGAGGGCTTGGTGAATGGATGTTTCGGCGTCGTCATTGCACGCTTATGCCGTAGAGTGGCCCATTGACTGACGATTCACTGGCCCAGAAATGAGTAACCCGCCGGTTTGAGGATACGCTTGCGCGCATAGCCTTGGCGGGTCTTGTTAGGAACATTGTATCTGACTTTCGGGGTGAGGGATAGATGCTTATCCAGCTCGGCTGCCCACGTTGGCCTACAGCAAGCCTAAACAGCTCAGCACCCGTCAGGTTACGGCGACTGTTGCTGTAAGCCTACAACTATCAATCTGACCGGTTTTCTTTCGACTCGTTCCACTAACGGCCAAGGACGGCCATGGAAAGCCACAAAATTTGTGTATATTGGAGTGTATATAAATGCCCACCCTGCGAATTTTTATTCTTATAAATCAAAAGGTTAGAGTATCAATGTCTGTTAGTATTGATTACTGACATGGATTACTCCTAGTGTTGAAAAGGCAGCGGCTTAAAACTGCCGGTTAGCCAGGAAGCCCGTTTCGGGGTGAAACCTGACCCTTCACTAGCGTGTCGGGCTGGTCCGGTATTTCCTGTACGTCTTGTTAACGGTGCCGGTTGAGTTTTGTTTAGGGTGATTTTTGTACTTTTTTAGGCCTGAAGCAGTTTGGGGTGGTGCTGGCTTACTACGGCCCGGTTAGAACACCGTATTAGTTAGGTTTACGGGCAGATGGGGTAAGTCTTTAGGCGGGGGGACAAAGATTTTTGTGTTGGGGTTACGGGGCGGGTAAAAGGGCGAGTGGGGCTGTGTGGGCAGCCACGGTACGGTCGCTTAGTTACCGTGCAACCACTGGCATTTGTCAAAGACCCGATCTGCAAACCAGCCTTCTGTGAACGCCGCTTTTGCATCGTCATATGAGTCTTGAGCAATGCCCGACCACTCAAGTTGGTTGGGTAACTCAGCGATGACTCGTCGTATTTCTGCCTTGTGTATGTCGTACTCTGCTGACCATGCCGTTGCGTAGGCCGCATAGGTTTTGGGCGTCCGAGGTAACCGGTTTAGTTTGTGAAGTGCGTTGACGGCACGCTTATCGTAAATTTTGATCTCATGACACCCCGCAAACCAGAGGAATTTTGTGGCGGCCGAGATCAAGCGCGATGGGTTCGCCCTGCCCGTCGTTGGCGAGATACCGCCAAGATCCGTGGCTAATTTTTCGATATCGCGGTCGTTACTGGCAATAAATTCCTCTAATTTATTTGCCACCCTGCCCCAGATGTTGGCATTATTTTTTTGAACCCTCTTACCACCATGTAGTTGACCGCAATACTGTGTACCGTGTCTGGGTTTATTTTGCTTGGATTGCCTGATTTCATTTCCTGCATGAAGGCCTTGTCAGTTGTGAACCATTGGTATGCATAGTTCAAGGCGGCATGTTTGTACAGGTGTTGTAGTGGCATTGCTCTTCCATTGTAAATTTTCATGATGACCGTAATGATGCATCGGAATCAAACGCAAAAAAACGGTATTGCGTGCGAACCAACCACCAAAACGAGGCTCTGCGGTGCGGCGACAGACCAATTCAAAAATTAGCACGATTTCGGCTCAATGTGTAGCGTTCGCGTCACTGTCACTTTGCGAGTAGCCAACACCTTCCCAAGCCGGTGCCGGGGGTATGGGCCGGAGGGCTTGGGCACGCCGCTGTCGGGTACCGGCGCGAGGGGGCAAGGGCGCGGTGTTCGAGCGGGCGTTTTCGAGCCGCCGGGGGCGGGTCGATCCGCGAGTTTAGCGCCCGCCTCGCGACGGTACCCGACAGCGGGAAGCCCCGCAGGGGCCGTGCCCGTGCCCGCAGGCCTATACCTGCTGCACCGGCTGTGCGCGAACCGTGACAGATGTAGTCGTAAGCATGGTTCGCTGCAGGGTATACCTGCACCGTCCGACATCGCTTGCTTGCCGGCAACGGGCAACGGGCAACGGGCAACGGGCAACGGGCAACGGGCAACGGGCAGTATCGTAGGCTGAGTTGTTCCAGCCAGATCCCTTTCAGCGCGATCAATTCATGCATGACCCTTTGATCCATTCGCATCATTGCGAATAGCCGCTGGGTACCCACCCCGATACAGTAACCCCACGTGCTGCCAACCCGGCAGCCCTCGGAAGGGGCAACCATGGATCTGTGGCGACGATTGGAAACATGCACAAGGGTTTCGGGCTACAGGCTGGCTGAACCGGTACCCGACGCAACGGACGCTGCGGAAGATGGATCTGGGGCGTTTGAAGATGCCAGTTATGGTACTGGCAGCGCATCCAGGATTGTTTCAGCGGCAACCGCCGAGCGTCCCGACTTCGACCGCGCCTGGAAAGACGCCCTGCGCTGGTGGCTACCCGACTGCCTACATTTGTTCTGGCCGGCAATCCATGACCAGATCAACTGGACGATTCCCCCGGAATTTCTGGCCACTGAATTGCGACGGCTGCAAAAAGTCATCCAGCCCGATGTGCGGTACGTGGATCAACTGGCGAAGGTACGCCTTAACCAGGGCCACGATGCCTTGTTATTGATTCACATCGAAGTCCAAACCCGCCGTACCGGTAAAACCCTGGCCCTGCGCATGCTGCGCTACCATCACCGGCTGTTTGAAGCCTACCCCGGGTATACCCACTTCCCCTGTGCCATCCTGCTGGATCGAAAACGCGGGGCAGATGTTGAAACGTTTCGCGTACCTGTTCTGGGTGGCGAGCATACCTTTAAATTTCCCGTCATCAACCTGGCGGCATGGGAAGCGCGGCAGCATGATTTGCATGCCATCGCCCCCACCAACCCCTTTGCCGTGGTGATCCTGGCCCAACTGGCCTGCCGTGCCACCCAACCGGACCAAGCCCGCTTGGTCAGCAAGCTGGAATTGGCTAAACTATTGAAATATTGGGGCTATAGCGTTAACCAGCGGTTTCAGCTGATGCTGGTCATTGATACCCTGCTGACCTTGCCCGAACCGCTGGAAAACGCCTTCTATGACGCTGCCCAGCACATCGAGGATGAACACACCATGGAACGACTCAACAGCTTTCAACGCGTGCGGTTGCGCCGCGAACGCCAGGCCGCCGAAGAAATCGGCATGCAGAAAGGACTGCAGGCCGGTTTGGCGAAGGGTATTGAACAAGGTATTGAACAAGGTCTCCTGAAAGGTGAAGCCCTGGCCTTGCAACGTCTGCTGGTCAAACGCTTTGGCCCACTTCCAGATCGTGCCTCACACCAGATTGCGTCAGCCAGCGCTGACCAGATCGACCTGTGGATAGACCGTGTGCTCGATGCTCAAAACTTGAACGATGTCTTGTGTTCATCCTGAATGACGGGCTTGTCTCATTAAACCCTGCCCAGTTCGAGCGAGCGTTTTCGAGCCGCCGGGGGCGGCTCGATCCGCGAGTTTAGCGCCCGCCTCGCGACGGCACCCGACAGCGGGAAGCCCCGCAGGGGGCGTGTCCGTGCCCGCAGGCCCATACCTGCTGCACCGGCTTTGCGTGAACCGTAATCGATTACGCGTGACATTTTGAACCTGCGTATTCATGCGAATAGCGATCAGATTCTCGCCCCGATACATTAGCCCTACACGCTGCCAACCCGGCAGCCATCGGAAGGGGCAACCATGCATCTGTGGCGACGACTGGAAACATGCGCAAAGATTTCGGGCTACAGGCTGGCCGAGCCTGTACCCGACGCAACGGATCCAGCGGAAGACCGGTCTGGGTCAGCTGAAAATGCCAATTTTGGCCTTGGCCGCGCACAAAAGACGGCTTCAGCAGCAGCAACCGCCGAGCGTCCCGACTTCGACCGCGCCTGGAAAGACGCCCTGCGCTGGTGGCTACCCGACTGCCTGCGTTTGTTCTGGCCGGCAATCCATGACCAGATCAACTGGACGATTCCCCGGAGTTTCTGACCACCGAATTGCGCCGTCTGCAAAAAGTCATCCAGCCCGATGTGCGGTATGTCGACCAACTGGCCAAGGTACGGCTTAATCAGGGCCACGATGCCTTGTTGTTGATTCATATCGAAGTCCAAACCCGCCGTGCCGGTAAATCCTCGGCCCTGCGCATGCTGCGCTACCATCACCGGTTGTTCGAAGCCTACCCCGGCTATACCCACTTCCCCTGTGCCATCCTGCTGGATCGTAAACGCGGGCCGGATATCGAAACTTATCGCGTACCCGTTTTGGGTGGCGAGCACGTCTTCCGGTTTCCCGTCGTCAACCTCGCGGCATGGGAAACGCGGCAGCATGAGTTGCATTCAATAGCACCCACCAACCCCTTCGCCGTGGTGGTTCTGGCCCAACTGGCCTGCCGTGCCACCCAACCGGACCAAGCCCGCTTGGTCAGCAAGCTGGAATTGGCTAAACTATTGAAATATTGGGGCTATAGCGTTAACCAGCGGTTTCAGCTGATGCTGGTCATTGATACCCTGCTGACCTTGCCCGAACCGCTGGAAGACGCCTTTTATGACGCCGCCCAGCACATTGAGGATGAACACACCATGGAACGACTCAACAGCTTTCAACGCGTACGGTTGCGCCGCGAACGCCAGGCCGCCGAAGAAATCGGCATGCAAAAAGGACTGCAGGCCGGCTTGGCGCAGGGTATTGAACAAGGCATTGAACAAGGTACCCACTCTGGAATTGCCGAAACGCTCCACACACTATTGCAACAAAAATTCGGTGACCTGCCCGAGTGGGTCAACCAGCGCCTGCGTCAAGCAGACACCGCCGTGCTGCAGCACTGGGTCGTGCGGTTTGTGCATGCACAATCTCTGCACGACGTGTTTGAATCCTGAGCCCATCGTTTTACATTATGCTCTTACCCCTTCCGCTATCACCAACACTCTTCCCAAGCCGGTGCAGGGGGTATGGGCCGAAGGGCTTGGGCACGCCGCTGGCGGGTGCCGGCGCGAGGAGGCAAGGGCGCGGTGTTCGAGCGGGCGTTTTCGAGCCGCCGGGGGCGGCTCGATCCGCGAGTTCAGCGCCCGCCTCGCGCCGGTGCCCGACTGCGGGAAGCCCCGCAGGGGCCGTGCCCGTGCCCGCAGGCCTATACCTGCTGCACCGGCTGTGCGCGAACCGTGACAGGTGTAGTCGTAAGCATGGTTCGCTGCAGGGTATACCTGCACCGTCCGACATCGCTTGCTTGCCGGCAACGGGCAACGGGCAACGGGCAACGGGCAACGGGCAACGGGCAACGGGCAACGGGCAACGGGCAGTATCGTAGGCTGACTTGTTCCAGCCAGATCCCTTTCAGCGCGATCAATTCATCCATGACCCTTAAGTCCACTCGCATCATTGCGAATAGCCGCTGGGTACCCACCCCGGTACAGTAACCCCACGCGCTGCCAACCTCGCAGCCATCGGAAGGGGCAACCATGGAGCTGTGGCGACGACTGGAAACATGCACAAGGGTTTCGGGCTACAGGCTGGCTGAGCCTGTACCCGATGCGACGGACTCAGCGGAAGACAGGTCTGGGTCGGCTGAAGATGACAATTCTGGCCTTCATGACGCATCCAGGATTGTTTCAGAGGCCGCCACCGCCGAGCGTCCCGACTTCGACCGCGCCTGGAAAGACGCCCTGCGTTGGTGGCTGCCCGACTGCCTGCATTTGTTCTGGCCGGCAATCCATGACCAGATCAACTGGACGATTTCCCCGGAATTTCTGGCCACTGAATTGCGCCGTCTGCAAAAAGTCATCCAGCCCGATGTGCGGTACGTGGATCAACTGGCCAAGGTACGGCTTAATCAGGGCCACGATGCCTTGTTGTTGATTCATATCGAAGTCCAAACCCGCCGTGCCGGTAAATCCCTGGCCCTGCGCATGCTGCGCTACCATCACCGGTTGTTCGAAGCCTACCCCGGCTATACCCACTTCCCCTGTGCCATCCTGCTGGATCGCAAACGCGGGGCAGATGTTGAAACATTCCGCGTCCCCGTTCTGGGTGGCGAGCATGTGTTCCGGTTTCCCGTCGTCAACCTGGCGGCATGGGAAACGCGGCAGCATGAGTTACATGCCATCGCCCCCACCAACCCCTTTGCCGTCGTCGTTCTGGCCCAACTGGCCTGTCGCGCCACCCAGCCCGACCAAACCCGCTTGGTCAGCAAGCTGGAATTGGCTAAACTGTTGAAATATTGGGGCTATAGCGTTAACCAGCGGTTTCAGCTGATGCTGGTCATTGATACCCTGCTGACCTTGCCCGAACCGCTGGAAGACGCCTTTTACAACGCCGCCCAGCATATCGAGGATGAACACACCATGGAACGACTCAACAGCTTTCAACGCGTGCGCCTGCGCCGTGAACGCCAGGCCGCCGAAGAAATCGGCATGCAAAAAGGGCTGCAGGCCGGTTTGGCCAAAGGTATTCAGCAAGGCCTTGAACAAGGCCTTGAACAAGGTATTGAACAAGGTATTGAACAAGGTGCTCACACCGGAATTGCCGGCATGCTTCACGCTCAACTGCAGCAAAAATTTGGTGACTTGCCTGACTGGGTGAGTCAGCGTTTGCAGCACGCCGATACCGCCGTACTGCAGCACTGGGTCGTCCGGTTTGTGCATGCCCAATCGCTACACGACGTGTTTGAATCCTGAGCCCATCATTTTGCATTATGCTCCCGCCCCTTCCGCTGTCACCATCACTCTTCCCAGCCGGTGCGAAGGGTATGGGCCGAAGGGCTTGGGCACGCCGCTGACGGGTGCCGGCGCGAGGGGGCAAGGGCGCGGTGTTCGAGCGGGCGTTTTCGAGCCGCCGGGGGCGGCTCGATCCGCGAGTTCAGCGCCCGCCTCGCGACGGTGCCCGACAGCGGGAAGCCCCGCAGGGGCCGTGCCCGTGCCCGCAGGCCCATACCCCCGCACCGGCTATGCGTGAACCGTGACCCACGCTCCCCGGCCTTCCCATATCCCCACAACCCCACCCCCAACAGGTAAACTCACCCTTTGTTTCAAAATTGTTAATGGTTACGTTCAATGACTGACATCCTGTTCCCGTTCGTCGGTGGCATCGGGCTTTTTCTTGTGGGCATGATGCTGCTGTCCGAAGGCCTGGTCGCATTTGCCGGCCCTGCCCTGCGCGGTGCCCTGATCCGCTTCACCGGCACCCCTTTCAAAGCGTTCATGTCGGGCACATTAACCACCGCCATCGTCCAGTCATCCAGCGCCACCAGCGTCACCATCATCGGTTTCGTCAGTGCCGGCCTCATCACCTTTTCCCAGGCGGTCAGCTTCATTATCGGCACCAGCCTGGGCAACACCGCTACTGGCTGGATCGTCGCCGTCATCGGCCTGAAGATCAAATTCGGCTTCTACACCCTGCCTCTCATCGGCATCGGTGCCCTGCTCAAACTGTTGGGGCGCGGCCGTATCCGCGAACTGGGCGTGGCGCTGGCCGGTTTCGGCATGCTGTTTCTGGGCCTCAGCACCCTGCAAGACAGCATGAAAGACCTGTCCACCTTCGTCGACCTGGCTGCCCTGCCCGTTGGCGGCTTCTGGGCCCACATCGCCGTCATGCTGTTTGGCCTGGTACTGACCATCATCTTGCACTCGTCTTCAGCCGCCATCGCCACCACCCTGACCGCGCTGCACACCGGCACCATCAACTTCGACCAGGCCGGTGCGCTGGTCATCGGTGCGGCCATCGGCACCACCGTCACCAGCATCCTGGTCACTATCGGCGCCACCGTATCCGCCAAGCGAACCGCCGTGGCCAACATCCTCTTCAACCTGGCTGCGGGCATCATCGCCATCATCCTGTTCCCGGCACTGCTGGCCCTGACCAAATTCCTGTCCCAGACCGACGGGCTTGAACCGGGCACCGTTGGCCTAGTCTTGTTCCACACCCTGTTTATTAGCCTGGGTGTTGTCATTTTCATGCCCTTCATCAACCACTTTGCGCGTTTTGTTGAAAAGCTGTTGCCCGAAGACAAGGACGACCTGGCGGGCAACCTGGACAACAGTACACTGGAAGTACCCGAGGTCGCGCTCGAAGCCTCACAGCGTTCGCTGGAAAGTATCGCCGCCCTGCTGTTCGGCAGTTACTCGCAGTTGCTGCAAAACCCGCAACAAACCCTCGACCCGAAAATGCTCGATCGCACCCGCTCGGCACTTGACCGGGCCTACGACTTCATCAGCCGGGTTCCCCTTGAAGCTGACCAGAACAAGCTGGCCGAGCAGCGCATTGCCCAATTACACGCCACTGACCACCTGATCCGGTTCCGTCAGCGCTTGTTTGAACTGTCGGTTCACCCCATCGACTTCGCCAGCGAAGACTACCAATGGGCTATGGACCACAACCTGCGCATGCTTGAACTGGCGCAAGACAGCGCCGTGCGCCAGGCCAGCCAGGACGCCCTGGACGAAATCAGCCGCGAAGCCAACACCCTGGAGGGCCTGTCACGCCAGCTGCGTCACGACATTCTGCAAAGCAACGGCTCACTGCGCACATCAACGGCCAAACTGCTGAATACCACCGACGCCATCCGCTGGCTTGAACGCACCGGCCACCACATCTGGCGGGTCTGCCACTACCTGACCGAAGGCCGCACTTATGGCCATCCGCTATCCGAAATGGCCATGGCTGCCGACAACATCGAAGAGGCACAGGAACAGGCCGAAGCAATTGACGACACGCTGAATGCCAAACCGGACACCCACGCCGCGACGAAGGACAGCCTGCCACCGGCTGAAGAAACACAGCCTGCCACTGACACATCCATGCAACCCGCAACAGCATCAGAAACGATAAAATCAGAAATCGAATCTGTCACTTCAATCGACGAACCAAATAAAAATGAAAATCCGGCCACCGAGCCGAAGCCCGATCACCGCTAACCAAAGCCCAAGAAGAACATGAACCCATCCACCCTTATTGGTATCGTTGCCAGCATCCTTCTTTTGGGTGTGGTGCTGTTCTTTTCCGCTGATGACCCCACCCTGTTCATTGACTTGCCGGGGCTGGGCATCGTGGTGATCGGAACCATGGCGGCCACGTTCATCAGTTACCCACTGCGCGAAGTGGTACGTATTTTCGGCTTGCTCGGTACCGTCATGCGCAACGAGCGGCTGTATACGCAAGACGACATCGAAGAGCTGGTCGCCATTTCAAAACTCTGGGTATCGGGCAGTATTCGCCAGGTCGAAGAAGCCCTTGAAAAAGTGCACAACCCCTTCCTTAAAATGGGGGTCCAGCTCATCATCGACCATACCCCGGAAGACGATGCCATCAAGCTGATGCATTGGCGTATCGCCCGCTTGCGCGCCAAAGAGCATGCCGAAGCCCAGCTGTTTCGCACCATGGCCGCATTCGCACCCGCATTTGGCATGATCGGTACGCTGATTGGTCTGGTGAACCTGATGTTCATGATCGGTGACGGCGACATGGCGTCCATCGGCCAGCAAATGTCGCTGGCGCTCATGACCACCTTTTACGGCATTTTGCTGGCCAACCTGATCTTCAAACCAGTCGCCGTGAAGCTCGAACGTCGCACCGAACAACGGGTAGCCCTGATGAACATGGTGATGCAGGGTATTTCCATGATGAGCCAGCGACGCGGTCCGGCCTTCATGCGTGAAACCCTGAATTCATTCATGGCTGAATACGACGACGAGCTGAACGACGAAGAAAATCGTCGTCTGTTCGGTGACGCTCAAAAAGCCAATGACCGCAAGGTGACCGGTCAGGCAGGTTCGTAATGCCACCAAAAAATCCGAACGACCTCACGCTGGAAGAAATCGCCAAACGGCGCAAACGAGAAGCACGCCAGCAGGCGGCCGGTGGTGCCGGTACCGGCGGGCCCATGGGAGGCCCTGGTGGCCAGTCGTTTGGCCGCTTCGACACCCCGGCGGCAGGCGCAGGAGCCCAGCCTCAACGGGTAACCCGTATGGTGCAGGCACATTGGGCGGCATGGCCAATGCGGCAGCAGCAGGCAACGCTTATGGTGCAGGTACCTTGGGCAGCATGGCCGCCCAAACCGGCAGCGCACCCGCACCCGGCGGCAATGGCGGGCTTACCGCCGCCATCCAGGCAGCCCATCACGCGCCCGCAGTCAGCAACCCCAACCGTTTCGACAAATGGTATTTCGAACCCCAGTCAGATGACGACGGTGATGCCTGGCTGATGACCTATCTTGACACCATTACCCTGCTGCTGGTGTTCATGCTGGTCATGCTGATGCTGGCAGGCAAGGGCGATGGCATCAATGTGCGCGAAAGCATCCAGCTGGGCAACCTGGGCATCTTTTCGCGCGACCGCAGCGCGCCCCCCGGCTGCGCCACCCGCCGCGGGCAAGGTACCGGTTCCGACCCCTCGGGGGCTCAACCCCGATTCCGTTGCAACCCTCGGCAGACGACGGCACCACCACCGACCCGCTGCAGGGCCTTGAACTGGGTGACCTGGGCAGCGATATTGACGTCGTTGTCAATGAAAAATCCGTCAGCTTCCGCATCAACAGCGAAATTCTGTTCAGCTCCGGGCAGGCCGAACTTAGCCGTGAGGGCCTGGCGGTGTTGCAAAAACTCGTCAATGTCGTCAAGAAAAGCAACCATACCATCACGATTGAAGGCCACACTGACGCGATTCCCATCCGCAGCGCGCGCTTCCCGTCAAACTGGGAACTGTCCAGTTCGCGCGCGGGCAGCGTGGTGCGCTATTTCGAGGCCAACGGGGTCGCCAGTAACCGCCTGAGGGCTATCGGCTACGCCGACACCAAACCGTTGGCGCCTAACGACACCCCTGAAAACCGGGCCCAGAACCGGCGGGTAGAGTTGCTGATGGAAACGGTAGAATAAGTGGGCTGTAGCGCAGGGTCACGTAAACGCATCATCGGAGCTCGTACCAGGACACAACGGACTTATCCGGTGACGGGCAATACGATTAATCAAACGCTACAGGCGGCTGGGCGCCTGAGGGCCCAAACAGAGGGCCCTATGCAACAGATCATTCGACGGCAGATGTTTCAGCGCCAGGTTGCATCGCCCCAGTCAGGGCATACCAGACCGTCACGCTGGCCCGCACGAACATCGGCGGCACCAGCGGGCCTTCGCCCATGACGGTATGCATCAGGTAAAACGGCTGCCCTGCGGGCATGCCATTAAAAACTTTCGTACTGACATGGCTGCCTTGCACGACCACGCAACGGCCGCCGCCCCCGGGTGCCGTACACAACGTGGTCACCAGATGGCCCGGCCGACTCGCCTGACGTTGCGCCCGCACTGAAAGAATGGCTGCACCCGCCGGCACCGGCGACGGGCTGCGAAAAACCTGCGTGGTGGACAAGCCTTTCTGGTTAAGGCCCGGGCTGTTGGCCTCAAGCGTCCAGACCAGTCCGGCTCCGGCGGCCGCCGCGCTGCTGAACACTGCGAGCATGAGCGCCAGCACAGTGGCCATGCGACCCGGGCTTGCATACACCGTTGCCGGCATTGTCAAACAACGACGGCCCGCTGTTGCGACTGTCGCAACCGTACCGCGTCGATAACCCCGATCAATCCACATACATCGGTTTGTTGTCGGCCAGTCGCAACCAGCCTTTGACGATGCGGTAGATGTACCAGATGCCCACGGCCACCAGCAACACGTACCCCACCATGACAAACATCAGCACAAACGACACGACAGCCCACAGAATGCCATACCAGAAGGTACGGATCTGCCAGCGAAAATGGGATTCAAGCCAGGTGCCTCGGGTGTCAGACAACTTGACGTAATTCATGATGATGGCAACGATGCTGCTGATCCCCACGAACAACGAAAGCGCATTCAACGCGTAAATCACGGTGGTGATCGTTTTGAGCGACTTGATCTTTTCGGGGTCTTCGACCGGTCCGCCTTGCGGCAACGATGCGCCGGATGAACCGCCCGGGTTGGTGAAGTCAACCGTCATGTAATGTCCTGTAAATATTTAGGGAAGTCTTTGCGCCGTTTGACCGTTGACGCTGCCTGATGAAGCGCCTAAGCTGGCCTGACGGGTTTAGACCTGAGCCGTATTGTAAACAGCAATGATGGCAGTTTTTCAGTGATGGCAACACCTTGCAACATCAGCAACCGGAGCGCACATGAAAACAAACCCCACCCCCGACTTGCCCACAGGCAGCACACCGCTGCACCAGCGGCTGCAGCAACAAGAAAATCTCTTCTTGGCCAACGAAAGAAACAATCCCGAATCACCCTATTTTCAGGGCGATGCTGACCCTGCCCGCCAGCGCCGGCGTTTTTTACTGGGTAGCGTCGCCGCATTGGGTGCTGCTGCCCTGGCAGGCCCGGCAGCGGCCAAAGCGCCTCCTGGCGCCATTGAACGCCCTGTCTTTCCCGACCCGACCAAGGCCCAGGGGTTGGCGTGGGCGTTGATGACGGCGGCTACGGTTTCAGGTCGCAGTTTGAAAACGAGGTCCGCTGGCGTTTCGGAACCAAAACAACAGAATCGTCCTGGAGCATGACGCCGCTGGAAAAAAGTCACGGCATCATTACGCCATCTGGCCTGCACTACGAACGGCATCATGGCGGCATCACCACCATCGACCCTGCCAAACACCTGTTGTATATCCACGGCATGGTGAATCAGGGCAAAAAATTCACCATGGCCGACATCCGCCGGTTCCCCATGATGTCACGCATCTGTTTCCTTGAATGCTCCGGCAACGGCCTGACCGAATGGGTCAAGCCGACACTGAAAACCGTTCAGGGCACCCATGGTCTGACCTCTACGTCAGAATGGACCGGCGTGCCACTTTCAACGCTACTGAATGAAGTCGGGGTCAAACCCGGGGCCAAATGGTTGCTGGCCGAAGGCGGTGACGCTGCCGTCATGACCCGCAGCATTCCACTTGAAAAGGCCATGGCCGACTGTTTCCTGGCATATGGCCAGAACGGCGAAGCCATCCGCCCGGAACAAGGCTACCCGCTACGCCTGGTTGTGCCCGGTTACGAGGGCAATATGTGCATCAAATGGCTGCGACGTCTCGAAGTGTCCGACACCCCTTCATGACCCGTGAGGAAACCTCGAAGTACACCGACCTGATGCCCGATGGCAGTGCCCTGCAATTTTCGTTTGTCATGGAGGCCAAGTCGGTCATTACCTACCCATCGGGCGAGATGCGCTTGCAGCAGCCCGGGTTTTATGAAATTACCGGGCTGGCCTGGTCCGGACGCGGGCGGGTCAAGCGGGTGGAAGTCTCGGTCGATGGCGGGGCCACCTGGCGTGACGCCAAGCTGCACGGCCCTGTGCTGCCCATGTGCCACACCCGTTTTTCCATTCCCTGGGAATGGAACGGCAAAGAAGCCATTTTGCAAAGCCGCTGCACGGACGAAACAGGCTATGTCCAACCCACCATCAAGGCATTGGTCGAACAACGGGGCACGAATGGGCCTTTAGCCTCTATTTATCACCTGAACGGCATTCAAAGCTGGAAGGTGGCTTCGACAGGGAGGTTTCAAATGTCCATCACTATTAAACACAGCGCACGCTGCGAACACAACACCCGATACGCTGCCGGGCTGGCCCTGGCCATAGGTTTGATCATCCTGCCGGCCCAGCCTGTCAGGGCTGACTCCCCGCCCGCCCCAATGGGGTTCGGGCATACCATCAGCCCCGATGACCTGGCCCAATTCGTATCACCCTTGCCTGATGGTCGTGGGCTGCCCAAAGGCGCAGGCACCGTCATGCAGGGCGAAAAAGTCTATACACAGCACTGCCTGGCCTGCCACGGGGCAAACCTTGAAGGCGGCATCGGTGATCGCCTGACCGGTGGGCGAGGGTCACTGGTCAATAACGACCCCACCAAAGCGCCGATAAAAACCGTCGAAAGTTATTGGCCCTACGCCACCACCCTGTTCGATTACATCAAGCGGTCGATGCCGTTCACGCAGCCAGGCAGCCTCAGCAACGACGACGTCTATGCCGTATCGGCCTACATTCTTCACAAGGCCAATATCCTGCCGGGCGATGCCAGCCTGAACCAGGACACGCTGGCCAACGTAGAAATGCCCAACCGGAACGGTTTCAAACCCGCCGGGCGCTGAACCGCGTGCATTCACGACCACACCAGCACAGCTACGCATGGGCAAATAGCCAGTAACGGAACGGGTAGCAGGTAGCAGGTAGCAGGTAGCAGGGGAAGTCTGGCGAACGTCAGGGCTTGTGACAATACGATGAACCATGGCACTATGGGCATCGTTATTGTTACGCGCCCTGAGCCATGAAAACTGCCGCACGCACGCCATACGCCGCCGACCCAAAAACGCCTCCCCGGCGTTCAATGCCTTGCCCGAGACGGCATGTACCCCGTCGCGGCCAGCGCCCTTCAACCCCGGACATCGGGTTTGCGGCAGGAAAAACAAAGGTTTGTGGCGTTCGCGCGCAGCCGCAACACTGGCAGGCATTGCCCTGTCGTGTGGTTTGGCCCAGACACAACAGACAGCACAGGCCCAGACGACGCACCAAATCCAGGCCCTGGCACAGGCCACAGCCCCGGTGCAGGCAACGGCTGCGGTGCAAACAACAACTCCTGCACAGACCGCCGCCCCCATCGCCATCGACCCGTTATCACCCGCTGCCGCTGAAGCAGGCGTTTTGACCACTGAACCCCACTGGTTTCTGGTCAACGGCCACCCCAACCCCAGGTGGCAGCAGCCCTGCAAGCCCTGAGCGATGCCGACACCCAGGGCCTTGACCCCGCCGACTACGAGACCACCGCCCTTATTGAAGACTTTGCACGGTTGGCCCAGGCCGGCAGCCCCGCAGCGATGCCTGAACAGCAGCAACGCCTGGGGCCCGGCTTACCGCCAACCTGACCCGTTATCTCAATGACCTGCGCAATGGACGTGTTGACCCCCACAAGGTTCACCAGAAATTCGATGTTCCCGCCAAGCCTGCTTTTGATGCCCGCCAATACGTCGCCCAGGCCCTGCGTGACAACCGGGTCGAACAGGCCCTGAACGAAGCGCGCCCTAAAGTGCCGATGTATGACGCCGTTGTCAAGGCCATGGCCCACTACCGCTCTCTGGCCGCAGACCCTGTCTGGACAACCCCGTTGCCGCCCCTGCCGTCCCGCAAGCTGGAGCCCGCTCAAACCTATGCCGGCATACCGCTGGTCAAGCAACGCCTGGCGGTACTGGGGGACTATGCCCCCAGGCCGCCACACCGCAAAATGGCGTGACGGGCACCAGCCAGCCCGCTGACACCGCCATGACTGATCCAGGTGTCGCCCACGCGGCAGCAAATCCGGTTGGAGGCAACACTGCACCCAGCAACGACACCACCTACAGCCCCGCGCTTGTCGATGCCGTCAAAGCCTTCCAGGCACGCCATGGTCTGACCGTAGACGGCATTATCGGCCCCGGCACCTTTGCACAACTGCAAATCACCCTGCCCAACGGGTAGAGCAAATGGCCCTGACGCTCGAGCGCCTGCGCTGGACGCCCCTGCTGTCGGGCCCGCGCATGATCGTGGTCAATGTTCCCGAGTTCATGCTGCGCGCCTACGAGGTCAAGCCCGACGGCACCATCGATATCAACCTGCAAATGCGCGTGATTGTGGGCCGGGCACTGGACACCAGCACCCCCTTGTTCGACGAAGACATGCGCTTCATCGAATTCAGCCCCTACTGGAATATCCCGCCCTCCATTGCGCGAGGTGAAACCCTTCCCCGTCTGCGCCGTGACCCGGCCTACTTCAACCGGCAGGGTTTCGAGTTTGTGATGAAAGACGGCTCGGTATCGACCGAACTGTCGCAGGCCAACCTGGATGCCGTGCAACAGGGCGGCGCCCGCATCCGCCAGCGGCCGGGTCCGCAGAATGCGCTGGGCGATATCAAATTCATCTTCCCGAACAACACCAACATCTACCTGCATCACACGCCCGCACCCCAGCTGTTTGAACGCGCCCGCCGCGACTTCAGCCACGGTTGCATCCGTGTTGAAGCCCCGGTCGCACTGGCACAGTTTGTATTACAGAACGACCCACGCTGGACACAACAGCGCATTGAGACGGCCATGCAGGCCGGAAAAGCGCAGACAATCCGGCTGGCAGAACCTATCCCGGTGGTGCTGGCCTACAGTACCGTCGTCGTGCTGGATGGCACCGTCTACTTTTTCGACGACATCTATGGCCACGACAAAAAACTGGCCAACGCCTTGAAAAAAGGGCATAATTAACCCTGCCCGGCAGGGTGCCCACCCTGTTCGGCGTAATTTTTACCCTGCCCCACACAAACCGGAAACCGCGCTATTGCGGTTTCTGTGTTTTTACAGGCTGCGCTCAGCAGCCCAGTTTCAGGTATTTGCCCATGTCAGCTCCTCCACACGCGTCGCGCCGCAGTTTCCTGCGTCGTGCAGCCACCCTTGTTGTTGCTTCCGGCCTTCCCGTTATTTCTGCCCCGGTACTGGCCGGCCTCAGGCCACAGCCCCGCGATGTCGCCCTGAATCACACGCACCGCCCCGACCGGTTGTCTTTGGTGTATGCACGGGGCGACCAGTATCTGCCACCCGCCCTGGATAAACTGAATTTTTTCCTGCGCGACCACTACACCGAAAATGTCGGCACGATGGACCCACAGCTGTACGACATTCTGAACCAGATCAGCCGGCTGCTGAAAACCGATATCCCGTACGACATCATTTCCGGCTATCGCGACCCGTTCACCAATGAACGCCTGCGCACCACGCGCGGTGGCGGCGTGGCCAAACGCAGCCTGCACATGGAAGGCAAGGCACTGGACATCCGCCTGCCCGGGGTGCCACTGACGGAATTGCGTGATGCCGCGCTTGAAGTTAACGCCGGTGGCGTGGGGTATTACCCCCGATCGCAATTTGTCCACATCGACACCGGTAAGGTCCGCAGCTGGTAGCAACGGCGCGCTTCCGGAATTGCACACGGCCGCACCCGCAGCCCAAGCCAAGGTAACGGCAGGCGGCGCCGAGCCCTTCCAAAACCAGTAACGCAATCACTTTTTACACAAAAAGGCCGCGAACGTCGGCCTTTTTTGCGTTCTTGTCTGAATAACAGCTGAAGATATCGTATTATTTAATGCAATAAAACAACACATCCCCGAGGCTTGATGTCGCTGCTCCTCATTCTCGCCCTGCCCTTCATCGGAAGCCTGCTGGCCGCCCTGCTGCCCGGTAACGCCCGCAACCTCGAAGCGTGGCTGGCCGGTATCATCGCCGTCACGTGCGCGGTGATGCTGGCTACGTACTACCCCGCCGTCTCCACTGGCCTGGTCATCAAAGAGGTCCGCCCCTGGATCCCCTCGGCCATGGAAATCGACTTTACCCTGCGGATCGATGGCTATGCCTGGCTGTTTGCCATGCTGGTGTCGGTCATGGGAGCCCTGGTGGTGCTGTATGCCCGCTATTACATGTCGCCGCAAGACCCGGTGCCACGGTTCTTTTCATTCTTCCAGCTGTTCATGGGGTCCATGCTGGGGGTGGTCATGTCGGGCAACCTGGTACAACTGGCCGTCTTCTGGGAATTGACCAGCCTGTCATCGTTCATGCTGATCGCCTACTGGAACCACCGGCAAGATGCCCGGCGCGGCGCACGCATGGCCTTCACCATCACGGGTGCGGGCGGCTTGTGCCTGCTGGCCGGCATGCTGATGCTGGGCCACATCGCCGGCAGCTACGATCTTGACGATGTGTTCAAAGCCGGTGAAGTGATACGCAACCACCCTTGGTACACCAGCATCCTGGTGCTGGTCGCGCTGGGCGCCCTGACCAAAAGCGCACAGTTTCCGTTTCATATCTGGCTGCCCAACGCCATGGCGGCCCCCACGCCCGTATCGGCCTATCTGCACTCGGCCACCATGGTCAAGGCCGGGGTGTTCCTGCTGGCCCGCTTCTGGCCGGTACTGGCCGGCACCGACGAATGGTTCTGGATCATCAGTTCAGCGGGGTTGATCACACTGGTCATGGGGTCATACGCCGCGATTTTTCAGCAAGATCTGAAAGGGGTGCTGGCCTATTCCACCATCGGACACCTGGGGCTGATCACCTTGCTGCTGGGCATGAACAGCACCATGGCCCTGGTGGCCGCGATTTTCCACATGATGAACCATGCCACGTTCAAGGCGTCGCTGTTCATGGCCGCCGGTATCGTTGACCATGAAACCGGTACCCGCGATATCAACCGGCTCTCGGGGCTTCGCCACGCCATGCCCATCACCACCACCCTGGCTATCGTCGCCTCGGCCGCCATGGCAGGGGTGCCGCTGTTGAACGGCTTTTTGTCCAAGGAAATGTTCTTTGCCGAAGCCGTGGTGGCCGACCAGGATGAGTTCGTGGCCATTGTTCTGCCGCTGGCGGCCGTCATGGCCGGCGCCATGGCCGTGGCCTATTCGCTGCGTCTGGTCATGTCGGTGTTTTTGGGCCGGTGGCCAAAGATCTGCCCAAAGCGCCTCACGAGCCGCCCTTCTGGATGCTGGTGCCGGCCGGGCTGCTGGTGCTCACCTGCCTGGTCGTGGGTATTTTCCCCCGTTATACGCTGGGGCCATTGCTGCACTCGGCCACCTATTCCATTCTGGGGGCCGCCTCGCCCGAGTTCAGCCTGAAAATCTGGCATGGCTTCAACCTGCCCCTGGTCATGAGTCTGGTCGCCCTGTTTGGTGGCGTGCTGTTGTGGCACTTGCTGGGTCCACGCGGCACCATACGCGCCGATGACCAGGACAATGACGGCTTTTCGATTTATCGCCTCAATGGGCGTCAGACCTTTGAAACCCTGCTGGAAAAAATTGACGCCGGGGCGTCTTACCTGATGGATTGGATCGCCACCACACGCCTGCAACGCCAGATGCTGCTGGTGGTGACCTTATCGGTCGCCGTGGCCGCACTGCCCCTGATGTCGGGGGCTGGCTTGACCCGCAACGGTCAACGCCGGTTGATCTGTTCTTCCTGACACTATGGCTGGCTGGTGGCGCCTGTGCCATCGGTGCCGCCGTTCAGGCCAAATATCATCGTCTGGCCGCCTTGGCCATGTCGGGCGGCGCCGGGCTGATCACCGCCATGACCTTTGCGTGGCTGTCCGCACCCGATCTGGCCCTGACCCAGATTGCGGTCGAGGTCGTGACCGTCGTTCTGATCCTGCTTGGCCTGCGCTGGTTGCCCCCACGCGTCAAGGCTGAAGAAAATTACGTCGTCGACCAGCCCAAGGCACTGCTGCGGCGTTCTCGCGATCTGTTGGTAGCGATCATGGGCGGTATCGGCGTTGCCACACTGGCCTATGCCGTCATGACACGCGGCTACAACAACGATATCGCAACCTTCTTCGTCGAAAACGCGCTGCCCGAAGGGGACGGTAACAATGTGGTCAACGTAATTCTGGTCGATTTCCGGGCGTTTGATACGCTGGGTGAAATCATCGTGCTGGGCATTGTGGCCATGACCGTTTTTGCACTGCTGCGCCGGTTCCGTCCGCCACCAGAGACCATCAAGGACGGCCCATTGCGTCGCCAGAAAGGGGCCTCTACCGATGCCCCGGCAGAGGTTGACCCCATCGACCCCAAAACGCTGCTGGCCCCGCAGGGCACGATGAAGGTACCGGCCATACTGGCGCGTCTGCTGCTGCCCATGGCTGCGCTGGTGTCGGTGTTTTTCTTGCTGCGTGGGCACAACCTGCCCGGCGGCGGTTTTGTGGCCGGTCTGATCTTTGCCACGGCCATCATTTTGCAATACGTGGTGGGCGGAACCCTGTGGGTTGAAGCGCGCCAGAACATCAAGCCCCAGTATTGGCTTGGCACTGGGGGCCCTGATTGCCGGCGGGGCCGCCGTTTCGGCCTGGTGGGTAGCCCGACCCTTCCTGGCAGCCTTCAAGATCGACCTGGCCCTGCCCCTTATTGGCACCGTCAAATTGTCGACCGTCCTGATCTTTGACATCGGCGTCTATATGCTGGTCATCGGCTCAACGGTCTTGATCCTGGTCGCGCTGGCCCACCAATCGCTGCGTTTTCGCCGTAAACCGGCGCCCAAAGGAGCCCACTAATGGAAATCGTACTTGCCCTGGCCATCGGGGTTCTGACCAGTTCCGGCATCTGGCTCATTCTGCGCCCCCGCACCTTCCAGGTCATCATGGGGCTGTCGTTGCTGGCCTATGCCGTAAACCTGTTCATTTTTTCAATGGGTCGTATCACCATTGGCGCACCACCGGTCATTGACGCCGCACGAGGGTCAGACCCCGCACTGTATGCCGACCCGGTCCCGCAAGCGCTGGTACTGACCGCCATCGTGATCAGCTTTGCCACCACCGCCCTGTTTCTGGTGGTGTTGCTGGCCGCGCGCGGGCTGGCCGGAAACGACCACGTTGATGGCGGGGAGGCCGACCTGTGACTGACTGGCTGGTCCATCTACCTATCTTTCCGGTCGTCATCCCCCTGTTTGCAGGCGGGCTGCTGATTCTCGTCAAAGACGCGCACCGACGTCTTCGACTGGGCATTGCCTTTGCCTCGGTCCTGCTGCAGTTGCTGGTGGCCGTGCAGCTGCTGGGCGTCACGGCGGGTGCCCGCCCTGACCTCTGGCCCGACAACATCGCCGTATACCTGCTGGGCGACTGGCCCGCACCGTTTGGCATTGTCGCCGTGGCTGACCGGCTGTCAGCCATCATGCTCACCCTCAGCGCGTTTCTGGGGCTGACCACCCTGATGTATTCAACCGCGCGCTGGGAGCGCGCAGGGTGCACTTCCTGCCCCTGTTCCAGTTCCTGCTCATGGGTCTGAACGGGGCCTTCCTCACCGGCGACCTGTTCAACCTGTTTGTGTTCTTCGAGGTGCTGCTGGCGGCCTCGTATGGCTTGATGTTGCACGGGTCCGGCGAGAACCGTGTGACTGCCGGGATGCACTACATCGCCATCAACCTGGTGGCCTCACTGCTGCTGTTGATTGCCATTGCCCTGATCTACGGCGTCACTGGCACCCTGAACATGGCCGATCTGGCGGTACGTGCCGGTCAACTTAACGAAGGTGACCGTGAACTGTTCGAGGCTGCCGCTGCCGTTCTGGGCATCGCATTCCTGATCAAAGCCGGTGCCTGGCCACTGAACTTCTGGTTGGCGCCCGCCTATTCCACTGCCTGCGCCCCGGTTGCCGCCGTCTTTGCCATCATGACCAAAATCGGCATTTATGCCCTGGTCCGGCTGGGTTCATTGTTGCTCCCCACCGGGGCACCGGCGGCCTTTGGGGGTGAATGGATGTACCCGATCGGGCTGGCCACCTTGATGTTCGGCACCATTGGCCTGGTCGCCGCCTACCAGACCGAGCGGATCGTCGCCTACTGCGTCATCATTTCATCAGGCACCCTGTTGTCTGCGCTGGGGATGCCCGGCGTCACCATGACCGGTCCGGCCCTGTTTTATCTCGTCAATTCGGTCCTGGCCACCGCCGCGTTTTTCCTGCTGATCGAAATGGTCGAACGAACCCGCACCTTCGGGGCCGACCTGCTGGCCGTCAGTATGGAACTGTTCGACCTTGATGACCCCGACGCGCACACCGAAACACAAACCGTTGTCGGTGTCGCCATCCCGGCCGCCATGGCGTTTCTGGGGCTCAGCTTCATCGCGTGCGCGCTGCTGATTGCCGGCTTACCCCCTTGTCCGGGTTTGTGGCCAAGTTTTCGCTCTTGTCTGCCGCCTTGCAAACATCAGAATCCACACCGGGGTAGCCGCCTGGTTGCTCATGTCGGTAGTCCTGCTGTCGAGCTTGGCCGGCATCATCGCCCTGGGCCGTACCGGCATTCGCCTGTTCTGGGCCAACGAAACCACGACGCCACGGTTGCGCGTCTCAGAGGCCGCGCCCGTCGCCGCGCTGATTCTGGCCTGTGTGGGCCTGGCCGTCTGGGCTGGCCCTACGCTTGACTTCATGAACGAAACCGCCGTGTCGCTGAGCCATCCCGAAACCTATATTCAGGCGGTGCTGAACCACGACACTGTGCGTACATTGGGGGACAAACCATGAAATTCATCGCCTGTACGCTGAACTGGCTTTTGCTGCCCGCACTACTGACCGGCTTGTGGCTGTTGCTGAATCAAACCCTCGAACCGTCTCAAATTGTGGCCGGCGCCGTCATATCGCTGTTGCTCTCATGGGCGGCCATGAAGTTACGACCCATGCGCTCGAAACCCCGCAAGCCACTGACGATTCTGCGCCTTTTTTCTGCGTCTGCTACGACATCACCAAGTCGAATATCGACGTATTCAAGATCATCTGGTTCAAGCCTAAAACCCACACGCCGGGCTTTATCCGGATTCCGCTTGAATTGCGCGACCCGCACGGGCTGGCGGCACTGGCCTGCATTGTCACATACACCCCCGGCACGGTCTGGTCGGGTTATTCAGAAAAAGCGGGGTCATGACCTTGCATGTGCTGGATCTGGAAGACGCCCAAGACTGGATTGACCTGATCAAAAACCGTTACGAACGCCCCTTGAAGGAGATTTTCGAATGATGGATACCGTATTGCTTTGGGCCGGCACCTTTGCCCTGTCCTGCTTTGCACTGGCCTTCGCCATCGCCACCTTCCGGCTCATGATGGGCCCCACACCACAAGATCGGGTGCTGGCGGTTGACACCATGTTCATCAATGGCATTTCCATTGTGCTGGTCCTGGGAGTGCATTTTGCTACCAGCGTCTACTTTGACATTGCCCTGCTGATGGCCCTGTTCGGTTTTTTCAGTTCAACCGTCATGGCCAAGTTCCTGTACAAAGGCGAGGTCATCCAGCCATGAACAGCCTGCCACTCTGGGCCTCGATTCCGGCCACCCTGTTGCTGATCGTCAGCGGCATCCTTACCCTGTCGGGCGCGCTTGGCCTGGTTCGTTTCAACCGCTTTTATTCACGCATGCACGCCCCCACACTGGGCAACACGCTGGGCATCACATTTGTATTGCTAGCTTCAGCTCTGGTTTCCAGTGCCCTGCAGCACCGCCCGGTCGTTCACGAACTGCTGATCACCTTCTTCCTGATCGTGACCTCGCCCATCACGGCCATCATGCTGATGCAGGCGGGCGTACGGCGCGACCCCCGTCAGCCGGTTTCCGACGACAACTGACCAGGTGCGCCGACCGGTCAAACGGCGGGGCCTTGCCTGCCCTCGCCTACCCGCCGGACGTCGTCGCAAGAATCGCTTACGTTCAGGGTTTGGAAACCCGGCCCTGAGCGCGTACCATGAGCGTGTATTCTGTTCCATTAACGGAGATCCGAATGAACTTCAGACATCTCATCGTAGCGGCAGCAACCGCCGGTGCAGCGCTAGCCGCCCCCTGGCCGGAGCGCAAAACCTTGACCCCAATGCACAATATCAGCAAGACCTGTTGCGCTGCGAACAGGAACAGTCGGTGGTTGATATTCAGGCCTGCAAAAGAAGCCGCTGC
Organism: Neopusillimonas aromaticivorans; assembly: GCF_030344915.1. GTDB lineage: Bacteria > Pseudomonadota > Gammaproteobacteria > Burkholderiales > Burkholderiaceae_B > Neopusillimonas > Neopusillimonas aromaticivorans. Next base: position 2,688,894 of record NZ_CP128233.1, on the reverse strand, counting down.
AGCGCTGCAGGCGGCCCGTTCCAATACCTTAACCAATGGGGCCGGCACCGACTATCAGGCCAACGAGCGCGCCCGCTGCATGGCCTTGCCCGAAACGCAACGCGCCGATTGCCTGCTGTTGATTTCCGGGCAAAACACCCAGGTCAGGGGTAGTGTCAGCCAGGGCGGGGTCTTGCGTGAAACCACCATTATCATCCCGGCCCCCGAACCGGTTGCCCCCGCCACGCCCTTGTTGCCGGAAGCCGCAGTTCCATCACCGGTACGACCCTGAGCCGATGACTTGCCGATGACTTGCCGATGACTTGCCGATGACTTGCCGATGACTTGCCGGTGAATTGCCGTCAAGGTGCTGGCGGCCTGATTGCCGTCAAATTTCCAGCTGCATGCCCATTTCCACGACCTGATTGGGCGGAATTTTGTAAAAACGGGTACTGCGTGCGGCGTTACGGGCCATAAAGGCAAACAACAGCCGGCGCCAGCGCCGGCGCAGGGGCTCTTTATTGCCCACGATCAGGGTCTGGCGCGACAGAAAATAGGACGTCATCATCGGTTCGAGCTTGATTTCCGGGTGCTCACCGCGCAGTTGCTGCAACAGTTGCGGCACATTCGGCTCTTGCTTGAACCCCCACTTGGCCACCACCTCCCAGGACGACCGGCCCAGACGCTTCAAGGTATAACGCTCGTTATACGTCACATAAGGGGCATCGGCTCTGGCCACGGTGACAAACAAAACTTGCTCATGCAATACCTTGTTATGTTTGAGGTTATGCAACAACGCTGGCGGTACGGTGTTGACAATCATGCTCATGAACACCGCCGTACCGGGCACCCGGTTGGGCGGGTATTCTTCAAGACCCTGGATAAATGCTTCAAGCGGCTGCTGGTCACCCGCCAGCATTTCATGAAGCTGGTCACGCCCGGTTTTCCAGGTCAGCATCATGGTCAACAGCACCAATGCAACACCCAAGGGCAACCAGCCGCCCTCATGGATTTTCTGCATATTGGCCGAAAACAGCAATACATCGACCAGCAGAAACAGCCCCAGCAAAACCAGCCATAGTGCGCGGCGTGGCCCGGTCGCCTTGCCCGGCAATACGGCAAATGCCAGCAACGACGTCATCAACATGGTCAGTGTCACGGCAAAGCCATAGGCACTGGCCAATTCGGCCGACGAACCAAAGCCGACCACCAGAATCACTACCGCGATCAGCAACCCCTGGTTGACGCGGGGCAAAAAATCTGCCCTTCTTCGCGCGCGGACGTATGCAGGATTTCCATACGAGGCCAGAAGCCCAGCTGAATGGCTTGCCGCGTGACCGAAAAAGCGCCCGAGATGACCGCCTGGGACGCAATCACTGTCGCGGCTGTCGCCAGCACCACCAGCGGTATCAGGGCCCACGACGGCGCCATCAGGAAGAACGGGTTACGGATGGCGTCGGGTTGGGCGATCAGCAACGCCCCTGGCCAAAGTAACACAGCAGCAAACCCGGCAACACCACCGCGAACCACGCGCGGCGAATGGCTTTACGTCCGTAATGTCCCATGTCAGCGTACAGCGTTTCAGCCCCCGTCAGAGCCAGAACCACCGCCCCGAGCAACAGGTAGGTGGCCAACGGGGCCTTGGCTATCAGGTGCCAGGCATACACCGGGTTGAGGGCCAGCAAAATCTCGGGGTCTGGGCAATCCGCCAGGCACCCAGCACCCCCAGCACGGTAAACCAGACCAGCATGATCGGACCAAAATACTTGCCGATCGCACCGGTGCCGCGTCGCTGAACCGCAAACAGACCCACCAGCAAGCCCACCGATATCGGCACCACCCAGTCGCTGAAGGTATCAGACACCACACTGACCCCTTCAATCGCGGACAGCACGGAAATTGCAGGCGTCACAATGCTGTCACCGTAGAACAAGCAAGCCCCGAACAGCCCCATCACGGTCAGGACCCAGCGACGGCGCCCCTTGAGGCCCCGCACGGCCAGCTCCATCAGGGCCAATGTCCCGCCCTCGCCCCGGTTGTCAGCACGCAGCATCAGGGTGACATACTTGAGCGACACCACGAACATCAGCAGCCAGAACAACAGGGACAGCACACCCAGCACTTCGGGCGCCCCGAAATTCTCGAACCGCACCACCGATTCGCGCACGGTATACAGGGGACTGGTCCCGATATCCCCGTAAACCACGCCCAAGGCACCAATGATCAGGGCCTTTCCAGGACTGTTTTTTTCAGATTGAGAGGGTTCGATCATACGTAATGGCGAGGTTGACAGAAACCTGAACGACGTAGGCAACGTCGAAGGACTTAGTCATGGCGACTGAGCCGGGCGCCACGACGAGGCCCGGGAAAAACAATACTGATGCGGGTACCATCGAACTCGGGGCGGCTGGCCAGCCCCCACCAGGCCCCATGTGCCGTGGCAATCTGGCGCACAATCGCCAGCCCCAGGCCAGAGCCATCGGTCTTGACATCGGCCGCACGATAGAACGCATCAAAGACCCGCACCTGATCAGGCCCGGCAATACCCGGCCCGTTGTCTTCAACCGATAACGACGGCGGATTGGCGCCGACGTGCAAATTGATCTGTGTCGCGCCATTGCCATACCGGAATGCATTATCCATCAGGTTGGCCAACAGCTCTTCCAGCAACAGCGGGTCACCATCGATCCAGACCGGCGTGTCTGGTGCGTGCAAGTTCAATTCGACGTTATGCTGACGCGCCTTGGGCACCCACTCACCGGCACTTTCACGTACCCATTCCGACAGATTGATGCGCCGGAATGCATCTTGTACGGCCAATGTCGCATCAGCCCGCGCCAGCACCAACAGTTGCTGGCCCAAACGAATCATGCGGTCGGTAACGGCCTTGATACGCTCGGCGCGCTGGCGGATGTCGAGGGGCAAATCACGAGACAGCATCAGCTCGCATTCCAGTTTCAGCCCGCTTAATGGTGTGCGCAATTGATGGGCGGCCGACCCGATGAAGCGTTTTTGCGCTTGCATGGAACTGTTCAGGCGAACCAGCAGATCATTGATGTGCTCGACAACCGGCACAATTTCTGCGGGCACGCCATCTACCCGCAGCGGCTTCAGATCATCAATGGAACGCTCGCGGATTTCGTCGGACAGTTGATTGAACGAGCGCAAACCGCTGCGCACCCCGGCAATGAGGACCCAGGCGATCAGGGCGACGAGAACGACCTGCCCGGCCAGCATCATCCAGAAGATATCCCGCAAGACCCAGACCGCCAGATTGATACGGCTGGTGATGATCCAGGTTACGGTCAGGTCGATGGCGACCAGCACCATGACGGGCGGCAGCAGCCGAAAGTAAGGTGCCGCGCCAGCGAGCCGCGCGGCAAAATCCGTTGCAAAAAGGTGAATTCAGCCGGCTTCAACGTCGAGCAGATAGCCGAAACCACGCACGGTCTGGATACCCACACCGGTACCTTCCAGACGTTTGCGCAGGCGATAGATATAGACTTCGACCGCGTTTTCGCTGAAATCGGCATCCCAGGCCGACAGCGAGTTGACAATCTGGCGCTTGGTGACCACCCGGCCGGCGCGCGCCATGAGCATTTCGAGCACCGACAGTTCGCGCACCGACAGATTGACCCGTTCGCCACGGATACGCACTTCACGGCCCACCATGTCGAACGTCATGGGGCCCACTTCAAGCTGGGGTTGTGCCTGGCCGACGCGGCGACGCGCAAATGCACGCACCCGGGCAGCCAGTTCAGCCAGCTCAAAAGGCTTGGTCACGTAGTCGTCAGCCCCGGCATCGAGGCCAGCCACACGGTCTTCAAGGGCATCGCGGGCCGTCAGGATGAGCACCGACACCTGGTGGCCGCTGGCGCGCAACGCTTTGAGCAGATCGAGCCCGCTGCCATCGGGAAGATTCAGATCGAGCAACAGCAAATCGTAGTCTTGCTGATCGAGGGTTTCAGGCACGGTAGCACCGGCCGACAGCCAGTCGACCGCGTAGCCCTGCCCGGCAAGAAACTCTTGCAGGGCATGACCCAATGTGGTGTCGTCTTCAATTACCAGAACTCGCATGCGCAGATTCTAGTCCTTTTTCGGCGGGTCGGGTAATGAAACCGACCTTCTGAAGGCCTGCCTGTCGGGCACTGGCCATGACCTTGGCCAGGGTTTCATAACGGGTATCCATGTCGGCGCGAAGGTGCAAGTTGGGTTGCGGCGCCTTGGCGGCCTGCTCAGTCATCAATTGAGGCAGGGCCTCGAGCGCGACGGGCGTTTCATTCCAGAAAACCTGACCGCTGGCATCAATGGCCAGGTCGATGGCATCGGGCTGCTGCTGTACCGGCTGCGATGAGGCCTGGGGTACATTGATTTTGATGGAATGGCTAAGCAATGGTGCCGTCACAATAAAAATGACCAGCAACACCAGCATCACATCGATAAGAGGCACCATATTGATTTCAGACAGGGTGTTGCCACCCCTTTGTTGTCAAAACTGCCAAATGCCATGGCAAGCTCCCTGGAACATTGTTTGCTTATTTGCTTGAGACCGACAGGCCGCGCTACTTGACTGCTTGTTTACTTAAAACCGACAGGCTGCGCCACACCACGCGTTCAGGCGACCGGCGTCGAATCGGGTGCAACACGACCATTACGCCCCTTGCCACGGCCCTGCTGGCCTGTCACTTGTTGACCGGTCGACAGGAAGGTGAACAGGTCGTGGGCAAACGCGTCAAGCTGCGCCAGGTACACACGATTGGTGCGCACAAAGGCGTTGTACGCCAGTACGGCCGGAATCGCCACGGCCAGGCCCAGCCCGGTCATGACCAGCGCTTCACCCACGGGCCCGGCGATGCGGTTCACCGATACCCCATCTGACAGGCCAATGCCGATCAGGGCATGGTAAACACCCCAAACGGTGCCGAACAGACCGACAAACGGTGCCGTTGAACCGATCGAGGCCAGAATCGTCAGGCCGTTTTCCAGACGTGCCGTTTCTTCATCAATCACTTTACGAAGGGTGCGCGTTATGAACGCACTGGTCGACCCTTTTTCTTCCAGCCGGACCGCACCATATTTGACATGATGGTTGCGCGCGTGAATGGCGTGACTGGCCAGGTGTGAAAACGGCTCGTTGGCGCCATGGGTAGCAATTTCGTTTTCGACCTGCTCCAGCGAACTGGCCGCCCAGAACTCGCGCAGAAACCGCGTGGACAGGCGACGGATACGCCAGTTCGAAAGCGATTTCACGAAAATCAGGTACCAGCTGACCATCGACATCAGGACCAGAATGCCGAACAGTGTCTTGCCCACCACATCGGTTTGCGCAACAAAATCGAGCATGCCCGGCTGATGCGGTGCAGGCGCCGCCGGTATGACCGGAGCCGCAAGCTGGGCAACGGCACTCGCACTGGCAGCCGCTTCCCGGCCAAGTTGGGCGGCAGCTCCCGCCGTTGCCACCGCCTCCTGGGTGACCTGGGCAGCACCGGCAAGGCTCGCGCTGTCTTGCGCCACCTGGGCAAGCATCATCCATGCAGTTTGCAATAAATCAGACATACACGTTCCTATAAAACGAAATCAAATGGAATATCGGCAAGCGCGGGCCTGGCCACGCCGTTTTCAATGTACGGTTTGAAGCGCGCCGTCTTTGCGGCCTTGACCGCCGCCTCGTCCAGGCGGCTGTGTCCGGACGACGTGCGCACGCTGGCGTCTTGCACCGAGCCCGTCGGCGAAATCAGTACGCGTACCAGAACACGGCCCGTCTCACCACGACGCACGGAAGCCCGCGGGTATTCCGGCACCGGGCGACGGCCGGCGTAATCCACCTGGCTGATGAAACGCGGTGTGTTTGAGTCGGCCGGGGCCGCAGGCGCTGCAGGCGACGCCGGAGCGCTGGCCAGCCCGGAAGGGGCGGCCGCAACAGACTCTGCTGGTGCCGACGAGGTGGCGGGTGCGGGCTGTGGTTTGGATTTCGGCTCGGCCTTGGGTTTAGGCTTTGGTTTCGGTTCTGGCTTTGGTTCTGGCTTGGGTTCGGACTTGGGTTCGGGCTTAGGCTTGGGTTCTGGCTTGGGTTTGGGCTCAGGTTCAGGAGCAACCATTTCCGGCTCGGAAACAGGTTCTGGCAATGACTCAGGCTCGGGAATGGTTTCTGATTCAGGCTCAGGAACGACTTCGGGCTCGGGTACCACTTCGGGTTCAACAGGTGGCGCGATCTCGGATTCCGGCTCGGGTGTGATCTCGCGTTCAGGCGGTATCGGTGCCATGGCAACCTGAGACGCGGCTTGCGCCGGCATCGCGTCCACAAAGTCCTCGGAAATCTCGACGAACTGAATCGAAGCCATTTCCGGCATTTCAGGCGCAGAATCGTGCGAAGCCGATAACCAGATGGCCGCAGCAACCGCCAGATGCACCCCCGCCACACCGGCGACGGCGGCAACTCTTGTGACTGCAGACGGATACGGTAGACCACTGGAGCGAAGCGACATGTAGAGACAACGGACGCGAGTTGAAAGGCCTGCACATAGGGCTGAAAGCAATACCTATCGACAATCCACCCAGTAACAGGTTTGCAACAATAACAGAAATGCGAATTATTCGCAATATTGAATACGGATTTAACGCATGACATAACGCCCAGACCAGCCAGGAATCCTGCCGATTTTAGTTCTTTAGCGCATCAGGCCCGGACAGAAATCCAGGCTATACACCGTACCCGGATATATCCCGACATTTACACCGCCCTGCGCCCTTTACGTGCGGGCTTTTCCTTCAATACCCGCACCAGCCCCTTCAAACGCGTTTGCAGCGCGTCTACTTCCTCATCAGACAGCTCAGCCAGCATTTCGGCCTCGATCCCCGCCACTGCCTGATCACACTGCGCCATAAGCGCAAGGCCGGCATCCGTCAAACCAATGGGAATCACCCGACCCTGCACCGCGTCGGCCTGGCGCGCAATCCAGCCCTTGCTGACCATGACATTGACCATTTCGTTGGCCGATTGCGGCGAAATCAGCGAGCGTTCGGCCAACTGGGCATTGGACATATGGCCATAGGCCCGAAACACCGACAAGGCCGTGTATTGGGCGGCCGTCAGCCCATGCGCCGCAACGCGTTCGCGAATCTTGCGGCTGAGCATGCGGTCAAGGCGACCGATCAGATAGGCAATGCCGGAGGCCGCTGCGCAGCCGCCAGTTTATTCGTAGCCATGGATTTTCCGGGTAGAAAGCAGGGAGTGATTAATGGGAGTTGCCCGACGGATTAACAGAATGTAGTATACGGGTTATGTCAGGTAATCTGATATAGCGCACCTTATGCCAATCTGGCCAAAACGGTTGCATCACTAATAAAAACCGCTGGTCAATTCTGTTCATCAGCCTTCGGAGACAAACATCATGAAACGTATTTTAAAAACTTCTTTGCTCGCCGCCGCATTGGGTCTGGGCCTGGCTTCAGGCCCGGCACTGGCCGACATCAAAATCGGTGTCGTTTTGTCACTGACCGGCCCCGCATCGGGCCTGGGCATCCCCGTCAACACCGGCTTTGCCCTATGGCCTGACAACATCAATGGTGAAAAAATCACTTTCATTACATTGGATGATGGCAGTGACCCTGCGCGAGCACAGAAAAACGTCGAAAAACTTGTCAATGAAGACAAAGTCGATCTGATCATTGGTTCCAGCACCACCACCCCGGCCATCGCCATGGGCGAAGTGGCGGCCGCCGCCAAAACCGTGCAGCTGGCCGCCGCGCCTGCTGAGTTCCCCGAGGGCAAAGGCACCTGGACATTCCGTCTGCCCCAGTCAACATCGGTTATGGCCGGCGGCGTCATTGACGACATGAAGGCTCGCGGCATCAAGAACTTTGCGTTCATCGGCTACAACGACGCCTATGGTGACCTTTGGCTGCGCGACCTGAGCCGTCTGGCCAAAGAAGCCGGCATCAGCATCACCACCGCCGAACGCTACGCCCGCGCCGACACCAGCGTTACCGCCCAAGCCCTGAAGGCCATCGGCACCAACCCCGATGCCATTCTGATCGTGGCCTCGGGCAGCGGCGCCGCCATGCCTCACACCACGGTGGTCGAGCGTGGTTTCAAAGGCAAGGTGTACCAAACACACAGCGCCGCTTCGCGCGACCTGATCCGCCTGGGCGGCAAGGCCGTTGAAGGTTCGTTCGTCGTGTCGGGCCTGGCCGTACTGCCCGAGGGCCTGCCCGCCGACCACCCTCGAAAAAATCGCCACTGACTTCGTCAACGCCTATGAAGCCAAATATGGTGCCGGCACCCGCAACCAGTTTGCCGCTCACGCCTACGATGCTTACCTGGTGCTGGACAAGGCCGTACCCGTGGCCATGCAAAAGGCCAAACCCGGCACCGAGGAATTCCGTGTGGCACTGAAAGACGCGCTTGAGAACCATGGCAGCATCCCGGTTACCCAGGGCGTTCTGACCTACACCAAAGATGACCACTTCGGTTTCGACAAGAAAGCCCAAATGATGCTGACCATTAAAGACGGCGCATTTGCTGCAGCACGGTAAGCTTCCACACGTACATCGCGATACGCACGACCGGCGTGTCGCGATACTCCCCGGCACTCAAGACATCAGGACCAGACTGCTGGTTCTGATGTCTTTTTGTATTGGCCAAAGCAACGCTACTCTTGATGACTTGACCACCAGTGGCGTCACCAGGTCTTATGCACGGGCGGCGGCATTCTTGACAGCCTGTAACCGCTTTTTCTCGCGGTCATTGAAGTTATGCACCAACGCGGTAATGTAGGCTGTGAAAATCGGGAAGGTGGTCATCCCGACCACAGCCAGCGTCGCCGTAGCCAGCTTGCCGATGGTGGTTACCGGAATGATGTTTGACCCCACCGTAGTCACTGTCATCGAGGCCCACCACAGTGCATCGGCATACGACGTGACCGACGGGTTCACGCCCGCCTCGAAGACATAAAAAATCAGTGTCTGGAAATAGCTGATGGCAAAAAACAGCGCCAGATACACAATGAACAGCCCGGAGATGCGGTTGCTGACCACCATTCTGACCAGCACCGCCAACGCCACCCCGCCCCGTACAATCGGCATAAAATGAATCACATACAACGCTTCGCTGGACAGTTCGTACGAAAAGCGGTCAATCAGCCACGCATAGGGCACTGACAGCAAAATAAGCACAAAGTTGCGAGCAAAAAAGCGCAACCGGTTCGGCGCAACGATCAGCAGCAGGAAAAAGTCCAGCAAAAATAAAGGCATACGCCCAGCTGGATGCGGGTATACACCGTATCACCGGTAAACGCCGCGTTGGTCAACGCCTCAAATGAAATGCTGGTGATCAGCACCAACGAAGCCAGAACACCGAACAAATTCAGCACCTTGGCCATAGCGCTTTTCCAACGCGCTTCTGTTGGGTTAATGGCGAGCGTAGCGGTTATCACGACGATATCCTGACGAAAAAACGAGGTTCCAATAGTAATGGGCTCCGACGCATTAAAGCCCCGGAGCCCACAGTGTAACCATCAGGATGCCTGACCGAATACCGCTAATTCAGAAAGACATTCTTGCGGCTGGGTTCTGCCGGCTTGGCATTGGCCGCATTGTTTCGTGCTGGCCGGCTGGGCGGTTTGGATGGAGCCGCAGCACTGCTGGTCTTGCGAGCAACGTAGTTCAGGTCCTCCTCAAGCGTACCCGAATCCATTTTCAAGGTCGAAAACTTGGGCTTCACATCGACAACGGTGCCGATTCCGACATCTACTTCCATAGGGCCCAATGACTCGCCGCTTTGCGGGTCCATCAAATCTTCACCCATCATGAAAACCGCGTATTTTTCACCCTTGTTGATACTGCCTTCGCCACGATTCAAAATCGCCATCGAACTGCCCATGACCTTTACGACACGAATGGGATAAATACCTGCAACCATACGATCAATCAACGTGTCTGCAGCACGACTGACCAAATTGGCCAACGTACCTGAACCCACGCTGCTGGCCCCTGAAACGTAGCACCAAACTTTTCTGTGCCCGACCACTTCACCTTGCGACTGGAAAATTCGATGACATCAAGCTTCAGCACCCCGCTGACCGAACTTTTGACCAGTACCTCGCCCGTCATGCGGATCGTTTCACGCTGGTTATTGGCAATGCCCAGGTTTTGAAACTGCACGACAACAAGGTAATCAGCCCCTGCGGCGCGGCCCAGCCGGGCCACCTCAATCTGACTGGCGTTATCACTTTCGACAAACGCAATTTCACGGTCAAACGCGGCTTGTTTGTCCCGACTCAGCACATCGAAGCGCCGACTGGCCACCAGCGCTTGCTCGACCTGCGCCAGCAACATGTCACGGTAACGTTTATCTTGTGCAACCACCACCGCCGTGCGCCGCTCGCTAGGGGCGCCGACCTGGCTATATTGGGCATAACGAAGCGTAACGGTTGCCTCCCACCCGCCGGTCAGCATGGCAACCGCTTGATCAACCACATACCCAAGAATCGGGCTATTTGACGGTGAATTGATCTGTTGTTGCACCTGTTTATTGATCGACGACAGATAAAGACTCTCATCCTGATTGTTGACCGAAGCCTCAGCCGAAACAGACTCAACCTGGGTGAAGGCCTGTAACTGAATGCCAAAAGCCTGGCCGGCCGCTTGCACCAACGCCGATTGAATCGCTTCTTCACGGGTCAAACCACTGGCACTGGCCGTAGTTTGGGCTTCGGTGACCTGCGCGAAAACTGGCGACACCACCGTCCAGAACAGAGCAATAGCCATGACCATTGCACGAATCACTGCACTCATACTGATCTCCTGCCGAAAGCGGCGACAACTCAAAAATCGTCAGGACGATTAATGGCCTTTGAGCCCCGGTTGATCGGGTTGGCGGTTGTCGAGGTTGCGCTGCCCTGACCTGACGCTGCTTGCCCCCGGCCCTGTGCATCGATAGCGTTGGCATTCGCCAGTTGATCGTACGTCCAGGTCACCACAGCACCGACATGAATAGTGTTGTTTTCATCGGGTTGCTCCCAGCGCGATACAACCGAAGACCCACGTAAATCACCTGATGCAGAGGCTTGCCCCGACTTCAGCAATGTGCTTAACGTCTCACCGATATCCGACTTTGTTTGCTCAACACCCGTCTGGGTACCATTTTCGAAATGTGTCAGTTGGCCAACGATTTCCTCTTCCTGCGCACCGGTCAAAGCCGTTTCACTGACCTGCATATTCGTGTTCATGAACTCGACAATACTGGCTTCCGCCAGCGTTTGAGCCATCGAGGTGGCATTCTGGGTTGCACGAAATACACGCGCTGGTTTCCAATCGGGAGAAACCGATAACGAATAGCGGCCATACGACAACAACATCGGACGGCCCTGCTCGTCGTAACTGAAACGCAAACCGATTTCATCAAGGTAATCTGAGTCTTTCGCAGGCAACAGATCAGCCAGCTTCTTGGGTGTCCCTGTAACATTGGACGGACGCTTGCGACTCATGTCCAACGCAAACTGACGGGTCTTTTCAGACTGAACCGCAATGATGCCAACCGTAACCAGTGTGCCGTTTTGCGTGTCGGTCGTGAAAAACCGGGTCTGTACCGGGACCAAACCCTGCATATTCCGGTAGGCCGACTTCACCATTTCTTTCTTGATATTGTTTTTATAGTTGGTGCGTTTCTGCTCGATCGACATTTTTTGCACCTGATCGGCAGGCAACCCTTGCTCGATGAGGGCGTTATCAAGCGATTTATCGATCAGGGTAATCGCCTTGTCCAGTATCGCCTCTAGTTTGCCACCACCCGCCTCACCGGCATTCTGGAGCTCGACCGGGTCGAACTGATCGGCATTGCTTGAATCATTCTGATAGATTTCACGAATAGTGCGTGTCGTCAGGCGACCATAAGTTTGCAGAATGAAATCGGCACGCATGTCAAACATGGCTTTTTCATAAGCCAGCGCCAGCTCTTTACCAAAATTGGGGTCCAGCGGCCCGACACGTACTTCCGACTGGCCGCTGAAAAACATGCGACCATTGGCCACCTGCCCCACTGGCTGGTACTGGCGCTCGAAGTCCCGCACCCATTGGCTGAAATTCACTGGCTTGATCGAAACATCGGCAGTAGCCGGTGTCGCCTGCTCAAGCACTGTTTCAGGTGTCGTGACAAACCCCATGGCCAACTGCTGCTCCTGGGCATGAACAGGTGTATTGGCCAAAACCAGTGCCGCAACGATCGTGATCAGTTTTGGTTTCATGTGGCGCCTCACCATGCAAACGACTTGTTAGAGCCCAGCTTCTCAATGGGGATAAACGCCTGAAAAATCTCCAGACCGGTATCACGCTCGACAACCCGGAAATCAAATTCATATTCCAGCTGCTGACGCGACTGGTCTGCACTGACGACGGTGCGCTGACGAATGCCACCCAGCATTTCAAGGTCGGGGGCAACGACAGTGCCCTGCTTTGCCACAGTTGACTTGTCAAACATGGCCGAGCGGCTGAGTTGACGGGAATCGGCTACGAAATCGGTACGGTCACGGCCCGTTGCACCGGTAAAGATGAACTGTCCGGTTTTAGTCATGGCCCGCTTCATGCGCGAGGTCATACTGGCAGTATCGATACGAAAGGTGGTGTCATTGACGACTTCTCCCATCTGTACCACCCAGCGACCACCACCCGGTTTTCTGGAAAATGATGATTCAAGAAACTCTTGCACTGCCTGGTTGGCCGCATATTCAAAATCGACACTTTGCAACCCAAAGGCAACCAGCCCTTTTTCACCGGTCGTGCTCAGGCCGGCATTCGGATTACTGGAGCTGACTGGCATGGTTTCACAGCCGGCAAGTGCCAGGACAGAGATAGCGATAACAAACGTCTTTTTCATTACTGGTAAGGATCCATCAAGGTAGAGGGTTCGACATAGAAGCGTACTTCTGCCGAAGAGGCGTCACGGGTAGGAGCCACAGACTGGCGCGTGACATGCTGACCGGGGTTGAGCACAACCCCGTCAAATGCATTGGAGCCCAGCGAAACAGGGCGCCCGCAGTCATCAAACCATGACACTGTGAAGCGCAACTTGCGAGGGCTGCCATCGCTGGCAAAACGATCGGCGTACGTGGCCGAGAATGACACAGCTTTCATGCCATTGTGCAAGGTGATCAGTTGTACATTGCTGATCAGCGCACCGCGATGGCTGGCATCGTCAACCAGCGATAACGCAGATTCTTTGGCACTGCGCAAATCGCAACGATAGACAGGCTCGGGCTCTTTAACCTGTGCCTGCGCAGAATCTGCCCACCCGGACACGATGCCGGCGAGCGCCACCAGTGCCAACAAATTTCGGTAACGAACAGCGCTCATAGACCTGCGACCTGATCAACAGCCGGCAACGCCTGGGCATAGACGGCCGGCTTGCCGGCCAGGCCTGCCGATTTGACAACAACCAGCACGTTTTCGCCGGCAGGCAAGTCAACGTCAATCGTCGCGCCATTCGCCTCAGCCTGCATTTGCAACACGTTATCTTTGGGTTTGTCGACGACTGCCATCTGAATCGTATTGGGCAAATTCACCCACGCCCGGGTGTCAGCCTTGGTCAAGGCATATTGCGCAGCGCCAACCCCAAGCTTCAACACACTACCCAGCAAGCTATTGCCCGCTTCGCGGTCGATCTGATGATTGATGACCGCCTGCGCGGCTGTCTTGATGACTGTGGAAATAACCGCTTTGGCAACCACGCCCTGATAACTGGCCTGGAATTCGAGACCCGCCAGTTCGTTAAGATCAGTCAAGACGACCGTGGACGTTTTTCGCTTCCCGTTACCCATCTGCAGACCTCCCAGGGAAGGCTTGCCCGCTTCAAACCGGGGTAATGCAATACCGGTGTAGGTTACCTTGTCGGTCACGATGAACAGCGGCAAGTCAATGCGAAACTCTGACAACCCTGGCCCTGTGCCGTCTTCATACACAACAATGACCTTGTTCTTCAACGCGCCACGCCCCGAGCGCATATCACGTTGCAGCTGCTTGACCAGCCGCAGCCCACCGGCACTGGCAGAGGCCGATGCCGCACGCTTCAAGCTGTCAGCACTGACATTGGACGCTTTGTCTTGTTGCGCAGACGAACTGGCACGAAACACCGCCGACATGACATCGCCAGCCGCATTACGAATCTTGGCGTTTTTCAAGCCTGTCGGCACATTGGCAATACCTGAGTCAACCTCGCCACCGATCGCTTTCAGGCTTTGGGCCGAAAACAGTGACTCTTTGTCGTTCAGACCGTCACTAACCGATTCATTAACTGTATCGCTATATGATTTGAATTGCTCCAAGGCATTATCCTGGCGCACTTCCAGTCGATTGAAGCTGACGCGGGCATCAGACTCATTGCCCATCATCAACATATTGATGGTTTGGTAGTAGTCAATCAGCCCACCCTGAAAGATTTTTCCTTGATACGCACCAAACGCATCACTGGTCAGGGTAGTGCCCATAAGGTTGGCTACTTCTGCCGGTGTATCAACCGTATCGGCTTTCCAGAGCATCAGGCTTTCTGCTGCGTCAAAAGCCTCTGCGCTTTGACCCCACATGCCAGCATCATTGAAGGCTTTGCCTGCCTCCAGCGCATCAAGCAGACTTGTCTTGTCATAGGATGGCTTACCCGTCTTGTCGAGATAGCGCTGCGCATACTGCTTGTAATCAGACGTATCCAGGTGAACCTTGGCCTCTTCCTGACTTACGGTTCGGGTGCCTGCACAACCGGCCAAAACAGCCAGCACCAGTGGCACAAGCAATAATTTCTGGAGTTTATTTATTGAGGACATATTTTAAATATTGATATGAATTTATTAATTCTGATCAAAATAAGAATTTTCTAAATGTAAACGAATGCTATTTTTTTATCAAATAGAAATCCAACGGAACTTCTTGAAATATTTTCGACACAACATCGACAATGTTTGAACTACCCAACATACGAAACCACGACCCACTTCAAAACCTCGTCAACCACCCCATCCGACTATAATTTCCATATCAAGGCTATTCGCCTGCACCACCACAGTCGATGCGACCTGAACTGCCGTGTCGTCGCCCACCCTTCTCCAGGACCCGTCCATGCCCTTCTGCCGCGCCCTTCAATCTGGTCTTGTCGCACTGCTGCTCTGCGCAGGCACCCTCACATCAGCCGTGGCCGCCGATATTTTCCTGGTGGCCAGTTATGACGAAAACGATGTGTGCGGGCGGCCGCAGTACGAAGCGGCCATGGATGCCCTGAAGCAAGGGGCTACGCCAACCTGACGGCCCAGGGTTACTTCCTTGACACCCGTGTACGGGCTAAAGAAGACGTGGCGAAAGACATTGAAAAAATCAAACATGACATCCGTACCCAAAAACCCAAGTTCGTCTTCACCATCGACGACCCGGCGTTTGCCATGCTGTACGAAGACATCCTGAAGCAACCCGAGACAAAACTGGTGTTCACCGGGCTGAACCGCAGTCTCGACGCGTACAACCAGAAAGCCACCTTTCTGGACAATCGCACCCCGGCGGCCAACATCACCGGCACCTTTGAATACATCTTCATGCGTGAGCAATTCGACATGCTGGAAGCCATGCTGAACAAACCGCTGAAAAAAGTGGCCATATTGCACTCAACCGACCCGGTGGGCATCATCCTGAAAGACCAGATCATCAGCGAACTGAAAGGCACGCGCCACGAGAACAGCCTGGTCGTGTTTGCCGCAGAAGATATCCCCACCATGCTGGCGCACGCCAAAACCATCAATGAAACGGACGACATCGATGCCTATATTCCGGTCACCATGTCGACCATTGACCCAACTGACGGCACCCGCAAGACCATGGCAACCGTTGCCCCGTTGCTGACGAAAGCCATCCAGAAAATCGATATATCGCTGAACTCATCGTTCACCGGGTTCGGCTTTTTTGGTGGTGTCAGCATCGACTTCTATCAAATGGGTTTCCAGTCCGGGTTCCAGGCGGTAAAGCTTCTTAAAGGCGGCACTATCAAAGACGCCCCCGTCGAAGATGCCAAACGGTCCATCATTGCCATCAATCGCAAACGCATGCAAGAACTGGGCATCAAGCTCAGCCCGGATACGCAAGGTATCGTTGACCAGTGGATTAACTGACCAACGAAATGCTGTTCACCGATTTCGAGATTCTGCCGCGCGTCCCGGGGCTGCTGGCCGTCGCGCAAATCTGGTTCGCCTGCTTTCTGGCCGGCACCGCCTTGACAGCCCGAAATTTCTTGCGCGATCTTGGCATTTTTTCGCCACGGGAAAGCATGCTGCTGGCAGTGTTGTGCGTGGCATGGGCGGCGCTGCACTTGCCGGCGCTGCTTGGCGGCCTACCCGAGTTGGGCGAGACACATAGCCCATTGTTCGGGCTCCTGGCCCTCGGCACAGGCATCAGCAGTCTGGCCATGGGGTCGCAAAGAGGGTCCCGGCAGATTCTGATCGGCGCGACGGCTTTGCTGATACTCAGCGCCCTGAACCACCCTGCAGCGAGCCTGCTGCAAATTCTCAGCCTGGCGACAGTCATTTTCTGGCTCTGGAGCCGGGCCGGCCTTCGAGGCTGGGCGCGCGGGGTTTTGCTGGCCGCACTCGCGGGTCTGCCCACTGTCATTGCACTTGCCGGCGCCATCATGATCAACAGCGAAGCTGACTTTCGGGCCGGTATGAAGCGTGATGCCCAGTCACAGCTTGAGCGGGTCAAAGGACGACTGGAAAGTCTCAACAGTCACGCCGCAGACCTGCTCAAAATTGCGGCCGCCGACCCGATCGTGACCATGACCATGCAGCGCCCCGAAGCCGGGCATGATCTGGCCTTCCGTATTCTCAACCGACGTATCGGAGCGGATGCCGTCCTTTTGCGAGCCCGAAGGGTCGCATTGAAATCAGCTCCGATCCGAGCGCCCAGGGGCTGGACATTTCATTTCGACCGTACTTCATCAAAGCCCTGGGCGGCGAAGCCAGTGGTTACTTCGCCAAAAGCATCTCACGAGGTTACGTCGCAGGCTATTTTGCGCGTCCAGTCCTGGATGACAACGTAGAAACCATGGGGGTATTGATTCTTCGTTTCAATCTGGAAAACATCCTGGCCGACTACCTGCACGCTGACGACATCCTGATTCACCATGACGGCCTCATTTTGCTGGGCCCGGAGCATCTGGATCAGGGCGCGTTATTCAACAATACCGAGGCACACCACCAGATGCTGACAGAGCGCGTGTTCAGCAGCGACGACGTCAACTGGCTGGGTTATGAACGCATTGGTCGTGACTGGCTGCGTGCCCGCGACAACCGGTTGTGGCTCTGGGAGTCGTTGCCCGTCCCCGGCGGCGTTTGGGAAACCGGCAAACTGATCTCGGCCGGACCACTGCTCAAGTTTCGCGACAGCCAGACCTGGTTACTGCTGTCGCTGCTGTCGATTTTGCTGTTGCTGGGCCTGCACTATTGCAAAAGCGATGTCCTCATTCGTCGCACCACACAAGAAAACGAAGCGCGCCGGGCCGCCGAACGCGCCGAACGCGCCTCGCGTCTCGAAACTGAACAGGCCAACAAAAATCTGACCCAAGAGCGTGACCGCGCCGAACAACTGGCCGAGCGCGCTGAAGCAGGCAGCCGCGCCAAAAGTGAGTTTCTGGCCAACATGAGCCACGAAATTCGCACACCCATGAATGGCATCATCGGCATGGCCGACCTGGCGCTCGATGCAGGCACCGAGTCCGAGCGTCAGGAATACATGCGCATTGTCAAAAATTCGGCTGAGTCGCTGCTCAGCATCCTGAATGACATTCTTGATTTTTCAAAAATTGAAGCCAACAAACTGATGCTGGAAAATGTCAGTTTCAGCCTGCACACACTCATTTCCGACATACTGAAAACCCTCTCGCTGCGCGCCAGCCAGAAAGGGCTGGCACTGGTGTGCGACATTGCCAGCGAGGTACCGACCCACGTCATCGGCGACCCCACCCGCCTGCGCCAAGTACTAATCAACCTGGTCGGCAACGCCATCAAGTTCACCCCCGACGGCCAGATTGCCGTGCATGTTTCTGTTGTAACCCGCACCGATACGACCGTCACCCTGGACATCGCCGTCAGCGACACCGGTATCGGCATTCCGGCCGACAAGCTCGACAGCATTTTCGAATCGTTCTCGCAAGCCGATGCCTCCACGACCCGCCAGTATGGTGGCACCGGACTCGGGCTATCTATTTCCAACCGTCTGGTCGAGCTGATGGGCGGAAAAATGACGGTTGATAGCGAGGTCGGGAAAGGCAGCTGCTTCCGGTTTACGTTGGTCGCCGGCATTGACCCGGCTGGCCTTGACCCTGCGAGCATTCGTCTGGCAGGTATTGGCCCGTCAGCCAACAGCCCGTTGGCAGACCCGCCAGCGGCCGCTACCGTATCCATCACAGAAAACAGCGCATCGGTATCGATAAGCCCGGATGCTGCGGCACTGCCGATGGACTCTGCCCCTGCCGCTCCCGCGATAGCTTCAACGACGGCGCCACGATCGGTGAATTCAGATCGTAAAGCTCTACCCATGAGCGTCGAGAGTACCGGCCTGAAGCTCCTGCTGGTCGAAGACAACATCGTGAATCAGCAACTGGCTACGCGTTTGTTAGAAAAATGGGGACATACCGTTGTACTGGCTATCAACGGGCAAGAAGCGGTCGACCGTTTGACCGCTGGCGAGCGCTACGACATCGTACTGATGGATATACAGATGCCCGTCATGGGCGGCATTGAAGCCACACGCGCCATTCGCGCCCACGAAGCGGCGAAGGCCCTGCCCCGCCAGCCCATCGTCGCCATGACCGCCAACGCCATGCAGGGTGACCGTGAAATGTGCCTGGATGCCGGCATGGACGACTACCTGTCAAAGCCCATTAAAAAGGTTGAGCTTGAAGCCACATTGGGGCGATTCGTTTCCATGCATTCCATGCGTACCTGAGCGTTCGCCCTGACCGGGACCATCGCCCGGTGCTTTGGAAAAAGCGCATTTTTATGCCATTTCAGCCGGCAAGACCGTCATCCACGGAAATAACGCCTACGCCGTGTAGCCAACCAGGCTGTGCTGGCGAAGCGCGTCCATTATTTCCTGATGACAGACCATCAACAGACAACTGTCAGCACGGCCCAAAAAAGCACCGCGATCAATAAACACATGCGACTGGTGCAGCATCATCTGCCGAACCGGCGAATGCCCCACATACGTCAGCGACAACCCATCTTGCACGGGGGTTTCGCTGACGCCCAGCCTGCCCGCAGTCATTTCAAAAACCTGGCCGCCTGTTGATCAGTGGATTTCAGAAGACGTCGCCCCCACAGCATGGCATCCAGAAAAGGGCTTTGAGCATCGGCCTGCAAGGCATCGAGATCAGTATCTGTCATCACGCTGCCAGACGATACGGTAGTGTCACGCAGGGCTGGCGATGTGAGTCGCTGAATGGAAAATTCCGGCGCCCCGGTCATGAGTTCAGCATGTACAACGTTGAACCTGGTGCGGCCCTGACCCACCGTAATCAAATGGGGCAGCGTGCGTACATAGGGCAAAAGTTCAGATTGCAGTTCGTTCTGCTCAGACGCCCGCAACGTCGTGACCCATGCACCGCCATGCTTGAGGAACGTTTGGGTATTGAGCAAACTCGCTTGAACGGACAACGATGCAGGGAAAAATATCCAAGCAGCATCTGCTCGTGATTGCCTCGAACCGCATGAAACCAGGGCTGCTTCAATAATCGCAGACACCCCATCGAGTCAGGGCCGCGATCAATCAGATCGCCCACACTAAAGACCCGGTCGCACGATGGGTCAAAATTTTGCCGGTCGAGTTCGGCATGGAAAAGATCGAGAAAGCCATGCAAATCACCCACAACAAAGTCGCGACCGGTGATGTTTGCATCAAATTTTTGCACAATCGGCTTCATGGATTCCTTTATTTACTGAGCTCCACGCGGTGCCGGCACAGTGAGATGTGCAGGTTTCCAACGTACAAGACACCTGGCGAAAATATTGTAGACGATGCCTTGGCTACTTGAGGCTGACGACGCCAAGATCAGTTTTCAGCCAAGCGACATATTTTGCCGCAAGACCATGGCAAGATATACCAACACTGACAGCGAGGATCGAATAGATGGCCGCAACTACCGCTCATATTTTGATAGGCCGGGCACACCCCAATGACGGGGGTTTAGTGACGGGATACCGAATAGAACTCTCTGAAGGTAGCCGCCCTGCGTGGACCTTAAAAAAGGCGCGCGCAGAATTGTCTGGATTCCCACCATAGAGCATACGCTCGAAGATGCACTGCTGATGGCTGCACTTCATGTCGTCGAATCGGACGCCGTTCGAGCTTTATTCGGCCAATTCAGCGATAAAGTCGACGGCAACCGGGTTGAAATGTATGACGACCTGACGGCTGATCAGCGCGAACAGCTTTACCAATGCTGCCGCGCGCTCACGATCTACCCGAAATTCATTCTGTGCATTTTTAACGAGTCACTCATCATGTCACAAATCGAGGCGATGGAAGCCTACCAAATGGAATGCGAGGTGTTAATTCCGGTGTATAGCCGCACGTACTCACGCTGGGCAAGAGAGACAACGGTTAAAGGTTCGCTACGCATTTAAGTGCTTCGGGGAATGTATGCATCTTGCAGAACACCCCCTATGCACGACGAAAAGACATGAACTGACGAACCCATATAAAGCGTTTACCTTAACCTACCCGGCCTGAATCAAATATGTGCCTGGGTTACGAAGGAACTCGTGAAAGACCACACGCCACATGGTGACAACCCCCATTACCAATTGGGCGATTTCGCATATCTATTAAATCTCTTAGGCAGCCGAATTGATGCACGGGCTGAAAAAATGCTTGCCATCATTGCTCATCCTAACGGTCACGCAGCAAGCACAGATCTGGAATTGCTCTTTAAAGATGCACATCAAAACGGGTACAAAGCAACCCTATCGTGGCTAAAAGGCATTTAGGGTCATGAATGATCGTTAAGGCCCGACAAAAGCCAGCCTAATCTCTTAGTAATGAGAAGATCAAGGTCATTGAAATCTTCCGAGCCCACCTGAATCAAGCCGCTGGGATCATAGTGGTAAAAAGCGTTCAAGCTATCGGGGAGACGATACTCTGCGTTCATCGGCAATCTATGCCGATAATGCTCAATCAATGAGCGTTCAACGCCTTTCTGATTTTTTGATCCGATCAACGTAAGCGTCTGGGGAACTACATTCCCCTCCCTACCTCAAGCGCAAATTTTTTCAGAAACGGCGTCGACGCCGTTAGTCTCAGGTGCCACCCAGTTGTGGGGTAGCAGCTCGTCGATCCGGCTGTTTGGGTGTGTCGGCAGACGCGTGAGCACATCCTTCAGATAGGCATGCGGGTTCAGTCCATTGAGCTTGGCCGATTGAATCAGACTCATAATCGCGGCCGCGCGTTTACCGGCACGCAATGAGCCTGCAAAGAGCCAGTTGGATCTTCCAACGGCCACGGGTCTGATCTGTTGCTCGATATGATTGTTGTCGATTGGGACGAACGGATCGTCCAGATAGCGGGTCAGTGCCGCCCAGCGTTTCAGGCTGTAATCCAGTGCCTTGGCCGTGCCGGTACCATTCAATACCCGCTGGCGTTGGACCAACATCCAGGTGTGCAGGGCATCGGCCAGGGCTTGGCTTTTTCTTGTCGTAGCGCCAGGCGTTGGGCGGGAGACAGGGTCGCTACCTCGCGCTCGATCGCGTAAAGTTCGCCAATCAATTCCAGAGCCCGTTGACCCACAGGGCTCTGGTTGTTCTTGTGCAGGTCGAAGTATTTACGGCGCGCGTGGGCCATACAACCAAGCTCGGTCACCCCTGGCGGAACAAGGCGTTGTAGCCCGAGTAGTCATCAACGACCAGCTGACCTTGCCAATCCCCAGGAACTCGCGGGCATAGAGACCTGCTCGACCCTCATTGAAGTCGTAGATGACGGCCTTCAAGGACTCGAACTTGCCCGGTGCATAGGTCCAGAAATAGGCCTTATGGGTCTTGCCGCTACCGGGCTTGAGCATGCGCACCGGGGTTTCGTCGGCATGGAGGATACGGTGTTGCAAGATACACCGACGCAGGGCGTCGACCAGTGGTTGCAGTTCATGACCGCATTGCCCGACCCATTGGGCCATGCTCGAGCGCGGGATGTGCATGCCGTCGCGCTTGAAGATCGCTTCCTGGCGATACAGGGGTAAATGATCGGCATATTTGGCGATCAGGATCTGGGCCAGCAACCCCACGGCGGCGATGCCTTTGTCGATGATGTACGCGGGCATCGAAGCCTGCGTCATTGACTGGCAGTGTGTACACGCCCAGACCCCACGCACATGACGCTCAACGCTGAAGGTGCCTGGGGTGTAGTCCAGCTTCTCGCTGACGTCTTCACGAATACGCTTGAGCTGGCAGCCACAA
The DNA here is from genome assembly GCF_030344915.1 of Neopusillimonas aromaticivorans. Lineage (GTDB taxonomy): Bacteria > Pseudomonadota > Gammaproteobacteria > Burkholderiales > Burkholderiaceae_B > Neopusillimonas > Neopusillimonas aromaticivorans. The sequence continues at coordinate 2,666,449 of NZ_CP128233.1, read as the reverse complement.
TCGCAGGTTGTGGACGCCGGTTCATGGTGGATGGTGGTGCGGGGCAACTCGGGCGGCAAGGCCGCACGGCGCGGTTTATCGCGCGGTTCACCCGCAGCAGGCGGGTTTTAAGTTTATTAAGTTCGCGCTCGATGGCCTCAAGGTCTTCGCCCACGGCCTCATCGAACAACAACGCCTGTTCACCGCCCAATTGCTCGCTTTTCTGGCCGAACTTGTGCCGGCGCAAGATGGCAATCTCGTGAGACAACGCCGTGATACGCGCCGCTTTGAACGTGATGTCTTGATCTTTGCGCGCATTGGCCAGCATGAGCTGACGCGCCAGTTCGCGCAACTGGTGCGCGTCTAGCTGGTCAAGGTCATCGGGCGTGTTCGTCATCATGAGGCGTAGTGTTACACAGCGCCTGTGCGCCGGCTATTGGCAACGTCCCCGATTGCAGAATGACGATCTTTTAGGGTTAAACCAGACGGATAATGCCAGCCTCACCGATACGCTGCCAAGGCAAGCCCAGCACCAGGGCATCGAGCTGCTCGTGAGTGAGTGATACGCTGCCATGGCCGTCATTTGACCACATGAAATGGCCTTGATTCAGACGCCGTGCCACCAACCAGACGCCGATGCCGTCATGAACCAATACCTTCATGCGATTGGCCCGTTTGTTGGCAAACACATACGCATGATGCGGATGCGCAGCGCCAAAGACCCGCACAACCCGTGCCAGGGCCGTATCGGCACCGGCCCGCATATCCAGGGCTCAACGGCCATCCAGACCTGGTCGATACGGATCATGCCATCAATTCCCGCAGCACGTGCGCCAGTGCCTGGCTGTTCGAAGACGGCCAATGCAGTGTAATGTTCATCCGCGTTGCGCTCAGCTCGACCCGCACGGTAGCATCAGCCGTTGGGGCACGTTCGTGACGATGCGCTGAGGCGGGCATCAGCAACGAGGTCGACGTTGGCGGCCCCAAAGCAATAAACTCAGGCAATGCCCCCGCAGGTGCTGGCACAGGCACCGGGTCTGTGGGTGCATCGTCAAGGGTATGCAGCCCCAAACGTTCATGCTCAATGACCCATCGACGTAAAAGGTTTGCATTCAAACCGTGATCAAGTGCGATAGCGGCCAGCGAGGCACCGCTGCTTAAGCACTGCTGGACCAGTTCGGCCTTGTACGCAGGGAGTGTTTGCGGCGCCGACGCCGACCATTAGTATCTTGGTGCATACGTGTCCATGGAAAAATAAATGGACACGTATGCTCTAACACAGCGTCAGCGGATTCAAGATGGGGTTGGCTGAACGCTTACCGATCAACAATGCATTGATTTCAGATTTTCGCACTGGATCTTGAGCTGTAACTCGCCAGTAATGCAACGTGAAGCGATCAATCACCCGCTCTAAAGCGGCGGCGACATCCTTCGAATCACACGGCACAGCATTCGACACATCAATCTGCGTATCAACCAGGTTTTGAATAGCAAACCCCAGGCGGTTGGGTAATCCTCCCGTTAAACCGCAGTGATCAAAGGTAGAATTTCCACTACAAGGGAATTCACACAATGAAGCAATCGCGATTTACCGACAGCCAGATTATGGCGATCCTCAAGCAAGCTGAAGCGGGTACGCCCGTGCCGCAATTGTGTCGTGAGCATGGCATGAGCAGCGCTTCGTTTTATAAGTGGCGCGCCAAATACGGCGGCATGGACACCTCGATGATGGCTCGTCTGAAGGAGCTTGAGGCCGAAAACCGGCAGCTCAAGAAGATGTATGCCGAAGAGCGTTTGAAGGCTGAAATGGTGCAGGAGGCGCTGAGAAAAAGTGGTAGCGCCATCTCGACGCAAGGAGATGGCGCAAAACGCCGTTAAGCACTTTAAATCCAGTATCCGCCTGGCCTGCCAGGCGTTTGGCATCAGCGAGAGCGCCTACCATTATCAGGCCAAACACAACGACGAAAACGAGGTCATTGCCGACTGGCTGATACGGTTGACAACGGCCCAGCGCAACTGGGGCTTTGGCTTATGTTTCCTGTATTTGCGCAACATTAAAGGCTACCCATGGAACCACAAAAGGGTGTACCGCATCTATCGTGAACTGGAACTGAATTTACGCATTAAGCCCAAGAAGCGACTGGTGCGCGAGCGACCAGATCCGCTGGGCACAGCGACGGATATCAATCAAGTCTGGTCCATTGATTTTATGCACGACCAACTAACCGATGGGCGTGGGATTCGGTTGCTGAACGTCGTTGATGACTTTAACCGCGAGGGCCTTGGAATCGAGGTGGATTTTTCCCTGCCGGCAGAGCGCGTAACACGGGCCCTGGATCAGATCATTGAGTGGCGCGGTAAACCCGCCTGTATACGTTGCGACAACGGCCCTGAATACATCGGCAAAACCATGCTTCAATGGGCTGCCAGGCAACGTATTACGCTAATCCATACCCAACCCGGCAATCCGCAGCAAAACGCCTACGTCGAGCGTTATAACCGCACGGTGCGTTATGATTGGCTGGCCCAAAACCTGTTTAGCAGTCTGGACGAAGTTCAACTCGGTGCCACCGCTTGGCTCTGGACTTACAACAATGAAAGGCCAAACATGGCACTGGGCGGCATTACCCCACGACAGAAATTAGCCAGTAAATATTTAAACAATTCTACTGCTGCTTACTGTTAAAAATGGGGGATTACCGTTGCTCGATACCTGTAAATCAGCGCCTTTGATAAAAACATGTTGACTCAGTTCCTCATTTGAAATATCAAGAAACGAGTCAGTGTAAGCCTCCCGGAAGGAAGGATCGTTGGCAAAATGTTCCAGGGCCCTTTGTTGATGAGCAGAATAACGGGGCCTACTTGCCATCTTTAAGCCGCGAAGCAGCAGTGTCGCAGTACCGATATGCTTGTACCAGCGATCACGCACATCACCCCCAAACGCATTGTCCACTCCTCTACTCGCAGATTTCTCTCCTGCAAACTTTCCAAGGTAGATGATACGATCGATGCCGTCTTGGTGACGATAGGACAGCGCATAAATACCAAACCCCCGAATCCTTCGGGTGAGTTCTTTTGGAGGTGAGGCGCAGACACATTCGCTTTGCGGGATGCCCCGGCACGGGCACGGGCTCACAATCCCAAAGGTCAAGCGCTGGAAACGACTGGTAAGTAATATTCATGAAAATTTTTACTCTGTGGCTTCTACTGGAACCGAGTCAACCATACGTTTATGATCCATGACCTATCCCTTTTTCTGCTGTTGAATACGCAAAAATTCTCTGCGATTTCGCTCGTTGATTTCATCTAGGTTATAACGTTTTGCCTTATGAAACTCGAGATTAATCCTCAAGACGTCATACAGTCTTCTAAGCGTGAAAAGTGTACAGTCCGCACCATTTTCAATTTTGCTGAGCGCTCGACGTGAAATACCAGCCTTTTCCGCGAGTTCTGTTTGAGAAAGCCCCTCTCTTTTCTGATCGCGAAAACAGGATGGACAACATTGGCAGCAAACTCGAGAGTCGTCAGCGCAACGGGCCACGACAGCTTGCAACAGTTAGCCGGCTTTTTCAGAAAACAGGCATAAAAAAACCACCCAGATCGCTCTAAGGTGGTTGATTTATAAACATTAAGTGGTGGGTGCTACAGGGGTCGAACCTGTGACCTACGCCTTGTAAGGGCGCCGCTCTACCAACTGAGCTAAGCACCCCTTGTTTGGCAGCTACTATTTCAATTTATTTTTGAAACAGAAGCGTTGGGGCCACTTCACTTCATGTCTAACGCGAAAAGAATTATAGCCAACTATTTTTTATTTTGCAAGTGAAACACCCTTGGCCACATAATTTTCTTCATACCGGAGTGGTTAACCGTAGCCTTCAGGCTTAGTTAACCGCGTCTTTCAGGGCTTTACCCGGACGGAACTTGGGCACTTTGGCTTTCTTGATTTTGATTTCTTCGCCAGTGCGAGGGTTACGGCCTGTACGGGCCGCGCGTTCAGTAACAGCAAACGTACCGAAGCCCACCAGGGTTACAGTGCCGCCTTTTTTCTTGAGCGTCGTTTTGACGGCGCCAATGAAGGCTTCGAGGGCGCGAGCCGCGTCGGCTTTGGAAAGATCAGCCTTGGTGGAAATGTGCTCGATAAGCTCAGTTTTGTTCATTAAGGAATACCCCTGAAAATTATTATCGCCAGACCCGGACAGCGCCCTGCCTGACACCCTGTTGAGAAGGACAGCACCTGGGCGCTGTTTACCACTTTGGACATCTGCCGGGCAGCACCAGACAAGGCTTTGGTGCGTTGGGCAAGCAGCAGGCCTTTAAAACCAGGCCTGAACAAAAGCTGAACACCGAGAACCCGCACGGCGGCTGGCTTTTGAGACTGCGGTTGTGCCGAGTAATATAAAACCTGAACTGCTCAAATACAAGACCCGTTTAACCCGGATCGACACAAAAAATTGTAATGATTAATACAGCTTATGGTGACAAGGGCTAATTAGATCAACAAGGCTGCTCAGGTCGACAAGGCCTGTTCAAAATCCTTGATCAGATCTTCAGTATCTTCAATACCTACCGAAATTCGCAGCAAATTATCGCCAATACCCATCAAGGCGCGACGCTCGGGCCCCATTTCGTAGTAGATGGTATGCGCTACCGGTAAAACCAAGGTCCGGGTGTCGCCCAGATGGGTCGCCAGCACCAGCACCTTCAAACGATTCAGGAAGTCAAAGACATCAAGGTCAGCGGCAAGTTCGACACCCAGCAAGGCGCCAAAGCGGCCGCTGAACAGATCTGCCGCACGCTGATGCTGGGCATGCGACACCAGACCGGGGTAGCGCACCAGTTTCACACGGGGATGCTGCCCAAGATATGTGGCCAGTGCCATGGCGTTGCTGCAGGCCTTGTCCATGCGAAGTGACAAGGTTTCAGCGCCCACAGCAATGCGGTGAGCCGCATCGGATGACAGGGTACCCCCATATCGCGCAACCCTTTTTTCTTGATCTGGGTAAGCCCCCAGGACGTTGGGTTACCTTTGCGATACGGTTCGGCAATATTGGGGTACACCGACCAGTCGAACAGCCCGGTATCGGTAACTGCTCCGCCCAGCGCATGGCCGTGCCCCCAATGTACTTGGACATGGAATTAACCACCAGCGACGCACCGACATCCACGCCACGGCACAGCCAGGGCGTTGACAAGGTGCTGTCAAGCACATACACCAGACCTTGTTCCTGGCACCATTGACCAATGCCTTTCAAGTCGGCAATTTGCGTACCCGGGTTAGCGATGGTTTCGGTAAAGACCATGCGGGTTTGCGGGCGCCGGGCCGCCTTGACCTGCTCAGCATCGGTGGCATCAACCAGCGTTACCTCCACCCCTAAATCGGACAAGGTTCCCAGCAAACTGTTGGTATTACCGAAAATGTACTGACTTGAAATCAGGTGATCGCCCTTTTTCAGCAAGGTAAAAAACGTGGCCGTCAGTGCCGCCATGCCGGTGGCGAATGACACCGAACTGACACCGCCTTCCATTTGGGTGATTTTGGCTTCCAGTGCCCCGGTCGTTGGCGTACCTTGACGCGCATAGGTGTACCCGGCCTTGCCCTGAAACACCGCCGCCAGCTCACGGGCGTCGGTATACGCGTATTCAGAGGAAGGGTGCAGCGGTTTGTGAACCCCGCCATGTTCGACGCCACCGCGCCGGTCGGAGTGCAAAATGGTGGTGGAAAATCCGTTATTTGACATGAGATGCTGATAAAGAATAGTGAATACGGCCGTTAGAGCGCAGTTGGCTCAAGCGGCCCGCCGCCGCGCTGCGGCATCGAAATGGGCCATGCAAAAACGCTATAGCGTAAAAAAACGACACCACTAGCCGACGCGTTGACGCACGGTTTCGTAAAGGCAAACGGCGCTGGCGACACTGACATTCAGGCTTTCAACCGAACCCTGCATGGGAATGGTAACCAGTTCATCACAAGTTTCGCGAGTCAGGCGCCGCATACCCTCACCTTCGGCCCCCATCACCCAGGCCATGGGACGTCGGGCGTCAACGGTGTACAGAGTGCCGCTGGCCTGATCATCGGTACCGACCACCCAGACGTTACGGTCTTTCAGTTGACGCAAGGTGCGGGCCAGATTGGTGACCATCAGGTACGGAACCGTATCAGCCGCACCGCAAGCCACGCGCTGAACCGTGGTATTCAACCCCACTGCACGGTCTTTGGGTGCAATAACAGCATGCACCCCGGCCGCATCCGCCGTGCGCAGGCACGCCCCCAGATTGTGCGGGTCTGTGACGCCGTCAAGCACCAGAAAAACGGTACTTTGCCCGCCGCTTCCAGGTCATCGAGCAATTCGTCAATATCGACGGCCAACTGATGCTCTTCGGCCAGCGCAACCACACCCTGGTGACGAGTACCTTTTGACAGGCCATCAAGACGTTCAGCCGCGACAGGCAACACCTTGACGTTAGCCGCCTGCGCCTGCTGGATGAATGTCTGCATGCGCTTGTCGCGGCGCGAGGCCTCGACATAAATTTCTTTGATGGATGCCGGGGCATGGCGCAACCGCGCCACCACGGCATGAAAACCCGCCAAAACCTGAAGAGACGACATAAATTTCCTTGATTGAAGGCGTCAGAACAGGTTAGCGACGACCACGGCCTTTCTTGGCAGGAGCCGCAGGACGAGCACTGCGCTTGGCCGCTTCCCGCCGCTGCCGTGCTGTTGTGCCCTTGAGTGCTGCCGGCTTGGCCGATGCCGCTTTTTTAGGGCGACGCAAGGTTTCCGAGCGAGGCTCTGAGGCCTTTTGCAAGGCTTTAAAGGTTGTACCCTGAACCAGACGAAACTCGATGCGACGGGCTTCAAGATCAACACGGGCCACCTGCACCTGCACGGCATCAGTCAGCCGGTAACGGATACCGGTGCGCTCACCCCGCAGTTCGTGCAGCGCTTCGTTGTACTGGAAGTAATCGGACCCAAGTTCGGAAACGTGAACCAGTCCTTCAACAAACAACGTATCGAGCGTAATGAATACACCAAACGTGGCCACACCAGTAATACGACCGCTGAAAACCTCACCAACATGTTCTTTGACAAACCAGCATTTTAGCCACGCTTCAACGTCACGTGAGGCCTCATCGGCACGACGCTCGCGTGCAGACAACAATAAGCCCAATTTTTCCCAGACACCGTGTTCGCGATCTTTTTGCGGCAATGACACCGCAGCAGCGATATCCTCAAGGTCAGGGATATAGCGTTTCCCGGCCATGATGGACTTGATGACACGGTGTGTCAGCAGGTCGGGGTAGCGACGAATCGGCGAGGTGAAATGTGCATAGGCATCGTAGGCCAGGCCGAAGTGCCCTGACTCTTCCGGACTATAAATGGCTTGCTGCATCGACCGCAGACACATGGTCTGGATCACCTCGTAGTCTGGACGACCCTTGGCGGCAACCAGCAGTTTGGCGTAATCGTTGGTTGACGGGTCATCACCACCGTCAATTGACAAACCCACATTACGCAAATAATCGCGCAGCGCCTGCAATTTTTCGGGGTTGGCCCTTCGTGCACACGGTACAAGCCGATGCGTTTATTGCGTTTGATGAAGTCAGCCGCACAGGTGTTCGCTGCCAGCATGCATTCTTCAATAAGCTTGTGGGCATCATTGCGCTCGTAGGCCACGATTTTTTCGATACGGCCCAGCGGGTTGCAGATGATTTTGGTTTCGACGGTATCAAAATCGATGGCGCCACGCTTGACCCGGGACTGCGACAGCAAGTGGTACAACTCGTAAAGGTCTTTGACATGCGGATAGACCGCTTTCATTCCCTTGGCCGCCGGCCCCTCGGGCTGCTGCAAGGCAGACCAGACATCCGTGTACGTGGTACGCGCGTGCGAGTGAATGACCGCATCGTAAAACTGGTAAGCCGTAACCGTGCCGGCCTTGGTACCCGTGGCCTGAATCACCATATCGCAGACCAGCACCAGGCGATCTACACCGGGGTTCAATGAGCAAATGCCATTTGACAGCGCTTCAGGCAGCATGGGAATGACCCGACGCGGGAAATAAACGCTGGTGCCTCGCTCAAGGGCATCGTCGTCGAGCGGATCGTGGGGCCTGACATAGTGGCTAACGTCGGCAATGGCCACCAGCAAACGCCAGCCCGGCTTGCGACGCTTTTCCGTACCCAGATCGACGGCTTCACAATACACCGCGTCGTCAAAATCGCGCGCGTCTTCGCCATCGATAGTGATGAATGGAATGTCGCGTAAATCGACCCTGCCTTTCAGTTCGCTGCGTTTAACGGTATCGGATACAGACGCAGCTTGTGCCAGCGCAGCCTGTGAAAACTCATGCGGCACATCGAACTTGCGCACGGCAATTTCAATTTCCATGCCCGGGTCGTCGATTTCGCCCAGCACTTCAACCACACGACCCACCGGTTGGGTGTGCCGGGTCGGCTGCTGAAGAATCTCGATGGTGACCACTTGGCCCGATTCGGCGCCGCCGATATCGCCCGGAGCAATCAGCACATCGTGCTTGATACGCTGGTCTTCGGGTACAACGATACTGATGCCGCGTTCATACAGGAAACGGCCAACCAACCGGTTGGTACGGCGCTCGACCACCTCAACAATGGCGGCCTGCGGGCGGCCGCGATAATCGCCGTCAAGTTTGGCCAGAACGCGGTCGCCATGCAACACTTTCAGCATCTCGCGCGGCTGTAAAAACAGGTCGGGTCCACCGTCTTCGCGCAACAAAAAGCCAAAGCCGTCGCGGTGGCCTTGTACTTTTCCAGCGATGAAATCCATTTTGTTGTTGATTAACAACTTTCCTTGGGTGTTATACAAGACCTGCCCGTCGCGCTCCATGGCGCGCACACGGCGATCGAAACCCACTGAAACGGGCACCTGCACACCCATGCCGCGCGCCAGGTCGTCAAGCCCGACAGGCTTGCCAAGTTCCCGCAAGAATTGAAGAATTTCTTCCCGCGAGGGTACGTGCGGGTCAAAGTCGGGCGGTAAGTCTGACCCGTTAGCCGGCGCACCTGACACATTGTGGGTGTCGGGCGAGTCGATTTTTTTTCGTTTGTTCAAAGGACAAATTTCCCTTTTAAAATTTTTGATATATAATTCTGTTCTCGGTTGGTTATGACGAATTTCTTGACGCTACCAACGCTAACAGCTTGCTAGATTAACAGGTCTTAAGCTGAAGCGGTCAAGATAGTTAGTGTGTCACGCAATCGTAATGCCCAGGTGGCGGAATTGGTAGACGCGCATGGTTCAGGTCCATGTGCCGCGAGGTGTGGAGGTTCGAGTCCTCTCCTGGGCACCACCGCTGTACACAGAGAACCCAGCTAAGCTTAGTGTTTAGCTGGGTTTTTTGGCTCTTCATCATTAAAGGGGGACACCGACATTCATTGGGCCTGTAACCCCTTAGGGGCCAGGTGCTTTTTATGTAGGCAATCACGGCAACAATTTCCTCATCAGTTAATATCCCGGCATAGGCAGGCATATCGCTTTCGTAGGCCGATGGGGCCGTACGACCAGGCACAAGGCCGTTCTTGACCATGTCTATCAGCAACCTGTCAGGGTGGTGCCAGGTATGGCCTGTCTTGTCGTGAGGCGGTGCAGGCAAACGTCCATTTGCAAGCCGTTCGCGCCAGTTTGCCTGCCCTTCCAGGTTGACCCCGTGACATGCAGCACAGTTTGCTGCGTACACCGTCTTACCCAGAGTAATACGCCCCTCATCGGCCGATGGGTCAATGAAGCCATCGTTTTCCCCAACGACGTCAGATAAACGGTGGCAGCCAACACGGCCAACCCTGACGCAGCAGAAACCACAACCCATCGGGCTTTCGACATATCAGTTGCTCAGGCGTCAGTTCACGTTCACCTTGCCCACCATGCCGGCCTCCATGTGACCGGGAATCAGGCAGGCAAAATCCACCGTACCTGCCTGGTCGAATGTCCACACCAGGCCGCCACGCTGGCCGGCATTCAGTGTGATCATGTTGGGCTCTACGTGCTGCATGCCGGGCATTTTCTTCATTTCCTCGGCATGGGCTTTCAGGTCGGCAAGCGTGCCGATGACCATTTCGTGCTGCAGCTTGCCCGTATTCTTGATGAAGAACCGAATGGTTTCGCCTGCCTTCACATCAATCTGTGCGGGGGTGAACTGCATCGTGTCATCCATTACCACCTCGATGGTTCGGCTGACCTTCGCCGGATCACCCGGTTTACCGATGCCGGACATACCCGACATGGTGTGACCACCCATGCTGTGGCCTCCTGAATGCTCGCCGGCAGCAAAGGCCAATGCAGGAGCACATGCAAGAACCAGAATCGATACAAATTTCTTCATGCTGTTTACCCTTAAAAATAAACGAATTTAGAACCAGAAACTCACGCCCGCCACAAAACGGGTCTCCTGCCGTGCCGAACCGGCGTCGCGTGCCATGTCAGCTGTTTTACCAAACTTGCTTGCCCACTCTACGCCGATGTAGGGCACGAACTGGCGAGTCACCTCGTACTTCAGCCGCAAGCCAATCTTGCCATCCGACAAGCCCTGCCCGATGTCGCGCTCGGGATCGCCCTTGCCATAGAAATTAACTTCCACGGCCGGCTGCAAATACAGCTTTTGGGTCAGCAGCACGTCGTATTCGGCGCTGAACCGCAAGGCCGTGCGGCCACCCGAGCCCAGATACGCCGTGGCATCGAGCTCGAACCAATAGGGGCCAGCCCTTGCACACCGAATGCCAGCCACTGACGCGAGGGTTCCCCGCGACCATAATCGAAGCGCGCACCCAACTGGGTGTCCCAGAACGGGCTGACGGCATGGCCCCAGAGCACTTCAGTGCGCGACTCATGCATCTTGCCATCCGCAAACTCCCCTTCCCCTTGAGCACCAGGCGGTTGAAGGTGCTGCCGAACCAGGCCTGGCCTTCATAGGCGCCCCATTCGTCGCCTTTGGCCCGAACATATTCCAACTTGTCCATGCGGAAACTGGCAAACAGGTGCTCATCGGACATACGCAGGCGGTGGCGCGGATCCAGCGCGAACTGCCCTTCGTTACGCGTGAACCCCCGGAATAGGCGTCCGGGTCGCGCGCATCGGCAGGAGCAGAGCCACCCTGCATCTGCATATTTCCATGATCCATAGGCGCCTGATCGGCAGACGAAGACGCAGCGCCCTGGCTAACGCTAGGTGGAGCGCCATGACCGGCATGGGCATCGTGAGACTGGGCCTGCACGCCAAACGGCAACAGCCCTGCGGTGAAAAGAACAAGCGCTGTACGCTTTGTGAGAGAAGTCATGATTCCGATATCCTTTGTCATGTCAGTGGTTCTCATGCAATCACCACTTCACGGAACATGCCCATATCCATGTGGAACATCAGGTGGCAATGCCAGGCCCAGCGCCCCAGGGCGTCGGCGGTGACCAGAAAGCTGATGCGCTGTGCCGGCTGCACCGGAATCGTGTGCAATCGCGCCTGGAAGGCCCCATCGGGTGTTTCCAGTTCGCTCCAGACACCGTGCAAGTGCATCGGGTGGGTCATCATGGTGTCGTTGTGCAGAATGACCCGAACACGCTCCCCATAACGGAAATGCACCGGCGTTGACTGACCGAACTCCACACCGTCAAACGACCAGCTGTAGCGCTCCATGTGGCCTGTCAGGTGCAGCTCAATCTCGCGCTCTGCACCACGCGGGTCCATCGGGCCACCCACGGTATGCAAGTCGGCCAGGTTCAGCACACGACGGCCGTTGTCACGCAGGCCAATGCCGGGATCATCCAGGTTTGTTCGCGGGGTATCCACGCGCATGTCGACGCTTGGGCCATACTCGGTTCGCGCATGCAGCACGGTTTTGCTCGGCCCCGCAGAAGCTGCCGAACCGTGCCCCATGGCCGCATGATTCATGCCACCGTGATTCATCCCGCTGTGATTCATGGCAGCCGAACCGGCAGCGCCGTGGTTCATCGCACCGTGGCCCATGGCACCGTGGTCCATACCGCCCATATCACCCATCATGTCGGTCATGGTCAGCCACTGCACCGGATCCAGGTCAGGAACGGGCGCCGTCAGGCCCTCGCGCACTGCCAGGGTGCCACGTGCGTAGCCCGTGCGGTCCATCGACTGCGCGAACACGGTGTAGGCATCGTCCTTGGGCTGCACCACCACGTCGTAGGTTTGCCCAGGTCCAAAGCGGAATTCATCGACGGTCACCGGTTCCACATTCTGGCCGTCGGCCTGCACCACCGTCATCTTCAGGCCCGGAATGCGCACGTCGTAGAAGGTATTGGCCGCGCCATTCACGAACCGCAGCCGGACGCGTTCGCCAGGCCGGAACAGCCCGGTCCAGTTGCCGGCAGGCGTTGTGCCGTTCATCAGGTAGGTGAGCACATCGGCGGAAAGATCGGCCAGGTCCGTCGGGCTCATGCGCATCTCGTTCCACATCTGGCGCTTCTCAAGCGCTGCGCTCATCCCCATTTTGGAAACATCGCGATAAAAGTCGACAACGGTGGGTTTGTTGTAGTTGTAGTAATCGCCTTGCGCTTTCAGCTTGGACAACACCCGCATCGGATGCTCGTCTGTCCAGTCGGAAAGCTGAATGATGTGGTCGCGATCAACACGAATGGGGTCGGCATCGCGCGGCTCGACGATTATGGCACCGTACATGCCCTGAGCTTCCTGCATGCCCGAATGCGAGTGATACCAGTACGTGCCGCTTTGCTCCAGCTTGAACTGGTACACAAAGGTTTCCCCAGGGGGAATGCCCGGGAAGCTGATACCCGGCACACCGTCCATCTGATACGGAAGAATGATGCCGTGCCAATGAATGGATGTATCCTCCTTCAGGGTGTTCTTCACCCGTATGGTCACCGTATCGCCTTCGCGCCAGCGCAGCGTGGGTGCGGGCACCGAACCATTGATGGTAAATGCCATGCGCGGGTTACCCGTGAAGTTCACCGGCGACTGCCCCACTTCCAGGTTGAACTCGGTTCCGGTAAGCAACGGGGCCGTGCCCGTGCGAGCCTGGGAAGACACGATGCCGGCCGCATGGGCAAACGGTGATAAACCCAGCATCACGCCGCCTGCGGCCAGGCCTTGAACGAAACGGCGACGCGGCATGTAGGGGGAAAACCTGAGCCAGACTGTCTCACGTGAAATTAATCCTTAAAAAATGATCTAAATCATGCCGCTTCCGGAAAAGTCCGGCGTGCTTTCGGCAGGTCATCACTGTAGCGAGCGCCGGCTGTCACAGGCATGACGCCTGAATTACATTTTTGTCATGTTCCGGTAATGTCTGCGTCAGCGTCGCTGCGTTACAGTAGGTGCTCGTAAAAAATCAGAGGCTAGCCCCGAGGCACGGAAACCCGAAGATGAAACTGCTGATTGTTGAAGACGAGGTGAAAACCGGAGACTACCTTCGGCAAGGGCTTGCCGAGGCGGGCTTTCAAGTGGACTGGGTTCAAACCGGCCTTGACGGTCATCATCGGGCGCTTACCGAGCCTTATGACCTGATCATTCTGGACGTGATGCTTCCCGACGTGGACGGATGGCGCATCGTGCAGGCGCTGCGCGACGCGCAGTCTGTCACGCCCGTGCTGTTTCTTACCGCCCGCGACAGTATTGAAGACCGCGTAAAGGGGCTGGAACTGGGCGCCGACGACTACCTGGTCAAACCTTTTGCTTTTTCCGAATTGCTGGCGCGAGTACGCACGCTACTGCGACGCGGCGCCATGGCCGTTCTGAGCGAACAGATACAGGTCGCCAATCTGGTGCTGGACATTCCCCGCCGCCGCGCCATGCGGGGCGACGTGCGTATCCACCTGACCAACAAGGAATTCGCGCTGCTCGAACTGCTCGTTCGCAGGCAAGGCGAGGTGCTTCCCCGCTCACTGATAGCATCTCAGGTTTGGGATATGAATTTTGACAGTGACACCAACGTAATCGATGTAGCCGTGCGCAGGTTGCGCGCCAAGATCGACGATGCTTTTGAACCGAAACTGATCCATACGGTGCGTGGCATGGGCTACATGCTCGACGTTCCCGAAGCCAGATAGACATGCCCGGGCTCCTGAAGTCCCCGCCCTCGCTGGCCCTGCGCCTGACGATTTCCATCGGTGCAGGCATTACCGCCTTGCTGTTATGTTTCGGCTGGCTGGTGGAACGCTCGATCACTGCCCACTTCGTGGAACAGGACATCCATGAACTGAACGCCGCCAAAACCTCGATTCAAGCCACCTTGCAGCAGTTTGACGGCACTACAGCCACCAATGCACTGAAAGCGCATTTCGACAGCACCTTGTCCGGCCACCACAACGCGGAATTCATGGTCGCTGACAGCAATGGTCAGGTGCTCTATGCCACCCAGGGCGCCGATCTGGAAACCGCACTTGGACAACTGCATCCCGCAGACGAGATTAACGACAACACCGTGTCGTCCTGGCAGCATGAAGGAAAGACCTTCCGCGGCGCGCTAGTGCAGTTGGCCCTTGGCACCGGCCAACAGGTCGAACCGTTTGCTGTGGTTCTCGCCATCGACATCGACTTCCACCTGCATTTTCTGAACAGCTTTCACAGGTATCTGTGGTGGTTGACGGCGGTGGCCTGCCTGATTGCCATTGCCGCCACATGGCTGGCGGTTCATCAAGGTCACGCTCCCATAAGAAGCATCAGCCAGCAAATCAACCGCATCAATTCAGAGCAGCTGCACCTTCGGCTTGACTCAACGGGTGTTCCCGCAGAACTGGCGCCCATGGCCACCGCCTTCAACGAAATGATCGACCGGCTGGAGGACGGCTTCAGACGACTGTCAAATTTTTCAGGAGACATCGCTCACGAGCTGCGCACTCCCATTACGAACCTGACGACCCAGACACAGGTGGCGTTATCGCGGGCGCGAACTGCGCAGGAGTACCGCGAAATACTTTATTCAAACCTTGAAGAGTACGAGCGCATGGCCAAGATGATTGGCGACATGCTTTTTCTGGCCAAGGCAGACAATGGCCTGATCGAACCGGAGCGCACAGCCGTGCCACTGGTGGCCGAACTGCGCGAGTTGGCCGATTTCTTCGAAGCCTGGTGCGAGGAGCGTCAAGTCGCGATGCTCGTCTGCGGCGACGAAACGTTAACTGCCGCTGTAGACAGGGCCATGCTGCGCAGGGCGCTCTCGAACCTGCTGTCGAACGCCATCCGCTACACTCCGAAAGGCGGTACCGTACAGGCAAGCGTACAGAACAACGGCGACGCCGTAAGCATTCGCGTCGCAAACCCTGGGCCCACCATTCCGGCCGAACACCTGGCGCACCTGTTCGAGCGCTTTTACCGCCCGGATGCCTCGCGGCATCGCAATGGCGAGGGTGCCGGGCTTGGCCTGGCCATCGTGAAGTCCATTGTTCAGGCGCATGGCGGCCAGGTCACTGCGTCATCCAATAATGAAATGACGTGCTTTGAAGTTCTTTTGAAACATACCCGGCTACCGTAGCCAACGGAGCAAACCCGAAGGGACAAGCGGTGCATGACCACAGACGACCATTAATCAATGGCGTGCAAAGTCAAAACCTTGACGTCCAGGGTCATACCTGCGACTTTGGGGGTACGGTAAAGTTTAACCGTCGACTGATCTCAGAGGAAATGACCGATGAACACTGCATTCAAGAACCTGACCAGTACCATCGTGGTGAACAGTCCTTCGCTTACGCCCAGTGCTGCTGTGCCAGAGCCGCCCTCGCCGCTAACCTTAAAGAGCCCGGTCGCATGGAGGCATTGCGCACGATGATCGGCCTTTCAAAGGCAGACACGGCTTCGATAGTCACACAAAACCGTGTGCCCGCAATGGTGGTGATGGTCTGCAGATCGCTGGTGGTGGCTTTCGTTATCTCAGTGTGATCAAGGCCCGTTGATGTAGCACCTATAAGATCTTGAGATGGCAACGCACACCAAGCCTACCAGCACCTGATTGCGACCACCGGCCGCGCAGAACGCCACTATTGCCCGTGGGGCGATCTGACACGCGAATGCGTAGAGCGGGAGAGAACTTCGCCTTCGAAACCCCATTGTCAGGACTGGGATACTTGAGACATATCGAAAACTGGCGGAGCTGTGGGTACAGTGTTGGCCTATACTTTCTAAAACTTCCAGACCCAGAAACAGCAATTGACCGTGCGGCTGAACGCGTACGTCAAGTTGGGCACGACATTCCTGGGTCGGTTATCAGGCGGCGTTTCGCATCTGGATGGAAGAACTTTCAGCAGCGTTACCGTTATGCTGTTGATTTCTGGGCTGTACACGATAGCGCAGAAGCCCCCTTGCTCTTGGAATGGAGTGAGCGCACGTGAAACAAGAATTTTGGTTTTCAATGCTACCATTCCCGGATAGCCGTAACGTCAGTGCGAGCTCTTTCGTCAACACCCAGCAAAAAGGACACGACCATGCTTTCATTGTCAGATCATGAAACGGGTTGCGTCATCGACGACCCTGAACGCCTGCAGGCGCTGACCGACTACCAGATTCTCGACACGGGTTACGACGCCGCTTTCGACAACATCATCAAACTGGCTGCGCTGGTTTGCAACACGCCGATTGCCGTCATCAATTTTGTAGATGAGTCCAGACAGTGGTTCAAGGCTGAACAAGGTCTGGGCGTCCGTGAAACGCCGCTGGACATTTCCATCTGTCGTCATGCGATTCTCGAACAAGATCTCATGGTGATCAACGACACGCTTGATGACCCACGCACCGCTAACAACCCGTTGGTCAATACATCCGGAAAAAGCCTGCGTTTTTACGCGGGTGCGTTGCTGAAGTCCGGGCCTCATGCCTTGGGTACCCTTTGTGTGCTCGACTATCAACCGCGTACGCTTGATGAGCACCAATTAAAAGCCCTGAAGCTGCTGCGCGAACAAGTCATGCATCTTTTAGAGCTGCGACGTCATCATATGAACCAGCGGCGTCTTATCAAAGAACTTGATGAAGCACGAAATGAACTTCAGCGCCAGGCGCACATTGATCCGCTAACCGGCTTGCTGAACCGTCGCGCCATTGAAAACAGGCTGTCATTTGAACTGGAGGCCCCACTTGATTCACAGGCCCCCGGTGCCGTACTGATGCTGGACCTGAATGACTTCAAGGCCATCAACGACCAGCACGGCCATTTATGCGGCGACCAGGTACTGAAAAAAGTCTCAACGGTGATGCGCGCAACCCTGCGAACCAATGACATTATCGGACGCTGGGGCGGCGATGAATTCCTTGTGGTTCTACCGTCGACCACGATGGAACAGGCCTGGGAGGTTTCCCTGCGAATTGTTCAGACACTCGAGGAAAACAAACTGGCCGACCTGGCTTGCGGCCGGGTCGGTGTCAGTATTGGCGTCGTCACCATGGATCGATTCCACACGCTGAAAGCTCTGCTGTCTGCGGCTGACGCAGCAATGTACAAAGCAAAACGCACAACAGATTCACCCTGGAGGATTGCTGTTGCAACGGGGCACGATAACGGTCCGGGCCCAACCCGATAAGTCGCACACCCGTTGATGCGGACCCGTGCCCGTACCCAACCGGGTTAACCGTTGACCTTTTCCGACGTATCGGCGACAGTGCTGTCAATAACCGCTTTTTCCGCCTTGTCGATAAGGGTGTACACGTCGGCAATGCGGTTGCTGTAGCTGATTACGGCACGCTCGCCGGCTTCTGCCACACTGCCGGCAACCTCGCGTTCAAGCTTGGCGATCAGACCGCGCATCGGCCCGATGACCTGAGGATTGGTAGCCAGCATGGCCAATATCAAGGCATCAAGGGCCACCTGATTGGCGGCTTCAAGGCCTTCAAGAACCGCATTGATTTCAGCGACTTTGACAGCAAAGTTTTCCACATCTTTTTCCATGTTGATCATTCCTGTTGGAACCAAAGCTTGATCGTAGTTCATTTCCGTGAATCTGAACGCCTCTTTGCGGTATGCGCGTGGGAATCATTTATGAAATATCAAACTGTTTGAAGTTACATAAAGTGCAGATGACTACTCAGCGCAAATGGGTTATCCACAAAAACCGTGGATAACTGTGTGTGCAACCTTTTCATAACCGGGTTTTCCCTTAGAGAGCAAGGTTCCCTGATCAGCATATGACCGTTTCATGACAAAACGTCATAACACCATGAATCAAGGCGCTCCGATCATCGGGCTTGCGGTCGATGAGGTATGGTTAAATACCTGTCTGCTCTGACTCTTTACTCTGGCCCACCATGACATCTTCCCCTGGGGTTACGAACGCCGTGACTGCATCGGCAACCACGCGCTGGCACTGTTCATTGACGACATTCAACGCGTCCTGGATGTTTATGCCGATACGCAAGGCAGCACTGATGCCCGACTGTTTCAGGTACAGGCCGAAGCGAACCGGTTGCTTCAGGGCTACGCTGAACACGCGCGCGGCACAACCGTGTTCAAGGGCCAGTTCATCACGATTCGGGCTGTCGATGCCTCGGGCCAAACCCCTGCACAATGGGTTCCCTTGTTCTCACCGGGCCTGAAAAGCGCGCTTCAAGCACTGCTCAGGCAAAGCCAGAACAACACGCCCCATTAACACGCAACAACGCCTGCAGCCACCGGCAACCACATGCCCGTACGCAACGACAGGACATGTCGCTCCCGCATCCAGCCAAAACGCAACGGCTTGAGGGTCGGAAAAAACACGGCCTCAATCATCGTCCTGCGCCAGAAAACCGCCGCTCTGGTGGCGCCATAGCCGGGCGTAAACACCGTTACGTTGCAGCAATTCGGCATGGCTGCCCTGCTCAATGATTTGCCCGCCGTCCATTACGATCAACCGGTCCAGCGCCGCAATGGTGGACAACCGGTGGGCAATGGCGATAACCGTCTTGCCTTGCATGATCTCGTTCAGGCTTTCCTGAATGGCGGCTTCAACTTCCGAATCCAGGGCACTGGTGGCTTCGTCCAGCAACAAAATGGGTGCGTTCTTGAGCATCACACGCGCAATGGCGATTCGCTGGCGCTGACCGCCTGACAACTTGATACCGCGCTCGCCCACCAGGGTATCGTACCCCCGGTTACCACTGGCATCGGCCAGATGCTCGATAAAGCCGGCGGCCTGGGCCCGGCATGCGGCAGCGCGTATTTCATCATCAGAAGCATCGGGACGACCGTAGGCGATGTTGTCACGAATGGAACGATGCAGCAGTGAGGTATCCTGGGTCACCATGCCAATGGCACCGCGCAAGCTGTCTTGCGACACCTGCGAAATATCCTGACCGTCAATCAGAATGCGGCCGCCGTCAATATCGTAAAACCGCAGCAACAGGTTGATCAGGGTTGACTTCCCGGCCCCCGAGCGGCCAATCAGGCCGATACGCTCACCGGGCCGTACGGTAAGGTTCAAGCCGTCGAACACCTGTCGCTCGCCGTTGTAATTGAACGAAACCCGGTCAAACCGGACTTCGCCCTGCGAAACCTGCAAGGCGGGGGCATCGGGGATGTCTTGCACTTTTGGTGCCCGCGACAGCGTGGCGATGCCGTCTTGAACCGTACCGATGTTTTCGAACAGCGTGGCCATCTGCCACATGATCCAATGCGACATCCCGCTGACCCGCAAGGCCATGGCGGAAATAGCCGCGACGGCCCCGACACCCACGGCACCTCCATGCCAGAGCCACACGGCATAACCGCCGGCCGCCAGGATCAACAGCGCCACCAGCGTCTGATTGACGATTTCAAACTGGCTGACCAGACGCATCTGCCGATAGCCCGTGTCTTTAAAATCCTCCATCGCAGCACGGGCAAACTGCGCTTCGCGACGAGTATGGGAAAACAGTTTTACCGTCGTAATGTTGGCGTACGCGTCGGTGACGCGACCGGTCATCGACGAACGGGCATGCGCCTGCTCTTGGCCCACCTTGCCCAGACGAGGCACAAAGTACGCCATCGCCAGCCCATACAGCAGCGCCCAACCCACGAAAGGCAGCATCAGTCGAAGGTCGAAACTGCCCGCCAAGGCAATGATGGTAAATACATACACACCGATACCCAGCACAATTTCGGAAAATGTCAGCAATACGTCGCGCACGGCCAGCGCCGTCTGCATGACTTTGGTCGTGACCCGTCCGGCGAATTCATCGGAGAAAAAAGCCAGACTTTGACGCAACATCAAGCGATGGAAATTCCAGCGCAGCCGCAACGGCAGGTTGATGGCCAACGCCTGATGCTGAAGCAATGTCCGCATGGCCACCATGCCCACACTGGCCAGCACCACGACAGCAATACCCCACAAGACACGTCGAACCTGTTCAGGCGCCGGTTCGCCAACCTGCCAGACTGACAACAAGTCAACCACTTGCCCCAGAAAGGCAAACAGCCAGGCCTCATAAATGGACACACTGGCACTGAACAGCGCCAAAGCAGCGATATAACCACGCGCGCCGCGGGTACACGACCACAGAAATGCCGTCAGGCGTTGAGGCGGCAGCGGCGAATCATGGGCTGGAAAAGGGTCAAGCAGACGCTCGAATCGTTGAAACAAGGGAAACTCCGGAAACGGGCAAGGCCACAAAAACAGGTGCGATCACAACGACAGACAAGACCACAACAACGTGAATAACCCACAAGGATACTGCCACGGGAACCGGGATGCTCATCTGCTGTCATAAGATTCATTCACCGCGACTTTTTAACCATTATTTTTTATAACCATTCGTGACGCTGCCCCGACCAATCGTCACCAAATGTAATGGTCCGCCAAATGGACCCCTACACGTCATTTGTTTTTGCAGCAGAATAAACAGCATTATTTTTCAAGCCGTAGTATGTTTTTGAACGGCTTTGCCATCCAGAACAGGACTTTCCCATGACACAACTGCAGATCAACGGACAAACCAAAGACATCGATGTCCCTGATGACACCCCGCTTCTATGGGTCTTGCGTGACGAACTGGGCCTGACCGGCACCAAGTACGGCTGTGGTCTGGCCCTTTGCGGTGCCTGTACGGCGTTTGTCGATGGCCAGCCGGTACGTACGTGCGTTACGCCGATGGCCTATGCCGCAGGCCGCAACGTAGCCACGATTGAAAGGCTGGAAACCGACCCGGTCGGTACTATCGTGCAACAGGCCTGGGTGGAAAACAACGTCGCCCAATGCGGTTATTGCCAGGCCGGCCAGATCATGTCAGCCGTCAGCCTGCTGAAAACGACCCCTGCTCCGTCCGACGACGAGATCCGTTCAGCCATGAATGCCAACATCTGCCGTTGCGGCACCTATCCGCGCATTCACAAGGCCATCCGGCAAGCTGCTGACACACTGGCCAAAGGGGCGTAATTATGACAACCATTGAAAAACTGTCGCGACGCCGTTTCCTGCAAGCCGGCATCGCCACGCTGACGCTGGCCGTCGGGGCCAACGGCCTGATTCGCCACGCCCGCGCTAACCCGGCCGATCAAAAATTCGGCGCCGACAGCATGTCGGGCGGGACAGTGGATGACCCGTTGGCTTTTGTTTCAATCGACACCAGCGGTATGGTCACCATCATCGCCCACCGCGCCGAAATGGGCACCGGCGTGCGCACCAGCCTGCCCATGGTCGTGGCCGACGAAATGGAAGCCGACTGGCAGCGCGTGAAAGTGATCCAGTCCGATGCCAACGAAGCCCGATACGGTAACCAGAACGTGGACGGCTCGCGCAGCATGCGTCACTTCCTGGCCCCCATGCGGCGCGTCGGCGCAGCCGCGCGCCATATGCTGGAAACCGCTGCGGCCGCGCGCTGGTCGGTCCCTGTCGCTGAGGTAACTGCCGAATTGCATGCGGTGCGCCATATCCCGTCCGGCCGCACCCTGCCCTTTGGTGAGCTGGCCGCCGATGCCGCGAAACTACCCGTACCCGATACTGCCGCGCTGACACTGAAATCGCCCGGGCAGTTCCGCTACATCGGTAAAGACATCGTCCGGCTGGTTGATCTGGACAACATCGGTAAAGGCCGGGCCCTGTATGGCATTGACGCGCATTTGCCGGGCATGGTGTATGCCGTCGTGGCACGCCCGCCCGTCGTGGGTGGAACGCTCAAACACTTCAACACCGACGCCGCCTTGAAGCTTCCCGGCGTCTTGAAGGTTGTTGAAATTCCCGCGTTCACGGGTGCCCCGGCCTTTCAGCCGCTGGGCGGCATAGCCGTGGTCGGTCGCAATACATGGGCCGCCATGCAAGGGCGCGAGGTACTGGAGCTTGAATGGGACGATGGCCCCAACGCCGGCTACGACTCAGGCACCTATCGGCAGACCCTGGAATCGGCTGCACGCAAAGCGGGCAAGGTCATGCGCAGCCAGGGTGATGCCGTGCAGATCTTTGCCAAGGCTCCGGAAGCAAACCGCGTCAGCGCCGAATACTACATCCCCATCTGGCGCACGCCCCGATGGAAACCCCATCGGCCACGGTACGCATTACCGAGGGCGGCGCCGAAGTCTGGACCTCCGTTCAGAACCCGCCACTGGCGCAAAACATCGTGGCCAAACGCCTGGGCCTCAAGCCGGAAAACGTCAAGGTGAATGTGCTGTTGCTGGGTGGCGGGTTTGGCCGCAAGTCAAAGCCCGATTATGTCGACGAAGCAGCCATCATTGCAAAAGCCATGCCGACCGGCACCCCGGTCAAGGTGATGTGGTCACGCGAAGACGACATTCGACATGGCTACCTGCATACGGTTTCGGTCGAACACCTGGAAGCCGTACTGGACGAAAAAGGCACGGTACAGTCCTGGTTGCACCGTTCGGCAGCACCCACCATTGCCTCGCTGTTCAGTCAAGGTGCGCAAGGTCAGCAGTTATTTGAGTCGGCCATGTCGGCCATCAACATGCCCTACCCGATTCCGAATGTGCGCATCGAAACGGCTGCAGTCCCCGCACATGCCCGTATCGGCTGGTTCCGTTCGGTAGCCAACATTCCTCATGCCTTTGCCGCCCAGTGCTTCATTGACGAACTGGCCCACAAGGCGGGCAAAGACCCGAAACAGTTTGCCCTTGACCTGATCGGGCCACCTCGCAAGATCAACCCCGATACCCTGGCCGACACCTGGAACTACACTGAATCCCCCGAACGCTACCCTTACGACACCGGGCGTCTGCGCGACGTCATTGAAGCGGCGGCCACGGGTGCCGGCTGGGGCCGCCAACTACCCGATGGCCATGGCCTGGGGTTGGCATTCTGCTACAGCTTCATGAGCTATGCCGCCGCCGTCATTGAAGTTCATGTCAATGACAAGGGTGACGTGCATGTGCTGGCGGTCGATACAGCCATTGATTGCGGCCCGCAAATCAACCCGGAACGCATCCGCGCCCAGCTTGAGGGCGGCGCCATCATGGGGCTGGCGCTGGCACTGAACAGCGAAATCACCTTTGAAAACGGCCGGGTCAAGCAAGGCAATTTCCATGATTACGAAGTGCTGCGTCATGGTGCCGCACCGCCGGTTATTCGTACCCACCTGGTGAATAATGCCATTGATGTGCCACCCGGCGGAGTGGGAGAACCACCGGTTCCGCCGATTGCCCCGGCTCTGTGCAACGCAATTTTCGCGGCTACAGGGGAGCGGGTACGAAGCCTGCCGGTACGGCGATCAAGCAAGGCCTGACGACCAGCAAGTCAAAAAAACCGGGTTCTGCTTGGCACAGAACCCGGCTTTTTATGCATGCACACTCACGCGATCAGAAGGTTTCCCAGTCATCTTCTTTGTCTTCCACAGGCCGCTTAGGCGCGGGTTTGGCACCTGACTTCAGGCCTGACGAGGGTGCCGACGACAACGCAGGACGCTTCAGTGCGGGTTCTGTTCTGGAGGCCCGCGGTGCGGCATGACCCGATGCCTTTGAGCCTGCCTGCGCAGACGATGCCGAGGCACTTTCTGACGAGTTCTTTGACGCAGTCGTCGGTGCTGCCACACGCGGTGCAGAAGCCGGTGCGGCTACCGCAGGGGCTTTACGCTTGGGCAAGGCCGCCCGTGCGGGAACATCGGGGCGCAGCGTGGCCACGCCGTCGATGGTCATGTGATCATCCACCTTGAAAACCGAAATTGCCCGAACCAGCTCTTGAACCTGGTCGTTCAAGCTGGCCGCCGCCGCCGCAGACTCTTCAACCAGAGCGGCATTTTGCTGGGTAACCTCGTCAAGCTGGCTGACGGCCACATTGACCTGCGACAAACCAGCGGCTTGTTCGTCAGTAGCACGATCAATTTCTTTGATCAGGTCGGTAACGCTGTTGACCTGCGTGACGATGTCAGCCATGGTGGTACCTGCATCGCTGACCAATTGACTACCGGCATCGACCCGCGACACGCTTTCACTGATCAGCACTTTGATTTCTTTTGCCGCATCGGCGCTGCGCTGGGCCAGGCTACGCACCTCGCCAGCGACAACCGCAAAACCACGGCCTTGCTCACCGGCTCGGGCGGCTTCAACCGCCGCATTCAGGGCCAGAATATTGGTCTGGAAGGCAATACCGTCGATCACCCCGATAATGTCGGAAATCTTGCGTGACGACTGGTTGATGTCGTTCATCATGTCAACGACCTGACCCACCACTTCGCCACCGCGACCGGCAACGCTGCTGGCCGACATGGCCATCTGGGTAACGCGCTTGGCACTGTCGGAGTTGGACTTGACGGTGCTGGACAACTGCTCCATGGAAGCCGCCGTTTCCTGCAGGCTGGCCGCCTGCTCTTCCGTACGCTGCGACAAATCGGTATTGCCCACCGCGATCTGGTGAGCACCGGTCGAAATGCTTTCTGTCGCGTTACGTACCGAACCGACCACCTCACGCAACGACGATTGCATTTGCTTCATGGCATAGATGATGCTGCCAGGCTTGGCACGAGAGGCGTCGATATTGGCGCTGAGATCACCAGCGGCAATCGCACCGGCGGCTTTCGCGGCATCGCCCGGCTCACCGCCCAGGGCGGCTGTCAGGCTGCGCGTCAGCAAGACACCGATGATGATGCCGACCAGCACACCGCCGACAGTCAGCAAAATAAGCAGTAAACGAGCTTGTTTGAAGACTGCGTCACTTTCCGCACTAATCATCGCTGCATTGGCCGTTTTACGGTCAAGCACCTCGGAAATGAGTTCGGTCGCGCGCGCCGTCAATGGCCGCAACTCTTCGTTCATGATCTCGGTGGCATTACGGTGTGCAATAAGGTCACCGGATTTCAACTCTTGACCCACCCGTTTCGCAGACGCCTCATAGGCTTTCAGCGCATCGTAAGTCTGGCTGACCATGGCACGGCCTTGCTCGGAATAGAACTTGGTTTTAGCCAGATCCAGCTCGGAAAAACTTCGGCAAGGTACCGGTCAACGTTGTACAGCTCACGATCACGCTCGGCATCATCAAACGCCATCATCGCGCCCCGCAGGGCATTACTGCTGTTCAGCATGTCGATGTTGACCTCGGCAACGTGGCGAATACCCATCGCTTCGGTTTGGTACATTTCCGTGGCCAGATCACTCATTTGGCTGGTTTTGAGAATACCCTGAACACCAATGACACCACCAATAAAGGCAACGACCAGAAAGCCCCCGATCAGCTTGCTGCCAACCTTAAGGTTATTGAACCACTTCATTAAACGCTCCAACTAAAGTTTGAAAGAGGTACACGTAACGACCCACGTCATCAGGGTGCAGCCGCAAAAGCCTGCCCGATTGCACGGCCCCTTCCGGGCCAGAAGGCTAGATAAGGCACCCATTATATTTCCATTGGGTAACAATATTTTCGAAAATGGTCGAAGAGGCTGTTTTTAGGGACAAACCCCGAAAACATCCAGATCACTGAAGATGAGCCCTATTGGTGCAAAAAATCCGGCTGTATCAACACCCGCTAAAATGCAGGGTTACCAAAAATCGCCCTTATCCCATGGCCACGTCCTACGAAATTCGCCCCGACCAGTCGGTTGAACTGCTCAAAGCCCTGCATATCCTGGTAATCCCCCATTTTTAACAGTAAGCAGCAGTAGAATTGTTTAAATATTTACTGGCTAATTTCTGTCGTGGGGTAATGCCGCCCAGTGCCATGTTTGGCCTTTCATTGTTGTAAGTCCAGAGCCAAGCGGTGGCACCGAGTTGAACTTCGTCCAGACTGCTAAACAGGTTTTGGGCCAGCCAATCATAACGCACCGTGCGGTTATAACGCTCGACGTAGGCGTTTTGCTGCGGATTGCCGGGTTGGGTATGGATTAGCGTAATACGTTGCCTGGCAGCCCATTGAAGCATGGTTTTGCCGATGTATTCAGGGCCGTTGTCGCAACGTATACAGGCGGGTTTACCGCGCCACTCAATGATCTGATCCAGGGCCCGTGTTACGCGCTCTGCCGGCAGGGAAAAATCCACCTCGATTCCAAGGCCCTCGCGGTTAAAGTCATCAACGACGTTCAGCAACCGAATCCCACGCCCATCGGTTAGTTGGTCGTGCATAAAATCAATGGACCAGACTTGATTGATATCCGTCGCTGTGCCCAGCGGATCTGGTCGCTCGCGCACCAGTCGCTTCTTGGGCTTAATGCGTAAATTCAGTTCCAGTTCACGATAGATGCGGTACACCCTTTTGTGGTTCCATGGGTAGCCTTTAATGTTGCGCAAATACAGGAAACATAAGCCAAAGCCCCAGTTGCGCTGGGCCGTTGTCAACCGTATCAGCCAGTCGGCAATGACCTCGTTTTCGTCGTTGTGTTTGGCCTGATAATGGTAGGCGCTCTCGCTGATGCCAAACGCCTGGCAGGCCAGGCGGATACTGGATTTAAAGTGCTTAACGGCGTTTTGCGCCATCTCCTTGCGTCGAGATGGCGCTACCACTTTTTCTCAGCGCCTCCTGCACCATTTCAGCCTTCAAACGCTCTTCGGCATACATCTTCTTGAGCTGCCGGTTTTCGGCCTCAAGCTCCTTCAGACGAGCCATCATCGAGGTGTCCATGCCGCCGTATTTGGCGCGCCACTTATAAAACGAAGCGCTGCTCATGCCATGCTCACGACACAATTGCGGCACGGGCGTACCCGCTTCAGCTTGCTTGAGGATCGCCATAATCTGGCTGTCGGTAAATCGCGATTGCTTCATTGTGTGAATTCCCTTGTAGTGGAAATTCTACCTTTGATCACTGCGGTTTAACGGGAGGATTACCTCCTGACCCGCGACGGCAAAATGAACCAGGACAGCCGACGCAAACTGAAGCAGGTGTATCACCTGTTCAACTTCATCAAACCGCTGCTTGATGATGTCAAACAGCACCACCCCGACATTCATCTGGTCGATCATGGTGCAGGCAAGTCTTACCTGGGCTTCATTCTGTACGATCTTTATTTCAAGCATCTGCACGACACTTCACATGTTTACAGCATTGAAACCCGCGAAGATCTGGTTCAGCGTGCCACCGAACTGGCACAACGTGCGGGTTTCGACCACATGTCGTTCCTGAATTTATCAGTGGCTGACTCCATAACGTCGCCGCTGTTGCCTGAACGCATTGATGTGGTTACCGCCCTGCACGCCTGCAACACCGCTACCGATGACGCCATCCGGTTTGCCCTGAACCGGAAGTCACGGCACATTGTGCTGGTACCCTGTTGTCAGGCTGAAGTGGCCAGCGTGCTTCGCAAGCACAAGGCCGAATCGCTGGGCGCCGGAGCACTGGCCGAACTGTGGCGCCACCCCTGCACACCCGTGAGTTCGGCAGTCAGGTCACCAATGTGCTGCGCTGTCTTCAACTGCAGGCCCACGGCTACCAGGTGACCGTGACCGAGCTGGTCGGCTGGGAACATTCCATGAAAAATGAACTGATCATCGCCAGTTATACCAATCAGCCGCGTCGCAAACCGGCCGAGCGCCTGAGTCAACTGATTGAAGAGTTGGGGCTGGATGATTTGCGCGAACGGTTCTTCATTGAATGAGTGTGTCACGTTACGTCTAAAATGCGGGCTCTCGCATGACCCATGCTGAATTTCGAATCATGCAACAAAAACTGACCACAGCCAAAACAACTATGCGCCTTGACAAATTCCTGGCTGAAAGCACCGACCTCTCGCGTTCGCAGGCCCGCAAAGTCTTATCGGCGGGTGAAATTACCGTAAACGGCGAGGTGGTCGAAAAAGGCACGTTCATTGTCAATGACGGCGATGTCGTGGCCTGGGACGGCGAGCCGCTTGAACTGGTCGGGCTGCGCTATATCATGCTGAACAAGCCGGCCGGTTATGAGTGCAGCCTGAAAAACAGCCAGCACCCTCGGTCATGAACCTGATCGACATTGAAAAACGCGACCGCCTGCATACCGTTGGGCGGCTGGATGTTGAAACCACCGGGCTGATACTGATTACGGATGATGGCCAATGGACACACCGCATCATTTCACCCAAACACCGCTGCGACAAGGTGTATTTGGCGACCCTGGCCGCGCCGCTGTGCGAAGAAGCAGAGGCCCGGTTTGCCGAAGGCATTGTGCTGGATGGCGAAGACCGCCCCACCCTGCCGGCCACCGTTGAGCGCGTATCACCCACCCTGGCCCGATTGACTATCCAGGAAGGCAAATACCATCAGGTGCGCCGCATGTTTGCCGCCCTGGGTAACCATGTTGAACAACTGCACCGCGAACGCATCGGGCCACTGACACTGGATAACGACCTGGCACCGGGTGAATCACGGTTTTTAACGACAGAAGAAGTAAACGCGCTGGCCCGGGCGGGGGATGAATGAACGGTAACGCCGGCGACGACGTGCAGGCTACGTCGCGGCAGACACATCCATTCGCATGACAATGTGCTCAATCCCCGCTTCCATATAGACACTTCCCACGGCCGTGAACCCCAGGTTCTCATAAAACCGTCGTGCATGGCACTGGGCCGAAAGCTCAACGGTTGACAACCCTTGCCGCCTTGCCTCGTTCAGCAAGGCACGCATAATGCGCGCGCCAATGCCGGCGTTACGCCATGGCGGCAACACCGCCACCCGGCCAATATGGCCATCAGGTAGCAAACGCCCGGTACCGACCGGCTTGCCGGCCGGATCAAGCGCCAGCGCGTGAGCCGATATCGCGTCAAATTCGTCCAGTTCCAGTTTGGGCGGCACCTGTTGCTCTTGCACAAACACCTGAAACCGTATGGGCTGGGCCTGCGCCCGGAAGGCCGCCCAAGAGCCAATGCGAACCACCCGTTCGTCAGGCCGCGCACGTGACAACATGAACAGCACCGTGCGGCGACGCTGCTGGATCTGGCGCGAATAGGGAGGAAAATTTTTCATGCATTCAGCCTCGTGAAACGAATTAGTCCAACCTGATTTATTCATTTTGGCCGAAAACGACCGCTCAACACGCCGCGTCATGCCGTCACCAGCGCACGTTTCATGACACTGCTCTGGCGATTTGAGCGGTCGGTATTCCCCAACCACGCCAATATCGTCAAAAATGCGTTCTGAAGGCTGCCTTTTTTCAGGCGCAAAAAACGCATGCAAGAAGGCTACCCCTTCTTGGCAATCATGCGCAACAACCATTTGATGTTGTAACCCGCCGCACACAACACGGCATGCAACTTGTCGCCGTCTTCACCCTTAAGGTGGCAGCGATCCATCCGGTGATCCGCTTTCAAATGACCGATGATCGGTTCAATGGCCTGACGGCGTTTCAGTTGCTTTCGTTCCAACGCCGTCAGCCTTTTGGGTTTGCCCCGATGCACAATGCGCATCTGCGGATTATCGGCATCCACGCCCCGGTAACCCAGGTCTACAAAGACCGTGTCGGGTGCCGGCGCACAGTCTTGCATCAGAATCGTGGCCTGTTCAAGCTGCTCATTGAGCGTATGCCCATCGTACGGATTACGATGAAACGCCCGTGCGCCTACGATCAAATTGCCCTTGAACGTGCTGGCAATCCCGACCTTTACACCGAACTCATAGGGCCGACGCGCTTTACCCTTGCTGATGCAGTCGACTTCCGGGGCGTGCCAGGCGTACAGCTTGGGCTGGCCTTTGACGCTCTTGCGCTGAGCGCTTTGGGCCGCGATACGATTTGCCTTGTTCAAGACCTGATCCAGGGCGGCGCGTACCGCCTGACCGAGCACATTGGCCTTGCGATCCATCTCACGCGACAAGCGACCCACAATGGTTCGTTGACGTTTAATGGCCCGGCGCATGCGTTTGAACTGGCGGGCATGGGCATAACGGCCCGCCTGGCGGCTCAGTTGTGCACCTTCTTTGGCAAAGGTTTGCTTGAGCGAAATGCCCACCGCTTTGGCGGCATCCACCAGTTTGATCCGCGCGGTCTCTAACAGGCGGCTGTCCGTGGGATGTGCAATTGCCTTCTCCTGCACGGTGCTGTCCACAATCACGCGGCTCAACTCCTGGGGCTTGATCAGCTTGAGTTCGACGGCCACGTTGATGGTCTGTGCCAGCAACTCTTCAACCCCTTCTTCGCCCAACAGCTTGCGAAACTTGACCAGCGTGGTGGCGTCGCAGGGACGGTGGTGTTCGAAATACGCCTGACCCGCAAAGAACTGCCATGTTGGGGTTTCACCCCAACGCTCAACCACGCCCTCATCCGATTCGTTGAACGCATGCTTCAGATACAGCAGCGAAATCATGATCCGAAGCGGCACACGTGGGCGACCCGCGTTGCTGCGCGAAGACTGACGCTGCGGCTTCTCGCCAAACAAATCCAGGTCCGGCATCGCGACCCCCGTGTGGGCTTTACGAACAAACAGATGGGCCACCCGTGCCTCAAGTTCTTGCCATGGCATGCGCGAGGACAACACCGCCAACGGATGACGAAGGTCAATCATCTGATCAATGCGAGAACGGAAAAAATCATCGGTGGCAGGGCAGGCAAACATCGAAATAAAACTCCCAGAAAATAGCCTCTATTGGACAACAAACCGGGAGTTCCGGGTATCGGAAATTGCCCCAATCTTCAATGTTTATGCGGGTTACGGGGATTGTTCAGGGCCGACGAATTAACAATAGTCGTGCCAACGATACAGGCCTGACCGGGAGACTGACAATGACACAGGCCCTGTACGTTTGGCACACAGGTCTGGTAAGGTTCCTGATGCAATTAAACATGCTGACAGCGCCATGTTCTAACCGCCAACCGCCCTGTCCGCCCACGGAGCCCTCATGCCAGAACTATTAACCCGTCATACCGCGTTTTACGCCGTCATTGCCGGCACTGTTGTCTTTGCCGCCCTTGGCCTTGGCCACCACAGCGCCTGGCTTGTGGCCGCCGTTGTTTGCCTGGGCCTGACGGTGCTGGGCGTTTACGACCTGACCCAAACCCGCCATGCCATCCGGCGCAACTATCCGGTCATTGGCAACCTGCGCTATTTCTTTGAATCGATTCGCCCGGAAATACGCCAGTACTTCATTGAAGACGACAAGAACGAATTGCCGTTTTCACGCGCCAAGCGGTCATTGGTGTACCAGCGCGCCAAAAACGTCATCGACAAACGCCCCTTCGGCACCCAGTATGACGTATACGGCAACAACTATGAATGGATCAACCATTCGATGAGCCCGATCACGCTGAAAGAGCACAATTTTCGCATCACGGTCGGCGGGCCCGGCTGCCGCCAGCCCTACAGCCTTTCGGTGTTCAACATTTCAGCCATGAGTTTTGGCGCCTTGTCGGCCAACGCCATCAGCGCACTGAACAAAGGTGCTCACCTGGGTGGCTTCGCGCACGATACCGGCGAAGGCGGTATCAGCCTGTACCATCTTGAACACGGTGGCGACCTGATCTGGAACATCGGTTCAGGGTACTTTGGTTGCCGCAACGCCGACGGCACCTTTTCGCCCGACGAATTCGCCAAACGCGCCGCGCACGATAACGTCAAAATGATCGAAATCAAGTTGTCGCAAGGGGCCAAGCCCGGCCACGGCGGCATTCTGCCCGGCAGCAAGGTCACCCCTGAAATCGCCCGCGCCCGCGGCGTGCCGGTCGGTCAAGACTGTGACTCACCCAACCGGCACAGCGCCTTCAGTACACCCATTGAACTGCTGCAATTTGTGGCTAAATTGCGCGAACTGTCGGGCGGCAAACCGGTGGGGTTCAAACTGTGTATCGGTCACCCTGGGAATGGTTCGGCATCGCCAAAGCCATGCTGGAAACCGGCATCACCCCTGACTTCATTGTGGTGGACGGCGCCGAAGGCGGTACAGGGCGGCCCCGATTGAATTCATTGACCACGTGGGCACGCCGCTGCGCGAAGGCTTGCGTCTGGTCCACAACACCCTGGTGGGTATCGGGCTGCGCGACAAGATCAAGCTTGGGGCATCCGGGCGCATCATCAGTGCCTTCGATATGACCCGCATCATGGCGCTGGGTGCCGACTGGTGCAACAGCGCGCGCGGCTTCATGTTTGCGGTGGGCTGTATTCAGGCCCAGGCCTGTCACACGGGTGCGTGCCCGACCGGGGTCGCCACGCAAGACCCGAAACGCCAGAAAGCGCTGGTGGTCAGCGACAAATCGGTACGCGTTGCCAATTTCCACGAAAATACTCTGCGCGCCCTGGCTGAACTACTGGGCGCCGCCGGGTTGCAACACCCTGACCAATTGCGCCCCCATCACATTGCACGGCGCATTTCCTCTGACGAGGTGCGGGTGCTGTCGGCCCTGTTCCCCGACCTGGAGCCGGGTGAAATCCTGCAAGGCAAGTTCCGTCAAACCATTTTCCGGGTAGCCTGGCCCATGGCACGGGCCGATTCATTCGAGCCCTCCTATAGCCTGAGTGCGGCGCTGTCTGGGCATGCGGTTGTTAGCGAGGCACCAGAGGCGACGCAGGCCGGTTGACACCTGCTGGCATGCTGCGGATGCTTGAACAGATGGTTCTGGCGATGTTGCGAATACGTATAAACCCTTATTCCATAAGACCCGCTACCGCAGTAAAGTGAACTCACTGCCCTCAGGGGCAGCCAGGCCGCCTCTAAAAGCGGCCTCACAATTCACCTGCTCAGGTCAGGTGACGCTACCGGAATGGTAGCCAGGCCCCGCCAAAAGGCGGGGCCTTTATTTTGGCTTATGCCGCCAGCACCAGCAGCGGGTCGCCCGCATTCACTGGTCGGCCCGATACGCACACAATACGTTCAACCCGCCCGGCCTGGGGCGCGGTAATGTGAACCTCCATTTTCATCGCCTCCACAATCAACAGGGTGTCGCCCTGTGCTACCGCCTGCCCCGGCTCAACCAGCACCTTCCAGATGTTGCCCGACAAATCGGCCTCTACGAGCTGCTGGCCACGTGCCAGGGCGATTTCAGGCACATCGGCCACGGGGGCGGGCTGGTCCACCACGTCATCGACCTGCCACCGCGCCACTTCCTGTTCAAACGCCTGTGCCTGACGGCTGCGAAACTGTGCAATGCTGTCAGCGTTATCCTGCAAAAACTGTTGATAGACAGCGTAATCAAACACTTCTTCCTCGATCCGTACCACGGCACGCCCTTCCCGAAAATCGTCACGAAACCGCGCAAGCTCGGCCTCGCTGACCGGATAAAACCGGACCTGATCAAAAAAGCGCAGCAACCAGGGCTGGCCCTGATGGAACACCGGGTTCTTCAGAAATTTGTTCCAGATCGGTACCGTGCGTCCCACCAGCTGGTAGCCGCCTGGCGAATCCATGCCATAAATGCACATGTAAACGCCACCAATACCCACCGTGCCCTCGGCGGTAAACGTACGGGCCGGGTTGTACTTCGACGTCAGCAAGCGATGGCGCGGGTCCAGCGGCACAGCACACGGCGCCCCCAGATACACATCACCCAGCCCCATGACCAGATAACGGGTGTCAAAGAAAATGCGACGCACCTCGTCACGCGTTTCCAGGCCATTGATGCGCTGGATGAAGTCCACATTGTTGGGTAACCATGGCGCGCTGGACTTGACCGTTTCCTGATAGCGCTGAACCGCCGCCAGCGTTGCGCTGTCTTCCCAGGCCACCGGCAAATGAACAACCCGCGTCGATACCTGCACCGTCGT
The DNA here is from genome assembly GCF_030344915.1 of Neopusillimonas aromaticivorans. Taxonomy (GTDB): domain Bacteria; phylum Pseudomonadota; class Gammaproteobacteria; order Burkholderiales; family Burkholderiaceae_B; genus Neopusillimonas; species Neopusillimonas aromaticivorans. Next base: position 2,632,496 of record NZ_CP128233.1, on the reverse strand, counting down.
CACATCGGGAAGCCGCGACTCCAGAGCCAGCAGTCGATCGACCAGATCGGCCTGGCGAATACGCAAGCTGTCGTAACGCACCTGCAGCGAGCGCACCCCGGTGACAATTCATGCACCCCGTCAATCGGGTCCGCTTTCAATGCGTCCATCAACACATGAATGCGCAGTCGCACAGCAATATCCAGTACGGTATCGCCATATTCCAGCAGCAAATAGCTGTCACCCGCCTGTCGATAGGTGATCAGCGGATGATGTGCCTGAGCAGGCTGGCGCGCCACCACGGGCGTTATCAAGGCGGCCGGTTGCGCCACCGGTACACTGGCGATACCCTCTGCAGGCGCGCGCAACGTGTCAATGGCCTCGTTCTGACGCAACTGCAAAATCACCGCTTGATCATAGGTCAGCGGGTGGAAACGGATCGTATCGCCGGGCTTGACCTGGCCGACCTTCCACAACTCGGCCTTGGCGATGGTTACCGGACACACAAACCCGCCCAGACTGGGGCCATCCCGGGTCAGAATAATGGGCGTATCGCCCGAAAAATTGATGCTGCCAATGGCGTATTCACAGTCATGCACATTGGACGGGTGCAACCCGGCCTCGCCACCATCGGTACGCGCCCACACCGGCTTGGGACCAACCAGCCGGATGCCCAACCGGTTCGAGTTGTAGTGCACCTGCCAGTCGGTGCTGAAAAACATCTCGATCGCCGACGGATCAAGAAAGTCGGGTGCGCCATGCGGACCATACAGCACACCGATATGCCAGCGGCTGCCATAGGTGGGCACCAGTTGCGGCTCCAGCACAACCGGGGGCCTACCGGGGCCGGTGTGGTGCACGCCGGCAATTCAGGGCGTGATATTGCCAGCATGTCGCCGGCCCGCAGCAACCGGCCTGCGTGCCCGCCAAACTGCCCCAGTGCAAACGTAGAACGACTGCCCAGGTATTGCGGCACATCAATACCATTGCGTACGGCCATATACGTGCGACACCCCGACAAGACCTTGCCGAACCTGAGCACCTGCCCGGCTTTCACGTCAAACGCACTCCACATCGGGCACTCGTCGCCATCCAGCGTGACCGGGGTACTGGCCCCGGTCAGCGCCACCACCGCATCGGTATGAAACTTCAACGTTGGCCCGTTCAGCGTGGTTTCAAGCCCGGCCGCACTGGCGTGGTTGCCCACCAGGCGGTTGGCAATGCGAAACGCAAAATCGTCCATCGGGCCCGACGGCGGCACCCCAATGTCCCAGTACCCTTCGCGCCCGGGGTAGTCTTGCACGCTGGTGGCGGTTCCCGCCTCGATAACCTCGAACACACTCGGCTGGTAAACAAAATCGTCCAGAAACCGGGTGCTGAACTGGCACTCACCGAACTGCGGCGTGGCAATAACCTGGCGCAGGTAATCCAGATTGGTGGCAATGCCATGCAGCCGGGTTTGTGCCAATGCCGCCTGCATGGCACCAATGGCTTGCGCGCGAGTAGGCCCGTGAACAATCAGTTTGGCCAGCATCGGGTCGTAAAACGACGTGACCTCGGTACCGGTCGCCACCCAGCCATCCACTCGTACCGCATCCGGAAAATACACATCGGTCAACGTGCCCGGCGAAGGCTGGAACTGTTTGAGGGGTCTTCGGCATACAGCCGCACTTCAATGGCAACCCCACGCGGGGCCTGGGTCAGAGCCGCCCAATCCAGTGGCTCGGCTGCCGCTACCCGCAGCATGCATTCGACCAGATCCAGCCCGGTAACCGCTTCGGTCACCGGATGTTCAACCTGCAACCGTGTGTTCACTTCCAGAAAATAAAATGCGTCGCGGGCCGGGTCATAGATGAATTCGACGGTACCGGCACTGCGGTAATTGACCGATTCACCCAGCATTACTGCGGCTTCATGCAAGGCCTGCCGCGTAGCCTGCGGCAGGCACGGCGCGGGGGTTTCTTCAACCAGCTTCTGGTTGCGCCGCTGAATTGAACAATCTCGCTCGCCCAACGCCACCACCCGACCTCGGCCATCACCAAAAATCTGTACTTCCACATGACGGGCGCGATCGACAAAACGTTCAAGAAATACCCCGCCGTCACTGAAAAACGTCTCGCCCAACCGCTGCACGCTGGCATAGGCACGCACCAGATCTTGCGGTGTATTGCAACGCGTCAGGCCAATACCGCCACCGCCGGCCGTGGTTTTAAGCATGACCGGGTAGGCAATGCTTTCGGCAGCATGCAAGGCTTCATCAAGGCTGGTCAGCAAGCCTGTTCCCGGCGTCATGGGAACACCGGCCGCGGCCGCCAGCTCGCGGGCACGGTGTTTCAGTCCAAACGCCGTAATTTGCGCTGCGGTTGGGCCGATAAAGACAATGCCCTGATCCTCGCAGGCCTGGCAAAACGCCGTACTCTCTGACAAAAAACCATAACCGGGGAACACCGCCTGAGCCCCGGTTTCGCGGCAGGCCGTGATGATCTTTTCGATATTCAGATAGGTATCGGCCGGACGGTCACCCCCAAAGCGATGGCTGTATCGGCCAACTCGACATGCTGTGAGTTCCGGTCGGCATCGGCGTACACCGCCACACTGCGAATGCACAGTTTTTTCAGGGTTCGAATGGCACGGACGGCAATTTCGCCCCGGTTTGCAATCAAAACGGTATGAAACATAAGCGGCTCCCAAGCTGAAATAGATTTGTTTTCTGTATGGGCCTTGACCCTGCTCTGGCACGACGGGCCTTTGTTCAGGCATCAGGCAGGTTTTTCCACCGGCACTACCGGCTTTTCAGGTAGTTGCGCCAGCCGCCGTGCGCGGTGATGTCCTGCGCCTGTTGCAGCGCATACGGCTCGCAAATGAACCCCTTGACCGTTCGCCCGTCGGAAAGCACCACATTGCCAATCCCCAGCGGTGCCGGCACTTCCGCCGTAAATTCGCCAAACGCACGCGGATGCAGGGCCCAAAGCTCCAGGGCAATGGCAGCACCTTCACCGGGGCAATACGCAAGCCCCGGTTTTAACGGCGACGACCCCGGCAAGGCATACAGGCGATATTCGGCGCTGGTCGTCGTTTCCTGCACAAAGCGTGCACCACGATGGGTCAATTGGTGGTTCAGCGGCATGCCCCGTAAATGGGCACCAACAACCGCAACCAGAATCTCGTCATGAATTTCCGGCGCTCCCGGCGACACAGGCTGGGCGGCTTGCCAGCGCACCCCGAACTCGGCCAGGGCCTTGTCATGCCAGGCCGGCGCAATCAAGGTGATCCCCGCCGGCAGGCCATCGCTGCGCAAACCAACCGGCAACGCCAGCGCACACAAATCAGCCAGGTTGGTAAAGTTGGTATACGTACCCAAGGCGGAGTTCAGGGTAACCGGGTCATTCAGCACCTGCTCAAGCGTATAAATTGACGGTGTCGTGGGTACCACCAGGGCATCCACCCCGGCCAGCACCTTATGTATCTGGCGTGTCAGCTCAGCCCGAAGGTACTCGGCCTTAAAGGCATCGGCGGCGCTCCAGCCTTCCGCCTGCTCGATAATGCCCCGCACTACCGGATGAACCGCATCGGCGTGGTTGTCCAGCATGTCGTGAATCGCCACATGGCGCTCGGCCACCCAAGGGCCGGCATACAACAACTGCGCCAGTTCGGCAAACGGGCTGAAATCAATCGCCACCAGCGAGGCACCCATTGATTCAAGTTGGGCAAGACAGGTGGCGTACTGTTCAGCCGCAACTGTATCCCCCTTGAAGTCCGGCTTTTGGGGCACGGCAAATACCGGGTGCGTGGGCAAACGACCGGGCGCCTCTTGCGGAAACGGTCGTGCATAGGGGTCATGTTCGTCATACCCGGCAAACACATCAACGGCCAACGCCGCATCGCCGACCGTCAGTGCAAACGCCGTAATGCAGTCCAGCGTGCGGCACGCCGGCACCAAGCCCCGGTTACTGACCCAGCCTTTGGTGGGCTTTAACCCGACAATGTTGTTGAATGCGGCCGGCACACGCCCGGAACCGGCCGTATCGGTACCCAGGGCAAACGGCACCAGCCCACGTGCCACCACGCTGGCCGACCCCGAGCTTGACCCCCGCTGATATACGCCGGGTTAAACGTATTGGGTACTGCCCCATAGGGCGAGCGCGTTCCCGCCAGACCGGTCGCAAACTGGTCAAGATTGGTCTTGCCGACCAGAATCGCACCCGCCGCTTTCAAGCGCTCGATCACAAACGCATCACGGGAAGCGTGATAGGCAAACGCCGGACACGCGGCGGTCGTCAGCCAACCCTGCGCATCGATATTGTCTTTGGCCGCAAATGGCACGCCGTACAGGGGCAAACGGGCCTTATCCCCCCAGCCGCTTCAAGGCGTTGCTGCAACTCCCGCAACTGCTGACGCACCTGTTCCAGCGTGGCCACACTGATCCACGCCGGATCAGTGTCAGACAAATTGATCAATAATTCAGAAAGAAGCACCTCGGGACGTTCACCCGCCACCCGATAAGCATGCTGCCACTGGGCAATGCGCCAACCTTTTGTTTTTAAAGCATCCGGGCTTGAAACTGACATGGCTGTCTACCTTTTTGTTTGACGTACAAAAAGACAGAAGCAAAATACATGCCACTAAATACCAGAGTGGCCAACCCGGCGCGAAAACAGCAGCCCTAGAAATGGTTTGAGGCAGAGCAGAAGCAGGCTGGTCACAAAATTCAGCCACCCGACACGCCAATAAGCCCCGGCCCACGCTGCTTGGCCCAATACATGGCGGCATCGGCCTTTTCAAGCAGCACATCAACAGGCTCGGCCGGTGACCGGAAAACGTGAATGCCAATACTGCCTGAACCCTGATGATTTTCAGTACGAGCACTGTCATTCGCACTGACCTGCAAACGATAGGGTGCCTTCAGCACAGCCATAATTTTTTCAGCCATCGCTTGTGCCTGTGCACCAGCGCGCATAACGTCATCATCCAAGCCCTGCAGCAGCACAACAAACTCATCGCCGCCCAAACGAGCCACCGTATCAGACTCACGGATACTTGCACTTAATCGACGGGCCGTTTCAACCAACAACATGTCACCCGCCTGGTGACCATAATGGTCATTCAGGATTTTCAGCTTGTCCAGATCAATAAACAGAAGCGCAAGGTGGTGGTCTGTACGTGCAGCCAACGCCAACGCCTGGCCAATACGATCGACCAGCAAACGCCGGTTGGGCAAACCCGTCAGCTCATCGTGATAGGCCAACTGGCGCGCCTCGTCTTCGCGCACCTTGCGCTCGTTGATATCACTGATGAAGGTCAATGTCGCCGGTTCGCCATCCCACTGGATACGAACCCCACTGATGCGGAACCAGCGCGGCCCGGCGTGGGCCGTCAACAACCGCAGGTCGTAGGCCTCCTGGTCGACTTCACCACCAAGACGAGCCCGGTAGCGCTCGACCGCCAACGGACGATCATCGGCATAGACATAATCCAAAAAGGCAGAACCCAGCAACTGGTCTTGCGCAATACCGAGCAACCGGGCCGTTTTGGCATTGACGAAACGCACATGCTGGTTACCCAGAACCGTTACCCCTTCGTCAGCCAACTCGATCAGCTGACGGTACTGGGCCTCGCTGGCATACAGTTCCTGCTGTGTGCGCTCTTGCACCATATGAATCATGCCCACAGTAATCAACAAAATGGACAATAGTGTGCCGTAAAAAATCAGGCTGTACGAAGAGGACTGATCGAACAGATTGACCGGTGGTGCACCGTTACCCCCAACAGGAAATGCACCCGAACCACCATCGCCGCCAGAGCCATCAAAAACCCGAACATCGCCACGTACTGGCCACGCCCGACGGTTTCACGCTGACGCGCCATCATGGGAACCAGAATCATCACCAGCTGCAGCGAGAACAGCACACCGCTGAGCAACACCCGGGCCTGAAAGTCATCCAGGTACCAACTGAACGAAACGGCTATCGCCACTACCGGTGCCCAGATCAACAGGCGCGGTGCCGGGCGACGCTGAAACTGATAAATCGCAAATGTCAGCAAGGCCGGGGTAATAGACAGCAAGGTATTGGCAACGACAATGGACAGGATATCGCTGATCTGCCCGCGCAGGCTTAACAGGGAATAGCCCAACGCGTGAGCCCCAAGACCCGCAGCCAGCAAGGACAATTCGCGGTGCCGGCGCAACGTTGTCATCATCAGAGCAATGCCAACGACAGCGCTCATGGTGATATTCAGCAACATCAGGGTGGGGACATGCATACTTTTTGAATTGCGCTAGAAATTATTAACGTATGCTAGCCGATTTGAAGAACAATAGGGACACCGGGACTTTGTTCCGGAAGCTTAACGTAGCAGTCGCAACCGCTGACTGCCTGAAATATTCTGAAGAATCACATTTCGCAGCGCCACCATGTCTGCTTCTGACGTACCGTACAAGGTTGGCGAACTTGAACAGCCTGTTAACTCGGGGGTTGCCCTGCCGTTTACATCAACCACATAAACAAGAATGTTGTCAGCCCTCATGGCCTTGCAAACGTCAACAGTGTAGCCAGCCACTGATGGCCACCCGGAAAAATCGGGCTTGATCTGGTCTGAAAAAGGGTCTGACATGGCCACTGAGCTGGCAGGCCGCTGCCAGTCATCGGCCTGCTGTTTTTTTGACGGGCAGATATGGTGCCTGAACATGTTGACGAATAGAACCCGAGGCAGGGGCAGCGCAATTCTTGCCATTTTTTGAACATTCTTCAACCTCGTAATCCATCACGAAACTGGCCCGATTATTAGTGCCCTCGTCCCACTGCTCCATATTGTTCGGATTTCCGGAAGGATCGGCCGCCAGGCTGTCCCACGAAACTACATTCTGCCCCCCGCAAACAGTACAACGACTCGACGTTTGCTGTCAGTCACCGGGGAACAGACCCGGTGCCCCACCCGCTGGCACCCCGCCAGTCGGGGTGCAACATGCGCCAGGACCACAGCAACCCCGCAGGCAAAACCGTATCGCCACGCAATCGCCGGGCAGGCGGTGGGCCCGTAAAACCCGGCTCGGAAGCAATCTCTTGCAACGCGGACTTGACCCCACCCACACCGTCATAATTATCAGACAAGAACCGGGTACGATAACCATCCAGACAATTCTCAGGTTCAAACGCACCGTACATGCTGAAGTCAGCCCAACCCTGGCCACCGCTGTACCCTTCAAACTCTGCCCACAGGCGACGATCAAAACGCGAGTTCACTAACGAATTTCGCCGCAAAGGCATCAGTTGCCCCGGCATGTACGTGCCAACAATATCCTCATCATTACCCGCGGCAATACCATTCAAGACGAGTCCTTTCCAATCCGCCCCGCCACTTTTTTCCTTTAACTCGGTTCTGACGCGTACGAACACAGGCTGGAAAGCGGCTTGTGGCGTCAAGGCGCTAACTGCGGGGCTCTGCCATGGCCGAGGTTCAGCAATACAACCCCTCCACACCGATGCGGTGTAGTCCTGATTACTGTATTGCTTTCGCCCTTCCGTACCCGACGTCTCTTGTTGCCAGCGCGCCACCCAATTGCGCGCACTGGAATTATTTTGCGGCCCGACATTGACAACACTGGAGAATGGAACCAGCCCGACATACACGCCAGGAATTACAACACCATCCGGTTTCATGAGCAGTTCGGCCAGCCTGGATGCAGCGCTGTCAAGCAGATCGTGGCTGCCCTGATCTTCACGACCTGTTGAATTACCCGGGCCGCTGATATGCTCACCCTTGTCCAGCGCAAAAACGACTTCGACATCGCTGATGCTGGCGATCTGTACGACGCTTATCGAATTCAGCCCAAGTGCGAGCACCTTCAGGAAACCAGCACTGATTAATGGCAACTCACCGTTGAACGTCAAGGTCAGCGTACCGCCACCCACCGCAACTGAAATATTTTCTGCGGTAACCTTGCTGCCCAGATACCCGGCCGGGAAACCTGCACCAAAATAGGACATGGCTGCTGTTTCTAAATCACCAGCCCCTTCGGTAACAACCATTTGCCCTAGCGCGAGGGCGGCATTGTCAAGCGACGCCTGTACCCGCGCTTTGGCATCGGTGTAGCGTATCAGATCGATAGCACCCAGGCTGGCACCGAATATCAGTGCGGCAGAGGCAATAAACATCAGTGCGACAGCCCCGGTCTGGTCTACCCCCAAACGATGAATGAACCGGACACCCGACGCCGCTCTTTTCGCACGAAACCATTGGTTCAGCGCATTCACGGCTCGCTTCAAAAAGAACCGGCTCATTTCAATACCAACCAAAAGTTTATTCATGGGGTACTCTCCTGGTTGCTTGATGTATTAAGCCAGAATCACCGAACAAGACGCAAGCGTTGACTTGCGGACACATCCTTCAAAATCCGGTCTCGCAGCGTATTAACCTCTGACTTGGCCGTTGAATACACACGCTCCTCAAACGCACAGTCCCGCAAAACTTCTGCAGCAGGGCTGGTGCTTGAACCGTCGAGCTTTGCATTGGCGTCAACCACATAAACCGTAATGCCCGCAGAATCTATCGCCTCGCAAATACCCTTTGCGTAATCAGACACGCTAGGCCAACCTGAAATACTCAAAGATTTATCGGGCGACTGCCCATCCCCATACGGATCGCTCATGGCTAACGACGTACCCGGTTGATACACGTCTTGTATGGAAAGCGAGCCTGGCATTGAATATCAGAACATGCATCGCGGCTACGATGGTTTGCGCGAACCGGAGTGGAACCCGCATCATTTCGAAGCGCTGACGCAGGGTCGCACCGGTTGGCCCATGGTGGACGCCTGTGTGGCCATGCTGCGCGAAACCGGGTGGCTTAATTTCCGGATGCGCGCCATGCTGGTGTCGGTCGCTGCCTACCCGCTCTGGTTGCACTGGCGCGACGTGGGTCTGTGGCTGGCCCGCCAGTTTCTCGATTATGAACCCGGCATTCACTGGAGCCAGATGCAAATGCAATCGGGCACGACCGGCATCAATACCACCCGCGTCTACAACCCGATCAAGCAGGCCCTTGACCATGATCCCGACGGCCGCTTTGTGCGGCGCTGGCTGCCGGTGATGCGACGCGTTCCCGACGCCTGGCTGTTCGAGCCGTGGCGCATGCCGGATAGCGTGCAGGCACAATGCGGCGTAACCGTCGGGGTGGATATTCCCTTTCCTGTGGTCGATCTTGAAACTGCGATCCGGACGGCCAAAGCAAGGGTCCATGCCCTGCGCAAGCAGGCTGATGTCCGTGGAGCGAAGGCAGCGATTGTCGAAAAGCATGCCTCGCGCAGGGGTTGGGGAACGAAAACAGGGACAAGCATGACTTCAGGAGGCCCGAGAAACGACATGGACCAAACAGTCACCGGCCAATTGATGCTGGATTTTTGATACCGCAAAATAACTGTTTATATGTCCGCATAAACAACCAGTACGCACCCATTTGGCCGTTTTGCTCACCTTGTTTAGGGAAGGTCTGAAGAAGTCGATTTCAAACGTATAAAAATCGTCCTCTCGATTACCAACCCGCTGTGAAGATTCACACTGAAACCGCCGAAGCCCTCACCATTAACCTAATTGCTAAATTAACTTACCAGGTTAAAATAACCTTATGGAAAAAGGCACCCCACACCGTAAGTTGGCGGTCGTCAAAGCCTTGGTAAAGACCGGTCATGTCAAGGCTACAGCCAGCGCATTCAATGGCGCGCGTGAACTTGGCATCAACAACTTGGCCGGGATGTGTGACGTTGTCTTGGCGCTCACATCCTCCGACTTCTACAAAAGCATGACGACCCATGCCGATCATCGCGTCTGGCAGGATGTGTACCGCGCCAAAACGGCAAACGGTGATGAGGTGTACGTAAAACTAACCGTCATTGATGATGTGTTGATCGTTTCCTTCAAGGAGCTATGACCATGAAATGCCCATGCTGCGGCGCGGCTGAACTGATTCACGACACGCGCGATATACCCTATACCTATAAGGGCGAACACACCACCATCCCAGCGGTGACCGGCGACTTTTGCCCGGCTTGCAGTGAGGTCGTCTTGACCCGTGAAGACGGTGACCGTTACAGCGAAATGGTCGGTTTGTTTCAACGTCAGGTAAATGCCGCTTACGTCGATCCTGACTACATCGCCAAAGTGCGCAAGAAGCTCGATCTTGACCAGCGGCAGGCCGCCGAACTCTTTGGCGGCGGCGTCAACGCGTTTTCGCGCTATGAAAACGGCAAAACCAAACCGCCGCTGGCCTTGGTCAAGTTGCTCAAGCTACTGGACCGTCACCCCGATCTACTTGAAGAAGTTAGAACAGCCTGACATTCTCGAAACTCACCAATCTGCATGCTGAATAGACTGCAACCCGGAATTGCTGGGTGAACTAAAAACCGGTCGATCGATCCCATGAAAATGCGCAAGAAATCACAATTACCCACCAAAACGTGCGTGGTGTGCGGCTTGATTCGGTTTGAAGGCAAACGGGCCGGGGTGGCAAGTGTCGTCAACTTTGACAAGGCTCAGCATTTACGAATTGTGCAAGCGCACCTCATCCCGCACACTGAACGGTATCAACCCGCCATAAGGAACCGGTCAATGGCCATCTTGAATCGCGCAATTTCTGCATCTACAATAATCCAATGAAAATTACTTTCGATTTATTGAAGAATCGAAGTAATTTTTCAAAACATGGGGTCGAGCTATCACTGGCCTCATCCTTCGAGTGGGAAACAGCAGTCACCTGGGAAGATCTGCGTGAAAACTATGGTGAAACCAGACTGATTGCCATTGGCTACATCGGATTACGACTTCATGTCATTGTGTATGTCGATCGGGCAAATAACCGTCGCATAATCAGCCTTCGAAAAGCCAATCGCCGTGAGGTTATGAAATATGCCGAAACTTAAACCCGGAACCATTGTTCCAGACCCAGCGGAAGATAAACGCATCCATACAGGTAT